>JBARPC010000040.1:0-9146 GCA_049642725.1 Minisyncoccales bacterium | reverse complement strand
TAATTTCCAAAAATGGGTTATAATAAAAAAAGAAAATAATAAAAGGTCGAATCCTAAAAATTAAAAGCTTTTAATTTAAATTTAATATGAAAAAATTTACTAAACGAGGTTTTACCCTAATTGAGTTATTAGTAGTTATTGCGGTTATCGGAATTTTGTCCTCAATTGTCTTGGTTTCCCTCGCCGGCGCCCGAGACAGAGCAAAGGATGCACGAGTAATAAGCAGTATGGACCAGATTCGTAGTGTAGCTGAAATTAAATTTAGCGAGGATGATGATTATAACGAGGTCATTTGTACAGATACTTCTTTTATCGATCTTTGTGCAGATATTCTTGCTAATGCTGGTACGAACCCAACTATTATTGTTGACGCTGATGGTCAAGGGTATTGTGCTGTTAGTCCTGAACTTCCCGGTTCAGGTGAGTTTCATTGCGTAGATGGTTATTTACGTTCTCTTGATTACGCCGTTAGTCCAGCTGCTGTTGGTGGAGCGTGCAATGCTTGCTCAGTAGGTGATGCCTGTGCCTGTCAATAGGAGATGGGGTCAACTCTATTTTTAAAACAGCGAAAGCTCGGCTTTCGCTGTTTTTGTGTTTGTAAATTAATATAAGTTGGTTATAATATAATAATGCTCAACTTTCTTTTATATTTCTTTGTATTTATTTTTGGATTAGTTATTGGTTCCTTTTTGAATTGCGTTATTTATAGATTAGAGAAGAAAGAAAGCGCTTTATCCGGCCGGTCATATTGCCCTCATTGTAAACATCAACTTAAATGGTATGACTTAATCCCTTTATTGAGCTTTATAATTCTTAAAGGCAAATGCCGGTATTGCCAAAAACCGATTTCTATTCAATATCCGCTGGTAGAGCTGGCAACCGCTTTTTTATTTGTTTTAATTTTTTTGAGGCCGAACCTCGAAACGAGGTTCGGCCTCTTTAATTTAGATTTATTTAATTTTGTTTTTTTATTAATAATCGCTAGCGTTCTAATAATCATTTTCGTCTATGATTTGAAACACTATATCATTCCCGACAAAGTAATTTTCCCTGCAATATTATTGGTATTGCTATACCAATTAATTTTCAATTTTCAATTAAATAATTTTTACTCAGTATTGATTTCTGCATTTGGGGCAGCAACTTTCTTTTTAATAATAGTTCTCGTCACTAAGGGTAAAGGAATGGGAATTGGAGACATAAAGCTGGCTTTTCTAATGGGTCTTTTGCTTGGCTGGCCAAATATCTTTGTGGCTCTCTTTTTTGCTTTTCTTATTGGTGCTATAATGGGAATAGGGCTAATTTTAGCCCACAAAAAAACTTTAAAATCAGAAGTTCCCTTTGGACCATTTTTAGTAACCGGAACCTTTATCGCTTTATTCTGGGGAAAAGAATTAATAAATTTTTATTTAAATTTATTTTACTAAAATAATAATTTGAAATTTGTCATTTGATATTCATTTGGAATAATTTGAGATAATTTGAAACAATTTGGAATAATTTTAAAAGTTTATGTTTAAATGTTTAAATGTTAAAAAGTTAAAATGGGGTCTTGACAAGGTTTTTAGATTTGTTAAGATTAGAGTAGTTAACTCCCCCTACGACGTCTTTTTGACCTCGTAGGGTTTTTATTTGTATGGATGAAAGAGTTTTTATAATAATTGATGGCAGTAATTTTTATCATCGTTTAAAAGAATTGAAACTTACAAATCTTTTAGATTTTGATTATGAAAGATTTACCCAATTTTTAATTGGCAAAAGAAGTTTAGTTTTAAAAAAATATTACATTGGAGCGATTAGAGCAGAAATAGGTAATCTAAAAAGCCAGAAATTGTGGAGAAACCAGAGAATTTTATTAGGAAAACTTCAAAGACAAGGATGGAAAATAGGTTTTGGCCATATGTTAAAAACTGATAAATATCACGAAAAAGGAGTTGATGTTTTAATGGCAGTTGACTTATTAGTTGGGGCATATGAAAATATATATGATACAACAATTTTAGTCAGCTCTGATACCGATCTTATTCCAGCAATTAAGAAAGCACGTTCAATGAAAAAGAAAATAGAGTATATTGGTTTGTCGCATAAACCTTCTTATGCTTTAATAGCAAATTCAGATGTAAGAAGATTACTTATTGAGGATGAGTTATTAAAGTGTTTTAAAGAAGCAAAATAAAAATTTAAAAATGTTTGTATGTTTAAAATGTTTAAATGTTAAAATGAATAAGGCAATGACCCTGATTGAAGTTGTGGTTGTAGTGGTTATCATGTTTATGCTTTTTGCGGTAGTATTTATTAATCCCAGGCCTTCCGCAGACCTTGACCGAGCAGCCCGGCAGTTAGCAAGCGACCTCCGGCGTGTTCAAAATATGGCAATGGCAGCTGAAACTCAAATAGATGGGTGGGGTGATGAGATTGTTCCCTGTGGCTACGGAATTTATACCCCAAATACACAGAAGTATGTTATATTTTATAATGAAACGGCTTGTTCAAATCTTCAGCATTATGCAGGTAGTATAGATCCTGAAGAGATTCTTTTACAAGAAGAATACAATATAACCATAACTCAAGGTTTGAGTATTTATTTTACTCCTCCTTCCGGGACTACTTATATGCAAGGTGATTATCCTGCTGCTGACCATACGTTTACCTTAACAGCGTCTGACGGCTCTACCAGAACTGTCACTGTTACTTCAGCCGGGAAGATTGAGATACAATAGTGTAAATTCAAAATTAAAAATCACAAGCTCCAAATAAATCATAATGACCAAAATTCAAAATCCAAAACAGTATGATTTAGAAGATAGAACCCTTGAATTTGGTAAAAGAATTATTCATTTAGCAAAAGCATTACCTAAAAATACAATAAACTTTAAACTAATTGATCAGATTGTTCGTTCTGGGACTTCAATGGGAGCTAATTACCGTGAAGCAAATGAAACAGAAACCAAAAAAGATTTTAAATTCAGAATTAGAATTTGTAGAAAAGAAGGTAAAGAAACTATTTATTGGTTAAATTTAATAATTGAAGCAAATCCAGAATTTAAAGAAAGAATAAAACCTTTATTGCAAGAAACAACAGAATTGGTAAAAATCTTTGCTGCTATTTTAGATAAATCAAAATCTTTTTGAATTTAGATATTTGAATTTTGATATTATTTGGAATTTGTAATTTTGAATTTGGTGCTTAATATATGTCTAAAATTAAGTTTAAAAAAAATCTATATAAAAAATTTCGTATAACAAATTGGCGTTTGAAAAACGGTTTTTCCTTGCTTGAGGTTTTGGTTGCCATCACAGTCATCACTGTTGGTTTAGTAGGTGTTACCGGCTTAATCCTTTATAATATTTCTATCAGCCGGGTAAGTCCTGACAGAATCATTGCTGTGAATTTGGCCCAGGAAGGAATAGAAGTGGTAAAAAATATCAGGGACAGCAACTGGCTGGCAGGAAATGATTTTGATGAAGGCATAAAAGGAATAGGTAATGAACAAGCATGTATAACAGAAGGTACGGGTGGAATTATACAATATATTATTCCTCCACCGTTAGATGTTTGGGATTGCGGTTCAGATTGTCAAGTTTATTTTAAAAATAACGAGTATGTTCATGATGTAACAGGTAATTTAACTAAATTTTCTCGTTTAATCAAGCTAGACAAAGTAATTATAGCTCCAGATCATTATATAAAAGTGACATCAGAGGTCGGTTGGACTGACCGTAGCGGGAATCCTCACACCGTCACCCTTGAAGACCATTTGTATGATTGGAAGTAACGCTGAACCATGCTGAACAATACGCAGAACTATGCGGAAATAATATGTCATTACTTTACCCAAAAGAATCATGTATTATTAGAGGAATTGCCTATGATATTTATAAGCAATTTAGAAATAACCATAAAGAAAAAATTTATCATAATGCTTTCTACTTAGGTTTAATTTATAAAGGATTAAAGGTTGAGAAAGAGAAAAGAATAGATGTTTATTATAACAATGAAAAAGTCGGCACTTACATTCCTGACTTGATAGTTGATGATATTATTTTTATAGAGTTAAAAGCTAAGCCAGATTTAATAAAAGAAGATATCAAACAATTTTGGCATTATTTAAAAGGGTCTGATTATAAATTAGGGTTTCTGATAAATTTTGGAGCACTTAACGGTGTTCAAATAATAAGGAGAATTTATGAGACAGCGAGAGAAAAAACAAAATAAAATCAGCGTAGTTCCGCGTATGGTTCCGTGTAGTTCAGCGTTTACACTAATAGAACTTCTTGTTTCTATAACTATTTTTGCATTAGTGATTGGCGCGGCAATAGGGATTTTTGTTTCCTCGCTTCAAGGCAAAGAAAGGGTTAATCAATTAAAAGAAATAGAAGATAATGCCCGTTATACAATGGAAATAATGACTAGAGAAATTAGAATGGGGAGTATTGATGACAGTGAAGCAAACAGCGCTGATTCAGAAATCGATTTTACTGATTCTTCTGATTCAAATATACAGTTTTGTAGAGCAGATGCAGGTGGTAATTGCAGTTCAATCGGAGATTATTTGGCTAAAAATGGTAATTTAATAACCTCTGATAGAATAAAAATCAGTAATCTTATTTTTTATGTCAGTAATTTTACAGACGAAGACAACCCTGTTCAGCAGAAAGTAACAATTTCAATGACTGTGGAGGCAGCTAATAATTCTTCGGTGAAAATGAATTTTCAAAGCACAATATCACCGCGAGTAGTTGTTGATAAACTACAACCTAATTTAATTCTATTTTGGGACGGAGCTGGTTTGCCTGCTGGCTGGGAATGTATATCTTGTAATCCAGGAGATCCATTTTATGAAAAGTTTCCTATGGGTGCTGAAAATTACGGTAATTTTGGAAGCGCTAGTCATAGTCATCGTCTTGTCTTTCATATTGACATTCCAACCACTGACGTCGCGGGAATTCTTACAACAGATAATGCAGGTTTTGCAGGGCCTCCATGGGTCAGGATACTGCCTATGAACCATTCTCATCAAACAAGTATAGTTCCGCCGTCTGGGCTTGAATCTAGTTCTGAAAGTCAGGATCCGCCCTATAGAACTCTTAAGGTAATACAATATAACAATGGTATACCTGAAGAAATTCCAGCTGATGCAATTGCAATTTTTAATAATCCAATTTTGCCAGCAGGATTTACAAGATATAATAACCAAGATAATTTTTATATAAAGGGAAATGATATTACTGGAAATTTCGGAGGGAATTCTTTTCACTATCACGAAGTGGCAGGAAATATTGGAGGAGGTTTTAATTCAGCACCTAGACGATCAGATCCTATAATAGCTAGCGTTACAACGATAGAGAGTCATGAACATACTATTAATTGTGATAGTACGCATGCTGATAACGATCCACCTACTCAGAACATAATTCTTGGACAGGCAAATTTTGATATAAATATGCCGATTAATTTAATAGCAATGTTTGATAAGAGACCAGATGAATTATATTGGACAATAGTAAGCGATGATATAGATGGTGACGGACATCCAGAGGTAAATTCTTTTTACAAAAAATTGCTTAGAGGTGATGCTAATTATGGGGATGGTGGCGGAAGCGAAACACATACTCATATTACTGAACCAGGTTGTTTTACAAGTCTTCCCATAAATGTAATCTACCAAGATGTTGAGTCTGGCATATTAGAAGCAGCTACTGATAATCACCAACATTTTGACATTCCTTTAGTCAGTCCACCCGGGACACTATTCTCGTTTGAGACATCTTCTTATCCTTTATGCCAGGGTGTGATAATTGCAAGATATTTAGGAGGATTAGGATTTGCAGAGAGTGATAATATTGTTTTAGATAAGTTAAATATTCCTGAAGAGCAAGAACAAGGGCTTGTTAATTATATAAAAAATATTCCAGAAACCTTTTTAAAGAAATTAAATTCTTTTTTTGCTAAATTGGATTTTTATAATAATTTTGTATTATTCAATAATTTTTCTCAAAAAATAGAGAAAATATTTAAAAATTTAATTTCCTAAAATAATTTTAAATATGATTTCAAAAAAATATTTTAATCAAAAAGGACAAATTGCTTTATTAGTTACTCTCGTCATCCTTGGCGCTATTTTATCTATTGGCGCTGGTTTAACCTTGGTGACCATTAAGGAAATGCGAATGGCAAAGAATATAGAAGAATCAGCTAAGGCAATTACTGCTGCTGATGCGGGAACAGAGGAAGCACTATATATTGAAAAGACAGTGGGATTAAATCCTGGAGATACTGGTTTTGCTATTCTTGGAGATACTTCTTATGATTGGGAGGTACAAGAAGAAGAAGGTTGGAGGTTTCTTAAATCTATTGGAACTTGTCACAATATAAAAAGAGCAATTAAAACAAATCTTTCTTTTTTAGCAGCGATGGGTGCTGGTGGTGGATGGAGTGTGTATCATAGCTGCGCTTCAACAGATAAAGGAACAGTTTATTGCTGGGGGATGAATGTTCAAGGCCAATTAGGGGATGGCACTACTATTGGTCGTACTACCCCTGTTCAGGTAAAAGGAGTAGGCGGTGTAGGGGACTTAGATAATATTTTTGCTGTTTCTACTGGCGGAGGACAAACCTGCGCTCTAAAAAATGATGGAACAGTTTACTGCTGGGGAAAGAACGATCACGGCCAGTTAGGAGATGATACTATTATTGATAGTACTACCCCTGTTCAGGTAAAAGGAGTAGGCGGTGTAGGAAACTTAGATAATATTTCTGTTGTTTCTGGTGGTGGAACCTTTACCTGCGCTCTAAAAAATGATGGAACAGTTTACTGTTGGGGATGTAATTCCCAGGGCCAGTTAGGAGATGATACTATTATTGATAGTACTACCCCTGTTCAGGTAAAAGGAGTAGGCGGTGTAGGAAACTTAACTAATATTTCTGCTGTTTCTGGTGGCGGGGCGCATAGTTGCGCTCTAAAAAATGATGGAACAGTTTATTGCTGGGGGTCGAATAGTTGTCTATGGCCGTTCTTCTGCGCAGGTGTATTAGGGGATAACTCTATTGTTGCTCACAGTACTACCCCTGTTCAGGTAAAAGGAGTAGGCGGTGTAGGAAACTTAACTAATATTTCTGCAATTGGTGCTCAATGGGCCAATACCTGCGCTCTAAAAAATGATGGAACAGTTTACTGTTGGGGAGATAATGACAGCGGCCAATTAGGGGATGGCACTACTACTCATCGTAGAGTCCCTGTTCAGGTAAAAGGAGTAGGCGGTGTAGGAAACTTAACTAATATTTCTGCTGTTTCTACCGCTTCTTCTGGTGGAGATTATAACTGTGCTCTAAAAAATGATGGAACAGTTTATTGCTGGGGGATGAATGACTATTGGTGGGGGATACCATGCGGAGGCCAATTAGGGGATGGCACTATTACTGATAGTACTACCCCTGTTCAGGTAAAAGGAGTAGGCGGTGTAGGAAACTTAACTAATATTTCTGCTGTTTCTACTGGTTTTATTCATAGTTGTGCCTTAGAGAGTAATGGAAGAGCTTATTGTTGGGGATGTAATAATGGTGGTCAGATAGGAGATGGTACTAGTGGTAATACTCGTACTACACCAGTTTGTGTAAAAGGAACAGGGGCAAGACTAGAACAAAAGGAAATACGACCTTAACAATGAAGTAGGAGAAAAAGGAGAAAAAGGTGTCAGGAACCTTTTTTTACGATATAATAATTACATGGGAAGAACATTACGCATAGATGTGGGCAATGAAATCTACCACGTTTTAAATCGTGCCAATGCCCGTATGACAATTTTTGAGAATAGGAACGATTACCAAACCCTTGAAACAATATTATGTGGAAAAAGGTGTCAGGAACCTTTTTTATTTATTAAAAAATAAAAAAACAGTTCTTTGAAGAACTGATCATAAAAAAAGAATAGAAGTGTTTATTTTAAAGTTTATCCCATTCTTTCTTATTTATTTCTGTTTGCCTGAGGGTTTCATTAATTAATCTTGTGTAAATCTGTCTGTTGAAGTCCGACTTCAACAGATATTTCCTCACACGGTTTAAAGCTGTGTGTTTGTCCCTTGTAGTTATTCCCCTTGCCGCGCTGTAGGCGGCGAGGGGTTCTCTTTTCCAAATTCAAAATTTGACATCCAATTTTGATTTGTTTATAATAAAAATATACATGCAAAGAAACAAATTAAATATTAAAAAAGTAATTAATTATTGGATAAAAAGTTCAGAATATGATTTTGAAACAGCGAAATTTCTTTTTAGAGGAAAACGATATTCAGAATGTTTATTTTTCTGTCATTTGATGATAGAAAAAACTTTAAAAGCTTTAGCTGTCAAAACAATAAAAACTCATGCTCCTTACACTCATCAATTAGTTGATTTAGCTAAAATAGCCAAAATTGATTTAGGTGAAGAACAAATAGACTATTTAACTGAAATTACTGAATTTAATATTGCTGCTCGTTATGATGCTTACAAGTTTGATTTTTATAAAAGATGTACTAAGTCTTACACAGAAAAATATTTTAAAATATCTAAAAATTTATATCTATGGTTAAAAAAACAACTATAAAAAAAATTAAAATAACTTTACCGAAAGAGGTAAAAAAGGATATATCCGATTATATTAAATTAATAAAGAAAGATAAAATTTCCATAGAGAAGGTAATTGTTTTTGGTTCTTATGCTAAAGGAAAATCTAGTAAATGGAGCGATATTGATGTTTGTATTATTTCTCCGAAATTTAAAGAGCCTTTTTCCGCTTTACATTATTTATTAAAGAAATCTTATAAGATAAAATCTATTATTGAACCACATCCTTATCATCCTAAAGATTTTGTAGATGAAGATCCTTTAGTCTGGGAAATAAAAAAAACAGGTGTAAAAGTAATGGGATAAAACTTTTTGAGTAATGAAAATAGGGACGTTTCTGACTTTTAAATGGGATTGTTAGACACCGAGTGTCTAACATAAAATTTGGCTTTCAAAAAACAGAGATTTATTCTCTGTTTTTTCTTAATTACTCAACATAATTACTTAACTCGGTTAAGTTAACTCGGTTAAGTAATTACTCTATTTTTTTTCAAAGTTTGACATCCAATTTTGATTAACCTATAATCAAAATATATGACCACA
>JBARPC010000039.1:0-20152 GCA_049642725.1 Minisyncoccales bacterium | reverse complement strand
CTAAAATCAAAATTACCAGATTCGTCAACAAAAATAAAAAGTGTTTTATTGTTTTCGGAATTCATTGCGTGTTTTGATTTCTTTTTTTATATAATTTTGAGAAAAAGGTTCCTGACACCTTTTTCTCCACCCAATCAAGAAAAACCGAGAAACTTTATTATTTTTAACTCTTATATCCACTCCTTGGTCTCGCAATTCGCCAACTTCCAAATTTCTACCCCAACCATTTCGAAAAAGCCATTTGATAATGGATTGCTTTACAAATTTTTCCGAAAGCGGTTTTTGCATAATTTATTTTTCAATTAATTTCTTGATTTTTAGTTTTCTTCGCTTGTCTTTTCTTGACAGTGTGAAATCCTCCAGTTTGACTGTTTTTTCTCAAATCATAACCTACCTCTGCGAGTCTTTTTTTACGTTCTTCTTCACTAATGCCAAGGGCGAGTTTTTTTGATATTTTAGCCATTTTAATTATCTCCTTTATTTATTACTTCTTCGACTTTTTGTTTTGTTTCTTCTAATAATTCTTTTGCTTTTGAGCGGGCTTTGTGAGATTTTTGGACCAATTCCGCGATTTTTTGTTGAGTAAGTTTTGATAAAATTGGGATTAAAATATTTTTAATATCCTTATAACTAATATTTGTTTGAACTCCACCCGTTCCTATTTGTTCTAATTGGTACAAACCAACTACGGAATTTAATAAAAGAACTAAATAATTTTTATTAATATTTTTTAATGTAATTCTTAATATACGCTGATTGATACTGCTTTTAGGTATATCATCTGGAATTATTGCCGTCATACCAATAGTTCCCGACATAGATAAAATAATATCTCCTGGTTTTGCGGTGTCTTTTGGAAATAATAAATAATCTTTTTCTGATAAATACGCTGTGTTGCTTAAATCTAAATATCCCTTTTTGATATTATTTATTCTTATTAACGGAATTCCCTTTTCTTGATAGTTCTCACTCTTAAAAGGAAACCCTGTTGAATAATTTTTTACAAAATTACTTAAAATTTTTGGATTTTTATTTTTTATTTTTGATATTAACTTTTCATATTTCGGCTGGAAATATTCGGAGTCAGTGCGATGAGCTGATTTTACATCTGAAAGATTAATGATATAAGATAAATCATCTTTCGCCTCAATATCCTTTAATCCTAACTGTTCTAAAAGTAAATCCTCGGCTTGAGAATAAAGAGATTTTGAATTTTTAAAATTTTGCCATGCCTTATTAGATAATTTTTCAATTTCTTTCTGAAAAGTAGTTGGTAAAACAGCAATCTTGATTTGTTTTAATTCTTCTGCATTAACATTCGCTTGATTTACTGCTCGCCTTCTGAATTTTCTAATTTGTTTAATTCCAAAAGAAGAATTTAAAAAGATGTTAAGGTAATCTGGCAAAACAACAGAACTGTTTTTCAATTTTAATCTTATCAAATAAGATGCAAAAACAGCATTTGTGTTTAACTTAAACATTCCAGTTCTGCCGACAAATTCTTCTGAATTCACTCGATTAAATAATACATCGTTTTTCTCTAATTTGAACTCGTTGAAAATATTTTTGGAAATGTCCGCATATCTCACTTTATCATCAAATAGAAAAATATCTTTTATATCGTCCATTTTGAAAATTGGATATCCAATTTTTTCATCATTCATTGATTGAGATATCCCATACTGACAAATTTCCAATAATTCCCCGATTGGTCGCCAGTTTCCTTTTGAAAAATCTATAAAATACTCCGGCTGATAATATTCCGCGTCCAGTCGCAAACCGCCTTCTAATTGTGATTTTTGGATTATAGATACTACCATGGATTTTTCACATATAGATGTAATGATTTCCTAATGATTTTTTCGCAATCTTCATAATAATGTAAGTGATGTGGATGCTGTTTATTTTCTATATTTCCAATTTCCATCTGTTTTTTAATATCGGCATGAACTACAGCATTTCTATACTGAAATAGTGTATCTATTTTTTCTTTATCTTCTTTAGAAAACTTTAATATAGTTAAACCTTGAAGAACAAAATTTTTCTTTTCTCTAGTTTTTGGTGGAACGAATAAATTTTCTAAAATAATGCTATAATTTATAACCTTGTTTACAGGAACTTCCAAATATGATTTATTAAACCAATCAAAAGCAATTTGTTTCTTAGGATAAGCGATACAGAATTTTTTATAAAATTCAGGAAAGATATTTAATTTATTTTTATCTATTTTATACGAAGATGTTCTGCTCGGAATTGTTAAATCAATTAAAAAGGGAAAAGGTGAAACTTTTGGTTTAGATATAATACCTGCAAATCCTATAATGCCAGGATGAAAAACTCTGAATGCGGCTTGAATTTTATCTAATAAAAATCCTATAGCGGGATATGGCTCGTCTGCTTTTTGGTGATCATATCTGTAATTCACATCAAGAACGCAGCTATACTTTATATGGTTAAGATTGGATTGTTGCAATAATTCATTTTCCTTTCTTACATAGTCAATAAAACGAATTTTTATCTCACTACTTAATTTTACATTATTTAAAATCGATCCTAACCCAAAAATAGGAACGATAACATTTATGGTTTTTATTTGTTTGTTTTTCATAATTGCTTCCCAAAAAACTAAATTTTTGTTTTAATGCGACTTTTTGGTTTTCCACAGATTGAACGCTTGACAGGGGGTGTCAATTTGCTATATTAATAATAGAGTATCGAAAAGGGGCGTCGACCGTTAGGACGATAGCTCTTTTTCTTTTATCTTATTATTTTGACTCAATGGCAATCTTTGCTTTACATCTTTATCTACAAAAATATTAAACATATGACTTCTAAAGCCATCAGCAAAATCTTTATCTTTCAAGCCGACCATTTCCTTAAAATATTCTAAAAGTCTTTTTTTGTATTTGTCGCCTTTTGAAATTATGTTGGTTGATAATTTCAAATCATAATTTATCGCTCCCACAATAAGATCGGCTATCTGTAATAAATCATTTGATTTTGAATTAAAACGACACACCCCCGCAACTGCTAATCTTTTTAGTTTTTCGTTTATTTTCCTTTTGACATTTACTTCAAACCGAATATCTTTAGGGGTTGTAATATAATCAGCAAGAACAATTAAAATTTCATTATCGGGTATAGCTGACTCAAGCACCCTTATAGAAATGTCCTCATAAGCTTGCCACGGACTGCCGTTAAACTCACGGTTAAAATAATCTCCTTGTTTATCCAACGAGTAAGAATGAAACCATAAACTTCTAGTAGCAAAAAGCGAATCTATCGCAAATTTTGCAAAGTCAATGTTATTTTTAGAAAGTTTATTAAAATGCATTTCGTCAAAAAAGTTTCTTTTTTGTCTTTCGTATAAAATTTTATTTTGCAAATAATATGGCTGGGAACATTTTATAAATCCGATGGTGAAAAAAGGGTCTTTTAAATTATTCAAACTTCCGCTCTCGTCAAGAAAGCAAAATTTCGTCCAGATACTTTTATAGTCTCCTAGTACAAGGTCTTTTCCTTTTTTATCTTTTTGAAAAAATTTATTAAACATTATTGTAAAAACTAAACTTTTGTTCTTTGGCGAATTTTATAAACGCTTCGGCGATTTCATCTAAATCGTGGTCTAAAACTTTACGACCCTTGTCGTTGTGGACATAATTCCCTTGAGCGTCTTTTTTATACACATAATCTCCGGAGTTATCTTTGCCCGCTTTTTTTGAAACTGCCATAAAAATTGGATAATCTTTTAGCGGCTGTTCGTCTTCATTCCATTTTTGTAAAAATAAAACTGAAGTTTTTGTGCCGGTATGCGGTTTGAAGGTATTGCCGTGCAACCCCGCTACTGCTAAAATTCGTGCTTTATTAAAAAGATATTCTCTCACATATTCCATATTGGTATTATTCAGAACGCCCTGTGGTAAAACAATTGCCAACCGGCCACCGGGACGAATGGCGTCAAGCGAACGTTCAATAAAAAGAATATGACGTTCAATATTATTTTTTAGTTTTCCATTTTTTTTAGCAAGTTCATATTGGCGAAGTAATCCTGATTCAGGATTCTCGCCGGCAAATGGCGGATTGGTTAATAAAATATCAAAATTCAAATACCGATAAGTTAGTTGATTCTCTTTTGCGTCGGATGGATTTTCCAATTTTGCCAAAAGAGGTTTCAGAGCTACTCGCGCCTCTTCGCTTTCTACTCCTTGCCAATCTCGCGCGTCAAGCGAATCACGTTTAAAAATATAGTGTCTACCATCTCCGGCAATAAGCATCAATGCCTGGGATATACGACGCATATTCTCATCAAAATCAAGTCCAAAAAGATATTTTGAAGCATAACTTTTTTCTGCCGCTTCCGTATTGAATTTCTTCCAAACATAATACATTGTGTGTAAAAGAAAACCGCCGGAGCCACAGGCAGTATCAATAACATATTCATCGGATTTTGGATTAAGCATTTTCACGCACATTTTAATAACATGGCGAGGTGTGAAATACTGACCCTTTTTACCCTTTGAAACTTCTGTAATTAGATATTCAAAAGCGCTATCAATAATTTCCAGTTCGCCTTTACCTAATTCAAAAAGACGAACATTCTCTAAAAATGGTACACAGATATTTAATCTCTCATGGGAAAGCTTAATACGATCTGACGGTTCAAAAGTATCCGGCCATTCTTTAATTGCGTTTTTAAAAAGTTGATCATTGATTACTTCATATGTTTTTTCCGGATCGCGATATTTTCTAAAAATCACTTCTTGATTTTCGCGCCGTTCCCGCGCTAACTTTTCATCATATAGCTTGGCATAAATTATTTTGAATATTTCCTCAAAAACATTTGCGCCAGAACCCGCAAGGGCCAATTCCTCTATACGTTTGATAATCTCAATAAAATCAAATTTAGGATTTAATTCTGTCCAGGTTTTTTTAATCTCAAATAAATCATCAATAGTTTGATCAGCGCGTGGAATGTCGCTTAAAGAATCCTGAAACTCTTTTGGATAAGGCCTGTATAACACTACTCGTTCTATGCCATTTGACCAAACGCCTATTTCTGAACCCTCGGCAGATAGATAACTTTTAAGTTGTTCAATTCCTTTCTTTTCCGTTGGACTTTTTACTTCAATAATAATATAAGGAGTAATTTTATCTTTTTTATAAACAATTATATCAGCGGCTTTGGCGTGAATTTCTCTGCCGAAATGAATACTTTTTTCTGTATCAATACGATCAAGTGGATATTTATAATCAGTATGAAGTTTATGAAGCCAAAGTTGGCGGATAATTTCTTCGGGCCTGCCTTTTTGTTTTGATTCGTCAAAAACAATCCTCAATTTTTTAGATTTAATATCTTTGATATAAAATTTTTTTCGTTCTTCTTCGGTTATTTTGAGAACGTTTTCTAAATCAATATTTTCAAACTCTTTCAAGCCGTAAGCAATTTCCGTACTGCGAAAAATCTCATTTATTATTTTTTTACTTTTGTTCGGTTTTTGAGTTGGCATAGATTTAATTATTTAACCGGCTTCCAATAGCCGTTTTTTAAAATTGAAATAACCTTACCCGTAAGCTGCATCTCTTGAGTAAAAGGAATTATTTTATATTTAGGATTTTCCGGCTTAAGGTAAACATATGGCGGTTTATCTTCTGAAATGAAACGTTTTACAGTGGACTCGTCTCCTATCTGAGCCAAAACTACATCTCCAGAAATAAATTCTTTTTGATTTTTCATTAAAACAATATCGCTGTCTTCTATGCCAGCGTTAATCATAGAATCACCGAAAATCTTTAATAGGAAGACTTCATTACTTAATCTTTCTAGTTTATCTATACTTGAAGGTAATGCTTGCCACTCTCCGGATATTTCTATTGCTTCAATGGGCGCGCCAGCACTGGTTGCGCCAAGGAAAGCGGCCAGCGGAGGTTTTTCAATCTCTTTATAGCCCAATGGCAAAATGGCTATGCTTCGAGCCATGCCCTCTCCTCGCTTAATAAAATTCTTTCGTTCTAAACTCGTCAAATGATCAATAACCGATTGGTTTGAAGACACACACAATCTCTCTCTTATTTCTTCAAATGTTGGAGGGTAGCCGGTATCTTTAATATAAGCATAGAGAATAGACAATAAATCTTTTTGTCTTTGTGTAATTTGTGTTTTCATTCTATTATTATACACCCGACTATTTACTCTGGTCAATAGCTATTACTGTGGATAACTTTTAGTTAATCTTTTTTTGGGAGTTTTAGCAATAAAAAGTAATAAAAAAAAAGGGCCGGATGGGCTTTTTTTGATTTTTTGTGCTATTCTTTAGTCAGTATAGGAATTCTCACTGCATTATCTGGCAATGGACCAAGTTCTTTCGATTTTTCAAGCCATTCTCCGTATCTTGAAAGATATTGTCTTTTATCTGTTTCTGATCGCCTAAGTCTCGTAACTATGAGGACTCCTTTGTGATAGACATCTTCATCAATATAAACAACCCAGCCATTTTCCTGCTCTATTCTGATTGTCAATCCATAAATGGTATGTGCTTCTATCGCTTCAATCCCTTCTCTTTTTATATCTTCTAAACGAACCGGGAAATCACTTCCATCTCTCTTGATAATTGTCTTGCCGGCATCAACTGACACAGAGGCGCCATAATGTCCGCTGTCTACTACAACTTTCATTTTTTATTCTTCCCTCCTAAAATTGTTAAGGTATTCTCACCTTATCTCAATATAAATAAAAATCAAGCCCTAGAACTAAAAAAACCGCCTATACTGGAAGGCAGAGAAACTTACCGGAGTTTACCGAAGCTAAACTCCGATTTTTAGATTTAAGTCGGATTTAAATAATTTTGAAAGGGGTCAGGAGCCTTTTTCTCTGACCCTGGAAGGCGGCTAGCGGACTGACAATATAACGATAAAATATCAGTACTCTAATTTTATTCCAAGTTTATCTGCAATTAACTGAAGTTTGTAGATCGGAAAAACTAACCTTTATTTCTTCCTTAAAAGATTCAAAATCTTCCTTTGTTGCAAATACCTCTCTATTTGCTTCTATAATTTTTTGTATGTCTTCATTGGTTAACATATACTTTTATTATAGTTTAACAAAGGTTAATGTCAAATAGTATTGCCGAAGTGCAGGCATCCTCGGTCTAGAACCAAGATTTTAAGGGTAATTTATGGGGTTTGGGGCGTGTTCCATTGACGCGTCTCGGTCGGGGGCTTTGAAGCTAAAACGGAACAAATGGAACACGGAAAGGGGTGTTCCGAATGGAACAGTGAAGTGTACCGTTTTGGGGCTTTTAGAGGTGTCTCATTATGGTATCTCAATCGGGGCGTTTTGTTCGAGAAATGAGACAAATGAGACACTATTTAAGAGTATATTTTGGTGTCTCATTTATCGGACTATTTTCTAAGAATCGCCAGATAAGGATATTCCAATTCCAGGATTTGATAAACTTTTCTTAATTTACACTTTCCTCCGGATTTTATTAAGTATTCTCCTCTTGTGGGTAAATTATCCTCTCTCCACCTTCCGTCCATGCAAAGCCATTTAATTTCTTCGGGTACCTTTATTGTCTCTGGCTTATAAATAGCATTTACTTTAAATGCCGATGCCGTATTTCTTTTGCCAAAAGGATGAGGAATTGTAATGGTTGAAGGTATATTAATCCACTCATTAGAATTTACAAATTTATATTCTTTGGCATAAAATTGATTGCCCACAGGAGCTTCTGCATCTGCACTATCTGAACATAAGACAAATATCTTTGTGGTTACGTTTTTCAATTCGTTTTTCCACTTATCAATCGTTTCGTCTACCCTATTCTGAAAAGACCATAAAGTCCAGCCTTTATTTTTTATAATTTCTTTATGTTTCCTTAAAATTATCTGGTCACGATCTTCGGGACCGTGATCACCAAAAGGATGCCAAAAACCTATTGTGAATTTAAGTTTATCCATATTATTTGTCTAGCAACACCATTAGTTTAGGTCTTCTATCCCAAATCGTAGCACAAAATGAGACAAATGAGATACTACTTAAGGGTATATTTTAGCGTCTCATTTTAAGTTCTTTTACCGTTATGCCTCGCTTGGGCCGGCGAATTTTTTGGCGACGATTAGATAATCTCATCTTAAAATTATCAACTATTGTCTGACGATTCAAGCGGTTCATCAATATCAATCGGCGGCACAAAACCATAATGACTGAGTGCACCTTGTAGATATCCAAAAAATTCTTGATTGGGTGGCGGAAATTTCGGATGAGGTACAATTATACCCATTGTTTCACCCTGCTCTGCTTCATTCTCGGTTTGATAGTGATAGGAAAAGTTGGTAAAAAATGCGGCATTCAGAGGATACTCTTGCGGTGCAACGCCACCGAGTTTTTTACTAACCAACTTCTTTACATCCTTTACCCATGGTTTATCATCTATCGGAATGTTTGGTGTGATTGGCGAATTTACATCAATGAAAGTTGCGAAAGGCACATCCTTTGGATTTTGTTTAAGTGCGTCATTGAATAGCCGTCTTATCATACGCGCAGATAGTAATTTTTCTACTGGAGAGAGAAACCCTATTTGATGAAGCACACCGGATCGGTGCTTGCTTTTAGCTTCAACTGCCAGTGATGCGCCTGTTGCTCGATGCGTGGCAATAAACTCACAATGTTTGCTCTTGCTTTTTTCATCGGTGAATTGAATATCGCAATCAAGCCGAGCAAATACAGCGGCAATCGCGATTTCGTACCGTGCCCCTTGATAATGATCGCGCGATTTTAATCTCTCGAGTAGCGAAAGAGGTAATACTTGTTTATGAATGAGGCTACATACGTCAAAAGCAAGTAGTAAAAGACTTTTGCTATATCCATCAGGCTTTGCACTCCAGACACCTTTAACACGCTTCGCAGTTTTCTCATTACGTTCAATCCACTCCCCAAGCTTTTCAAGACATATAGAAATAAAGTGTCGTTCGTCAGTAGCAAGTTGACTTTGGGCTCGTAGCCAATCATAGCCAAGCGTCTCTTTCAAAATCTGTATTAAGAAAGTGTGAAAAGTTTCGTTTGGCTCAATCCTACTATAAACACGATTGCCGAGTGCCCATATTTTCTTGCCCTTGAACATTACGGGCTTTACATAGTTTACATGGATACCTGCTTGTTTCAGATACTCATGCTCGGCTCTGATCTTTTGGAAATACTTAATAACCTCGGGGGGCACAGGTTGGGTATCTTTATTCAAGCAACACTTTTTATATTTTTTACCACTACCGCAAGGACAAGGATCATTCCTTTCAACTCTTCTTTTTGATTTATTTTCCATTGTTTTTTTATCATAAAATATAAAACTATATAATCAAATCTTAAATTTAATTAATTTTTCTTAACATATTTACAACGTCGTAATAACTCAAAACTATTATATTATCCTTATATTGGTTTAAGGCATCCTTAACTTCCTCTTTCTCAAAATTGTTGTAATTACCAACAATTCCAATTAATTTGGGAGACTGAATCTTTACTCCGTATTTTTGATGGGCATACTCTTTATTCTTTTCTAGGTTAAAATATCTTTCATAATCTTTTAATTGAGCAATCAGCTCTGATACATAATCAACAAACCTTACTCTTATTTTACCTGCCTTACCACTTTTTTTATATTTTGTAATTGATTTAATTTTAATTGCACCTGTTTTCAAATCTAAAATATCATAGTACCCATCATCTCTTTCTAGTAAAAAATCGGGTTTGCTTTCGTCTGGATCATCCAGTTCTCTTTCTAACCATTTCAGCTTCTTCTGACTTAATGCTCTTTTATAGCCTAGTGCTTGAGCAAATTCGTTTGAGTGTTGTTGAATGAATTTATCAATAACTGACTCCTTTATATCTTGATTAGAAAGACTAAAAAGCTGTGCTGCAAAATGCTCTATTGGAGAATTAAAAATTGTGTTTAGACCAATTAATCTTCTAGTTAAATTTAAAGACGCTAATTGTCGTTTTATTGTATCTTGGAAAAATGTTATTAGTTCTTCTTTACTTGCCTTCTTATTTATAATAATTGCGCAGTGAATAATTCTATAAATAATTCTTATTCCATCAGTTTCTAAAAGTTCAAGGTTGCTAAACAACAAGGAAGCGACTTTAGGTCTAATTATAATTGGAATTTCAGCTTCGGAATAATTTATATTTACTGGGCTAACCGGAAGTTTAATCCTTTCTTGAATTGAATCGAGATCACCTTTTGTTGAAATTAAAAGACCATCGAAGGTACAACCATCACTAGTTATGTTAAGAACAGCTTTCTGTTGGTTCAGATCCGAAGCATTAGAGCAAAAAAAAGAGGTAGTGTTTTTGACCTTTTCTATTGTATTTGGCACTTCAACGGTTATTGATTGACCTGGTTTATACTGTTTTGATCCGTAAAGTTCACAGATAAAATGAGTCGGACTTTCAGCAATTCGTAAAACATTTGCAAATGAATATTCCCCAGATATATTTAGTTTCCCATTATAAATATATTGGTTAAGATTATTAAGCCAATCGCTAAAAAGATCTTTTGCTGTATCTATAAATAATTTTGTATTCATAATTTATTTTACTAATTTCAATAAATTTTCTTCTTTTTTGATTTATATCTTTGAGGATTTACTCTCCTATCAATTTCGAGAAGTAAACTAAAAAAACCTAAAAGATTATTTTTCGCCTCATCTAATCCCCTTTCATCATTTTGTTTCTTCTCTGCGTTTTTGGACTTTATCATATTCTTCTTGAGTCATTGGCTGATAAACAGCTTTTACTAAATTCAATAATCTAGTCGCTTTTTCTAAAGCAGCCTGATCGGAAAGATACTCGCCAAATCTTTTTTTATAAATCTTTTTGAATTCTTTTAGTTTTTCTTTAGAAATCATCTTTTATTTTTACTTTATTCTTCATTTTGTCTTACTGCTCAAAAAATAGAGTTGACTCCATTTTTGGTCCGGGAATTTTAGCGTGGAATCCCGACAGAATTGAGGATCAAATATCGTATTGTTAAATTTTAGATGACTTCTTACGATTACAGTTTTCGCACAACAACTCAATATTCCTTACTGTGCTGCTACCACCTTTTGATATGGGAATAATATGATCATATTCAAGTTTCTCTCGGCTTCCACACTCTGCGCATCTACCTTTATCTCTACGCCACACTTCACGTTTTACTCTGTCTGGTATTCTCTCCCGTTGAACCACAATATCTAATTCGTTTACCTCTGAATAATAACTTGTTTTATTGGGAATATTAGTTCCTATTTTTTTAGCGTTCTTTAACCAATTGTACTTACCATCTAATTGACAATAGATAAAAACGCTCAACTTAAAAAGCGTGGTATCAATTCCAAAATTATTTTTGAAGCCAGAAATGATATCATTATTTGTCCCAGTAATCTGTTCTCCATAGGTTTGGTAACTATGACTATTATCAAGACCAAAAAAATCTATAAGCGCAAGACGATGATTAAGGAGAAGCATTGATAAATACTTATTCGGATTATATGTAAATAATATAGCGCTCAAAACCACGGTGCCCTTGCCAGTCAAACTATTGCCATTCCCGCGATTTACTTTTTCTAATTCATTAATCAAATCGATTATCACGTTATCATCTTTTTCTGTAAGAATTTTGTTTAGTATTTCTCTTATATCCTGGTTGTGTTTTAGCGCTCGTAGCGCTTTATACCATTGTGGCTTACGCAGGTTCGCTTTTGCGATGGGTACGCCGCCATTTTCCTGAAATTCTCTTGAACCGCTGGCAGTACTGTCAAAAAACAAGATTACCCGATTCATATCCGATTCTGATAACTCCTGATAGTCGCTATTAAGTATTTTGGAATGCCAAAACTCGCGGAACTCTTCGCCCTGCTTTTTTATTGTTCTTTCGTGCGCCTCAATGTCAATATCACGACACCACCTAGGAATATACTCAAAAGG
The DNA here is from genome assembly GCA_049642725.1 of Minisyncoccales bacterium. Taxonomy (GTDB): domain Bacteria; phylum Patescibacteriota; class Minisyncoccia; order Minisyncoccales; family JAGMDC01; genus JAGLYZ01. Next base: position 8,190 of record JBARPC010000039.1, on the reverse strand, counting down.
CGGATGATTAAATAATTTTTGTATTTCTTCTTTGGTCATTTTTTAGGTTTGATAATCCGCGCCTGCTGTCAACATTCGATGTTGACAGCAGATTATTTCTAAAATAAAGTTAACCCCATTTTTTTCCTTATTATAATACAATCCTTTCTTTAGCTGTCTTTAAAAAATTATTATATTTATCCTCAAAATCATCCAAAATTTTTCTCAACTCTTTAAATCGTCTATCATACAAATTTCTTTTCTCCTTATTTAGACTATACTTTAATTCTGGATATAAAGCATAAATATCTTTATCTGAAAAATGAACAAAAAAATGGACAACTAAAAATTTTAATAATTTATTAAAAGCGTAATTAAATTCTGTCCGGGCTTCTTCTAATTTTTTGTCGAAAAAAATAGCTATCGATTCTTTGTACAATTTACTATACTCATCTAAATTTACTAAAAAATCTCTGTGATAATAGCCGTTAAAAACATCGTCTGTAAAATTCCTAATTGAATTATTTGGTAGGATATTTTGGAAAACAAAAAGCCGTTTCCTATCTTGCTCTAATTTTCTATTATTCCTTTGTCTTTCTTGTTCTAAAATATATTTAACGAAGACAACGATTATAGCGCCAATACCAAATAATTCTAAAATTTCTATTATCATGTTTTTATTTTATTTCCCGACTAATTTCTCGATTTTTTATCTCTTCTTCTCCCACTTAACCTATTTTATAGAAATCTCGGCTAATTTCTCCGCCGCTTCCTCAAGTTTTTCGTCAATTTCTTTTTCTTTTTCCATAATTTTATTCCTCAATTAATTTTTCGACTTTTTGGTAAAAATAGACTTGACACCATTTTTTCTCCCCGTATATGTATTTTCCCAGTTCTTCAACTACGTAAGGACTTGAAAAAAGGCATAAATAACTTTTTATGTCCCAACGGGTTAAATTTTTGTAATAAGTGATGACGGTCTGCATAGTTATTTCAAGGGATTACTTTTTTGTTTGTCTATGTTTTCCAATTTTTCGGAAAAATATTTTGCCAATAAAAAAATTGATGGCATTGATATAAAACTATTAAAGACTTCTTTGCCTTGTAATTCCCGACTTATCTTGAGATTATTCCATTCTATAATTTCTTTTTCGCCGAGCATCCACTGTCCTTTATTTTTTCCATATTTATATTTCAAATCAAATTTATTATCATGAGCTGCCCCATTTCTGATATATTTTAAAAATTTAAATTCTTTATCCCCTTTAATCTCTACAAAATAATCCGAAGCAAATAATAATTCATAAACAAAAACTACCATCGCCTTACCCATAAAATTCATTTCTTTAATTATATTTAATTTCGATGTTGCAAGATTTCCTTTTTTCTCTATCTGCAGATTTGTGGAAGTATTAAATTTATCCAGCATTTGAACGAAACACAAATATCCTTCTTGAACGCTGTCTTTTGTTCGTAATATGTTTTGCACATCATAATCGGACAAAGTTCTTACAGAAAGAAGAAAAAACCAAAATATATTTTCAATATCTTTTAAAACAAGGTGGAGGTTTATTTCGTTGATATTATTTATGTGTATTTCGTCCATAATTTTTCGGATTATCTTTAAATTTTATCGTATCTTGCTTGCCTGTCGTCAAAAGTTGATATTCTAAAATTTCGATATACGTAATTTCTCCGTCTTTATATCGCACTTTTGCCTTAATATTCACTGGTTCATCGATTATATCTCTATAGTCATTTAGATGAAATTCGCCCTTGACCGAAGTGGGTATTTTCATTAGGCCATTTTTTATATTGAATCCAAAATAATAGTTTCTTGGAGCATCAAGATCTAATTTTCTAATAGTCCCCTCTAATTCTTCCTCAAATTCACCATTTTTTAATTCTGTACCTTCTTCTATTTCTTCGAGTGAACGATAAAAATCTTCTTTCTGTTCTTGGTTTATAATTACAGTATTATTATCGCCAGTGATATTTACCTGATCACCAATCACATTTATCGGAGATACGATTTTTTTTAAATTAGCTTTGAAGTTTTTATTCTTCTCAAATATTGCTACCTCTTTTTGAAATCCTCCACCTCGATTATTTTTCCTTGTTAAAAAATATGTGTAGGTTGCGATAATACAACCCGAAATGACAGCTACTAAAATTGGGTTGCTTAAAACTATCACAATCATTTCTCCAAAAGAACCCCGTCTGAGTTTAAGAAAAATTTTTATATCATTAGAAGAAAAATCTATCTTGCCGGTTTGTTTTAAGGTATCAACGGTATTCTTTATGATGGCTTCAGACGCCTCTAATTGCTTATAAAGGCTCCTTAATTCCATTTTGTTATCGAAAGATGGACCGCTATAGATAATTTCTATTCTATCCTCCTTTATTATTTTTTCTCCGAATAAATTTTTACCCATATAATTTCGATTCTTTTTCAATAATTTTAATTTCCTCTGGTGTTAGTGCATAAAGTTTATAAACTTCTTCATCAATTTTTTTGTCAGTTTTTTCAATTTCAGATTTAATTAAATTCCATTTATTAGAATTTTTCGTTACCTTATGCAATTTTCTATTTAACAAGATCATTTTATCGGCTAACTTAACGATATTATTTTGTTGCTCTTCCGTTCCAACACAAATCGGAATTCTGATTAATGGTTCTTTGTCTAATTGATAATTATTTCCCTGCATCTTTCCTTTGTTTTTTAACCAAAAAGCAACAATTTTTGAATTTAAAATTGCTGTTAGATACTTTTGGTCTATGCGTTTACTTTTAATGATGTAAAAAGTTGCTGATACATAACTATCAAAATCCACATAAGCGAATGACGGTTTCAAACATTTTCTTAAGACGACTATTTTTTCTTCTCTAAAAAACTTTTCTTTTTTTGCTCTGTGTAATCCATAGGGTTTATTGTCAGAGGTTATAACAGCTTTAAATCTATCTAGATGTTTTTTAATATTTGGATAAAGATTAATTTTATCTGAATCTTTAAAACTTGAATCGGTATATATAACCCATTCTTTGTTTTTAGATTCGGAATACCATCTATTTATCTGTTCTGTTGTGTAAGAAGGCTTTATTATTTCTAATTCTTTTTTGTTAAATGCGATCTGTCTCCTCTCGGAATCGCTTAAAACAAAAATTCCATCGCCAATAGAAAAATTATTGCCTAAAATTTCTTTACGCTCTTTATTAACACGATCGTGATGATGGTGTATACCGTTAGAAATTTCATCGTCTAGAATTTCAAAGTTCTTTTTTGCCTCTATTTTATTTAAAATTAAATTAACCACAGAATCTCCGAAGGTTATATTTTTTCCGATCAATTTTGGCGGTTCAATTTCAATTTTTGTTTTCCTACCAAATAGATTAGAAATTAATTTATCTTCCGTAATATTTTTATCGGCAATTCTTAAATATTCAACCTTGTATTTTTTATTTGGTTTTTTCTTTTTAAAAACAAAAATCATTGTTTGTATTCCCGCTCCTTCAAAAACTTTATAATCCCCAAAATCAACAAATGATTTTAATTCTCCATCTTTTAGAATTTTATCTCTAAATATACTTGCCCCAGCATTGCTTATCCAATTATTAGGAGCGATAAAACTTAAAATTCCACGTTCTTTTAACAAATCAATTGAGATAGAGGCGAACATTGTCCAAATATCCATTTTCCCTTGATAATATGGACTACTATGCAAACCGTTAAAAGCACTTTTATTAACGAATTCTTTTATATATGGAGGATTACCGATTATCACATTAAAACCACCTTTATCAAAAACTTTCGGAAATTCTTCTTTCCAATTGAATAAAAGCGAATTGCCATTTTTAATATTATGTAAAAATGGTAATCTCATTCTCTCATCTAGGGCGTTGATCAATAAATTCAACCTCGTTATTTCCACAGCCTGGGGATCTAAATCTACGCCATATATGTTTTCTTCAAGAATTTGGATTTTGACCATTTCATTATCAGGAGCACCAAAACTTTTATATTTTTCGCTTATCATATTAAATGCCTTGATAAGAAAAGAGCCTGAACCACAAGTAGAATCCAGAACCTTGATCTTTTTTAAATCGGAAACACTATTACATTTATCTAAAACAGGGCCTAAGGCATTTTTTGCTATATAGTCCACAACAAAGCTTGGTGTATAATAAATACCATGTTCTTTACGTTTTCCAGCGTCTTTTGCGATGGTTAATCCTTTTTTAGATTTCGCAAGTATGTGACCAAGATAACTTTCATAAACGGCACCTAAAACATCTGTTGACATTGCTTTAAAATCGTATTCGTAATACCCTGTTTTACCATAAAGAATATTAATAACACGCTCGGTAACCCCACTATATTCTTCCCATTGCTCAAATGGATGCGGAGCGAATAAATTTGAATTATAAAAGCTATCAAACTCTCTGAATTTTTTCACCATTGATTCATATAATTTCCCGTTTCCCTTTCCAAATCTCGCCTCTCTTATTAGGGGAATTAAAATCCTATCCTCTACTCCTCTGTCTTCGGCAACCCTAATAAATATAAGTCGATCTAAGAGTTTTTGAACTCCTTCGTCCAACAAATCAGAATCCACCTCCTCATTCATCTGTCCTAACTCTTTTGTGAGTATATCGCGACATTTTTCTAAATCCTCATACAAAAGGGATGTTACAGGTATCCTCTGAAATTTTTTTCCGTGTGCTTCGGCATCTTTATCAAGGGAATCGCTTTGAAAAGATTTTTTTGATAAAAGCCAAAGTTGATCAAAACGACTCAAGTAATCGGTATATGGAATTTCAAAATAAAGCTTATCAGCAAGAGATCTTTTAATATCTTGCGCATTAAATACTTTTATACTTTCAAAGTCACTCAACACTGCCCAAATCGCGCCCTTGTTCCAGGAATAACGAATTGCCTGATTAGCAAAATCTTCGTTGTGTAAATCAGCGCTTAATCTTTTCGTCTCCAAATAAAATTTAATTCTATTATTAAGATAGAATCCGTAATCTACCCTGCCCGAAGATATACTTTCCTCTGCAGAAACTTCATTTTTGCTGTAGATGTCCCAACCGAGGATTTCAAAAAGAGGTAAGATAAAATCTTTTTTAGTCTCTTCTTCTGTATAAGATTTCAACTTGCCAGCATTTTTTACACATTCATATTTTTCAACTAGCAAACCTATTTTTCTCTTAATTTCTTTTTGCATATTATTTTGAACTTTTCATCAATTTTAAAATATCTTCCTTTTTGTATCGCCTATCTCTGCGACTACCAAAACGGATAGCTTTAAGTACGCCCTTATTGTCCCAATTTCTTAAGGTGTTGGGATGAACATTCAACAGGTTACAAACTTGTTTCATTTTTAATATTTCTGGTAATTTGTTTTTATCCATGATTAATTGTATAATAATGTAAACCTACCATTAGTTTACAATGAAAAAAGGAAAAAGTAAATAGTGTCGTGGACATGCGACGTCCAACAGACATATTTAGTATTTATAACTATCCACTAAATTTCCGCTGGCGTCTCTCAAAAAGGCAGTATCGCCTGTATTATTCCAGATAGCGTATTCGCCTTCTGGACATTGCCAATAAAGTTTCTCTTGAGCATCAATACCGCAACCCGAGTAAATAAATACGCTTTTATCCGGCGCTAAAGTAAAATCAGCAAAAGTATAAATATGATTAGCTTCATCTTTTAGAGTCCAATTGGTCATACTAACCGAGTTTTCTTCTTGATTTTTAATCTCTACCCATTCTCCATTTTTATTCTCATTATCATTCCCCGGAGCGTCAGCATTAATATTGACGATTTTAATTCCATTTTCAGCTCCAGTAATTTTACAAGGATACCAAAGACCTCTACAATTTTCTTTGGCTTCTCGTTCAGCTTCTAAAAACTGCTCTTTATACTTCACATTGGGCGGAAAAGTATAAACATTAGCATATCCTCTACGGACTAATTCTAAATTAACCATTGTCTCCCCTATCCAAACATACGCCAAAGTTCGATTATATTTGTCTTTGGTCTGAACATCAAGCTCTAATTTAACTTCTTTCCCATCCACTAACTTTTTATTTTCATTAGTAGCTTCAGTAAAATATGGACGGCCTGATTCCGGAGTATTTATTCCCAAATAACGAACCCTCTCTTCTCCATCTACTTCAATAGTGTCTCCGTCAATAACATAAGCAACCGTAGCTAATCTTGTTTGTTCCGGAGGGCTGATTTCTCCATCATCTTTAATTTCTCCTCCTGGCCGCTTCTGTAATTCTTTTATCTGCTCTTCAAGAAAAGCTACCCTGTCTTTCGTTTCGGTAACTTCTGAAAACGTTGAGCATTTTCCAAGCCCAAAACCCACTGAGACCAAAATCATCGCCCCAATAAATATCCCAATGAATTTTAGTTTATTCTTCATTTTATTTTACTCCTCAAAAAAATCAGAGCTGACTCCATTTCCCGCTTAATTCAATGTTAATTATTGACCTTTCATTTCTAAACCAAATTTTTCTTTCAGAAAAGAAATCAAAACTTTTAGCGATGACCAAATTTCGTTTTCATCACGTTCATCAAAGAGAATATGGATTTGCCACCAACGAGGAAATTCATATTTCGCAAATTCTGGTCTAATCATTTCAAAACTCAAAAATCCGACATGCAAAACTCGTTCAAAGAAAATATCAGCAACCTTCATATATTCTTCCACTATCTCTTTAGATAAATTCTTTTCTTGAGTAAGGAATTTTTTGTAAAGCGGGAGGATTTCCTTTTCAATCTGCTGCTTAAATGGCCTTTGCATTTCTTCCATCTTTTTAATCATTGCCCAATATTTATCCCAGAGAATCTTTTTTCCTCCTACAATAAAATCCGGTTTTTTATTACTCTTTTGTTTCTTCAAGCTTGGATCTTTCTCTATAGCTTCTAAAACCATCTCTTTGGGAGATTTATTATTAAGAGATTTATGCGGAAAAACATTCCAAGCATCAGTAGTAATCTTAAAAATTTTATCAATATCTCTGACGTCTTTAAAATAATGGAAAAACTTTTTCTGAAATCTATTACTGGCGTCCATTACTGAATCTCCATAATCGTTAAAAATCCAATCTTTTATCTTTTCCACGCTCAAAATTTCTTCCAGTTTATATTGATTTATGAGTTTTTGGAGTTTTTCTTCTATAGATTTTTTAGTTAATTTTTTAAACGTAGAATCCATAGATTTTTTTATCCTTTTATGTTTAAGTTTTTTTCTAAAATTTTTTTTAAATTTCTTTGTTTTAATTTAACTTATTTTTTGCTTTTTTTCAATCATTTCCATTTCAGTAGAAACTTCAATACTTGGTAGTATTGTAAGAAAAATTTTGAGTTATCCACAGGTCTATTGTATTTTTTCTATTTTTTGTTATACTAATAGTAGAAAAGGTTCCCCCCTGCTGATAAGAGCCCCAGGGCTCTTCCGAAAGGATAGGTGGGAGGGTCATTTTTTTTATTTATAATATTCTGTATCACCGCTTTTGAATATCTCATACTCGCTTTTCACTTTATCTTGAATTAAATTAAACAAACGATTTTCGTCTCGTTCCCATTTAATCGCGATAGCCCATCCGCAATAATCGGCTAATTGGCAATTAATATCTGCTTTTGCTTGATGAAAATATATCTCAAACGGTTTTTCAAATTGCTCTTTCAAATCATGCTTCAAAGTTTTTAACACAAGAGATTGCTTTTCTTTAGTAAAAAGAGCCCCAAGAACCACAACTATTTTATTTACATACTGGAAGTCAGACCTACAAAAAACATATTGAAGCAAAGTTCTGCATACTCGTTGATAAAAATCCGCGCCCACCACTCTTTTAATAAGTTTTTCTTTCTTGTAATATTCCTCTCTGTATAACGAGGGATTTGCCTTATTCTTTTGCGCTATAACTGAATGGATTTCAATATCGTCTTGCATAGAATTGAAAATATTAAATACTTGATCTCGCACATCCTGCCTATCTTCTGTGGCATGAAAATGTTCTTGATTAATACCGTCATTTAATATTTTATAATGAAGTTGTAAAAATTTTTCTCTTTCTTCTGCCGGCTTAAAAGTGCTTAAACACGACAAAACAAAAAATTTCGTCCCTTTCGGACTAAAATCAAAATTACCAGATTCGTCAACAAAAATAAAAAGTGTTTTATTGTTTTCGG
>JBARPC010000038.1:0-4297 GCA_049642725.1 Minisyncoccales bacterium | reverse complement strand
GCCTCTTTTTATGAAAAAATAAAAGGTGTCATTGACTGGAGAGAAGAACACCTTTTAAGAAAAAGAGCTATTGAGCGTTCTTTAAAAAGAAGAATTATTTTTGGCCAAGAAAAAAGAGAAGGCATGGCTGAATCACTAACTTATGAATTGATTAGGGGCGGACATTTTCCCAATGATACTATTCCTGAATCAAAAATAACAGTCGTTCAGAAACTTATTGACAAATACTTTTATATTTTAGAAAACAGACCCAATAGACCGAGTAAATCCTCCTTCGCTAAAGCTTCGGAGGACAAGAAAAAAAAAGAACTTCAGGAGTGGCTCATAGAAATTGCCAGTTATGAATTAGAAAAAACCCTTTCCCCTCCTGCAAAAGAAGAAGCATTGATTGAATATATGTTTGGATTAATAAAAGAACAAATAAAAATTCGGGAAAGAACTTTTACTATGGCAGGAATAACCATAGAGAAAATGACAGAGAATGAAAAAAATATTCAAATTTATATCGCTGTCCAGAAAGCTCTTTTCAAAGTAGACGATTCTATAATTTGTTATAACCTTTTAGAAAAACAATATCCAGGATGGAATGAGCTTTCTCATTCCTCTCTACTTTTAGAGATTGCTCAAAATATCTATTCCACTAAAAGAAAAATTGAAAAAGCTCTCTATCATCCTTTAGCGGAAAAATTCTATCATCTTTGCGAAAAATATGATACTCCTTATTTAATTTTAGGAGATATTATAGAGAAAAATCCAATGAAAGTAAAAGAAAACTTTGAAAAACCAGAAATTTTAGAAGAATTGATTAAAAAATCCTATCATAAAAGAGTAATTAGACTAAAAGGAGTAATGAGACGAGCAGCTATCTATACCACTCTTTCTATTTTTATAACTAAAATTGTTTTGGCTTTATCAATTGAGATACCTTTTGATAAATTTATTACTGGTGATTTTAATTATTTCAGTTTGGGAGTGAATATTCTTTTCCCTCCTTTTCTGATGTTTCTTTTGGTAGCAAGCGTTAGACCTCCAAAAAAAGAAAATCTTCAAAGGGTGATAATGGAAGTTATGAAGCTTGTTTTTGTAAAAGAAAAAAAAGATATCTATGAAATAAAAATACCAAAAAAGAGAGGAAAAATTTTAAATACTATAATCCTTGCTATTTACTCCTTGGCTTTTTTTCTGTCTTTTGGTATAATTATCTGGGTACTTCAAAAATTGGATTTCGGAACTCTTTCTGTGATTATATTTCTTTTATTTCTATCAATGATTAGTTTTTTTGGGGTAAAAATCAGAGAAAGAAGCAATGAGCTTACAATAGAAAAAGAAAAAGAAACATTTTTAAGCACTCTTTTTGATTTATTTACTCTACCAGTAGTAAGCGTAGGAAGATGGTTTTCAAAAAAATTGGCTAAATTAAACATTGCTTTAATTATCGCTGCTCTAATTGACATGCCTTTTCTTTCTTTTGTAAAATTCTTAGAGCAATGGCGATACTTTTTAAAAGAAAAAAAAGATAAAATACACTAACTTCATTCAAACATTTTAACATTTAAACATTTTAACACTGTTTATATGTTTAGACATTTGGATGTTTATATGATATATGAATTCAACCAAATTTTTTATTATCACTCTACTCGTTTGTTTTTTGGGATTAGGGTTTGCTTCAGTAAGCTTAGGCCAAGAAAATGCAACCGAAGCAGTAAATCTCGATGAAAATATCCAGGCAGAAGATCTGGATATTGAAGAACCAACTTTATTACCGGACAGCCCCTTTTATTTCTTGAAAAATTGGGGTCGAGAAATCCGAAGTTTTTTTACTTTTAATACGGTAAAAAAAGCTGAATTGAAGTCAAGATTTGCTAACGAGAGATTAATTGAAATAAAAAAGATGATTGAACAAAAGAAAAATCCGGAAATTATTAAAAAAGGATTAGATAACTATCAAAATGAAATGGATAAAATTAAGGAGGCATCTGAAAAAATAAAAGAAAAGGCAGAAGAAAATCCAAAAGTTAGCGCTTTCTTGGATAAACTTACCAAACATCAATTTCTACATCAAAATCTGCTTCTAAAATTAAAAGAACAAGTGCCAGCTGAAGTATTTGAAAAAATAGAACAAGCCCGAGAGAGACACCTTAAAAGATTTGGAGAAGTAATGACAAAACTTGAGGATAAACCGGAACAAATTCAAAAAAGATTAGAAGAGAATCTGGAAGCAATAAAGGGTAGTAAATATAAGAACTTTAAGAATTTAGAAATTTTATTAGAACTGGAAGAAAATGTCCCAGAGCAGGCTAAAGAAGCAATTAGAAAAGTCCAGGAAAACACCTTGAAGAAATTACAAGGCGATTTGGAAAAAATGTCTCCGGATGACCAAGAAAAATTTAATGAATATATTGAGAATATCTCCGGAGACAAAGAAAAACATCTGGATATCTTAGAAAATTTAAAATCAGAATTGAAAGAAACACCAATTCTAATAGAAAAGTTGATGGAATCAAGAGAAAAAATTATAAAGAAACTACCGACAGAAGCAATAAGAAAAAGTTGTCCACTCCTATCACCACCTGCTTCTGATTTCTGCAAAGATGGAAGAATTGTCCCTGAAAAAGATGAAAAGGGTTGTATAATTTCTTTTAGATGTATTCTCCCTGGAGAAGTAGAGATTCCGAAAATACGAGTTTTAAGGGAACCACATTGTGACTGGTGCGGAGAAGCTTGCGTTAAGGTAGACCCACGTCACACTATGGACTGTCCTGCCGTAGAACCGCCAGAAGATCTTATTTGTATTGAAGAGGATGGAAAATGTATTACAAAAGAAAAACCAGAAACCTGTATTACTCTATGGGATCCAGTTTGTGGAAAAAACGGAAAAACCTATAGTAATACCTGCTTTGCCAAGTTGGCGAAAGTAGAAATAGATTATAAAGGAGTGTGTAAATGAGAAACAAGATTATAAAAACTGATATAACCAGATTAGATAAAATCTCGGCTTGAAAAAGCCGAGGTTTTATTTTAATCTAAAACTATGATGAAAAAATATTATATCATTACCTATGGCTGTCAAATGAATAAGTCAGATAGTGAGCGGATTGCTACAGTTTTGGAAAAAATTGGATATTCGCCTGCTCTAAAAATAGAAAAGGCGGATTTGATTGTAGTCAATATGTGTTCTGTAAGGCAATCAGCAGTTGACAGGGTCTATGGCAATATTAAAAATTTCGGCAAATTAAAGGCCAAAACCCTTTTAACCGGTTGTATTACTAAACACGAATTTAAAAAGTTTAAAGAAAGGTATACCCTGAATAAAATTGAAGGGTTTGATTATATTTTATCTATTAAAAGTTTGCCTGATTGGAAAAAAATATTAGGAGGTCAGACCTACTACAGGAGGTCTGACCTCCATTAATTAAAAATTAAGCCGAAATATACAACTAAATTTAGTGCTTATGTTCCAATTATTATTGGCTGTAATAATTTTTGTTCTTATTGCGTAGTTCCTTATACTCGAGGACCAGAAATTTCCAGACCGGCAGGAGATATTATAAAAGAAGTAAAAAGTTCGGTAAAGCAAGGATATAAAGAGATATGGCTGCTTGGTGAAAACGTGAATAGTTATAAAAATCCCAAGCACCAAATCCCAATCAATTTCGCTAATTTGTTAAGAATGATAAATGATATTCCAGGGGATTTTTGGATAAGATTTACTTCTTCCCATCCTAAAGATTTCTCTGACGAGCTAATTAAAACTATCGTTAAATCAAAAAAAATTACTCCATATATCAGTTTGCCTATCCAGTCAGGAGATAATGAAATTTTAAAAAAAATGAATCGGCCTTATACTGTTAGAGATTATAAAAATTTAGTTAAGAAAATCCGAGAAAAAATCCCCAATGTCACTCTATCTACTGATATAATTGTCGGCTTTCCCGGAGAAACAAAAAAGCAATTTAAAAATACTATTAAACTTTTTAAAGAAATAAAGTTTGATATGGTTTATATTTCTCAATACTCCCCTCGTTCTGGCACTATTGCTTATAAAATGAAAGATACTGTTTCCCATCAAGAAAAAGAAAAAAGAGATAAAGTTCTGACTGAAGTTCTTAAAAAAACTGCTTTAAAAAACAATAAAAAATATATTGGAAAAATTGTAGAAGTTCTGCCCGCCTCGCCCGACTCGCGGGCGAGTCGAGGCGGGCCAGAATATGAAAGAAAGGGCTGGATAATCGGAAAAACCAGAGAATATAAGACAATAAAATTCCAAATTTTAAGAGGTCCGACCTCCTTAAGG
>JBARPC010000037.1:0-2587 GCA_049642725.1 Minisyncoccales bacterium | reverse complement strand
CCGTTAGTTTGCTTGAGGAGAGTCCTGCACTCATTGATAGAGCGGGTTATAAAGGTTTAGAGAAGGTTGCGCAGCATGCTTCTGAAATAGCAAAGATAGGGGGCGAAGAAAAAGCAACTTCTTTTGTGAAGGGTGAATCTTCTGAATATGCTGATTTTTTTGATTCTATCACAGAGGGTCTTGAGCTGAGGAAAGTCAAACCCGTATTGTCTAAATATCTGAATGCCTTGTAGGGTTACAGAATCGAGATTGTGGAAGCACAGGCTGCTGCAACCGACGGTGAGCGAATCTTTCTTCCAAAAAGTATTCAGGATTTTAAAGAAGTAGATAGGAATTTCATTATGTTCAAAGTTCTGGCGACTCATGAAGAGGCTCATTTGGAATACGGTAGTTTCGATTTCGAGCTGATGAGGGTTCAGGATGTCGTTGGTAAAATAAAGGAGAGATATGGAATAGCCGATGGGGAATAGGGTATAATTTACCTAACCCATAGTCCCTAACCCCTAATTGGCTACTTGGCTATTGAATGTTGATTTCACTCCCTGCAATGGGGCAACGCCAAAGGAGAGCCGCATACGGCAAATCAGTACGTGCATGCGGTTCGATGAGGGGACAGGGGTCATAAGGCCTCCTCCTACTCTACAGGTTGTGACTAACTAAACTTCATTCAAAATGTTTAATACCTGTAAAGAAGTATATATAATATATATCATGGTGGAGAATAACCCTTTTTCGAACAGGGCAATGATCAAAAATCCAGATGATTTTTTGGGGCGAAAAGATGAGCTTAGAACAATCTTTAATAGGCTTTCAAATCTTCAAAGTTGCGATGTCTTTGGAGAAAGAAAAATTGGGAAGTCCTCTCTGCTTTACTATATTTTCCTGAAATTACGTGACGAATTGGGTGATGATTATAGGGTCGCATATATTGATATGCAAGACCCAAAATATCATACAGTTGACGGGTTCCTAAAATACAGCCTTGACAAATTAGGCTTTGATCCAAAAAATATTCTTCCATCAAATAATCTCAATGAAAATTTAATAGCGTTTTCAGACTCGATAGAGGATTTAAGAAAGGAAATCAAACCCGTACTTTTAATTGATGAATTTGAAAATCTAACTAAAAGACCGGAAAAATTTAATAATGACTTCTTCGATGCTATGAGAAGCCTTGGATCCAATGGCAATATTGCTTATGTTACCGCTTCTTTGCATGCATTAAAATGGTTGTGTATCGCAGGACATTTTACCTCGCCTTTTTATAATATCTTTTCTCAAGTGCCTCTGGGACTATTTTCTCCAGACGAAACTACGGAATTTTTATCTGTAAAAAGAGAGGGTGTTGAATTTAACGAAAAAGAAATTAAATTTATCAAGAGAATAGCCATTAATCATCCGCTTCATTTGCAAATCGCTTGCTCCCATGTCCTTAAAAACAGAGGCAAGGAGTATGATGAAAAGAAAATAAGAAAAGACATTGAAGAAGAGATTAAAAATTTTGGTGATAAATGGGCAAGAAGAGAGCGTTGTATTGTAAAATTCATAAAGTATTCAATTAACGATGTTAAGGAAATCATAAAATCAAGATTGGGTAAGAAATGACTATAACTAACGATATAAAAATTGCTATTTATCAGATATACCAGTGCATATTCAAACCCATCTCGTTTACTGAATCTATTGCTGGTCTGGATAAAAAAAGTAAAATGAAATTATTATTGAAACTATCTTTTTTTTCTTTTCTCATTTCAATCGTAATTGTTGGCATTATTAGAGCTATAATGTTTAGTTTTGGATACCCTTTCGATTGGATTCAAATTTCAGTGGTTATTCTATTCTCTATTGCGCTAGGCATTTTGTTTGGCATTACTGGGGGCATTGCGCTTGGCATTGCATTTGGCATTACTGGGGGCATTGCGCTTGGCATTGGATCTGCCATCGGGGGGGGCATTGGGTCTGTCAGTGCATTTGGCGTAGCACTTGGCATTGCGTTTGGCTGTATTACGGATGACGTTCAGAAGATCACTGCGAGGGGTATTGCGCTTGTTGGCATTGCATCAGGCATTGCCTTTGCCATTGTAGTTTACATTGGAGTGGGCGCTGGCATTGCGTTTGGCATTGCGTTTGGCATTGCGTTTTTATTTTCTTACTTCCGATTTTTCTATATCTTGCCCCAGTTGATACAATATTTGCGTGTAAAAATATTTGAGCATGAGCCGTTCAGTCTATTTAGAAACTCGCCGATATACTGGGATGAAGTAATCTTGATGCCACTTCCGTTTTTATCTAATTTCCTTGTGGCATTGACAAAGGCAAATAGAAATGAAGGGTTGTCGGAAATCGAATTTGTATCATCAAAAAGACCGTTTCAAAGAAAAGCAGCGTTTTCTGCACTTTTAGAAATAACAATTGAGGACCTGGGCAGATTCAAGACAATAAAAGAAATAGCGGATGCTTCAAATAATCTTTCTTTTCTTTCTGCTTTTGAAAGTTCCTTATCTCAAGAATTTGGTAATGCGGTTAGAAATATAGAAGATATATCCAGTGATGCTAAACGTTATTTAGAATCCACAAGTAATTATAG
>JBARPC010000036.1:0-1583 GCA_049642725.1 Minisyncoccales bacterium | reverse complement strand
TCAACATAATTACTTAACTCGGTTAAGTTAACTCGGTTAAGTAATTACTCTATTTTTTTTCAAAGTTTGACATCCAATTTTGATTAACCTATAATCAAAATATATGACCACAATAACTATTCCTAAAAGAATTACTAAGGGAGAAGAATTGGTGATTATTCCTCGTAAAGATTACGAGCGACTTTCTGATTTTAGAAAAAAGATTAAAAAGATAAAGCCCCTTGATAAAGATATAGAACAATCTTTAAAAGAAGTAAAAGCAGGAAAAACTATTGGTCCCTTTGAAACAGTTGATGAAATGGTAAAATCTTTAGAGAAATAATAATGAAGTTTAAATATACCGCACATTTTAAACGAAATTATAAATCTTTAACAAAAGAAAAGAAGAAAAAATTCAATAAACAGCTTAATTATCTTTTAAAGAATTTTAGCCACCCTTCTTTAGATGTAAAAAAATACGACGAGGAAAAAGGCATCTGGCAGGCAAGAGTTGATAGAAATCACCGTTTTTATTTTTTAATTGAACGAGACGCTATTATTTTACTTAACATAAAACCTCATCCTTAAAAGAATATAACTGTTTAAAGTCCGAATTACTTAACAGAGACCAGTTCTCTGTTTTTTCTTAATTACTCAACATAGTTGCTTAACTCGGTTAAGTAATAGCTCTCTATTTTTTTCAAAATTTGACCCCGTAGAGAAATTTTGAAAAGATTTTTCATTAGAAAAATTTCTTGGCGTAGTCTCGTAGTGAAATTTGGACTTTGCTTCCGCAAATAAATATTTGTCCAAATTCTACTACGGGGCATAGCCATTCAAAATTCTTCTACGGGGTTTGACATCCAATTTTGATTAGAGTATTATTAAATATATGACCACAATAACTATTCCTAAAAGAATAATAAAAGATGATGATTTAGTAATTATTCCACGAAAAGAATATCAAAAGTTTTTGTATATTTTTAAAATCATACCCAAGAATCAATGGTGGTTTTGGACCAAAGAATGGCAAATAAAGGAAAGAGAAGCTGAGAATGATATTAAATTAAATAATATCAGTGGCCCTTATAAAACTCGAAAAGAATTAAAGACTGCCTTAGATAAATTGAAAAAATAGATTGACTTATGGAAATATACTTTACTAAATCATTTGAAAAAGATTATAAAGATTTATCTGCCAAAATTCAAAAACAATTAGATAAACAACTTAATTTACTTTTAGGCAACATTAACCATCCTTCATTAAGAGTAAAAAAGATAAAGGGATATTCTAATATCTGGGAAGGTAGAATTAGTAAAAGCTATCGCTTTACCTTTCAAATTAAAAGAGATTATTATTTTATGAGACGCGCTGGTTCTCATTCAATATTTAGCAATCCTTAATGTGCTTGTTAGACACTGAGCGTTTAACAACTGAGGTGTTTTTACAGGGATTTTACAGGGACCCGATCCCTGTTTTTTTCTTAATTACTCAACATAATTACTTAACTCGGTTAAGTTAACTCGGTTAAGTAATTACTCTATTTTTTTTCAAAGTTTGACATCCAATTTTGATTAACCTATAATCAAAATATATGACCACA
>JBARPC010000035.1:0-11973 GCA_049642725.1 Minisyncoccales bacterium | reverse complement strand
AGTTCCATAATGGTTTTATATTAGCAAACTTCTCTTAAAAAATCAAATTTTTATTTCTTTTTTATCGCCTGCACAATTTCCTCTTTAGTAATCCCAGCTTCTCCGATAATATTTTTTATCGTGCCTTTAGGTAAATCCTTATTATGCCGAGGTACAACTGCTCTTCTTTTAGTAATGGAATGATAGAAAACAAAATGGCTTCCAGTAGTATGGTCTAATTGAAAGCCAAGCACTTTTATGATTTGAATTAACCTCTTGGAAGTAATAACAGGAAGTTTAGGCATAGATAAGAGCTTTTTTTATTTCTACTGAAGTGAAAAAACTTTCTTCATCTGTCGGAATTGGTTCTTTGTGTTTCTTTAGAGAAGCAAGATATCCTTTAATGGCATCTGTAATCATTTTCTTTGCTTCTTTTAAATCTTTTCCATAACTAACGCAACCAGGCAATGCTGGAACGATTACTGTAAATCCGCCTTCTGGCTCTGGCCGAAAAATAATATTGTAACGAAAATTCTCTCTCATAATTATGAACGAGGTTAAAATACAAAAATGAATTTTTGTATTTTAACCGAGCGAAATAATTAGAAGGTTCTGCGAACGAAGTAAGCAGGTTCTTAAAATTTAATTTCAAGGTTCTGCGAACGAAGTAAGCAGGTTCTTATATTAGTTCTATAATAGCAAACTTCTTCAAAAAAATCAACCCCGTTAGAGGATTGTTCTGCTTGTTTATTTTTACAACGCTCTTGAATAAAGAAACTTTTTTATCTTGAGTTATCCTGCTATCCTCTAACGGGGTCAAATTTTTTGTTTAGAAACATTTGATTTCTCTGCAAAATACATACCAATACCAAAACTTATTCCAGTAATTATACCTATAGTTAGAAAAGTCGTAATATAGGCGGCTAAAAGTGATTCAAATATCATTTCAGTAAAATTTCCAACTAAAGGACCTATTAACGATCCTATAGCAAAACCAAACATTCCAGCTAAAACCATTGATTTTACTTTCTTTTTTAAGGCAATACTATAAAAAAATCCTCCAATCGCACCTACGATTGCAAAGACAAATACAAACTCCCCAATAATAAGAGACTGATGCAACGAAAACAAAAAATTCCATTTATACGTGTCAGTTAGAATTAATAGTGTATCTAAGAAATAATGGCCAAGAAAAAAGAGATGATATGAGGAAATAAGCCCGATTAAAAATGCGATAAAAAAACCAACTCCACCCAATATAAAAGAAAGCAAAATTTTCTTAATATCCTTAAATGGCAGTGCTAAAAATAAACCCCCAATTGACCCTAAAACAATACTTGCCATTATATAGCTAAAAGGATTCATAAGACGGTGTGTGGATGACAATGTTTCTTGGAACAAAAGAAAACCCCAGATAGTACATCCAATTCCAAATCCAATCGCCCCCATCAACATGTATTTTAACAAGGAAGTATAATTTTCTGATTTTAAAAAATTTAAAATATTCATAGTATTATAGTTTCTCTGTTTTTTATTCAATAATTTGTATGTTAGCTTCAACAACATCTCCTGCTTTTCCTGATGCCTTAACTGAACCAATCCCTATCTCCATGCTCGCCGCCCATATTGTATAGATGTGCTTTTCTGAAACGATAACCAAGTATCGGCCATCTTCATCGGTTAAGGTAGTAAATAACTTAATTTCATTTTCATCATAAATTTCAACTATTGCGTCAACCATCGCCTTTCCATCTGAATCTGTCACTTCGCCTCGGATTCTAAACGCTTCTGCCTCTGGAATAAGCCGCAGTATGCCATCTGCGCCAAGACCTGTATTCCCGGAATGAATAAATCTCTGCTTATATGGAGCATAACCATCTAAATTCACAACAACATCGTAAGTCCCAAAAGGAATATTAACCATCAAAAAACTTCCATCTTCTCTAGCAAAAGTATAGGGCCCATCATCTCCAAAATCGCCTCCTAAAATAACAATTATTGCTCCTGCTGGGTTACCTCCATCCACCAAATTTACGGCTCCGACGCTATAACCTAATTTGGGTAATTCTGGGGTAATTTCTTCTGGTTGAGAAATCTCTTCAGAAGCTTTAATAAATTTAAAAGTAGAAAGCATTTGGTTGAAAAGTTTTAATCTTTCTTTATCTGTTTCTGACAAATTTTTATTTTCCATTACTTTTTTTGACTGGGAATAAAACTGAGAATAAAATTCTGACTCCAACTCTTTATAATCTCCTGTTTTGCCTTCAGGGAAAAATTCGCATACTTTACTAGAAACACCAGGAATAGAAAGAAAGAAATTCAGTCCTTTATATATAGAATCACTTTGATTATTAAAAAAAACTTCTACATGAACACCACAAGAAGCCTCCATAGTATCAAGAGATGTCATAAAAATTGCCCTTTCTCTATCTATCGTTATTATTTTACTGTAACTCGATTTATATTCTAATATAGAATGGGTTTCAACATCTCCAGTTCCGGTCCAATCATTAAAGGGCCAAGATTGGGTAATAGGTGGCTCATAATCAGAAGTGTAAGCACTAAACATGAGACCTCTATAGAGGTATTTCTCAGGGGGACCAAAACTAAAACCTATTGCCTTGCCACTCTTTCCTTCGCCAACGCCCGTATTATGTGGAATTCCAAAAATTTCTATGAATTTATCCGACAATTCAAAATCAATTTTGAGTTCTTCATTTATATAAGTTTTCCAATCAGTAATTTTGTCTACTTCTACAAATCTAAAAGTAGAAAGCATTTTTAAAAATAAATCTTGAGTTTTAAAATCCTCATTCCAAAAAGAATAACATTTGTCTCTATAATTAAAAACATACCCTATTTGCTTCCGACCGCTTGTCCATTCTTTTATATATAAAATACCATGCTCAATATTACCAAATTCCCTTACTTCTTTGCTGATTATTTTATGCCCCGATTCTGTGATAGATGAAGTTAACCAATTCTCCAATGGAATTTGGACAGGGCTAAAACTAAAAAAACTTAAAGTTGCGACAGAGGTTCCCTTTTTTAAAAAATCTATCTGTCCCTCTCCACCTCGATATTCAAAATTGAGAGGATATTTAAAGCTAATTTCATCACCCTTATAAATCTTCCAATCGGCGGTTTCGTCCCCTACTTTCTCTTTTACTTCTTCTTTTATTTCTTCTCTCTTTTCTTCTACCACCACAACTTTTTCCTCTAGTGATTCAAAATACTGCCAAGCCATAATTCCTCCAGCAATAGTAGCAACTAAAACAATAATAAGAATTCCTATTGGCGTAGAAATTCCTTTATTCAAAAATTTAGAAAAATTTTGATTGGGCATAGTTTTAATCTTCATTTATAAATGTGATGCGTACCAATATTAAAATAAATCGCGCTGTCTTCATTTATGAAACGGAAGAGAACGCGATAATCATCGTTAACCGAATACGCCCAATAATTCTTTAGCTTGCCTTTAAGCTTATGGGTTTGAAGATTTGAAGTAAAAGGATCTTTCCTAAATATTTTGTCTCTCAATTTAGCCTTCTTTTGTATGGTACTCGGCAATTTCTTAAAAGATTTTTTAAATCGGGAAGTTGGATAAATAATCATAATTATTTAATCTCGGCTAAGGACTTTATCGGCTTTAACTTCCCTTCTTTATATTCTCTCTCTCCCTCCGCAATAATTCTTAGGATTTCTGCCTCCTCTTGTGAAAATTTTCTTTCTCTTTCTAATCTTTCTATTTTTTCTCTTATTTTTTCATATTCCGCCAAAGGCAAAAAAACCATTCCTCTTTTTTGAATAAATTCTTTAGGTACTATTAAATTTTTAGATAAAGTTGCCATATTATTTTACATTAGCAAACTTCTCTTAAAAAATCAAATTATTTCCTCTTTCCTTCGATGATTTCTTGGGTAATGTTTTCCGGCACTGACTCATAGTGGTCAAATTCCATAGTAAAAGTCCCTCTACCCTCTGTCAAGGAACGAAGAGAGGTAGCATAACCAAACATTCCGGCTAATGGCACTTTAGTATTAATAACCTTCATATTTAACCGCTCCTGGGTTTCTTCAATCTTTCCTCTTCTGGAGCTTAAATCTCCAATAACATCTCCTATGAAATCTTCGGGGATAACTATTTCTAATTTCATAATTGGCTCAAGAATTATTGGTTTTGCTCTTTTAGCTCCTTCTTGAAACGCAGTAGAAGCAGCAATTTTAAAAGCTATTTCTGAAGAGTCAACTTCATGAAAAGAACCATCATAAAGAGTAACCGAAACATCTACAACAGGATAACCAGCTACCACACCTTTATCTACTGCCTCTTTTACTCCTTTTTCTACTGCAGGGATAAACTCTCTTGGAATAGTGCCTCCTTTAATCTTATTAATAAATTCAAATCCTTTTCCTCTTTCTTTCGGTGCTAAACGGAGCCAAACATGGCCATACTGGCCACGGCCTCCAGACTGCCGAATATACTTGCCTTCTGCTTCTGCTTCTGTTTTAATTGTTTCTTTGTAAGCGACTTGGGGCCTGCCCATTGTCGCGTCAACCTTAAACTCTCTTTTCATCCGGTCGCAAAGTATATCAAGATGAAGTTCGCCCATTCCAGAAATAATGGTCTCCCCTGTTTCTTCATCTGTTTTTATTTTAAAAGTAGGATCTTCTTCTGATAATTTTTTTAAAGCTAAACTCATTTTTTCCTGGTCAGCTTTTGTTTTTGGCTCAATTCTAATGCCAATAACCGGCTCCGGAAATGTAATTTCTTCTAAAATAATAGGATGGGACTCGTCACATAAAGTATGGCCTGTACTAGTATTTTTCAAACCAACTGTAGCGGCAATATCACCGGCGAAAAGTTCTTCTACTTCTTCTCTTTCAGAAGAATGCATTCTTAAAATCCTGCCTAACCGTTCTTTTTCTCCAGTAGTGGTATTTAAAACATAGGAACCTTTTTTTAAAGTTCCTGAGTAAACTCTAAAATAAGTCAAAGTGCCTACATAGGAATCAGTAGCAATTTTAAAAGCTAAAGCAGTAAATGGTTCGTTATCGTCAGATTTCCTTTCTATTTCTTCATTTGTTTTTGGGTTTTTACCAACTATTGGAGGCAAATCCGCAGGAGAAGGAAGATAATAAATAATAGCGTCTAAAACCCGTTGGATACCTTTGTTTTTCAAAGCAGAACCGCAAAATACTGGAATTAACCTGTAATTTATAGTGGCCCTTCTTAAAACCTCTCTTAATTCCTGCTCTGAAATTTTTTGTTCGGCTAAGTATTTTTCTAAAAGTTTTTCATCCTCTCCAGCGATTTTTTCCAGCATTTTCTTTCGCCACTCCTCTGCCTCCTTTTTTAAATCCTCTGGTATTTCTTCTTCTACCACTTTCTCACCAAAATCTCCTTCAAATTTTAGGGCTTTCATTTTTAATAAATCAATCACTCCTTCAAGTTTATCCTCAATACCAATTGGAATTTGCATTGCACAGGCATTAGGAGAAAGTTTCTGAATAATGGAATTAAAACTTTTTTCAAAATCTGCGCCCATTCTGTCTAATTTGTTTATAAAGCAAATTCTCGGAACTTTAAACTTGTCTGCCTGACGCCAAACGGTTTCTGACTGGGGTTCAACACCGGCCACACCGTCAAAAATAACTACAGCCCCGTCTAAAACACGAAGAGAGCGCTGGACTTCAGCTGTAAAATCAATATGGCCTGGCGTATCAATAATATTAATCCTATGCTCCAACCAAAAACAAGTTGTGGCGGCTGAAGTAATAGTAATCCCTCTTTCTCTTTCCTGCTCCATCCAATCCATAATCGCCTTACCTTCGTGGACTTCTCCGATTTTATGGGAAATGCCAGTATAAAACAAAACCCGCTCGGAAACCGTAGTTTTACCAGCGTCAATGTGGGCAATAATTCCAATATCTCTTGTTTTTTCAATAGGATACTTTCTTGGCATAATAAAAATATCTCTACCAAATCAGTAAAAGATATATTAAAAGCAAAACAAGTATGAAAGAAAAAATGAAATCTAAGGTCTCCATCATATTTTAGGCAAAGTGAGCAAATGCTCTATTGGCTTCTGCCATACGATGCGTATCATGCTTTTTCTTAATTGCCGCTCCTTCATTTTTTGAGGCAGCAATTAATTCTTCAGCCAGTTTTTCTTTCATTGCTTTTCCCTTTTTTGACTTAGCAGCTAAAATAATCCAGTGCATAGCTAAACTTATTTTTCTTTCCCCTCTTACCTCTCTGGGAACCTGATAAACTGCTCCGCCAATCCTTTTTGATTTTACTTCTAATAAAGGAGAAGTATTTTGAATGGCTAAATCAAAAATTTCCAAAGGTTCTTTTTTTATTTTTTCTTTAATAATATCAAAAGCACCATAAATAATTTTTCTGGCAGTTATTTTTTTGCCCTTACGCATTATCTTATTAATAAACTGGGCAACCATGATATTATCATAAACAGGATCAGGCAATATTACTCTTTTTTTAACTGCTTTGCGCATAATTTATTTAAGAAGAAGTTTGGGCTTTTTCTTTTTTTGCTCCATATCTGCTTCTTCCTTGTTTTCTTCCCTCAACTCCGCCAGTATCTAAAACGCCTCTAACAACATGGTATCTTACTCCCGGCAAATCCTTAACTCTTCCTCCTCTAATTACAATCACTGAATGCTCTTGCAGGTTATGGCCGATACCAGGAATATACGCGGTAACTTCCGACCCATTGCTCAGCCGAACGCGAGCTACTTTTCTTAAAGCAGAATTCGGCTTCCTAGGGGTGACAGTGAAAACCTTAAGGCAGACACCTCTTTTAAAGGGAGAGGGATATTTTTCAGGCCTGTTTTTTAAAACATTGAAACCAAAACTCAAAGCCGGCCTTTTATTGGCTTTTTTTGTAGTTTTTCTTTTCTTTTTTATTAGTTGATGAATTGTTGGCACGTTCTTTCGCTTCGCTCAGTTAAGTTTAAAATTTAAAATAAAAAATTAAAAATAACAGAACAAAATTTAAAATAAAAATAATTGGAATATTTTACAATTATTCTCTATTTTAGAGTTTAGCAAATCTTAAAATAAAAGTCAAAAAAAGAAAGGGTAAGAAATAATACCCTTATACTTTG
This sequence comes from Minisyncoccales bacterium, assembly GCA_049642725.1. Classification (GTDB taxonomy): domain Bacteria; phylum Patescibacteriota; class Minisyncoccia; order Minisyncoccales; family JAGMDC01; genus JAGLYZ01. The sequence goes on along the minus strand of JBARPC010000035.1, from coordinate 4,864 downwards.
CTTATTTTTTATGATTTAATCCACTCCATGCGAACGGCAGCAAGGGCAACCCTGATTGGCTGTTCTTCGTTCATTATAAAAACTTGACATCTTAGAACGCTACCCGTGCAAAGAAATTTACATGGGTATCCTGCTTCCTGGATATCTTTATCATTAATATCAAACACGGCTGCCTCAGGTGTTTCTTCTCCTTCTTTTTTTGCAACTAACGCTAACATTAAATACATTTTTTCTATCTCCTAAATCTTTTTTCTCATCGGAAGCCGAATTTTAAATGAACAAACATTCTTCCTCTGATATTCCCTATCTTAAAGATTTTTTTATTATTGTCAACATTAAACCCATAACAAACTAATACGATCGTTTTGTTTTGTTACTAGATTAATGTATTTGTTAATTATCAATAAGTTAAGGAAGTTATTCTTTCTCTAATAATTGAATCAGTTTCTTTTGTTTATCAGCTTCGTTTATAGTAAAAATGTGGACACTATTAAAAAGATTATTTTTAATTAAATTTTGATAAAGATCGTTTGGAAATGGATATTTGCCGATATAAACGCTTTTTTGAAGCTGTTTAAATGCCAATAACCCTAATTCTGCGCGAAACCATTGCCTTAAACGTTTTTCTTTTTCTGGAATATCAAAAATAACCATTCTTATTTTTTTATCCCAAGGTTTTTCAAAAACAGAATGTCTATTTTCAATATAACTAATTAACTCTTTTCCCGTAATGGTCAAACAAAATTCTTTGTTTCTATCTTCTTTTATAAGCCCATGTTTTTTAAGTCGAGAAATATTCGCCCTGATACTATGTTTTTTAAATCCTTTTTTAGAATTATATCCAAACATACTTTTTAAAAGTTTAAAACCAGGATAACTATCTGGAAGCCCAGCTAAAAAAACTTGAGAAAAAGTTTCTTTAGAATTTTTTATAGTAAACAATATAAAAGTTGAGATATTCAATCCATTTGCAAAAAGTCTTTTGGTAAAATTTACTTTTTTTCTTTGAAAAATATACTCAGAATTTTTTGTCATTTTTAATAATAACAAGATAGAACGATCGTTTTATTTTGTTACATATTATATTAGATAATGAGATGTAAATCTAAAATGTCAATTAAAAAAATGGAATACCGACGATTAAAGTGAATAAACCATTAATTATTGGAATAATAAATTGAAATAAAAAGAAAATAAAAAAGAGTAAAACAAATAAACCGTATTGAGTTAAAAATATCTTTAGATTATCCATACTCTGGGGTAAAAAAGTAAAAAGGATATGGGAACCGTCTAATGGTGGAATGGGTAAAAGATTAAATACTGCTAAAAGTAAATTTATCCATACAATAAATCCAAAGATAAAAATCAAATTTTGGGAAAATAAATCTGTTCCAAATGGTAGAAACCTTATCAACAAACCAAAAATTAAAGCAAGAAAAATATTAGCTGCTGGGCCGGCAACAGCTACTTTGGCTGAACCATACCTTTGATCCCTAAAATTATAAGGATTAATTGGAACTGGTTTTGCCCAACCAAAAATAATTCCGCCTCCTACAGCTATGCTTGTAAGGACTAAGATGCCTGGCACAACAATAGAACCAAAAAAATCTAAGTGCTTTAAAGGATTCAAAGTAAGCCGACCTGCATATTTAGCCGTCGGATCTCCTAAAAAATTAGCTATAGTCCCATGAGCTACTTCATGGACTACTACAGAAAAAAGAAAAATTATGATTATTAAAATTAAAGTTAAAGGGTCCATATCCGTTAATACTCAAATGTAATTTACATTATAACAAATAAAATAACTCTTGCCAAATTTATAAAAAGATACTAATATAAAATACGATGGCTAAGCAGTGCGCAATATGCGAAAAAAAAGGAATAATGGCTAGGAAATTAAACAAGCTTCGCGGCAAGTATAATCCTAGTCCAAAAAAAAGAAAATACCCGAATCTCCAATGGGTTAGAGTTCCTATGGATACAGAAAGAAAAGCTTTCAAAAAATTCGTTGGCAAAAGAATCCTTGCCTGCACCAAGTGCATCAAAACTCTCTCCAAACTAAAATAATTATTTTGAAACGGGGTATAGGATAATGGTAGTCCGTGCCCGCGGGGTGGGTACAGCGGCGGTTCAACTCCGCCTACCCCGACCAATTGAAACTTAACGAATTTTTGCGAGGGGACGATTAGAAAAATGTTATATAATTCAACAAGCTGCGTGCGGGGATGTAGTCTTTTCCTTGACTCCGAAATTTTGTTATAATAAAACAAGATGTCAAAACTAACAAAAAATTATTTTAGGCTTCTAAGGAGAGTATCAGAGAGAGAGAGAGAGAGAGAGAGAGAGTAATTCGCGCTCGCCGTGTTTTGAATTTTATAAAAGTTTCGTATAAAAGCGCTATCTTTGCATAGTGTTTTTTTATATTCCAATTTACAAATTGCCGGATTTTTGACAGAAAAAGTAATTAAAAATCCAACTTAAAACTCTATGCTTATCTACGACATTATTCCTCCATCTAAAATCCAACGTAGAAAAAGGGAGGTGTTGATGTCGGACGTCAACAGCCATCTTTATGGAAGTCAGTCTCAAAGAGTGTTCAGCGCTTTGCTGATTTTAATAATGCTTTTGGAATTGGTTGGCAGTTTGTTTTTATTTCCGATCCAAGAAGTTCAGGCGGCTGATTGGTATAATTCTAACTGGGGTTATCGCAGGGAAATTACGGTTATTACAGACCCGGCAGCAGCTACGCCAGCGGATTATCAGGTTTTAGTTACCCTCACCACCGATGATATGGGCAATCCTTATACCAATGTTAATGCTGATGGCTCGGATATATTCTTTACCAATACAAATGGCACCAGCCCAATAGATTATTGGATTGAGAGCTGGGATAATGAAGGAGACAGTGAGGTTTGGGTAGAAGTGCCTGACGCTATAGACGCAAACAGCAGTAAGATAATTTATATGTACTACGGCAACCCTTCTGCGAGTTCTGCCTCAAATGGAACGAATACCTTTATGCTCTTTGATTTAAAATTTGACGGGCCAATCGGAGGAGTAAGTAGTTTAGGAGGGGTGGGCCATACCTGCGCCCTGTTAAACAACGGAAACATCACCTGCTGGGGTGATAATAGTGATGGTCAGTCAGAAGACTATACCTCGGGTGATGCAGTGGGAGTTGCTGCAGGGTGGTGGCATACCTGCGCCCTTCTAAACAACGGAAACATCGACTGCTGGGGTTATAATTCTTCTGGTCAGGCAGCAGACTATACCTCGGGCGATGCAGTGGGAGTTGCTACAGGAGGATACCATACCTGCGCCCTTCTAAACAACGGAAACATCGACTGCTGGGGTTATAATGGTGATGGTCAGTCAGAAAACTATACCTCGGGCGATGCAGTGGGAGTTGCCGCGGGAGGAGAGCATAACTGCGCCCTTCTAAACAACGGAAACATCGACTGCTGGGGTTATAATTCTTCTGGTCAGGCAGAAAACTATACCTCGGGCGATGCAGTGGGAGTTGCTGCAGGATACTGTCACACCTGCGCCCTGTTAAACAATGGAAACATCACCTGCTGGGGTAGTAATAGTGATGGTGAGTCAGCAGACTATACCTCGGGCGATGCAGTGGGAGTTGCTCTGGGACAGGCGCATACCTGCGCCCTTCTAAACAACGGAAACATCGACTGCTGGGGTTGGAATGAGTGGGGTCAGGCAGCAGACTATACCTCGGGCGATGCAGTGGGAGTTGCCGCGGTAGACGTGCATACCTGCGCCCTTCTAAACAACGGAAACATTACCTGCTGGGGTGAAAATTCTTATGGTCAGTCAGAAGACTCTACTGAATTATATGGCACAAGATATGATAAAACCAATGGAATTTATTCTATACATCAGATGACAGACACTTATTTTTACCGCAAATACGCCTCGCCTGAGCCAAGTGCTACTGTGGGGGGTGAAACAGCGCTACCAAGTATTCAATTCACCTTAACCAGTTCCAGCGGAGCGGAATTATCAACCCCGGCTCAATTAGAGCTAACCTTGTCAGCCGCTTTTGGCGAAAATGTTACCGTAGATTACGCGGTTACCAACGGCACTGCCACTGGCAGTGGAACAGATTACACTTTGGCAAGCGGCACAGCCACTATTACTGCCGGCGATACTACCACTGCCATTGACGCAACTTTTGATATTATTGATGATTACATAGATGAATCAGATGAAACCATTGAGGTTACTATTTCTAATCCTGTTAATGCCAGTTTAGGGACTAATACTGTTCATACATACACTATCACTGACAACGACACTGCCGGTATTACTGTCAATCCTATTTCCGGCTTAACCACCACCGAAGCCGGAGGCGCAGATACTTTCACAGTTGTTTTGGATAGCGAGCCAGCCGCTGATGTGAGCATTGATTTATCCAGTTCAGACACCGGCGAAGGAACTGTCAGCCCTTCTTCTTTGACTTTCACCTCTGTTAACTGGAGCACCCAGCAGACAGTGACTGTTACCGGAGTGAACGACTCTGTAGATGACGGCGATATTGGCTACACCATTGTTACTGACACGGCTTCCAGCACAGATAGTAATTACAATGTTATCAATCCTTCTGATGTGGCATTGACTAATAGCGATGATGATGAACCTGCGCCCTCCGGCGGAGGCTTGCCGTCAGGAGCGTATAACCCGCCTGCTCCGCCTTCTCCTTCTCCTCAAAATCCTCAAGGTGAATTCAAGGTTTTAATCAACCCTTCGACAAGCTCAGGGCAAGTTCAAGGTGAGGAATATACAAATGACAGAATTGTAACTCTTAGCTTAAACGGAGGTCCTGATACCAAAAGAATGGCTATTTCTG
>JBARPC010000034.1:0-1695 GCA_049642725.1 Minisyncoccales bacterium | reverse complement strand
ATTTCTTCACCATCAAATAAACATTATCACTCACCATTATCTTTGTCAAATACTGTTCTTAAGCCGATGAAACTGGCAAATCTGGGATTTTTTTCTTTATAAATTTTAGGAGATTCCTCTTGTTTTCTGGCTGAAAAATATTTTTTGTATTGGCAATAGGTGCAGATTTTGCAATCCTCTATATTTTTCCTTTTTACGCCTGACACTGTTAGTTTATTAAAAACTAATTTAGTTAAATCGAAATGAATTTTACTTTTTCTTTTCTTAAAATATTTTTTGAATTTAGTGCTTTCAAGTTCTTTATAAGTTTTTTCTTTCAACCAATAATCACAAACTCTGATATGAGGACCAATCCCAACTAAAATATCTTTTGACTTACTTCCAAAATTAAAAACCATTTTATCAATGGCATTTTTGATAATCCCTTTAATTAAACATTTTCTTCCTCCGTGAAGCGTAGAAACTACTTTATTTATTGGGTCGTATAACAAAATTGGCACGCAATCAGCAGAAATTGTTGATAAAATTTGGCCAGGTATATTGGAAATTAAACCGTCCACATTTTTTATAGTTTTTCCATAATCTTTTGGCTGACAAATATGAACTCTTGAACTAAAAACCTGCTGCGCCCAAACTAATTTTCTTGAACTAATATTTTTATAATTCAAAGATTTCAAAAATTTTATTGCCTGCTTATCATTTCTAATAGAACCAAAAGAACTATCAGGAATTCCTTGAATTAAATTATGTTCTTTAAAAATTTTGAACTGCATAAATTTATTCTACAACAAAGTTTAAAAATTTCCAAAAAAAAGCAGCCGAAGTAAAAATTTAAACCTCGGCATAAAAATTTTTTATTTTTCACAGCGTAGCCGTGAAAATAAAGGTTCTGCCGAGAGTTAGAGAGGCAGGTTCTTATGTTTGTGCTATTAAATTTCTCTATCTCTTTTTTACTTCGGCAATTTTCTTTTTTACTGCTTCCAAATGAAAGCCACTTTGAGCTTGGTCATACATTTTCTCTGCTTCTTCATATGACTTCAATGCATCGTTACTCCTGCCTAATTCCATCAATGTGTCTCCTTGATTGTGCTTTCCGTGTCCCGCTGTTCTGAAATCGCCCTTTGCTCTTCCTTTTTCATATACCCTTTGAGCTGCTTCTGCTAATTGTTTAGATTGTCCATTCCAACGATATAAGATAACTCTGGTGTTATCTACCGACGGCTCATCTGGATAATCCTGTCTCGCCATATCATTAACAGAAAAAGCTTTCTCCTTTTCTCCAAGAATGTATAGAGCCAACGGCAATCCGTTCATCGCCGAAAGTCGCACCTCTGTTCCTGTACATCTATACCAATTATCCACTGCTTTCTTTAATAGCTCTTGCTTTCTCGTTTCTGTTATCGCTTTTATCCCTAAATGGTAATAATTCCAGCCAAACCGACGAAACGCTTCTTGTCTTGCTTCCGCTATCAAAATATCTATGTTCGATTCCAATAGGTCAATAGATTGCTGCCACTTCTCGTCATCATATAGATCCTTTGCTTCTTCTAATATATTTTTTTCTCCCATTTTTTCTTTTTACCTCCTTTCACTTTTTCCCGCTAAAAGACAAAACAGCGTCTTCTCCTTCAACGATACCGCCTTCAGTATAGCCATGAACCTCTCCGTCAATGTCTACAACGACTAATACTTCTC
>JBARPC010000033.1:0-13849 GCA_049642725.1 Minisyncoccales bacterium | reverse complement strand
TAATTGTTTTTTCTTAATTTTGACATTCAATTTACGCGATTTTTTCGCGTTCTAACTTGTCGTTGTAGAACGACAACCCAACGACACCTTTTCCATTCAATTTTCCTTCATTTTTCAATTTTTTAATTCTACTTTTCTTTCTCTCTTAACCCCTTTTAACCCTAATTTACAATACAAACACACTCAACATAACGAGGGGCGAGGACGCGAACGGAGAACAACGGAGAGAGCGTCCGAGCCCCGAGGATACAATAAATCAGGGCAAATTTTAGGCTCGGTTCAGGTTCTTTTTCCTTGATTTATGTATGAGATTTGGTAAGATGATATTGAAAGTTTGAAACTCGTTATTTCTCCCATCCGTATTGTTTGGAACGATTTGGGTTGAACCCCTCTGCGGGTGGCTTATTCTAAGAGGAGATTTCATTTTTTCTCCTTTTTATTTTTTTATAGACAAAGAATACTCCGCACAAAAGCAAATAATAATAGGCTATTCTCACTAATATAGATAGTGGTACTAAATATAACCATAAATCCATTTCTGAGGGGATATCTAATCCTATTTCTAAATAATCATAAAAGAAATTAAAAAAAACTTCGGGAAACAAAAAATATAAAATAAATTTGCTAGAAATGGAAAATTTATTAACAAAGTAAATCGTTCCAATAAAAATCAAAACCGTAAGAACTATTTTTGCCCTTGTGGGTTTTAAGAAATTTTTGATTTTCTCTTTTTTGGTCATATCTCTTTTTCTATTTTTAGAATAATTTCTTTAATGCTTTTTGTCAAACAAAATTCAAATAAAATTTAGTTTAAGTGAATTAGTATTTCCCTGTGGGCCGCTGAAGCCGCTCGCAGAGGGGTTCAGCCCAAATTTTTTTGCTTTGATGAATTAAATTTGGTAAAATGATATTGAAAGTTTGAAAAGGTTTAATTTGAGCACAGAAAGGGCGGAGCTAAGGTTAGCAAAGTAGTATGAATAAACTTTATTATAATCTTTTTGGAAAACATAATAGGAAGGTGCCTTTTGTTGTTTTAGTTTATTTTTTTGCCACTTTTGTCATTGTCAGGACATTGGTTTATGCCTGGACATATGGTTATATTCCAGAGCTGTCTTTAACAATAAAAGGCATAGAAATTCATCATTTTAATATTGGCATTTTTATTTTAGCTGTTGTCGGATATTTGCTTTTGATAAGCGAAAAAGAGCAGCATCGCTTAAATATGTCTAAGATTTATGGCATTGGTTTGGCTTTAGCTTTTGACGAATTCGGAATGTGGCTTCATCTTGATGACAATTACTGGGTTAGACACAGTCTTGATGCAATGATTATTATTTCAGTGGTTCTTTTTAATATTATTTATCTTAATCGTATCTGGAGAAAAATTATTGAACAGCACATAATTCTGGGAAAGAAAATTTTATCAGCGCTCCGCAAAGATGTTGAAAAGAAAAGCAAAAAGATTTTAGATAGAAGTAAGTAAATAAGGGCCCATAGTTTAGTGGTAAAATATCGCAATGGCATTGCGGTGTCGTGGGTTCGACTCCCACTGGGTCCACCATAGACGATATTCCGCAAACACTGGCGGCTTCGCCGCCCCTGCCGCTTCGCTGCGGCGAGTAAAACAGAAAAATTTTCTAAACATTTTTTGATAACCCCTCTCACCAAAATTTTTTAATAAAAGAAACAGAAAATTTTTCTGTTTTGATACTCTGCTGACGCAGAATTGCGGAAACGCTTTCCCACCCCAACCGCGCCTTCGGCGCGGACAGCGGGCGGGCAAAAATTCATTTCCCCCAGACCCCCTTTCTTTTTGCTCGCCTGCTTATTCACTTTCTGATTTAGAGTTTTATTGCTTCTGATTTTTCTCGTTTTAATCATAATGGACTTTTAATGTTTTTGAGTTTTGGATTTGTTACCTGAGTATAAATTTGGGTTGTTCTGATATTCTGATGCCCCAAAAGTTCCTGCACATATCTGACATCAACGCCATTTTCTAATAAATGCGTCGCAAAGCTGTGTCTTAATGAATGAAAAGTAGCGTCTTTTTTGATACCGACTCCTCGGAGTGCGTTTTCAAAAACTTTTTGAGCTGTCCGTTCGGTTAATTTTCCACCTCGTTCGCTTTCAAAAAGATAATTGTTTGGATTTTTGCCAGCGATTAAGTTTTGGATATCGGTTTTAATTTTTTCCGGGAAAATAGTAATTCTGTCCTTTTTACCCTTAGCGTTTTTAAGGTGAATAGTTAATTCTTCTAAATTGACATCTTTCGCTTTTAGACTAATAACTTCGCTGATTCTCAAGCCAGCACCATAAGCTAAAGAGATTATTAATTTATGCTTTGGATTTTTGATTGACTCAATGATGTTTTTAATTTCTTCTCTTGATAGAACAATCGGTAGTTTTTTACTTCGCTTTTGTATCTTTAAATTTATCTTTTGAGGAATTTTCAATACTTCGCGGTAGAAAAATTTTATCGCATTTAAGTAAAGATTTATCGTTTGTGAAGAATAATTTTTGTCTTGTTTATTTAATAAAAACTGTTTTATATTTTCCTCGTCTATTTTTTCTAAATTAAATTTTTTAAAATCAAAATATTCCCTTAAACAACCGAGGTAGGCCTTTATAGTTTTGAAACTATAATTTCTCAATCTTAATTCTTGGCTTGTTTGTTCCAAATATTTTTGTTGCATAATTTTATAAGAATTGGTAAACTAAAATTAGTAAATGACTATTAGTGGTTTTAATTATACATCAAGTTCGTATAATATACAATATTTGGTTGATATATTGTATTTAATTCGTATAGAAACGAGTTAGACGAAATAAATCTTTGGCTTTAATTTGAGGATTCATGAAAATTAATATTAAAAACAAATTATTCGTATCGGGGCTACTAATTATTTCGGTTTTAGTTACAGCAATTTTTATTTTTCAAACTTACAATAAACCAAATATTGAATTGAAAAAAGATGATATTGTCATATCTGAAGAAAAAGAGTTAGAAAAAGAATTAATTCTCAAAGATAAAGATATCTATAAGGCCCCTGATGATGTATATTCATCAATGCTTGATATAATGAATGAGAATATCGATAAAGATGAATTCGAATATAAAGATGAGCGAGTTTTTTTTAAATTTGGTAATTTATTTGACCCAGCAAAAATACATTCCGTACTAATATTTTCTACATTGATGTCCGATGAGGTACACAGTAATGTTTGTGTTTTCAAAAAACAAGATAGGGAATGGATAGAATTAGTAAGGACTGGTGTTTACGGTGTTTATGGAGAGCTTGAGGATATGGCAGAATTTTCTGATTATAATGGTGATGATTACCCTGACTTTTTAGTGCCTGTCCAGTGGGGAGTAACGGGAAATGTTTGGTTTTGTCTTTGGCTTTATAATCCTGAAACCGGTAATCTTGATTATATTCCAGAATTTGAGAATTTGTCACGTCCAAGCTTTGATACTTCTTCAAAGATTTTACATAGCTATGGTAGAGGTGGTTGTGCTGGCAAGGAATATGTGGCTGTAGATTATATATGGGTTGGACGTGAGATAGTTCCTATTAAAAAAGTGACCCAGGATTGCAATGAGGATGGCTCGCTTCGATTAAAAATTTACGGGAGAGAAAATGACGGGTGGACCTTGATTAAAGATGAAGAAAGAACCGAGCCATATTATCCTCAATACTGGGAAGACAAGTGGGAGCACAAATAGTCAGAAGCCAAAAATTTACTTCGCCTAACAGCGGATAAAAGGAAAACCACTCGGCTCGTGATTTTCCCAAATTACTCCCTATAGTCGCAACTTCTTTTATCCTCATTCGTTATACGCAATCTGCCTACGGGGTCATCTTTAGAAACATTTATTAAATTAAAATCAATATTAAAATTATGAGCATGAAAAAACCATTAATTATTGTTGGACTGATAATTTGCATTATTTTAGTCGCTATAGTAATCAATTTCTTTAATCCACCTAAACCAGTAATTCCAATAGTTGGAAGTGAGGAGCGAGCAATTTCTATGGCAAAGGGTCAAGATGCTGTTAAAAGATTTTTAACTTTATACCCTGATGCAGATATTTCATGTCATTTTCTCTCATGCAGTGGTTTAGCAGGGATTTGTCCGGCTCGTTGTCTTCCAGTAATGGAACATCCATCAGCTTCTTACTATGTTGTAGAATTTAATAAAGAGAAGGTATGTATCGGTATAACAATTTTGGATAAAGGTGCTAAAATACTTGTTACAGGAGCAGAATGGAAATTCCTTCTTGAAAATGAGAAGAATTGCTATGGTGACGACAACTGCAAGTGTTGGTTTGGATGTGGGTGTGACATTCCACCTAAAAGAGGATGTGTGTGTGAAACAGATGAATATTATTGTTTAAATTACCTATACGCTGCTGAAAATGGAATTCATAAATGCGATGGAGAGATAAAATGTAAGTGTATAAATAATACCTGTACACTTATTGAGGGTGCTAAATAAAATTTCAAATTTCGGCGACCCCTTTGGCAAACTCTTCGCTCCCTTTGGTCGCTCGTCCCTATCGGGAGCGTATAACAGCGGATATGAGGCTACAGCCTTCGGCTTCCGCCCAAATCCTCGCTTCGCTCAGGGCTTCTCATATCCGCAAGACGTTATAGAGAAAAATCAGAAGCAATAAAACTCTAAATCAGAGAGTGAATAAGCTTAGTAGGCAAAAAGAAAAAGGGGTGTGGGGAAAATGAATTTTTGCCCACCCTCGCCTGCCATCTGGGCTTCGGCGGGAAGAGCAGGCGGGCAAATATTGACAAAGTCATTAGGTTTGCTACTATAAAGATAGTCCGTTCCAATCAACGGACTTTTCTAAAAATTTTTCGTGTTTGAAATTAAATCATTTATATCAGCTATAACACAGATTTCTGAAGAAAAAGGCATCCCTCAAGAAAAAGTAATTGGGGTTATTGAGCAGGCATTAGCTGCTGCCTATAAAAAGGATTATGGCAAGAAGGGGCAGATTATTAAAGCCAAATTATCTCCAAAAATAGGGAAAGTAAAATTTTGGCAGATAAGGATGGTTGTTTCAAAAGATATGATTTATTCTGAGGAGGAGTTAGAGAAATTAAAAGAAGCTACTTCGGCAAAGGAGACAGCTCCGGCGGACAAGGAGGAAAAAATTCGCTTTAATCCTGAAAAGCATATTATATTTGAAGAAGCAAAAAAAATAGAACCGAAAATAAAAGTTGGCGATGAATTAGAGTTACCTTTAGAAGAACAAGATGATTATGGTAGAATTGCGGCGCAAACAGCCAAGCAGGTAATTTTACAAAAGATTAAAGAAGTGGAAAGAGAGTCAATTCTTCAGGAATTTGAATCAAAAATAGGAGAAATAATCTCTGGCTTAGTCCAGAGAATTGAGCAAGGGGCAGTTTTCTTTGACATTGGAAAAACAGTCGGTATTCTACCGAGAGAGGAGCAGATTTTAGGGGAATTTTACCGTCTTAACCAGAGATTTAGACTTTATGTTTTAAGTGTGGAAATTACTTCTAAGGGGCCGCAGATTATTTTATCCCGGGCTTATCCTAAGATGGTTTCAAAACTTTTTGAGTTGGAAGTACCAGAGATTTCAGCCGGCCAAGTTTTAATAGAGTCCATTGCAAGAGAAGCTGGCTCCCGTTCAAAAATTGCTGTTAGTTCTGATACAGAAGGCATGGATCCTATTGGCGCTATGGTCGGTCAAAGAGGGACAAGGGTAGCGGCAGTGATTAATGAATTAGGCGGAGAGAAAGTTGACATTATTGAATATTCTGATGAGCCGGAAAAATATATTGCCAATTCTTTATCGCCAGCCAAGGTTTTAGAGGTTAAGATTATGCCGAAAAATAAAGCAGTGGCTTTAGTGCCAGAAGACCAGCTTTCTTTAGCTATTGGCAAAAGTGGCCAGAATGTTCGATTAGCTGCCAAGTTAACCGGCTGGAAAATAGATGTCAGAAGTCCGGAAGACAAGAAAGCAAAAACTGAAGATAAGGAGACAGAGAAAGAACCAAAACAAGAAGCCAAAAGCCAAAAATCAAAAGTAGATAATAAATCTAAAAATTAAAAATTTTAATACTATGAACCTTATTCCAACTGTTATTGAAAAAACTAAATATGGAGAGCGAGCTTTTGATATTTATTCCAGATTATTGAAAGAGAGAATTATTTTTTTAGCCGGGCCGATTACTGATTCAGTGGCTAATTCAGTTATTGCTCAAATGCTTTTTTTGGCCTCACAGGAGCCGAAAAAAGATATCCAGCTTTATATTAATACTCCAGGCGGAGTAGTAACTTCTGGCTTGGCAATTTATGATACAATGCAGTATGTCAGATCACCTATTTCTACAGTTTGTATTGGTATAGCTGCTTCAATGGGCGCCACTCTTTTGGCTGCCGGTGCCAAAGGAAAAAGATTTGCCCTGCCTAATTCTGAAATTTTACTTCATCAGGTTGCTGGCGGCGGCATAAGCGGAGCAGCAGTAGAAATTGAAATTACTGCAAGACAGATTATTAAAATAAAAGAAAAGCTAAATAAAATTTTAGCTAAACACACAAGCCAGCCATTGAGCAGAATTGAAAAGGATACTGACAGAGATTTTTATTTGTCAGCCCAGGATGCAAAGGAGTATGGTATTATTGACCAGGTTATTAGCAGTCAAAAGATATCATAATATGAAGTAAACCTTTTATATTTGTTTTTTTTGACAATAAATTAATTTTTGCTATAATACTTTTAGAGCTAACTTTAAGCTAAACTTAAGAATAAACATGGAGTTTGGTGGTTAAATTATGTTGAATTACCAGCTTTCCATTTTAAATTATGAGTTTATTAATCTCACTTTTCGTGGGCATAGTTTGCTTGGCAGCAGGCTCGGTTTTGGGTTACTATGCCCGTCAGTCAATTGCCAAAAAACAAATTGGCAGCTTGGAGGAAAAAATCCAAAAAAAGATAACCCAAGCCAAAAAGGAAGCAGAAGAATTAATATCTAATGCAAAGGAAAGGTCTTCTGCTACATTAGAATCAGTAAAAAGAGAAGAAGATGAAAGAAGAAGAAATATTTTAAAAACAGAACAGGTTTTATTGAGAAGAGAAAATATTTTAGACAGGAAAATTTCTGATTTTGAAGATAAGGAAAAGGAATTTCATGAAAAAGTAGAAAAATTGAAACAGATAAAGGAGAGTTTAGAGAATTATAAAAAAGAGATTGTGGAGAAACTGGAAAAAATTTCTAAACTGTCTCAAAAAGAAGCAGGAAAGGAATTATTAAAGCATGTGGAGGAAGAAAACGAGTTAGAGATTTTAGAAAAAATGAGGAATCTAGAAAAGGATGGAATGGAGAAATTTGAAAAAAGAGCAAAAGAAATTTTAGCTTCAGCGATTCAAAAATGCTCTATTTCTCAAGCGCAGGAAATTACTACAACTAATGTTTCTCTGCCTAATGACGAAATAAAAGGAAGAATTATCGGGAAAGAAGGAAGAAATATCAGAACTTTAGAATCTTTAACCGGAGTAGAGATAGTTGTTGACGAAACGCCTGGAGTAGTGGTTATTTCCGGCTTTGACCCTATTCGCAGACAGATTGCTAAAATTGCTTTAGATAGGTTGATACAAGACGGCAGGATTCAGCCAGTGAAAATTGAAGAAACAGTATCAAAGGCAGAAGAAGAAATTGTTTCCCAAACAAAAGAAGCAGGCGAACAGGCAGTATATGAAACAGGAATTGTTGGCTTGAACCCGAAAATTATTCAGCTTTTAGGCCGGCTTCGTTTTCGCACAAGCTACGGCCAAAATGTTTTGCTTCATTCCATAGAAGTTTCTCATTTAGCGGGCACTTTAGCCTCGGAGATTGGAGCTAACGCTAAAGTAGCTCGGGAAGCGGGCCTTTTGCATGATATTGGCAAGGCGCTTGACTGGAAAGTTGAAGGTTCACATACTGAAATAGGTATAAAGATTTTAGAAAAATTTGGCGTAGAAAAAGAAGTTATTGACGCTATGAAATCCCATCATGGAGAATATGCCGTAACAAGCATAGAAGCAGTTTTAGTCCAGACAGCTGACGCTATTTCCGGAGCCAGGCCAGGGGCCAGAAAAGATACAGTTGAGAATTATCTTAAACGGTTGGGCGAACTTGAGGATATTGCTAATGCTTTTCCCGGGGTTGAAAAGGCCTGGGCATTGCAGGCAGGCAGGGAAATTAGGGTTTTTGTCAGACCGGAAGAAGTTGATGATTTAACCGCAGATAAACTGGCGCGGGAGATTGCTAAAAGGATTCAAGAAGAATTGAGATACCCGGGCGAAATAAAGGTAACTTTGATTAGAGAAAAAAGAGTAGTGGAATACGCTAAATAAAATTTCTAATTTCTAATTTCTAAATATGGATAAGAAAGATTTAATACAAATCATAAATAAAAAAGTAGGCATTTCAAAAGGAGATGCTGAAGAAAGTTTAACAGTAATCTTGGAAGAAATTACCAAGGTCTTATCCAAAGGAGAAGAGGTTATTTTAACTGGTTTTGGTAAGTTTGTAGTGAGCAAGAGAAAGGAAAGGATGGGTATTAATCCTCAAACCAAAGAAAAGATTAAAATCCCGGCAACTAAGGTTCCTAAATTTAAATCAGGAAAAATTTTGAAAGATGCAGTGAAATAATTTGTTAACAAAAAGAGCCGTGCTATTTGGCACGGCTCTTTTCTTTGAGCGGGTTATTGAAAAAAGTTAGAACTCATTTTGAGCAAAATCCGGACGCGGAAATTTGATTTATTCAGCCCTCGCTCCGCTCGGGCAAGCGTTTCCGCAATCGCCTCCGCTCCGTTACGGCGGAAGCAAAACAGAAAAATTTTCTAAACATTTTTTTAATCGCCCCCTCGCAAATTTTTTTCAATTAAGGAAACGAAAATTTTTCTGTTTTGCGTCCCGCTTTCAGCGAGATTGCGGAAACGCTGACGCAGGCGGACAAAAATTCATTTCCCCCACACCCCTTTTTCTTTTTGCCCGCCCGCTTTCGGGCTTTGCCCGATTTTTTTTAGCGGATTTTTCTCTTATTTAAAATCTCTTCTGCTTTCTGTCTTCCTGTCGCACGCAATAATATATTACCATATACATCAACATCAATATAGTTTGACAACCTTTCAAGTTTAATTGCAGATTGTTTAAAATTATGTCGTTTCAAACAATCCGTGAATTTATTTTTGGCAATTCTGTTCGGATAAACTTTATATAAAATAAGTAAACCACATTCATTAGCGCCTTTGAATTTTTTATGATCAATATATACACGATCATCAATTTCTTCAAAAATAGCATATTTGCGTTCAATTAAGGAACCAATGATTTTTTTAGCTTCCTCAATATCAATAGATTTTTTTGTTGCAAACCTTACAATCTCAGCCAAAATCCAAGAACATATCGGTAAAATCGTTGAGGCGTCCATTTCGTTTGGAGTAATTTCATCAGAATCGTGTCTACCACCACGATTTGATGTAATATCATAAACAAAAATACTTGCTCGTGGAATTTCAAGCCGGACGCCCTCTTCTGAAATTTCAGTAGTATTGACTTGGTCTATAATTTTTTGAGCGAAAACTCCTGCCTTAAAATCTTTTTGTTTTACTGGAAGCGACTTGCCGGCATAAACCCACAACATTTTGATAACCGCCTCAATAAATTTACCTGCCTTTGATAAAGAAGTTTCCCAGTCGCCCTGCTCAAATTTCTGGGTGCTGGATATAAAATATTGGACAACAGACGAAACTCTTTTCGCCTCAAATTTTTGTTTTAGCAGATTTTCTATCTGGTTTTCTGATTTCATAAAACATTTTCCCATTCATTTGTTAGATTGTATTTCCCGTATTCTTTGGAATCAATCCAGCCATGAGTTTTTGCGTCATTTGGATAAAACATATTGAATTTACCGAGCATATTCTTTGCTGCTAATTTTTTCTCCCAGCGTTTTTTAATCTCACTTAATTTAAAACTTTTATCAATCTCCCCCTTCACGGAATAAGCAAGCAAAAGAGTAAATTTTTTAGGTCCGCTTTTACCTAAGATATATCTTTTAACAAATACCCTCTCGTTAATAGAGAAGTCAATATTGCGTGCTGAAACTTTAGAAAGTTTCTTTTTGTTTTTTCCGCCACCAAATACGGCTTCTTCTAATTTTTCTATCCTCTTTATGATTTCTGTTAGATTTTCGTTAGTCATATTATTGATTAAATTATTTTCTTAATACATAAAGCCAATTTTTTGATCCTTTGTACTTCAAACGGTTAAATGTCCTTCGTTTTGTAAGATTCAATAAATTCATTGCAACGGTCGCTTGCGGATAATGTCTGCCAATTTCCTTTAACTTTTCCATTATTACTGAAATCTCTTTTGGAGAATCAAAAAATCCTTCGTCAGTTAATATCACAAGTGCACCAGCCGCCCCTTTTCGCGTAGTACTTGCAACTTTATTTTTGGTGTTAGATTTTGAGTTTGGTTTTTCGTCAGCTAAAACAACAAGCTCATCTAACAAAAGCTTTATTTGTTTGGCTATTTTTTGGATTTTATTCATAGATTTATGATCGTTTAACTTTTAATAATTAAATAATATAATATGCGACTTTTTGTATCAAGGAGATTTAACCCTGATTATATTATATATAGCAAAACGAATTTAACTTGTCAAGTAGTTTATATTACTTTTTCAGTAAAAGAGATTGCTTGTGTAAAAACTATAATTAGAAAATACCTTGTTTTTTAGGCGATAATTTGTATCTTTTAAGTAATTTTTAATCATTTTCTATATTTAGTTATTAAATAATATAATTACTGAATTCCATCATTTTTAGTTAACTGTGAATAACTGGCATTTGATTTTCTATTTTCTTTCTATTATACTATAAGTATAGAGTTAATAAAAAATAAAATTAAGGAATATGATAACTAAAAAACAAAAACAAGTTTTAGACTTTATATTCTCCTATCATAAGAAAAAAGGATATTCCCCCTCTTTAGAAGAAATATGCAAAAAATTTAAA
Organism: Minisyncoccales bacterium; assembly: GCA_049642725.1. GTDB lineage: Bacteria > Patescibacteriota > Minisyncoccia > Minisyncoccales > JAGMDC01 > JAGLYZ01. Next base: position 2,805 of record JBARPC010000033.1, on the reverse strand, counting down.
CTTGCCTCTGTTTCAACTGCTTATTTTCATATTAGCAAACTTGAGTCTCTTGGATATTTAAAAAGAAAGCATAATAAACCTCGCTCAATTGAAATAGTTAAAAAAGAAACAATGATAAATATCCCTCTTTTGGGTCTCATTGCCGCTGGACAACCAATAGAGGCAACACAAAACAAAGAAACAATCGCTGTACCGCAAAACAGACTTTCTCGCTATGGAGAATTTTATGCTTTGCGAGTAATTGGAAATAGTATGATAGATGAAAATATAAATGATGGCGATATTGTTTTGGTCAAGCAGCAATCTATTGCAGAAAATGGACAAAAGGTTGTCGTTTTAATTGATAATTACGAAGCAACGCTTAAAAAATTCTATAAAGAACGAGGATTTATAAGATTGCAACCAGCAAATAAAACTATTGAGCCGATTATTATAAAAAAGGACAAAGAAATAACTATTCAGGGTATCGTTATTGATGTAATAAAAAATGAAAAGGAATTACAGGCGGAAAAAATTTCAACCGCTGAAGAAATTAAAAAAAATGCGAAACTTCCTCTTAATAAAATTATTCTGGGCGATGCTGTTAAAGAATTAAGAAAATTACCTGATAATAGTTGCGATGTAATAATTATTGATCCGCCATACAATATCGGAAAAGATTTTGGGAATAATTTAGACAAAAGAGAATTAAACGAATATGTAGAATGGAGTAAAAACTGGATAAATGAAGCCATTCGAATAATGAAACCAATGGGAACGATGTTTATTTACGGATTTAGCGAAATTTTGGCCTATTTGTCCATTGAAATTCCGATAAACAAAAGGTGGCTTATTTGGCATTACACAAATAAAAATGTCGCTTCATTAAATTTTTGGCAAAGAAGCCACGAAGCAATAATCTGCGCTTGGAAAGACAAGCCGATTTTTAATAGAGATGATATAAGAGAGCCATATACTGAAGGATTTTTGAACGGGGCCGCTGGCAAAGTAAGGAAAGGAACCGCTGGACGATTTAGTAGTAATGGAAAAGAAACTGTTTACAAAGCTCACAAAGGCGGAGCCTTGCCCCGCGATGTAATAAAAATACCAGCCTTGGCTGGTGGCGCGGGAATGAATGAAAGGTGGTTTATATGCAAGACTTGCAAAGGACAAGTATTTGAGCCAAGGGAGCTTAAAAAACATGCCGATCACGAAATAATCAAACACCCTACACAAAAACCTCTTGAGTTGTCGCGAAAATTAGTAACATCTGCTATGCCAAAAAAAGACGGAGTTGTTTTGGTTCCTTTTGTTGGCACAGGCTCCGAATGCGTAGCCGCAAAAGAATTAGGGCAATCTTATATTGGATTTGAAATAAATTCTGACTATATAAAACTTGCTGAAAAATATTTAGAAAACACAAAGTGTATTCCTAAATTATTTTAGAGAATTGTCTATTTCTTTTTTCTTTTCTTCAAAAGCATAAGGAGCAAAAACCACAAAACCATTTTCAAAGGCTTTTGTTCTCTTGTCTTCTAAAAATCTTAAATAAGGTTTTCTAAATTCTCCTTTCTTTGTTTTTGGATCTGATAAACAGGTTGGCACTTCGTATTTAATATCAATAGGTTCTCCTTTTAACTTGTTTTTTCTTGGCAAAGGTTTTCTGCTCATTACTCCACTATAGCTCGTTTTCTTAACCTGATAATTCAAAAAGCACCCTTTATATTCTACTCTTATATCAGCACCCTGATGATCTAGTTCTTCTGACATTAAAACCGATCCTTCACCAAAAACAAATTCAGCAACATATCCGGCATGTATTTGAGTTATTAAACCTGCCCAAGTTCTATAAATTCTTGCCTTCAACCCACGATCAAAACAATCGTCGCACATAGTTGTTTTTATTTTGAATTTTTCAACTGCCCTCTTTTTCTCTCTTAAATATCTTTTATAAAAATCATCAAAAGACATAAATTTTTTCTCATCCCAATATACTTTATATAAAAGTTCAATTGCCTGAATATCCTTACTTAAATCCATTTCAACAATTTTAATATGACTATATTTTTTTCTATAGTCTTTCAAATTCACTGTTTTTAAAAATTTATCAAATTTTTCTAAATACATACTAAATAAAAAAATTTATATCTTTTTTATAGATTTTTGCCAATTTTTTTAATTCGGTTACATCTATTCTACGTTCACCTCTTTCAATTTTTGAAATATACGATTGAGGTTTTTTAAGTTTTTCTGCAACTTCTTCTTGTTTTAGCCTAACTTCAAACCTAGCTTTTTTAAGTTTTTCAATTACATTTTTATACTCTTTTGAATAAATTGACTTGCTCATACTATTTTTAGTATATATCCTATTGTGGTATATCCCAAAATAGGTTATACTAATTCAAAGAATTCCTATCTGTTGCACACGAACGGGTTGAGTGGATCAAACGCAATTCCTTTACATTCTTTTCAAGTCCCCGAAAAAAAATCGGGCAAAGCCCGCCTGCGATAGCGTTTTCGCAATTCCTGCGATAGCAGGAACACAAAACAGAAAAATTTATCCCTAATTACAAATTACTCACACAAATTACAAAAAATCCGCTACTGCGGATTTTTTGCTTTTATGAGCGGGTGAAGGGAATTGAACCCTCATCATTTGGTTGGAAACCAAAAGCTTTACCACTAAGCTACACCCGCATTCGGGGTGCCGAGATTTGAACTCGAACTAAATCCTCCCAAAGGACTCGTGCTACCGTTACACTACACCCCGATATCTTTATTTTAATAAAATTTTGGGCTTTAGTCAATTTTTTGGTATAATATATA
>JBARPC010000032.1:0-2234 GCA_049642725.1 Minisyncoccales bacterium | reverse complement strand
AAAACAGCATTTGCTTGAACAGGCAATAAAGAAAATAATAAAAAAGATAAGCAAATTATTGAGATGATTTTTTTCATATGCGCCCCTGGAGGGATTCGCCGCTCCAATTTAATTGGAGCGAGCCTCGCCTCGTTTTGAAAAACGAGGCGGGAACCCCCCTGTAAATTCTTTGTAAGTTTTTTCTGCCTGCTCCGCTTTTCCAATATTTTTCTCTCTTTTTCGCCTCTTCTTTGTTTATACATTTTTCAAGATAGATTATTTTTAATGGTTTTCTATGTCTGGTAGCTATGACTTTACCATTATTGTGCTTTTCCAATCTTTGTTTTAAATTTTTAGTGTATCCAGTGTAGCTTCGCAGATCTTTTTTACTTTGCAAAATATATAGATAGTACATATGCCCCTGGAGGGATTCGAACCCCCATCCTTGGTTCCGAAGACCAATACTTTATCCATTAAGCCACAGGGGCTTTAAATTTTTACTATGTTATTATTTTAACAGATGGATTGAAAAAAACAAGGATTTGAGATAGAATACAAATAAGAATTTTTAATTTTTCATGGTTATTCCAAAAGAAATACAATCTATAATTGGAAGATTACAAAAAAGCGGTTTTGAAGCGTATTTGGTCGGCGGATGCGTGCGTGATTTATTGCGTGCCCGCCAAAGCCTTGGCGAAGGCGGGCGTGAGAAAGAACCATTGGATTGGGACATAACCACTAATGCTAATCCAGAACAGATTGAAAAAATTTTTCCGAAAACATTTAAAGACAACAAATTTGGCACAGTTGTTATTGTGACAAAAAGTAAAAATTCTCGGTTAAAAGAAGTTGAAATTACTCCTTATAGAATTGAATCAAAATACACTGACAAAAGACACCCGGACCAGATACAATGGGCAAAAACCTTGGAACAGGATTTAAAAAGAAGGGATTTTACAGTAAACGCGATGGCTATAGGAGGTCAGACCTCCCATGGGAGGTCTGACCTCGGAGTTATAGATTTATTCAACGGGCAGAGCGATTTAAAAAACAAAATCATTCGGGCAGTGGGTAAGCCAGATGAAAGATTTTCAGAGGATGCTTTGCGCTTGATGAGAGCAGTAAGATTAGCCGCTGTTTTAGGTCAGGGATGGAAAATTGAAGAAAGAACTGAAAAAGTAATCAAAAAAAACGCTCATTTACTTGAAATGATTTCCAAGGAAAGAATCAGAGATGAATTAGTTAAAATTATAATATCAGAAAGAGGAGCAGAGGGAATAGAAATATTGCGAAAACTGGGACTCTTGAAATATATTATTCCAGAATTAGAAGAGGGTTATGGCGTTTCACAGAACAAGCATCATATTTATGAGGTTTATGAACATTCTTTGCGCGCTTTAAGGTACGCCTGCGAAAAAGGTTTTAATCAATATGTTCGTTTTGCAGCTCTTTTGCATGACATTGGAAAACCAAGAACCAAAAGAGGCGAAGGAGCAAATGCCTGTTTTTACAATCATGAAATAGTTGGCGCTAAAATGAGTGAACAGATTTTAAATCGCTTAAAATTCTCTAAAAAAGACATTGAGAAAATTGTAAGATTGGTTCGTTATCATTTGTTTTATTATAATGTTGATGAGGTTGGCGAATCGTCAGTTAGGCGTTTAGTGCGTCAAGCAGGACCGGAAAGTATGGATGAACTTTTACAAGTAAGAATGGCTGATAGAATTGGGTCCGGTGTTCCAAAGGCAGAGCCGTATAAATTAAGGCATTTAAAGTATATTATTGAAAAAGTTTCTCAAGATCCGATTTCAGTAACAATGCTTAAAATAAACGGAGAAGATATAATGAGAATTTTAGAAGTTAAACCCTGCCCAAAGATAGGACAGGTTTTAGATATTTTACTTGGTTATGTTTTGATTGAGCCAGGAAAAAATAAAAAAGAGTTTTTAGAAAAAGAAACAGAGAAGCTAAGTAAGGTTTCTGTTCAGGAATTAAAAAAATTAGCTGAAAAAGCGCGCAAAGAAAGAATGAAGATTGTAATAAAAAGAGATAAAATGACAAAGCAGAAATACTGGGTAACATAGTTTTTAATACGGGGTGTAGTGTAATGGTAGCACGAGTTCTTCGGGAGAATTTAGCCCGAGTTCGAATCTCGGCATCCCGACAATCCGGGCCTATAGTATAGTGGTAATACACCGCATTCGCATTGCGGAGATGTGAGTTCGATTCTCGCTAGGTCCATAATTTGATTTTTG
>JBARPC010000031.1:0-14362 GCA_049642725.1 Minisyncoccales bacterium | reverse complement strand
CAACATGCCTTTTTCCGAGCAAAACTTTGTTGTTATTTAAAATCATTATTCCAACTCCGACGCCTGGTTTTTTATTTGCATTGTTCATATCTTTATTTTACCAAAAAACCGCCTATTTTGCGAGACGACGGCTAAAAAAATTTACTCAGCTCTCTTTCCCCTCACGTTCACTATAAATTATATTCTTCAAAGAAAATTTAATTTCTTGTTTTATATACGGAATTATATTTTCTGGTAGATTATTAAATCCAAACCAATTTAAATCATCGCATTTTTCAGGTTCCATAATCTTTGCTTTACCCTGCCATTTTTTTGCGGTAAAAAAAAATCTACTCTCTCATTATCTGGTATTCTTCTATTCATTGTATGAATTAACTCCAAATCTTTTGGGTTTAAAACTATTCCTATTTCCTCTCTCGCTTCTCTAATCATAGCTTGTTTAAGCGTTTCTTCACCATCAAGATGACCGGCAGGAAAGCTATAGTGATTATCAAAATATCCTGTATTATATCTCCGTGAAAGGAGAATTTTATCGTCTTTTATCAAAACCAAATATACAGATGGTGTTATTTTAAATCTTTCTTTGAGCATATATTTTATATTACCACAACAAAAGCCCGAGGCGCAATCCTTCGGCTGGCTCAGGATAAACCCGCCTCGGGCAAGTGTAAACTTTTAAATTTTTACTTCCGATTTTCTCAAAATCTTCTATTATTTTTTAATTTCTATTCCTATTGGACAATGGTCTGAACCTTTAACATTTTTAAGAATAAATGCTTTCTTTACTTTTGGAGTTAATGCCTTGCTGGTAAAAATATAATCTATTCGCCAGCCAAGATTTCTCTGCCTGGCATTTCTATAATAGGGCCACCAAGTATAATTTCCCGGCTCTTTATGAAATTTTCTAAAAGTGTCGCTAAAGCCGAACTCAATTATTTTATCAATTCTTTTTCTTTCTTCTAAAGTGAACATCGTATTATTTTTATTATCTTTCGGCCTGGCTAAATCAATCTCCTGATGGGCGACATTAAAATCTCCGATTAATATTACCTTCTCATTTTTTATCTTTTTCAAATATTTCAAAAGATAATCATAGCTCTTCAGCTTATAACCCATATTTTCTTTTTGCCTGCCGCCGTGGGGCAAATAAAGATTAATTAAAAGAAAATCAGGATATTGAATTTTTAATATTCTTCCCTCTTCATCAAATCTCTTTATTCCTGCCTTAGTTTCTATTTTTAATGGTTTTCTTTTAGCATAAACAGCTAATCCAGCGTATCCCTTTTTTTGAGCAGAATTAAAAAAAGAAAAGTATCCTTTGGGATTTACTAATTCTGGCTCTAACTGCTCTGGCCAGGCCTTTGTTTCCTGAAGACAAACAATATCTGCTTCGGACTCTCTAAGCCATTTTAAAAAATTTCTTTTAAAAACCGCTCTTATTCCATTGACATTCCAAGAAATAATTTTCATATTTTTATTCTCTTCTTGTTAAAAACCAGATAAGAATAGTACAAATTAAAAGAAAAATTCCAAACCATTGGAAAATAATTGCGAAAGAAAAGAAATTCAGCAAAAAACCGCCGCACAAAGAACCAATAGCTACTCCTAAAGGAATGAAAAGCGTATCAATGGCTCCAATTTCTTCAGGGAATTTTTTAAATTTCCTGGCAAAATAACCGCTCCGGCCGGAATTTATCATTAAATAACTCATTCTTTCAATGATTTTAACAATAAAAAGTGAATTAAAGGTTAAGAATTTAAAACCAAGTCCTAAAATAATAGTTACTAATGATTTTATAATACTTCCCTGAAGCACATTAGTTCTGCTTTTTTGGGCTCCGATAATTTTAATCAATTTCCAGGATATAACCACGAATCCAATTGATACTAAAGAAATAAACAGCAAAATTTTATTTTGAGACCAGAAAAGCTGATTCTTTAGATATAGAACGAAAAATGCCCTGTAAAAACCAGTTAAAATAATAGTTAGAAAGACTAATCCTAAAAGAAGCGCTACCTCTCTTTCTTTAATTTTTTTAAATATTGATGAATAATCATTTTTAATTTTTTCAATGTTTTCTGGCTGAACTCTATCCAAGTTTCTTATCTTCCTAAGGGATTTTGAAGAATAAAGAATATTAAAAAAATGAACAACGAAGCTGAAAATAAAAACACCAATAAAGCCAAATTGCCAGATTAGAAAAGCTCCTATCGCTGGTGCCAATACTTCTGCATAAACCGGCATTGAATAAAACCAGGCAAAGGATTCATTGGCTTTTTTAGTTAAAGAAACAAACAAGCTCCTGGAACTGACAAAAAATAAAGAAGCAGAAATACCTAAAAGAACCTGAAAAAGATAAAAGAAAAATAAGTTAACATTCAAAATCATTCCTAAGGAATAAAGAAAATAACCAAAGATTCCAATAATCATTAAAATTTTTTCATTAAACCTGGAGCAAAGAAAACCGCTTATCGGAGAAAAAAAAGCCAACGGAAGGTATATAAAAAGATATGTATAACCAACCTGGGCGAATGATAACCCTTTCCAAATCAAAAAAAGCGGAAAATAAAGAGAAAAAAGCTTATAGCCGAACATAAGCAGAAAATGGGAAAAAGAAAGCTTTTTCGCTACTGGCTCAATACCTGAAAACTGATTTTTAATTGTGGCAAACAAAGAAAACATATCACAAAACAAGTTTCTTATTAATCTTTTTTATGATATCATAATTATATGGACAACACTATGCCTTCTTTTATCACTCCTTTTAGAGATATCGCGCGATGCTCTCCAGAAACAACCATTGGTTCAGCTTTATCTATGATAAAAAGCAGCCACGAGCCGGTTTTTGTTTTTGATAAAAACAATAAATTTCTTGGCTTGGTTTCTCCTTATTATGCTTTATTTAAAAAACGATATCCTTATACCACCAAAGTCAAATCTGCGCTTATTGTTCCGCCTCGTATCAACAACTCAACTCCTTTTTATGAAATCGCTGATTTTATGATCGCCGCCAGAATCTACATCCTTCCGGTGTCAGATAATAAAAATGAAATTAAGGGAATTGTAAGCGCCAAAAATATGATAAATGAATTATCAAAAAGACCAGATATTTTCAGCCAAATAGCTCAAGGAATAAAAACAGAAAAAGCCGTAACAGCTAAAATAAATTCAAATGTCCGAGATATTTATAAACTGCTCCGTGAAAAAGGAACTACCCGTGTTGTCTTAGTTAATGCTCAGAATAAATTAGATGGTATTGCAACAAGAAAAGATATTGAAAGCGCGTTTATAAAACCGACTGAAAAGCAAAGAGCATCCAGTAGAAGAGGAAAACCGATAAATTATTCCCTTGACCAAGAAAGAGTAAATAGGTTTGATGTTTCTATATCAAAATTCTATACAAGAAATGTTCTTTCAATTAAAAAACATTTAGGTATTGAAAAAGCTTTAAAAAAAATGATTGAGGCAGAAAAAAACAGCATTGTTATTATAGATAAAAACAACTTCCCTTATGAAATAATTTCTATTCGTACTATTTTAAAAGCTATGACAGGATTCAGGCCAAAAAGAGAAATTCCTATTATTTTTAGAAAGCCCTTGAAAACGACAGCTGATTATGAAATGGAAAAAATATACGGCCTAATTGAACAATTCGGACAAAAAATAGATAAAATATCTCCTGTCCAGCAAATAAAAATAAATTTTAAAAAAAGTAAAAACCCTGCCGGAAGCGCCATTCTTTTTAATATAACGCTTCTGGTAGAGTTTTTCTCTGGAAAGATTTTTATTGCTGAAGCAAAAGAAAGAAAAGTAATAATTGGTATTGGGGAAGCTATCAAAAGAATTAAAAAACAGCTAAGAAGAAGTTAGGAAACACTTTTTGTCGCCGAAATTAGAAATTTAATTGTCTGCTATGTTAATACTCTCAATGATTACATTATCAATCGGACAATCTCGACCATCTGTGGCAACATTTTCAATTTTTCCAACAATATCAATCCCTTCTATAATCTTGCCAAAAACAGTATGTTTGGCATCAAGAAAATTATTATTATCGGTATTTATAAAAAACTGGCTGCCATTAGTATCTGGCCCGGCATTAGCCATAGAAATTGTTCCAATAATGTTATGATTATTTAAATGAATCTCATCTGCAAAAGTATATCCCGGCCCGCCAGTTCCCCATCTATCTTTAAAAGAATTGTCCTTGCTTAAAGGATCACCGCCTTGGATCATAAACCCCTTGATTACACGATGAAACTTTAGACCGTTATAAAAACCATCCTTAGAAAGTTTAACAAAATTCTCAACTGTTTTTGGCGCATCAGACGAGAAAAGCTCTAATTTAATCTCACCAAAGTTAGTTTGCATTGTTGCAGTCATATTTGTTTCGGGTAAAGTTTTAATATTATCGTTGTCAGATGCAGCTTCTTCTTTTCCTGTGTCTGGAGTAAATAAAAAATAACTTCCTGAAATTAAAATTATCAATATTAATAAGATATAAAGTTTGTTCATATCACAAATTATTTTTTTTTGGAAAAATTCACTACATCTTTAATTAAACCATTTGATATGTAAAAGGTCTTGCCTTCATCATTTTGTAAAACAGTGGCGCGCATTGTAATTTTTTTAACTCGTCCCTCAAAACTCCCTATCTTTACTTTATCTCCAATGCCATATTGATTTTCAATTAAAATAAACAGGCCTGAAACAAAATCTTTAACCAAGGACTGGGCGCCGAAGCCAACTGCCAATCCAATAATTCCCACTCCTGCTAAAATCGGAGTAATATCCATGCCAAAAAGCTTTAAAACCATTAAAAAAACTACAATATAGATAACAACATTGCCAGTGGTAATAATTATACCTCCCAATGTTTCAGCTCTTTTTTCTGAATCTGATCTACTTTCCTGATTTTCATCTTCAACCAATTTAACCATCTTTTTAACTATTTTTTTCAACACAATTCTAGATCCAAAGAATAAAACTAAAATCCAAACAACACTTACTCCGTAGGTTTTAATAAGATTAATAATAAATAATTGAATCTGTTCCATAATTTTTTAATTATACCTTACCTAATGTTAATTATAAATCAACCTTGCAGCGAATCTCATTCTATATTGAGACTTCTGCGGGCTGAATACAATAACCAAACCCCGCAATCATTATTATAATAATGATTGCGATTATTGTTTTTGACACATTATTAAGCTCTTCCTTTTTCTTGGTCGTATTTTCTCCAAGCCTCTGAAACAGAAGGTTCAATAGTGTCTAATTCGCTAAGAATTTTTTCTCTGAGTTCTGTTGTCGCTACTTCCTCCTTTCCTTCTGCAAATTGTATCGCTGTACTTGAAACCTGGTCTACCACATCCTTTATTTTTTCTTCTGAGAGATTAGCCATTTGGGCAGCAGTTGCAATTGATTTTTTAATCTTTTCTGCATCAAAGGGCTCTTTTGTCCCGTCTCTTTTTATAACAAAGTTGGCCATAATTGGTAAATATTTTAGTTAATTATATTCTCGACCTTTATCGGTTAGTATTCCTCTTTTATTTTAATATAAAAAGCTCAAGATAGCAACCATCGCCAAAAAATTAGCCCCTTATATTTGATTTTTATTCTTAATTATCTCTTTTTCCATTTAGTTTCAAGACTGCGAATTTGTTTTTCGCTGAAACCGAAGTGATGGGCGATTTCGTGCCAAACAACAATTTTGACTAATTCTTTTATTTCTTCCTGTGAAGAAGTTATTTGCTCAATTGAGTCCTGGAAAATAGTAATTTTGTCTGGCAATATCATACCAAAACCCCTGCCCCAAGCTGTTTTAGGAACTCCTTGATAAAGCCCTAAAAGCATCCCTCCTATTTTTGTCCCGGTTTCTTCCAATTCATATTGAGAAGGTCTTTTCTTAACTACAATAGCTACATTATCCATTTTCTTTTGGATATGTTGAGGCAATCTCACAATGGCTTTTTTAACTAATTTCTCAAAATCTTTTTCTAACATTGATAATAAAGTTTATCTTTTAGTGGACAAAAATAGAGCTGACATTAATTTTCCCATTTTCTTTTTGAAAATACGATTTCATTAATTAATTATAACAAAAAATCGCCTTCTTGGCGATTTTTGAGGTGGATCGGTCGCTCAAACCTAACACTACTCTGCTCACCAGTTCAAAGCTTATTATAATAATAAAGAACTGGGAGTATGTGTCAACACTGAAAGAAAAACTATTAGAAATCAAGAAATTTTACAGAAATTTAAATCTTTCTCATGTTTTGATTTGGGTTTAAATAAAAAAAATAGCCTACTAGCTATATAGCTTTCGGCTTTGTTTTTCCATATTTTAGTTATGATTTTCACTATATTAGAGAATCATCTGAATCAGAGTCTAAATATAAGCGGGAATCAATCCAAGAATAGACAGAATCAAGAAAACTGTTCCAACTACTGCAACGAATATCATTTGTGAAAATCCTTTAAAGGACTTGTCATGTTTCTCATCGAAACTAAGCCCTTCTTCCCTCTTTACCTTCCTTATGAAGATTACTATAACATAGCTATAGCACGCTATGGCCAACCAAGTCAATGCAAGAAATTCTATTGTTCCCATTTTATCACCTCCTATTTGTTAAGTATTTCCAGTTTATATTTTTAAAATAATAAGTCAAGCCCTGAAATAAAAAACCGTCTGAAAGAACAGACGGGAACCTAATTTGTGCTTAAACGAGTCAAACACAATTCTATGCTCTGCGTTTTTTATTAATTAATTCTTGTATTAAGTCGCCGTATTTTTTCTCCTCTATTTCTGAATCTGGCGCTAATTTCTTTAATAATTCAAAGCATTCTTGCTTTGTTTTATTTTTTTCCTCCTCATTAGAAATTATTTTTTCAACCTCAATAAATTTCCCTAACTGCTCTACATCATCTAAGCATATTGTAAAATCTTGATATGAGAAAATCTCCCTTGTCTTTTTAATTGTAAAAGCTTCTTTAAAATCAAGTTTATTTAAAAATTTTTCAGCCAATTCAATATTTGATATTTCATATATTAATTCAATTCCGCCTTTTTGTCTTAAAATTTCCTTAAAATCTAATGTTCTTTTTTTATCAACCTCCCGTATTCTAGCAACAATACCTCCTTCTATTATTTTATTTTCAGAATCTAAAAATTTAGAGGTGCCAAATATTTTATCTATTTGTTTCTCTGATCTTGCAAAATTCGCTCTCATTTTTTCTAGAGCTTTTTTAATTCCATCAAAATCCTTAGTTCTTGCTTTGATTTCTATTTCAATATTCATATATTTTATTTTACCAAAAAACTGCCTAAAAGAACAGGCGGAAATTTGCCTTAGCGCTGCGACTTGAACTAAGGCGGCTCAGTGGCCTGCATTGAGCTTGTAGAAGTGCTGGCAACCTCATCTTAAAAAAAATCAGAGTTGACGCTATTTTTCAATGTTTTAATAAAAAAAGGTACCTGACCCCCCCTTTTTTTTTATTTGTGAAAACTGACTTAAATTTTTTCTTATCTTGGTATGGGCAATCCTATTTTCTGCAGTGGTAAATAATTAAAGTAATACGAACAACCATTGATTGAAATAATATAATCTAAAACATCTTTATATTCTGGTTTTTTAAACCAGTCATTTAGAATATAAACATACTGTACTTCAATATTCAATTGTGATAAAAGTTTTCTGTATTGCTTTATCTTAAAATCACAGGTTCGCAATTTTTCATCGGTAGAACCAGCTACTTCTTGAAATTTAATTTCAAGAATGAATAAAGTATTGTTGACAATAACAAATATCGCATCGTCTGGTAAAAGTTTTTTAGAAATAATCTTTTTATAATCTACTCCATTTTCCTCTAAATATTTATACAATCCATATTTCTTAAAAGACAAGGCAACTTTTTCGCCATTATAAAAAATTGTGTTTCTTTTTACACTATAATTCTGTTGCTTTGCTATGAAAGTCAAAAAATCAACTTTGCCCTCAAAATAAAGCCCTGTTTTTGTATTGGCTCCACCTATACCACCTTTTTTCATAAAATTATTTTAGTTTATTTTTTAGATTTTTATCCAATTCCTCAAATCTTTTTATTGATAAATCTAAAAATTTCTTTTCTGTGTCTATCCCGATAAATTTTCTATCATTTAAAATAGCGGCTATACCCGTTGTAGAACTGCCAGTAAAAGGATCTAATATTAAATCATTTTTTTTAGTGCTTGCTAAAACTATTCTATTCAATAAATCTAAAGGTTTTTGAGTAGGATGCTTGCCAAACTTTTTTTCTTCTGGTTTTGGTGTACTTATAGCCCAAACAGAACGCATTTGAGTATTTGGTTTTTTTAAAAAATCTTCTGGCCAGCTTCCTTCTCTCATTTTTTTATAATTAAAAGCATGCTTTGCCTTTTTGTCTTTTCTGGCCCAAATTAGGGTCTCATGGCTAGCGGTAAAATAACGACAACTTAAATTTGGTGAAGCATTCGGTTTATACCATGTGATATCATTCAAAACATGGTAGCCAGCAACTTGCAAGGCAAAACCGCAGGTATAAATAGAATGATATGTCCCGCTTATCCAAATAGTTCCATTTGGTTTTAAAACCCTTTTACAAGCTTTTATCCAATCTAAATGAAAATAAAAATCTTTTTTTAATCCATTGCTTTTATCCCACTTACCCTTATTAACGCTTACTCGCTTGCCAGCATGAACAGTAAATCCGCCGTTTGAAAGTAAATACGGCGGATCAGCAAAAATCATATCTACAGAATTTTCCGGAAATTCTTTTAAAAATTTTAAACAATCACCCAAATAAAGTGTAAAATTATTTTTCTTAAAATATGGCTTGAGCATATTAGTATATTATACCAAAAAACCGCCTAAAAGAACAGGCGGAAATTTGCCTTAGCGCTGCGACTCAAACTAAGGCGGCTCAGTGGCCTGCATTGAGCTTGTAGAAGTGCTGGCAACCTCATCTTAAAAAAAATCAGAGTTGACACTATTTTTCAATGTTTTAATAAAAAGGTACCTGACTCCTTTTTTCCCTTCGCGGGCCACCGCCGATTCTATCGTTGATTGAGTTGGGGTTTTTGTGGTGGGCGAACTTGAATTGGTTGTATATTTACCATTCTAATCAAAACAGCTCCTTCTGAATTTTCAAAAATCTTTGCCGCGCCAGTTCCATCCAAAGTAGCCATCACAGATAAATGAAGTTGACGGACTGCATCTTGAAGTTTGGTATCTTGTTCTTCCAGTATTTCAATTTTAGTCCCTAATTTTTGCAGTTGTTCCGCGTCTATCCTTCTTGCGTGGGAGAGGGTATTTTTCTCATCAGTTAGATAATCCGCAATCTTTTTAGCTTTCTTCTTTGCGTCTTTTCCCCCATTAAACATATAATCTGTAAGCCAGTTAGTAACGAGTACATGAGAAAGACCGATAAAATTATCGCATTCAACCAAAAGAGCCGGGGCGAAATGTTCTAAAATTGGTATCCAAACTGGCAATTGTGAAGGGTCTTTTTTTAATTCTTTTGCCGCTTTCTCAAATTGTTCAATAATAGAACCTGCGGGAGAGAAACGAATGCTATCTCTAATTCGAACTCCAACTTGAGGATCAATCGGGCCCAACTCAGCCGAACTGTCCATTAAAATACTGTCGCCAGATAAAGCCAACATTGTGGCCGCGCTCTTAGCCGCTCCTGTAACAATAAACCTAATCGTTTCAAATTTTTTACGGAGCATTTTAACAATGGATTCTGTTGCCTCAGCAGAACCGCCTGGACTATGTACAAAAACATCTACTTCTTTAGATTTTATATTGCGGATTATCTCGTAAAAACCGTCCTTGTCTGAAAGGTCAATCGCAAGAAATGGAGCGGCGATTTGCGCCTTAATAGGATTATGGAAAGCCGTAGCGTAAACGAGAAGGGGGCGCCTTGTAATCTCGCTCAATAATTTGTATTTTCCTCTTCTTACACCATCAAAGTCGCCGACTGGTTTATCCGGCGTTCTACCTTCAAATATTTGTTTTTGAATATCTTGCCAACTTGTCATCTAATATTATTTTGTCTTAAATTTAACTTTTTGAGATTTTTGAGACAAAGTAGACGTATCAGTATAATAACTATATCCGCTTTCAATCGCTTTTTGGTATTGATCATAGGAAATATCAAACACCCGCAACGCCTCTTCAATTGCGGGGTTTTTCTTTAGAAAATCCTTGACTTGACCGCCTATTTTTTGAGATTGTTTTACTCTTTCCATACTTTTAGTATATCAAAAAATTTATAAATGTGCAATAGAATATTAAAATATTGCTCTAACGATTAAAGAGCCAATCCATAAGAAAAATAAAATCCAACCCATTATGCGAAGAGGTTTTGGCAGAGAAAAATCAGAACGATAACGAACTGAAATTATAATTATGGTTAAAAAGACAACAACTATAAACCAAATAATTATGTCAGATATGTTTACTGTGTAGTTTTCAATAGAGATAGCTTTTAACAAGAGAAATAAACCAAAAACAACAATGGCAATAAGCAATAATGTTTTCCAAGATAAAATTTGTTTAAGTTTCATAAATTTGTTTCTTAATTTTTTCTTTCATGGATTTATATTTTATTATTATTCATTCTAATCCTATTCGATATAAAATCCATAACACGATCAATGCGCCAAGCAGAAATAGGATTCCAAAGGGGAAAAGGTGTCAGGAACCTTTTTGAAGCTTAGTTAATTCTTCGAGTTTTTTAACATCTTTTTTAAGATTTTTATTCATAATCTTTATTATCTTATTTCTTCTCTGCGTTTTTGGACTTTATCATATTCTTCTTTGGTCATTGGCTGATAAACAGCTTTCACTAAATTCAATAATTTAGTCGCCTTTTCTAAAGCATCTTGATCGGAAAGATTTTCACCAAATCTATTTTTATAAATCTTCTTAAATTCTTTTAGTTTTTTTAGAAATTATCTTTTACTATTTTTTAATTTCTTTTCTTTTTTCCTATTTATATAGTAGCAATTATCTTAACCATACTGAGAACGGCTGGACCAATCTCCCAATGGCTATCACTTTTCTAAAATTTGATTTCATCTTAGTAGTATCATTCTGTGAAGATTTTCTAATACAGCAAACGGTAAGAAGCACCAAGGATCATTTTGATAGCCTTTCCCGGCGATAAGAATGGACTGTAGTCCCAAAAATTTAAATAACATTCCTTCTTGATAATATCTAATTTATCAAAAGTCATAGCAAAACTGTTTTTCAGTGAGCCAATCACCAAAATCCCTTTTGGAATTTCTCTCCAGTGGATTTTATCTATCGAAAATTTCTTAGCCTTATCAGTTTTTTTTGTAGGTCGAGCTCCCTTTTTTGACGACGCCTCAATAAAAATGCATATAGGATTATCTCTTTTTAATAAAGCTTTTTTACAAAGATTTTGAACAACATTTGGTTTAGCTTTGTAAGATTTATGTAACCAAAAAGACTTACCTGTTTTTTTAATCTCTTTCCTTTTTCTTGTAAAAATCTCTTTTTCTGTTTCGTTGGCATGGGATCCCATTACACTAATAATTACATAATTTCTTTTAAGAAAGTTTTTCATTTTCTTAATTTTTTCTCTTTTTTGAATCTTATTTTTTATTTTCCACCCTAATTTGTTTATTTTCTCTATAAGTTAGGCAGATGTATTTTACGGGACACTCTTCACATAATGGTTTGTTCTTACAAATTGCTCGACCGAAATGCCAAAAAATTCTATCTAATTCTCCTGGCGAATAATGCGTTTGTTCAGAAATTTTAATTATTAAATTCCTTAAAAATAAATAATTTTTCTCGTTGTTAGGGTCAGTGCCAAAATTTAAATCGCCATATCCATATAAAATTAAACCCGTTCTTACTAAGACATCAACTACATGAAAATCATTAGCAGAATATTCTTTCAAAAAACAACTTAAAGCTAAATCTCTTACTTTAAAACTAACTCCCTTTATTTTCAAAAAATCATCGTTTGAAAAATTATTCCTATAATCTTTCTTGGCTTCTTTAAAATACTTATCCCACCCTCCTTGATATTTGTTAAATAATAACTCTTTGGAGTTTAACACAGTCTCTGTTCCTTGATTTTGAAAACGATAACCTGAATCTCTCAAAACTATTTTGATATTCCCTTTATTTAAATTGCTAAACTTCTTAACCTTATTATTGAAAGCATTGTATAACCTTCCGCCAACTTCGCCTCTGTTGGCTCTTAATAATAAACTAGTAACGAAAACCTTAAACTTTTCAATATTATCAAAAGAATTATTTAATTTTAGTTCTTTTAAATAATTTAATCTCCATTGTTCTATGGTTTGTGTCGCAGTTTTTCCTAAAGCTGGGTGGATATAGTCACCAATAAAAGAAGCTTTTACTGGTAAAATCTTCTTCATTAATAAATTTATGTCTGGTAATTTAAGTTGCATACTATTTTCGATTAAATTTATATTTTTTCTTTCATAGATTTTATTTCAGTTTAACTCTTTGTTTAAATGGACTCATAAGCATATTGCCAATTATTTCCAGAACCGGTAGAACAGCCAAAAGGAACATAGCAATAAAGACGATTATGGCATACTTCCAATCTATAATAAGAAGAGCTAAAGCTAACCCCCAATGAATCCAACCGATAATTCCTACCCACGAGGGAAGCATTGGTTCATCTGGCGGTAATGTGCCACTGCGCTTAGCCTGAATCAACCTTTTATCAAAGGTTACTATAGAGGAAGTTATAATAAATATGATGGTTAATATAATAAAAATGGACATATTTCCTTAATTTTTTCTTTCATAAAGTTTTTCGTCTTCTTTTATAACTCTTTTAGTCATTTCATAAGTGATGATAAAATATATAATCGGACAAATATATATCAAGTGTAATTTATTAAAGTCCGCAAGATAAAATATTAAAAAAACTATATACAGAACAAAAACCACTCTTGGCAGGGCATATAATGTTACTGTCTCGCCACTTTCATAAAGCTTTCCGCGTTTATAACCTCTTTTCTTGTATAACCACAAAAGAAGAATAAAAGTATTAATCAGAATGAAAAAGATAAAAATGATTGGTTCAAAAGTTTCCATAATTCTATTTCTTAATTTTTTCTTTCATGATGTTTTTTTAAATTTATCTTTTATTGCTGATATGCCTTCGCCTATTCCTAAAGCTCCCAAGAAAAATACTGTATCTATAAAATTACCAATGACTGCTCCCCATAAAATTCCTGTCCAATCTCCTACTACAATATATCCACCAATATATAAAAATATAGGCATAATAGGATTGAGTTTTCCTGATAACATTCCTATTATATCTAAAAATAAAAGAATGAATCCACCGATTATAAATAAAATTTCTGAATGAAGAATAAAACCAAGTATTGCCAATATTATACCTATTATTTGAAGAAAAATGCCCATAATTTTATTTTTTCTTAAACTTAATAATTAAACTTATAAAAAATACTGCTGCTATTACATCAATAATTATCCATATTGTTTTGTCGCCTAAGTAGATGGGAATAATAGGATTAAAAAGAATTGCGATAATGATTAAACTCCAAAACCAGAAATCTAACGCTTTAAGTTTTTGATAAAGATAATATGCGTAATAAATAGCTACACTGGTTACGATTATTCTTAAAAAAGAATAATAACCGTATTGCCAATCTAAAAAAGTTAATAACAACAAAATTGAAGCTATTATTCCTGGTATAATGCTGAATTTTATATTTTTAATTTTATTCATAATATCTTTTTCTAATTTTATATCACTACTATGTAATAAATCCGTATTACGCTGGCTTTTTTCTAAATTATCTAATTTTTTAACCTCACCCACTAAGGAATAAATCCCATTTTTATACTCAACCACATCGTGACTAATAATTGTATTGATTTTGTATCTATATTGCCTAATGTGGTTTTCGCTGTAATCTTTAGCCCAATCAAAATAATCACCAAGTTCTGTAAGATTGGCATTTTTATTTTCACATAAAAAAACAAGCATGCGATAAGCATTGCCAGTCAAACGAAGTTCTTTTTCATTTTCATCAAAAACCTTTTTAGCTTTAGTATCTAAACTAAAATACTGATGTTTGTAAATCATAGATAGTAATTGTCACTTATTTAGCATATCTTCTTTTATAATAGCTTCAAGGACTCGGTCACCTGACTTAGCATATGATGGCTGTCTCTTTTGGATAAAATCCGAACCTTTTTTAGAGAAAATCCGGACGCCGAGTTCTGACTGCCTGCCGCCGCAGGCGGCAGGCATAATCCGCTAAAAGCGGATTCCCACCCACCTTCCCGCAGC
>JBARPC010000030.1:0-10216 GCA_049642725.1 Minisyncoccales bacterium | reverse complement strand
TTAAACTAATTAGAATTTTTTTGTTCATTTTTTTGTTCTAAATTAATTTTATAATCTTTTTGTAAGTTTAGGAAAACTTACAACCCGACCTTTTTATTTTTAAATTAAAAAACCCCTTCGCATTTCAAAAACATCTTTGAATTTTGCGAAGAAGTTTTAATATTCTAAAATCATTATTATTTAATATTAATGACTCCAAATTCACTGATAATTTATTTAGTTCCTCCACTAAATAACTTTGTCTTTTTATTTTGTTATACTATAATTAACTAAAATAAAAGTCAACAGTAAAGTTATCCACAGCCCCCTTCTTTTCAGCTCTCAATTAAAATTAAGAGCTGGAAAAAAGCGAGGAGTAAAAATAGAAACACTCCTCTATTTTTTATTTTTTTGTTTACAGGCAATTTCTGTAGCGACTGGAAAATTCAATCCCTCTTTGATAAGCTTTTCCCGTTTTTCCATATATTCCTCATAGTCAGCGTTCATACCGGCACCACCCTTACTTTTATCTCTGACCCGCAGGTCGGGCATTGGTCTTGATTTACTTCCAGTATTCGCTCGCAATTACAGCAGAAGTAATACTCGGTGTCTCGCAGTATCTTATAGTTTTCCTGTATTTGCTTCAACAGATAACCTATTGTCATTTTTCTCACCTCTACACATACAATCCCTCTATCTGCTCATCCGACTTCTGTTCAAGTCCCATCATATCATTATAGCACCACGGACACCAGTTGACGTCCCATTCCGTTGTTTTTAACACTCCTATCTCAGGGTCTTGATACTTTATAAAAGCCCGCACCAGCATCACTTCGCCTTCTTCGCCGCATCTACTACATTTTCCCTTCGTCCTTATCAAGGAAAAACCTACTCCCTTTATTAAATCTTTTGGTTTCATTTCTTTCACCTCCTTTTCCATTCTTTCCTGATACGCCTTATTCAATAATTCTGTTGGCGTCAGGTTGATATAATCCGTTCTTTCCATTTTTTCTTTCCTCCTATAGAGCAATACTTTCTACAAATAGAGCATACCCCAAAAAAAGTCCAATTATTATTCCTATTATTATTCCTAATGCGACACCGGCAAGCCAAGCGTTCCTTTCTGTATCCAAACACCTTTTCCATTCTGTTTCATTCATTTATACCACCTCCATATTTTACCTAAAAAGAGCTAAAACTATTGAAAATAAAAAAACCTCGTTTCACCTGACAGGACATTTAAAGTCCTCTCGGATCCGCGAGGAAATTTTAATATCTGTATTCACCACTTTGTTTTGTTTAAATAACACCAACTACTACTTAGTTTCCTCCTCTAAGCAGATTAATGAATGTCAAGACCTGATTGCTTTTTATATTACAAAACCATAGAACCTTGTCAACCCCCATCAAAAAAAGAGCCATTTTTGGGCGTCGAACTAAGGAGGAAAAAAATTCATTTAGCCGACGCCCAAAAATAACTCTTTTGGTTTATAAAAAGCATAGTAATCACACTATGCTTTTTATATCATAATTATAACAGATAAGAAAAATATGTCAACCCCCCACCACTTTGTAAAACGCTATCTAAAATTTCCTAAATATTTCCTCATCTATTTTGTGTTTTGACAAAGTGGTGGGGGGTCAACTTTATTTCAATTCTACTTTAGCGCCAGCCGCTTCAAATTTTTTCTTGATTTCCTCTGCTTCTTCTTTCTTAACATTTTCTTTAATGAGCTGTGGAGAACTTGCCGCCGCGTCAACTAAGTCTTTTGCTTCTTTCAATCCTTTTTCAGTAACATCTTTTACCGCTTTAATGACTTCAATTTTCTTATCGCCAATACCAGTGAGCTCAATATTGAAAACTGATTTTTCTTCCTTTTCAGCGGAGGCGGCTGCCGGAGCAGCTGCTACCGGCGCCACTGCTGAAACACCAAACTTCTTCTCTAATATTTTTACCAGCTCCGCCAAATCCAAAACAGAGAGCTGTTCAATATTTTCTACAAGTTTTTTAAACTTCTCTGGAACGACAATTTTTTCCTCTTTTTTTTCTTCAACCATGTTTTTTAATTTTCAATTTCTAATTTCTATTAAATTTCTAATTGGAAATCTAATGAAAATTGAAAATTGAAAATTTATGTTTTGAGTTTACTTAAAATATACATCAGACCTTTAATGTTGCCCTGAAGGGCATAAACTAAATTAGAAATTGGCGCTTTAATGCTTCCTATTATTCTTGCTGTAATTTCTTCTCTAGTCGGCAGTTCAGATAAAACAATAGCTTGTTCTTGCCCTAAAAATTCCTCGCCTATTACCCCGGCTAATAATTTCAGATTCTCCTGTTCCTTGGCGCAATCTCCTAAAATTTTAAAAGGCATAATCTCGTCTTTATAACCAAAGCCAACGCCGATTTCTCCCTGCATCTCTCTCGCTTTCTTGCTTATATCGTTTTTCAAATCTTTTAAAGCTGTTTCTATTAAAGTTTTTTTAGCTACTTTAAACTCGCAATCTTTCTTTCTCATTTCTTTTCTCAATTCAGTTATTACATCTACTTTCAAACCGGAAAAATCCACAAAAACAATGCTTTTTTGCTTTTTTATTTTTTCTTTTAATTCCTGAATGACTTTTTGTTTTTCTTCTTTTGTTTTTGCCATGTTCGCTTCCCTCAAATTAAAAAATCTGTCTTCCATAGACAGAAAAAGTTAAACACGCTTTTCCTCGGCAGGATTTACTTACCCTGTTAACTGGATAAACCTGCTGTCTATGGACACTTTAATTATACGAATTACCTGTCCCCTGTCAACCCCCACACCAAACGAGTTTAATATTCTAAACTCTTTTTTATCCTAAGTTTCAGTTGCCTTAAAGATTTAGCCCTAAGTTTTAGATTATGTTCTCTATGAACAGCATCTTCTCTCGATGTGTATGCCTCATAGTATACTAACTTAAAAGGCGTTCTTGATCTGGTGGATATATTCAACTTGGAATTATGTTCTTTAACTCTTCTTCTTAAATCGTTAGTGTAGCCGAGATAAAGTTGTTTATCTTTTACGCTTTTGAGTATATAAACATAGAACATAATTCTAAAAACTCGTTATGGTGTGGGGGTTAATGCCTCTGCTACCGTTTGGGCAAACTGATCAGCGGCTAAAGGACCATTGGCAGTAATAATTTTTTTATCCACAACAACTGTATCTTCTTCATAAACAGCTCCGTTTTCTTCTAAGACCTTAATAGGGTTTTTATTCATCGGACTTGACCAAACAGTTGCCTTTCTGCCATTCAAAACACCGGCTTTTGCTAAAATCATTGGAGCAACGCAAATTGCTCCCAAAACCTTACCTTTTTCAACTGCTGTCTTAGCCGCTCTATGAAATTCATGATTATCTATATTATCTATAACTCCTGCGCCGCCAATGAATAAAAGAGCGTCAAAATCATCTACGATTAAACTATCTATAATTGCGTCTATTCTTACCTCGCCTCCATGCATGCCGATAGCTTTTTCATTGGAAGTGCTTACAGTTATAATTTCAAAATTTCTACTCATTAGAATACGTTTAGGAATAAAGTATTCCTCATCCCTGAAATCCCTATGCGCAATAATCATTGCTATTTTATTGGTCATAAATATTTTTCTTTATTGATGCGATGTTCTTCTAATGTTTTGCTAAAAATTGTTTCTCCATCCCGCCCATTTAGGCGAGGCTCGCCTCCTTTGGCGGCCGAAGCAGATAAATAATACCAGTAGCCGCTGTCTTTAGGATAAATCGCGGCTAAAATACTGTCAAGTCCGGGATTGCAGATTGGACCAACAGGCAGGCCTAAATATTTATAAGTATTATAGGGCGAATCAATTTTAAGCTCTTCAAGACTAATCTTTGTTGTTTTTTTACCGGTAATATATGTAATAGTAGCATCAATCTGTAAAGGCATTTTGCTTTCTAATCGCTTCCACAAAATCCCAGACACTAACTTTTTATCCTCAACCGTTTTTACTTCTTTTTCAATCATTGAAGCGATAACAATGATTTCAAAAATAGTTTTATTTTGCTTTTCAATCTCTTCTCTTAATTCCGAAGTTAGTTTCTTGTCAAAATTATCCTTCATTATTCTAACCGCTTCTTCACCGCTTACTTCTATTGGAAATTGATAAGTATCCGGAAATAAAAATCCTTCCAACTTATCTTCCGGCAATTTTAAATTCAATCTTTCTTCAATCTGCTTTACTGTAAACCCCTCTGGAATTGTTATCTTTATTTTTACTGTATCGCCGAAAATTATCTTTTGAGCAACTTGTGGAATATTCATTGACGAACTTAATAAATACTGGCCGGCTTGAAGATTGCTTTGTTTTTTCTTGGAAATTACATAAAAATCAAATAAAAATCTGCTCTTAATTAAACCCTGCTTTTCTAAATTTTCAGCAATCTGAAACAAGCCTTGTCCTTTTTCAATAGAAAACAATTTTTCTTCAGAAGAATTTACATCTTTTGAAGTATAAATCCCCTGCCAAATAAAAAAAGAAACAAAGAGCAGAGAACAAAGAACAAAGAATACTACGATTTTTCGCGAAGCGTTTGAATTTTTTTCCATAACATTTTCCCAACTTCTTCAGTTAAATTAATTACATCCTTATATTCTTCTTGAGTAATATATTTCTCTCTAAAAGAAAAATAAATAAGATATTTTGTTTCTTTTAAAGAACCATATGCTATTTCTAGAAATCGACGGTGGTCAGGTAAAGAATATCTAGCAAACCCTTCAACTATGTTTAATGGTACAGAAAGACTTGCCCGACGAAGCTGAGAAACCATACCAAATAATTCACTTTTTGGAAATTGTTTTGTAAGTTTATACGCCATCCAAGTCATTTGATCTGCTTTCTTTAAAAGAATATTTCCTTTTTGTTTATTGTTCACTGTTTACTGTCTACTGATTAATGGAACAAAGGCGAAGCCGGGATATTCAAACTGCTCAAATTTATCCTCCATTTTTCGTGTCTCTTTATTTAGAGAAGAAGATTTTTTTACAAAAATCCAGATTGAAGAGCCAATTGGCATCACAATTCTGCCTTGAACTTCAAGCTGTTTTTTCCATGCCTGAGGAAGCTCTTTAGCGGTTGCTGAAGCAAGAATCCGATTATATGGAGCTTGTTTCATATATCCGTTAGAACCATCATCGCAAATGAATTCTACAATCCCTTTTCCAACAAAACCATACTTTTCTACATTTTTTTTGCCAAACTCCATAAGTTCAGGAATAATTTCAAAAGCAATAACTTTCCCTTTTTGACCCCGCCCTTCGGGCGAGGCTCGCCCCTTTGGGGCGGCAACAATTTCTGCCAATAGAGCTGTTGTCCAGCCAGAACCAGAACCTATATCTAAAATCCTATCACCTACATCCGGCTCTAATTTCTCCAACATAAAAGCGACAACAAGTGGTTGAGAAATTGTCTGGCCATAGCCAATAGGCAAAGCTTCATTTAATTCAGATAAATGTTTTTTATTTTCAGGCCCGCCTTGACTCAGCGAGGCAGGCAAAAAATCTTTTCTTTTGATTTTCCTAAACGCATCAATAATTCTCGGCGTTTTCAGCCAGCCCTCTTCAATTAAATTATCTATTAAATTACTCATATCTTCTTAAGGCATCAACTGGTTTAAGTTTAGCTGCTGACCTGGCAGGAAAAAATCCTGCCAAACATCCTATGGAAAATGAAAAAACCAAAGCGAAAATAATCATCCAGGGAGAAATGGTTGTTGTAAAATAAAATGTGGGATTAATCCGGCCATAATAATCAATTCCTTTAGCAAGAATACTGCCAAATAATACTCCACCTATGCCACCAAAAATCCCCACTATTCCAGCTTCAATTAAAAAGATTGCCAGAATTGCTGAATTCTTGGCTCCAATCGCTTTCATAATGCCAATCTCTTTGGTTCTTTCTCTGACCGAAGTGAACATACTATTTGTAATTCCAATACCGCCCACGAGAATGGCAATACTGGCAAATCCAATAATAACAACCTGAATTATGCCTAAAATAGTGCCTACTATCTCACCCATCTTTTCTGAAGTAATAACTGAAAAATCAGCAACATCTGTTCCAGCTCTTCTTTTTCTTGTCTTGTCAAGGCTGGCTTCAATCGCTGCTTTCACAACATTTTCGTCTGCTCCTTGTTCAAGTTTAACCATTGCATATGCGGCAGTGCCGCGTTTTTCTCCGGTTAAATCTTGATATACCTTCATATCCATATAAACCATACTATCATCCTGCTGGTTTCCCAAGGAATTTAATATGCCGGCTACCTCAAACTTTTTTCCTTTTATTACGAGCTCTGAACCGGCTTTTACCTTTTTTGAAAAAATTTCATTAGCTACATATTGACCAATTAAAATCTGATTTCCCTTGCTTGGCCATCT
The DNA here is from genome assembly GCA_049642725.1 of Minisyncoccales bacterium. Taxonomy (GTDB): domain Bacteria; phylum Patescibacteriota; class Minisyncoccia; order Minisyncoccales; family JAGMDC01; genus JAGLYZ01. The sequence goes on along the minus strand of JBARPC010000030.1, from coordinate 3,817 downwards.
TCCTTCAGACAAACTCCAACCCTGAAAAATGCTCAAAATATCCAAACTTTCTTTCCAGGGATCATAACCAGACATGGCGATTTGTTTTGACTCATCCTTATATCTGGCAATAGTCCCTGTATAAGAAAATCCTAAGACATTATCTACTCCTTTTGCTTTTTTAATCGCTTCTATATCTTCTTTTTGTAATTTATCACCGCCAAACATAAAGCTGGTAAGAATATCTTCCTCGCCTCCGGGCATTACCATGACCATTTCCCCGCCCATTGCCTGTAATTGCTTATTAATGGTTGTTTTTAGTCCTTCGCTTAAAGAAAGCAAGGAAATTATTAAAAACACGCCAATAACAATGCCTAAAATAGTCAATAAACTTCTTAAACGTCTGGTTCTTATGTTTCTTATGGCGATATAAAAATATTCTTTTATTCGCTCTATTGTTTGCTCCATAAAACTTTTTCTGTTTGCTTATGATTAGCGACTATTTCACCGTCTTTAATATTAATTATTTCTTCAGTATAGCTGGCAATATTTGGGTCATGTGTAACAACTATTATGGTTTTCCCTTCTTTGTTGTGGAAATTTGTTAAAACCTCCATTATTTTTTTTCCAGTTGTTGAATCCAGGTTCCCAGTGGGTTCGTCAGCTATTACCAGCTCTGGGCTATTGGCAAAAGCTCGAGCAGCAGCTACCCTTTGTCGTTCGCCTCCGGAAAGTTCGGCTGGCTGGTGAAAAATTCTTTCCTCTAAATGCATTGATGTCAAAAGCTGTTTTGCCCGCTTTCTTCTCTCTTCTAACGGCACTCCCTGAAAAACCATTGGCAGCATCACATTTTCTAAAGCGCTTAGGTTTGGCAATAGATTGAACTCCTGGAAAATAAAACCAATTGTTTTGCCCCTAAGCTGGGACAGCTGATCTTCAGAAAGCATAGAAATATCCTTTCCTTTTAAAAAAACTTTTCCTTTAGTTGGAACATCTAAACAACCGATTATATTCAAGAGAGTAGATTTTCCAGACCCTGAAGCGCCCATGATGGTTACAAAAGAACCTGGAAAAACTTCCAGGTCTATTCCCTTAACAGCATTAAGGTCAACTTTCCCTAATTTATATGTCTTCCAGACATTTTCTAATTTAATAATAGGTCTTTCCATTATGGTAAAATTATATTTTCGCCTTCTTCTAAGCCGGATACAATCTCAACCATATAATCACTGCCTTGAAGTCCAATAATAACTTCTCTTTCTTCAACTGAACCGTCTTTAAAAACCTCAACTATCTTTTTATCTTCTTTGTGCTGGATTCCATCTTCAGGAATAATTAATACATCCTGCTTAGACGCGGTTTTAATAATTAAATCAGCAGTCATTCCGGGCTTAACCTGGTCTGGAATTTCTCCCGGGTTAATAGTCGTTTTGTAATAAACCACTCCGTCAATAAGTTCTTGCGTCGGATCAATTAAGATTACTTCTCCTTGAAAAACCTGGTCTGGAAAAGCAACTAAAGAAATATCCACAGTGTTGCCAACATCCATTTTTACCACATCTTCTTCATAAATATTCACCTCTATTTCAAATAATGCAAGCGGCAGCAAGGAAATCACAGGATCTTGTAATGATGGCTGCGCCATTTCCTTTACTTTTTTATGAAGCTTGGTAATCTGCGCATCAGCAGGGCTCCTCAAAATTGTCTCTTGAATTTGATTTTCTAAAAGCTGGACTTTAGCTTTTGCCTGGGTTACCTGAGCTTGATGTAATATAACGTCCTCTTCGCGAGGTTCAGCTGATAATACAGCTAAAGCATCCTGCGCCGCCTTTAAAGCGCCTTTAGATGAAGAAACGGTTGCCCGGGCAGTATTAATATTTGTAGTATTGGTAATTTTGGCAGAAGAAATCGTTTGCTGGGAATTCACTGTATTGGTTAAACCAGTATTAATATATCCCCTATGCGTATCTAAAGAATCTTTATCTGTGGAAGAAACCGTACCGCGATAAAGCGGCTCCTCGCAAGTATTTCGAATAATCTCCAAAGCATCAGAGGTTTTCTTTAACGCTTCTTTCATTTCACCAAGAGCAGTATCAATATCCTCGTTATAAGGCTTTATGTTATCAAGGGCTGACTTAATTTTGTCTTTATTCTCTTTAACTTTAATACTATCCTGGTCATTAGCAGTAAAATAAGCGCGCTGGACCAAATCAACAAGATTAAAAGCATTATAGATTTTTAAATAAGCATCATCTAAAACATTCAAAGCATCTTCATATGCCTGATTAAGGTCTTCATCTGCTTTAGCTGTAACATCATCTAAATTCTTTTGGGCGTTTTCAAGGGTAATTTTAGCATTATCTACAGCGGTCTGAGCGACCTGAATATCCTCTTGACTTGAACCTGCCAAAAGCTTGTCTAACTTTGCCTGATATAAATCTAATCCTGCTTGAGCTTCTTTAAGTTGAATTTGGAGCTGGCTGTCATCTATCTTTACTAAAAAATCACCTTTCTGGACTATATCGCCTTTATCAATATATATTTTTTCAATAATGCCTGCGTTTTTAAAGCTAAGATTAATCTCTTCCCCTTTCTTTACCTCGCCAGTTTCAGAAATTTCTTGAGAGATATCTCCTCTTATAACTTCAGCCAAAGTAAAAGGTGACTCTGCTTTTTTAAAAATAGTTTGAGAAAGAATTCCAACAACAACTATGACAGCAATAAAGATAATAATGATTATTTTTTTATCCATATTCTTGCTTATATTTTAAGATTACTTTAAGTATAACTAAAAACACCAAAAAAATCAAATCTATCTCACGTGAGCTCAAGAAAAAAATCGCCTCTCTGGCAATTTCTGGACGCTGTTAGAATCTATTTAATAAGGATTAAATAAAAAAATAAGCTTAGAATTTTATTCTAAGCTTCTATTAAGTGTTCTCTTAAAAATCCTCCGCTTGCCAATACAGCAAATGCTTCACGGGGCTTCATTTCAATTTCTTTCAGGGACCCTTTCTCTACCAAAAAGGTAAATCCTGTAAGGGGAACAGGTGTGTTCGGGACCATCACTGGAACAAGATTAACTTTAGGGTTGGAAATCACTTCGTTATTTGTAAAGCCCAAAAGATACTTTCCAGGAAATACTTCAATCCCTACTACCTGAGCATTCAATAGGTTTTCTGAAAGATGTCCTACTGAAGTCAACCTTCCCAAAATCCAGTGTTGCTTTCCCTTGCTCATCAAGGAGTTTATGACTGCTCCTATGACTATTAAGAGCAGAAGCCCAAGACCTGCTTTGACAAATATTTGTTGACTCTGCCAGCCAGGAATTAATCCTAAAAAAAGACTGTTTCCCTTTAATATTAAATCTATCGCCCAACCAAGTATTCCTATCCCAATGAATAATAGAATACTTGTCCTTAAAGCCCCAAAAATAAATTTTCCTACTTTTTTTCTCATCTTCTCGCCTCTTTTTTATATTTTATGTGCTGTATTTCCAATACTAATTTTAAAAATAGAAAAAGTCAAGTCCGAAAACAAAAAGTTCTAACGTCCACGATGGGTTAGTAAAATTTGAGTTCAAAAAAATAATTGGCGGTGTCTATTAAACAAAGTCCGAACCTTTTTCCGCGAAAATCCGGACGCTGACTTTTAATTGTCGCTACTAAGCGGCGGCGGGCAGGAAAATCCGATTAGCTCGCGGGTAAAAAATTTTCTCTTTCTTCTGCCGGCTTAAAAGTGCTTAAACACGACAAAACAAAAAATTTCGTCCCTTTCGGACTAAAATCAAAATTACCAGATTCGTCAACAAAAATAAAAAGTGTTTTATTGTTTTCGG
>JBARPC010000029.1:0-2127 GCA_049642725.1 Minisyncoccales bacterium | reverse complement strand
AATCTTGATTGCGCTACTAATAACTGCGAAGAAGGCGCTTGCAAACCCTAATTAAATGCGCCTCCATAACTCAACTGGTAGAGTAACGGCCTCTTAAGCCGTGAGTTGCAGGTCCGAGTCCTGCTGGGGGCATATAAAATTTTCGCTTTGCTTAAATTTTGAGTAGTTGGTAATTTGTAATTAGTAGTTTGAAAAAGCAGAGATTTTATTTATGAAAGAGTGAAAATTTTATACCTAAATACAAATTACTCACACAAATTACAAAATATTATGTTTGATTTTGAAAATTTGAATTACATTTCAGCTTAATAATGAAAACAAAAAATTTGATTAAACAATTTTTAAAACCGGACTAGAAAAAAGCTATTATTTAATTTTTTATAACTTTCTATTAATCTTCTATGACTTTTCTTGGAAAAATTCGTCAAGCTAAAAAAATAATAAAAGATGCTATAGAAAAATATCCTAAAATTGCTGTTGCTTGCTCTTTTGGTAAAGATTCAGCGGTTTTAGTTCATTTATGCCAGCAAATTAAAAAAGATATTCCCATATTTACAGTAACCGCACCATTTTTATTTAAAGAAACCATGGAATACAAAGATAAAATGATTAAAAAGTACAAGATGAACATTAAAGAATATAAAAGGAAACCAGGTCCAGTTGGATTATGGAAAACTAACCCTGATGCCTGCTGTAATTTTTACAAGATTGAGCCAATAAAAAAAGCGGTTAAAAATTTAGATGCCTGGATTTCCGGACTCCGAAAATCAGAAGGGAGCACAAGAAAAGAATGTCAATATATTGAAAAAAGAGGCAATATAATAAAAATTAATCCTATTCTCGATTTTACTGAATTAGATATCTGGAGATATTTGGCAGTAAATTTTATTCCTCCCAATCCACTCTATAAAAAAGGTTATAGAAGCATAGATTGTGACTTCTGTACCCAGAAAGAGAAAGACGAAACAGAGCCCGAAAGAGCAGGAAGATGGGCTGGAACAAGCAAATGTGGAGGAGAATGCGGCATTCATACAAAGATATTAAAATAAGCTGCTGAAAATTAAATATCTCTCTCAAATTCAGTGCTGGATTTGACAAGATTTTGATAATATGCCTTACTAATGGATAGTTCTTTATTTGTAAAAATTTAGGGGGTGAAAAGAAAAAAAATGAATAAGAAAATAAGCAAAAAGATGTTTTTAGTAGTGATGTATGTCGGTTTCCTTTCGTTTGTAGGACTAATCGCCCTGGGTATTATTTTTCTTCCCACATTAAGCTTAGGATGGAAAATAATATTGGCTATAGCAACAATAGTGACATTTGTTGCGACAACTTTTGCCGTGGTAAAGTTCGGAAAAAAAGAAGCAGAAGAAAGAGCAGGAGAAAGTGATGTTGACCAAATCTTTAAGCAGCACGTTCGTCCATATCTCCAACCAAAACAAGGAAGGCTTGCTGATGTGATTCGTGCTAATCTGGAAACAGGCCTTTCCCACGGTATCACCGAAATTGACCTTCTGGTTGGCAATGCTATTGCTGTCGCAGAGTGCAATTTTAGTCAAATGACCGTTCTTTTCTGTGATTCGCCGCTTACCATGGAAGACATCGAAGAGAGTATCCATAAAGCAGCGGTTTATGTAAATGAGCATTTCGCACTTCGGAGCACAGAGGAGTATGAGCAGATGCTTCACCAGATTGCAACAAATCAAGATACGTGGAAACCTACCTAATCTATAAAGAAAACAACAAACAGTTTAATGGGCAAGGATAGTAATTCTTGCCTTCTTTTTTTAAAAATGGATTACTCAACCGCAGCAAGACCTTAAAACAGAAAATTTTGCAAAATTTTTTGTAATGATTTATAATTAACTCATAATGCTCGCCGTATCAAGTAAAATTGTCTTCAATAGCGATGTGTTACGTGAATTAAGTATCTTTTTTTATTTTCGAGTGAAGCGAGAAAACAAGGTTATAGCTTAGCTATGTTCTTATTTTCAAAAAGTGATATAATAAAAAAATATGTTAACCCCAAAAGAAAAAGAAAAAGTTATATCCGGATACAAGCTGCATAATAAGGATACTGGATCTGCTGAAGTTCAGATTGCCTTGCTTTCTGAAGAAATCAAACAG
>JBARPC010000028.1:0-38286 GCA_049642725.1 Minisyncoccales bacterium | reverse complement strand
ATGTAAAAGTAGAAGGTTTTGAGAAAAAAGAAAAGGCAATGGAAATAATCAAAAAGGCAATTGAAGCGTATAAAACAAATAATAAATAGATGTTTGAAAATATTTTAGAAAAAGAAAACAAGAAAGTTTTCCTTTTAGGAAATGGGGCAATAGTAAGGGGCGCTTTGGAAGCAGGCGTCCAGTTTGTTTCTACTTATCCGGGAACGCCGGCTTCAGAGATCGGTAATAATTTTTATCAGATTCAAAATTTAAATCCGCCGGCTGGCGGAAAGATTAAAAGCTTGTATTTTGAGTTTTCTGTTAATGAAAAAGTCGCGATAGAAGCAGCAGGAGGCGCTTCTTTTTGCGGTTTGCGTTCTTTAGTGGCAATGAAAAACTTTGGTTTGAATGTTGCTTCTGATTTCCTGCTTCCTTTGGTTTATTCTGGAGTTAAGGGAGGAATGGTTATCCTGTCAGCAGATGATCCTTCCTGCCATAGTTCAGCTCAGTCCGAAGAGAATACTCGGGCTTTTGCAGCTTTAGCTCATATTCCTGTTCTTGAACCGTCAACCCCTCAAGAGTGCAAGGATTTTACTAAGCTTGCTTTTGATTTATCTGAAAAATTCCAAATTCCAGTAATGATTCGGGAAACTACTCGAGTAGCCCACCAAAGCGCCCCAGTTATATTATCTAAATTAAAACCAGCGAGAACAGTTCTTGATGGAAAGTTTGTAAAAGACCAGAAAAAATTCGTGACAATGCCGCCAAGAGTTTTGGAAATGCATCAAGAGCTATTAGAAAAGATAAAACAAGTTAGAGGATATTCAGAGAAAAGTAAATTGAATTTTATTACAGACGTTAAAAAAGCTCAAAGCTCAAAGCTCAAAGCTCCCGCCGAAGGCGAGGCTCGCCAAAGGCGGCAAAACCACAACCCAAAACTCAAAACTCAAGATTTAAGAATTATAACATCGGGTGTGTCTTATCTATATGTAAGAGAAGCATTAAAAGAGCTCAATTTAGACATCCCGATTTTGAAATTGGGATTTTTTCATCCCTTGCCAGAGAAAAAAATTAAGAACTTTATAAAGGGTCTTAATCAAGTTTTAATAATAGAAGAATTAGAACCGTATTTAGAAAATGAAGTAATGAGAATGGCAAAAGATGTCAACTGTGATTTAAATATTATGGGCAAAGATTTAATTCCAGAAGTCGGCGAGTTGAAACCTGAAATAGTCACTCAAGCCATCGCTAAATTTACAGGTAAAAAATTGAAAATTGACAGCAAAGATGTCGTTCTGAGCGAAGCGAAGAATCTAGTTATTAAACGTCATCCTCAACTTTGTACAGGTTGTCCTTATTGGCTGGTCTTTGGAGGAGTAAAAAAGGCAGTTGACCCGAAGAAAGTAATTTTTGGCGGTGATATTGGCTGCTATATGTTAGCCGGACTTTCTCCTCATAATGTTCAGGATTATCTTTACTGTATGGGTTCTTCAATCGGTATTGCTCATGGAATTAAGAAGGTGAGCAAACAAAAACTGATTACTTTTATCGGTGATTCTACTTTTTTCCATTCCGGCATTCCGGCTTTAATCAACACAGTTTTTAATAAATCAAATCCATTAATAATTATTATGAATAATTCCACTACTGCTATGACTGGCCATCAGCCGCATCCAAGTGCGCCGACCGAACCTGACGGAGTAGAAATTGAAAACTTGGTAAGGGCCTGCGGGGTCAAGAATTTAAAAATTATTGACCCAGTCAAGCAGGAAGAATTTGTAAAAACAATCAAAGAGTTTTTAAAGAAAGATGAAGTTTCAGTAATTATTGCCCGCCATCCCTGCATATTTGTGAAAAAACAAAAAGGTTAAAATTTTCTAAATACTATGGCAAACAAAAAAAGATTCAATATAGTGATTGTTGGTACCGGAGGACAGGGATTAATTACCCTGTTACAGATTTTAGCTGAGGCAGCAATATTAGAAGATTATGATGTAAAGACCTCGGAACTTCATGGTTTGTCTCAAAGAGGAGGTTCAGTTGAGGTTCATATTAGATTTGACCATGAAATACATTCGCCATTGGTTGCGCAAGGAGGAGCAGATTTAATTTTGGCGTTAGAGATGCAAGAATCATTAAAAGGAATTCATTTTAGCAATCCTAAAACAACTTTTTTAATAAACAAATTTTTTGTTCCCATTTTGGGAGAAAAATTACTTAAAGAAAAAGAAATCTTAAAAGAACTTAAAAAAAACAGCAAGAATATAGTTTTAATTCCAGCAGCTGATATTTGTGAAAAAGAGCTTGGCAAAAATGTAGTGGCAGGCGTTTATTTATTAAGTTATGCATCTCATAAAAAAATAATTCCTTTAAAACCGAATTCAATCTTAAAAGCAATGGAAAAAGTAGTACCAGAAAAATATTTTGAATTAAATAAAAAAACTTTTGAACTCGCTAAAAAGTATGTCAAAGATTGACCCATATATTTTTAGAGCTTACGACATCAGAGGGATTTATAAAAAAAATCTTGACGAAGAAGTCATGCTGAAGATTGGTTTTGTTTTAGGCAAAAAAAAGAAAAGTTTTGTGGTTGGTCAGGACATTAGAAAATCAGGAAAGAAATTAGCTGCAGCTTTGATTAAGGGATTAACTGCGTCTGGGGCAAAAGTATTTTACACAGGAAGAGCTTCTTACGGTCAGGTATTATTTGCTGGCTGGCATTTGAAATTATATATGGCTCTATATGTTACTGCTTCTCATCTTCCTCCAGAATGGAATGGTTTGAAATTACATTACGGAAATGGCGCTCCTATGTTAGAGGAAGAAATAAAGAGATTAAGAGATGAAGTAATGAAGCTCAATGCTCAAGGATTAAAGCTCACAGCTAAAATCTCAAAACTTAAAAAAATTAATATTAATAAGGAGTATTCTGATTATCTTTTAGATAAGTTCTCAAATATAAAAAATAATGGTCTGAAAATCGTGGTGGATTGCGGGAACGGCGCGATGTGTCTGTCCGCGCCTCAAATTTTTAAAAAATTGGGATTTATGGTTTCAGAACTATATTGCAATGTTGATTCTAATTTTTCAGGGAGGGGTAGTGAACCAAATTCAAAAGCTCTTGTAGATTTAAAGAAAAAAATAAAAAAAGAAAAAGCAGATTTCGGTGTTGCTTTTGACGGTGACGGAGATAGGGCAGTAATTGTAGATAATAAAAGCAGATATTTAAACGGAAATGAAGTTGGTATTATACTTGCTAAAAGTTTAATAAAGAATTCCAGGGATAAAAAAATTATAATTACTGTTAGCTGTTCAATGGCTTTTGAAAAAGAGTTAGAGCCATTAGGAGTAAAGGTTATTAGAGTCCCAGTTGGTTATACGTTTGTGATTTCTGGCTGTGAAAAGCATAATACTGTTCTTGGAATAGAAGAAAGTAATCACACGGTAATGCCTCAATATTTTTTATTTGACGATGCATTGCCAGTGCCTCTGAAAATTGCAGAAATTATTTTGAAAGAAAACAAAAAATTATCAGAGCTCGTGGATGAAATTAAAGTTTATCCGTTTGAAGAAATTGTTTTTGATTGCCCTGACGAAGATAAGTTTCAGATATTAGAAAAATTAAAAAAGGATTTTTCAAAGAGATATAAAAATGTGGATACTATTGATGGAGTGAAAATAAATTTCAATTATGGGTGGGCATTGGTGCGCGTCTCTAATACTTCGCCTGTAATACGATTATATGTAGAGGCAATCAACAGGGAGAAATTTGAGCAATTAAAACAAAAATTTTCAGAAGTTATAAAAAAAGAAATCAAGAAATTTCAATAAATTATGAAAAAAATTTCTCAAGCAGTAATTTTATGCGCCGGTAATGGAACAAGGATTGAGCCACTTACCTTAACCAAGCCAAAACCTCTTTTGAAGATTTGCGACAAAACTATTCTTGAGCATAATTTAGATCAGCTTCAAGGATTAGTAAAAGAAGTAATCTTAGTCATTGGATATAAAGGAGAGATGTTCAAAGAACTTATCGGCAGTGATTATAAAGGTTTGGAAATAAGATATGTCTGGCAAAAAGAGCCGTTAGGAACAGGGGAGGCAGCCAAAAGATGCTTTCCTTTTATCAAAGATAAATTTTTACTTTTATACGGTGATGATTTATATGACAAAGAAGATATAAAAAAATGCTTAAAATTTTTTCCTTGTATTTTATTAAAAAAAGTTAAAGAACCATCTTCTTTTGGCCAGGTATTAATAAAAAGAAATTTAGTTAAGGAATTAAAAGAAAAACCAAAGAAAAATATAAGTAATTTAGTTAATACCGGAGTTTATTTTTTGGATAAATCAATTTTTAGTTTTAACATTAAAAAATCTTCTCGCAACGAATACGAATTTACTGATTTTATTAAAGAATTTATCAAAAAAGAAAAATTACACTTTTTCTTGGCTGAAGATTGGACTCCTCTGCCCTATGTTTGGAACTTGCTTGAGGCTAACCAATTTCTAATGGAAAAGATAGAAAAGAAAGTTTTAGGAAAAATAGAGAGGGGCTGTCAGATAAAAGGGAAGATTATTATAGAAAAAGGAACTGTTATCAAAAAAGGAACATACATTGAAGGACCGGTCTATATTGGCAAGAATTGCCAAATTGGACCAAATTGTTATTTAAGGAAATATACTGATATTGGAGATAATTCTCATATTGGTCAGGCCGTGGAAATAAAGAATTGTCTTATTGGAGAAGGAACCAATATTGCTCATTTGAGTTATATTGCCGATTCTATCATTGGAGATAATTGTAATTTTGGTGCCGGAACAATTACAGCAAATCTAAGACATGATTATGAAAATATAAAAACAATGGTGAAAGGAAAATTAATAGACACTAAAAGAAGAAAATTTGGTACTATTTTCGGGGATAATGTTAAGACAGGCATAGGAACTTTGATTTATCCGGGTAGAAAAATTTGGCTTGGAAAATTTACCAGACCCGGGGAAATAATTAAAGAAGATGTAATATGAATCAAAAACAATACGATCTTATAATCATTGGCGGAGGACCGGCAGGCATTGTAGCCGGAATTTATGGGGCAAGAGAAAATCTTGATATTCTTTTGATTACTAAAGATTTTGGCGGACAAATTAAGAGAAAATCAATAGAAATTGAGAATTATCCTGGATTTAGGAAAATTTCCGGTCAAAAACTAATCCAAAAATTTGAAAACCATTTAAAGAAATTTAAAATACCGACCATAACAGATAAAGTAGTGAAAATAAAAAAACTAGGAGAAACTTTTTCGGTTTTAACTGAAAATAAAAAACAATTTAAATCATATTCAGTTATTATTGCTTCTGGGGCTGACCCCAGACCCTTGGAAGTGCCGGGAGAAAAAGAGCTGATTGGCCGCGGTGTCAGTTATTGCGTGATTTGCGATGGACCATTATATAAGAATAAAACAATTGCTGTTATTGGCGGCGGCAATGCTGGTTTTGAAGCAGCCATTTTTTTAAGCAGGATTGCGGAAAAGATTTATGTTTTAGAATATGGTCCAAAGGTCAAAGCTGACAAAACCAATCAAAAGAGAGCTAAAAGAGCTAAAAACATTGAAGTTGTCACTAATGCTGAATTGAAAAAAATAAAAGGAAGGAATTTTGTGGAATCAATAATTTATGAAAATAATAAAACAAAAGATTTGGAAACTTTAAAGGTAGATGGTGTTTTTATTGAAATCGGAAGTATTCCAGCTACTGGTTTTGTAAAAGGTTTAGTTAATTTCAATAAGAAAGACGAAATTATTATTGATACTAAAACAGGAGAAACAAAGATTGCCGGACTTTTTGCTGCTGGTGATATTACTGATGAAAAGTATAAGCAGATTGTTATTGCTGCTGGCCAGGGTACAAAAGCAGCTTTATCTGCTTCGCGATATTTACAAAAATTAAAAAGATAATTAGAAAGGTCGTGAATAAAATTTAAAGAATTATATTTAAAATACAAATATGAAAGTTTTAAAAATTGGTGAAAAAGGATGTGAAGATTGTAAAATAATGGGGCCTCGCTTTAAAGAAATTGAAAAGGAAAATCCTTGGCTGGAGACAGAGTATATTGAAGCAGATGAACATCCAGAGATTGTGGAAAAATACAATCTTCTGTCCATACCAAGTTTTATATTCTTAAACAAAGAAGGAAAGGAGATTTTAAGATTTTCTAAGATAGTAGAAAAGGATGTTTTAATAAAAGCAATTTTAGAAAACAATGACAAATGAAAATGACAAAAAATATCATTATAATATTTGGTTTCGGGATTGTAATTGTTGCCATTGTTGCTGGCTATTTAGTTTATGCGAATCAAAACAAAGTTAATTTAGAACTTCTTGTTTTAGATAAGGAAGGGAGGATATCCTTAGATGCTTGTTTGGAGCGAGGTCTTTCTGATAAAATTATAGTTTTAGAATCAACCTATTGCAGTGCTTGTAAAATTGTTATTCCAAGATTAGAAGAGCTTGAAAAAGAGTTAGGGGTAGAAATTATTTATTTAAATTTGTCTGAAAAAGATGACCAAGATAGGGCTAAAGAATTTAAAATTTGGCCTAAATGGACGCCTACCGTATTAATTGGCGGTGAGGTTCTTATCGGCGCTTATTCTAAAGAAAAATATAAAGAAGTAATAGAAAATTTTTTAAGTCATTAAAAATTAAGCTATGGAAAAAGATAAAATTATTATTGCCGCTCTTCTTGGGCTTGGCTTAACAGCCTTTTTTTTCTTAGCTAAACAGGCCTCTCCAGAAATCCTTAAAGAGCTTGGTTTAAGTTTATCTCTACCTTGGTTTACTTTTATTATTGCCATTATTGATGGTTTTAATCCTTGTACTTTGTGGGTTTTAAGTTTTTTACTTATTTTATTAATTTCTGTGTCTGAAAGCAGAAAAAGGATATTTATTGTTGGTTTGACTTTTGTGGCAGTTATTTTTATTGTTTATTTTCTGTTTATGACTGCCTGGTTAAATGTATTTCGTTATATAGGATTTATTGACCCGTTGAGAATAATGATTGCCAGTGTAGCTTTGATTGCCGGAGCAATTAATTGCAAGGAGTTCTTTGCTTTTAGAAAAGGTATAACCCTAATGATACAAGAAAAGCATAAACCCCTTTTAATGCAAAAGATAGAAAAAATGAAAGATGTTGTAAAATACGGCTCTCTGCCAGCTTTAATCACGGCCTCTGTTATTCTGGCTCTTTTTTCTTCCTTAGTGGAGCTGCCTTGTACTGCTGGCTGGCCCATAATTTATACAGGTGTATTATCAGCAAAAGTTTTTGAAGGAACTATTTCTTTTTATATTTATTTATTGTTTTATAATCTTGTTTACATAATACCTCTTAGCGCAGTGATATTATTATTTGGCTGGTTTTTTAAGGGAAAGAAAATTACTAAAAAGCAAACACAAATAATAAAACTTATTGGCGGAGTAATAATGATTGCCTTGGGAATAATTTTATTAGTTAATCCAGAATTATTGATGCTGATGGAGTAAAATAAATCCGGAAATTTTAATATTTGGATAACATGGATAATATTATCAACAAACTAAAAAAACATAATCTTTTGGGCAGGAGCGGTTCTGGTTTTCCTACTAGTTTGAAATGGGAAATGGTTAAGAACATTAAAGCGAAGAAAAAATACATTATCTGTAATGCTGCAGAAGGCGAACCAGATGTTTTTAAAGACGGTTTTATCTTAGAAAATTATCCTGAAGAAGCTATTAATGGAATAAAAATAGCCCTTAAAACTATTGACAATAGTTCTGCCTACATTTATCTTCGCAAAGATTATTATCAGAGATTTAAAAAAATCTTAGATAAGTTGATAAAGGGTTATCCAATCACTCTTTTTCAGAAAAAAGGCGGTTATTTGGCTGGTGAAGAGACATGTGTTTGCGAAGTTATAGAGGGGAAAAAGCCAGAACCCAGAATAAAGCCTCCTTTTCCAACAGAGAAAGGTCTTTTTAGCTGTCCTACATTAATAAATAATTTAGAGACATTTTATTGTGTGTCTAAAATCGCTAAAAACGAATACAAAAAAACTCGCTTTTATTGTATTAGCGGTGATGTAAAAAACAAAGGAGTTTATGAATTGCCAGAGGATTGGCCTATTAGAAAAATACTGAAAGAAACTAAAAATCTGCCTGGCTTTGATTTCTTTGTTCAAGCAGGCGGCGGCGCAGCAGGTGAAATTTTACTTTCAAATGAGCTTAATCAAAAAATTAAAGGAATTGGAGGAATTATTGTTTTTGACAGAAAAAAAACCAATACTCTTGCCTTAATGAATAAATGGGCAGGATTTTTCCATTCAGAAAATTGTGACAAATGCGTGCCTTGCCGGGAGGGTATTTATAGGATAAAAGAAATGTTAAAAACAGGAAAGATTAACCAAGGGTTAATGGACGATTTGATTTTTATCTTAGAAGAAACAAGTTTTTGCAGTTTAGGCAAAGGAGCAGCCATTCCTTTCAAGGGCTTAATTAAAAAATTATATGATTAATCTGATTATAAATAATAAAAAAATAAAAGGAAAAACAGGGCAGACAATTTTAGAGGCGGCTCAAGAAAATGGCATTGAAATTCCTGCTCTTTGTTTCCATTCAGATTTAGATATAAAATCAAATTGCCGGACTTGTATGATAGAAATAAAAGGAAGAAAAGGGCTTTATCCAGCTTGTTCAACAAGGGCAGAGCCAGGAATGGAAATTATTACTGATTCGCCAAAAGCAAAGAAAGCAAGGAGAATCAATTTAGAACTGATTTTCAGCCAGCATTGTGAAAAATGTGATGATTGTATATGGAATTTTAACTGCCAGATGCTTAAATTAGCGAAGAAGTATAAGGTTGAAATTACCAGATTTTCTGACAGAAAAAAAGGTTATCCAGTTTATCAATTTGGACCAAGCTTAATTTTTGACAGCTCCAAGTGTATTGATTGCCGCAACTGCGTTGAAGTATGTGAAAAGCAGGGAGTAGGTTTTTTAGAAATAAAAGATAAAAAGGATTTATTCCAGGTGGTTCCTTCTAAAGATAAAAAAAAGGATTGTATTTATTGCGGTCAGTGTATTGTTCATTGTCCAGTAGGCGCTTTTGAAGCAGTGAGCGAGTTTGAAGATGTAGAAAGGACTCTTTCTAATAAAAATAAAATAGTTGTTTTCCAGTTTGCTCCAGCCATTAGGACAAGTATTGGAGAGGAATTTGACCTGCCTTATGGCGAGGTGGTAACTGAAAAAATTATTGCCGGTATTAAGAAATTAGGAGCTGACAAAGTGTTTGATACCAGCGTGGGCGCTGATTTTACTACTACTGAAGAGGCAAAAGAATGGTTGGAGAAATTAGAAAAAGGAGATGGTCCCTGTTTAACTTCCTGCTGTCCGGCCTGGGTACGGTTTGTTGAATTTTATTATCCGGAATTTATTTCTTGTTTAGCTACTACTCGTTCTCCTCAAGTTATTTTAGGCGGATTGATTAAGACCTATTGGGCAAAAAAAGAGAAAATTAATCCTAAAAATATTATTGTTGTTTCAGTTATGCCATGCGTGGCTAAGAAATATGAAATCCAAAGAAAAGAGCTTGAAATTGACGGTTTGAATCCGGTTGATTATGTTTTAACTACCCGGGAGCTTGCTTATCTTTTTAAAAAACATAAAATAGATTTAAAGAAAATAAAATCTCAAAAAATAGACGGTCCCTTGGGTCTTCCTTCGGGCGCCGGCGTGATTTACGGAGCCAGCGGCGGAGTGGCTGAATCAGCTTTAAGAACAGCTTACAGCCAAATTACTGGAAAAGATTTAGTAGTAGAATTTAAAAAAGTTAGGGGAATGGAAAGAGTAAAAAAAGCAGAAATTAGATTTAATGGAAAAAATATAAAGCTGGCAGTGATTAATGGTATCGGAGAAGCAAAAAAAATAATAGAGGAATTAAAGAAAAACCCAAAAGCTTATGACGGTATAGAGGTAATGGCTTGTCCGGGAGGGTGTATTGGCGGCGGCGGGCAGCCAGTTCCAGCAGATGGTAAGATTAGGCGGGAAAGGGCAGGAGGACTTTATAAAATTGACAGTAAAAAAGAAATCAGATTAGCGCATAAGAATCCTATAGTGAAAAAAGTGTATAAAGATTTTCTAACTCATCAAAATATTATTCGTCAAATCTGCCACACCAAATATTTTTCTAAAAAAAGAGAAGTTAAAATATGAATCAGGTAAAAATTCTCACAACTAGAAAGGAGATAATTATAAGCTTAATTCAATTTGCTGTTTTAACAGGAATTATTACTATAGCTCCTTTATTTTATAACCAAGCAATTACTGGTCCTATTGTCAATGCCACACTTTTTATTTCAGTTATGCTTTTAGGTGTTCAAGGAGCGATTTTAGTTGGTTTAATTCCCAGTTTAGTTGCTTTATCTATTGGTCTTTTGCCCTTAGTATTGGCTCCAATGGTTCCTTTTATTATGTTGGGAAATACTCTTTTGATTTTATGTTTTAGTTATATTAAAGATAAGAATTTTTGGTTGGGCGTGCTTTCGGCAAGTATTCTAAAGTTTCTCTTTTTGTTCTGCGCTAGTTCCACAGTGATGAATTTAATTATTAATGAAGAAATTGCTCTAAAAGCAAGCATAATGATGAGCTGGCCACAGCTTTTTACTGCTTTAGCAGGTGGTCTAATCGCTTATTTATTTTTAAAGTCTATTAAGCAAATATGAAAAATAAAATTACTAAAAATACAACTCTGTTGGAAATTTTGAAATGTCCTGAAGCAAAAGAGATTTTAGCAGAGTACGAGGTGCCTTGTGTGTTTTGCCCAATGGCTCGGTTTGAAATGGAAAATTTAACTCTTGGAGAAATTTGTACCCGCTACAATATCAATCTTAAAGATTTGCTAAAAAGATTAAACAAGGTGTTAGAAAAATAATTTTAATATGATTTTAGCAATTAAAGGTTTAAAAGTAAAAGTAGATGGGAAGGAAATATTAAAAAGAGTTAATTTAAATATAAAAAAAGGGGAGATACAGGCCCTTTTGGGTCCCAACGCCAGTGGGAAATCCACTCTTGCCCAAGTAATTTTAGGAAACCCGAAGTATAAAATTAGTCAAGGGAAAATTTTCTTTGAGAGAAAGAACATAACCGGCTTGGCGCCAGAAAAAAGAGTAAGGTTGGGAATTACTCTGGCTTGGCAAAATCCACCAGCTATAAAAGGATTAAAACTTTCCCAATTATTAAAAGAAATTTCAAAACCCAGCGAGAACAGTTCTCGCTGGGTTGGAAGGGATTTATTACATAGAGAGATAAATGTTAATTTATCCGGCGGAGAGAAAAAAATATCAGAATTATTGCAGATTTTAACACTTAAACCCAAACTGGTAATTTTTGATGAAATTGACTCTGGATTGGACATAAAACGATTGGAAAAAGTAGCAGAAATAATTAAAAAAGAACTAATAGAGAAAAATGTTTCTATTCTTTTGATTACTCACTCTGGAGAGATTCTTAAATTCTTAAAGCCAAAGATTACTAATGTGATGATAGATGGACGGATTGTCTGCAAAGGAAAGGACTATAAAGAAGTTCTCAAAATTATTAAAAAATATGGCTATGAAAAATGTAAAAAATGCTTACTGGCAAATAGATAATAAAATTCCACAGATCTGCGGAGTAAAAGGGGTAGAGACCTTGCCGGTAAAACTGGCTTGGGAAAAATATAGTTGGACTAAAAAATATTTTTCAAAAAAACCCAAGTATGGTTATTTTATCTGGGTTAAAAAACAACCAAAATCACCCCTTTTTACTTGTATCACTATCGCCAACAAAAATATCAAGCAGGAACTTCAGAATCTTTTAGTTGTAGAAAAGAATTTAAAAGTAGAGCTTCAAGGAACCTGCAATGTTTTAAAAAGAAATTTAGAAGGAGTGCATCGGGCAAAGGGAAAGATTATCTTGAAACAAGGTTGTGTTCTTAAATATGAGCATATTCATTCCTGGGGCGATAGAGATATTATAGAGCCAAACTATGAATTCTTTTTAGAAAAAGACGCGAAATTAGATTATAATTATAAAATTTTATTTTCTCCTAAATTATTGAAAACAAAAACCTTGATTACTGTTTTGGAAAATTCCTCTGCTAACATTAATATTGTAGGAAATTTTTCTAAAACAAAAGCAGAAATTAGAGATGTTTTAATTTTAAAGCAAGACAATGCTTCTGGAACAGTAAAGCTTAGATTGGTAGGAAGTAAAAATAGCGAGATTACTGCTTATTCTCAAGTTAAAGCTCAATCTGAAAGTAAGGGCCATTTGGACTGCCAAGGATTGTTAGTTGATAGAGGTTCAAAAATTTCTTTAATTCCAGAATTAATTTGTGAAAACAAAAAAGCCCAAATTACCCATGAGGCGTCAATTGGAAAAATTTCCGAAGAAGCGTTAAATTATTTGAGGACACGCGGCTTGACTGAAAAACAAGCTATAGATCTTATTGTCAACGGATTTTTAGAGAAATAATTATGGATGTGGAAAAAATAGAAAAAGAACTAAAAAAAATAAAGGATGAAGTTTTACAATGCCAAAAATGCCCGCTTTATAAAACAAGAACTTTACCAGTTATTGGAGAAGGCAGCCACCAAGCCAAAATAATATTTATCGGCGAAGCGCCAGGTGCGTCAGAAGATAAAACCGGCTATCCATTTTGCGGGGCGGCCGGTAAGGTTTTAAACGAGCTTTTAGAATCCATTGGCATTAAAAGAGAAGAAATCTATATTACCAATATTTTAAAAGACAGGCCTCCGGACAATCGCAATCCTAAAACAGAAGAAATAGAGGCCTGCACTCCTTATCTTTTAAAGCAAATTGAAATTATAAAGCCCAAAGTAATCTGTACTTTGGGTAATTTTTCCACTGCTTTTATTTTTGAAAAATACGGCCTAAAAGATAAAATTAAGGGGATAAGTAAAATTCATGGAAATGTTTTTTACCCCGTTAGGTCTTTGTTGTCTAATGGGGTTGAGGTGAAAATTGTTCCCCTTTATCATCCAGCAGCTGCCACTTACAATCCAAATATGAAGGAAATTCTCAAAAAAGATTTCCAAATTTTTAAAAATCTTCAGTAGGATCTAATCCTCTTATTGTAGGTCGCTTTTTTATCTTGGGTGTTTGTTCGTAACAAAATGAAACGATCGTCCTACTTTGTGACTATACTATTATTTTGTATAACTATTATTTCTTATAATCGCATTCCTTGTTTGAGCATTTGATTTCGTCTTTTTTTGTTTTAATCAATAAACTATTACATTCAGGGCATTTTTCGTTTACTGGTTTGTCCCACAAAGCGAAGTCGCATTTAGGCCATCTGTTGCAGGCATAAAATATCTTTCCCTTTTTAGTTCTTTTTTCCACGATTTCTCCTTTGTTGCATTTGGGGCATTTTATATTCAAAGACGGTCTTTCTAATGGTTTAGTATATCTGCATTTTGGAAAGTTAGAACAGGCGTAAAATTTCCCAAATCTGCCCATCTTCTTGAGCAATGGCGAGCCGCATTCAGGGCATTTTTCATTTGTTTTTTCTTCAGCAATTTCTTTTTTATCTATTTCTTTTTCCTTTAGTTTTAAATTTTCTTCAAAGGGCTGGTAGAATTCTTTTATTACCGGCACCCATTTTGTTTTACCTTCAGCAATTTCATCTAAATTCTTTTCCATTTCAGCAGTAAATTTTATGTCTACAATATTAGGAAAATGCTTGACTAAAAGGTCATTAACAAGAGTTCCTATCTCAGTTGGTTCAAATTTTTTATTTTCATTTTTCTGAACATAGTTTCTTTCTTGAATTGTAGAGATTGTAGGCGCATAAGTTGAGGGTCTGCCAATGCCGTTTTCTTCCAAGACTTTAATTAAACTGGCTTCAGTGTATCTGCCTGGTGGCTGGGTAAAATGCTGTGAAGGAAGAAGTTTCAAAAGTTCTAAAATCTCATTACCTTCCAATTTAGGCAATTCTGTTTCTTCGTATTTCATGGGATAGATTTTCAAAAATCCATCAAATTTAAGCATTTGTCCGGTTGCTCTAAAAATATAGTTGTCAGCAGAAATATCAACAGTAGTGGAGTCAAAACAGGCCTGGGACATTTGACAAGCGATAAACCTACGCCAAATTAAATCATAAAGTCGAAATTGATTATTGTCCAATTTAGCTTTAATCTTTAGTTTCTCCGGCTCTTTATCAGGATAAGCGGGTCTTATAGCTTCATGCGCTTCTTGAGCTCCTTTTGATTTTGTTTTATATTTTTTTAAATATCCAGCCCAATATTCTTTTCCAAAATTATCAATGATAAATTTTCTGGCTGTAAACAAAGATGTTTCTGAAAGATTTAAAGAATCGGTTCTATGATAAGTAATAAGTCCTTTTTCATAGAGGCCCTGGGCAGTTCTTATTGTCATTTTTGCTGGCCAGCGCAATCTTTTCCAGGATTCTTGCTGCAAAGTGGAAGTAGTAAAAGGCGGTAAAGGGTTTCTTTTAATCTCTTTTTTTTCAATGCTTGAAACTTTAAATTTAGCTTCTTTTAAATCTTTAACAATCTTTTCTGCATCTTTTTTTGTTTTAATTCCTAATTTAGGAATTGCTTTATCATCTTCTTTAATGAGTTTAGCTAAGAATTCCTTATTTTCTTTTGAGCGGAGCTCAGCTTCGATTTCCCAATATTCTTGTGGGATAAAGTTTTGAATTTCTCTCTCGCGCTCTACTACCAGCCGGACTGTTACTGATTGTACTCTTCCGGCAGAGAGTCCTCTGGCAACTTTTTTCCATAAAAGAGGGGATAGTTTATAACCAACCAAACGGTCTAAAATTCTTCTTGCCTGTTGGGCGTCAACAAGATCCATATCTATATCACGAGGATTTTTTAATGCTTGTTCAATTGCTGGCTTAGTAATTTCATGAAAAACAATTCTCTGATGTTTTTTACCATTTAAATTTAAAATTTGGCTTAGATGATAAGCAATTGCTTCTCCCTCTCTGTCTTCATCAGTAGCCAGAATGAGTAAATCTGCTTTCTGAAATTCTTTTTTTAAAGAATTGGCTGTTTTTCTTGCTTTTAAAGGAATAATATATTTCGGCTTGAAATCTTTTTCTGTGTCTATGCCTAATTCACTTTTTGGCAAATCGCGAATATGGCCATATGAAGAAATCACCCTATATTTAGAGCCTAAAAATTTTCCTATAGTATTCGCTTTTGTCGGGCTTTCTACTATTATTAAGTTCATAATTTGTTCATTTCTGACATTGTTTTTTATTTTAACATAGCACTAAAAACTTGACAAAAATGTTATGATATAGTATGATTGGATTGTAAATTAACAGAAAAATATGGAAAAATTTAGGAGGTGAAAAAGGAAATGAGCACAATCCAATTTGATCCAGAATTCAAAAAGCAAGCTATAAAGCACCTAGTGGAAAAGACTTACAGTGAGACAATAAAAGATTGGGAGAAAAAGCATCCTGGGAAAAACTTTATAGAAGAGCACAAAAAATCAAAACTGGATAGATGGTTCGGCAAGCGGTTGCTTAGAAAGATATTATGGTGGAAAATCGAGAGGGCTGAGTCTATCTTTTCCCAGAAACAGGATAAGGAAGAAATCCAAACCTGCATTGCTGAATTCGTGGACGACATTTGGACGACATTTGAATGAGTAAAAACTTGCCAATTTTTACTTTATGCCGAGGAAAAGATAATTTTTCCATCGGCTGTTTTTTTATTGTTTTCCATTTGAATTTTCTTGCAGGTGCGAGAAAATTCAAATCTCTATTTATTAAATCCTGACATTGTTTTTTCTATGTCTTGTTTTATTGCCATTTCAATTGCATGGCAGGTTTTTTTAATTACTTCTTTTAAAATTTTACTTTCTTCTTTTGTAAACCTCTGAAGAACGAATTTATCTATATTGTTCATTGTTTCTTGTTCTTTGTTTGCTGGTTTAATTCCTAAACGAAAGCGGACAAAGTTTTTTGTGCCGAGTTCGCCAATGATTGATTCTACTCCTTTGTGTCCGGCAGAGCCGCGATTTTTAACTATTTTCATTTTTCCTAATTCCAAATCCAAATCATCATGAACTACTACGAGAACTGTTCTCGTAGTGTTATAAAAATTGGTTAGCGCTTTAACTGCTTTGCCGGATTTATTCATAAATGTCTGCGGTTTAACTAAAATTATTTTTTTACTGCTTAAAATACCATCTGAAATTTCTGCTTTGAATTTATTTTTAAATTGCCAATCAGAAAAACCGTGAATTTTTTTAAATTCATTTAAAATCGTAAATCCAACATTATGGCGCGTATTTTTATATTTTTCTTCAGGATTACCCAGACCAACTATTAAGAACATAAAAGTTAAAACAAAAAACAAAAAAATACAAGTTAAAATCAAAAAGTTTAAAATTGATTTTGGGTTTTTGGTTGTATTTTTGGATTTTTTGTTTTGTGTTTTTTTTAGTTTATTCATTATACCACCCTTGTTTCATTTTAAAAACTTGCTATAATAGATTATATGAAATTTGTAAGAGAAATATCATTATTCACTTGGGAAATTTCTAAAATTGTTATTATTGCCTTACTGATAGTAATTCCTATCCGCTATTTTATATTTCAGCCCTTTTTTGTAAAGGGTCAAAGCATGGAGCCGAATTTTCAAAATAGCGATTATTTGATTATTGATGAAATATCTTATCGATTTTTAGAACCAAAAAGGGGAGAAGTAGTAGTTTTTAAATATCCTAATAATCTTTCCCAACGTTATATTAAAAGAATTATTGGCTTACCAGGAGAAACAGTAGAAATAAAAGGAGGAACAGTAATAATTTTAACAGATAATCAAGAATGGATATTAGATGAATCAGCGTATCTCTCTCAACCCATTCAAACGCCGGGAGATATTAGAATTTCATTAGTGGAAAACGAATATTTCGTTTTAGGAGATAACAGAACTGCTTCTTTTGATTCCCGAAAATGGGGCGCTCTGTCAAAAGAAGATATTATAGGAAGAGTGATTTTTAGAGCCTGGCCAGCTAAAGCTTTGGCTAAGATAGAAATACCAACTTATTAGATGTATGAGAAAGCCGAAATTTCAAACCCTAACTGGGATGCATGATATTTTAGGCGAAGAGCAGAAGTATTTTCAGAAAATTTTTAATATATCTAAAAATATTGCTGATTTTTATGCTTTTGAAAAAATTGATACACCTATAGTAGAACATGCCGAGCTTTTTGAAAAAGGAAGCGGTTCAACTACTGATATTGTTCAGAAAGAGATGTATAGTTTTAAAACCAAAGGAGGAGATTCAGTAACCCTAAGACCAGAAGGAACTCCTTCTATTGTTCGCGCTTATATTGAACACGGCATGCAGTCTTTGCCTCAGCCAGTAAAACTTTGGCAGTTTGGTCCATTTTTTAGACATGAGCGTCCACAAGCAGGCCGTTATAGAGAATTTCATCAGATAGATTTTGATGTTTTAGGAGAGAAAGGTTCAGTTATTGATGCTCAGATTATTCAAGTTTTTTATAATATTTTAAAAGAATTAAAAATTAAGGATATAATAATAGAGATAAACAGTGTTGGAGATTCACAGTGCCGTCCATATTATAGGAAGCTATTGGTCAGTTATTTGAAAAATAGAGAGGGCTTGCTATGCTCTAATTGTAGAAAACGACTTAAAGAAAATCCTTTAAGAATCTTGGACTGCAAGCAAGAAAAATGCCAGAAAGTAGTGAGTCAAGCGCCCCAGATGATTGATCATCTTTGCGATGAATGTAAGCAGCATTTCAAGGGAGTTTTAGAGTTTTTAGATGATATGCAGATTCCTTATAATCTTAATCCATATTTGGTTCGCGGGCTTGATTATTACACTAAAACCGTTTTTGAGATATATCAGAATACAAAAGAAGGAAGGAAACAAGGTGCTTTGTCGGCAGGAGGAAGATATGATAGATTAGTTAAACTTTTAGGAGGCAGGGATACTGAAGCTTGCGGTGGTAGTTTAGGGATAGAAAGAGTGGTTAATATAATGAGGAGTATAGGGTTATATCCATTCCATCAGTCTTCTCCTCGGATTTTTTTAGCTCAATTAGGCGCGCTTTCTAAGCAAAGAAGTTTGAAACTTTTTGAGGAATTCAGAAAAGCTAAGATTTCAGTAGCTGAATCATTTAGTAAGGATTCTTTAAAGACACAATTAAGAATAGCTGATAAAATCGGCGTTGACTGGACATTGATCCTTGGCCAAAAAGAGGTTTTTGATGAAGTAATAATTTTAAGAGAAATGAAAACAGGCAAGCAGGAAACAGTTAAATTAGACAAAATAATTGATAAAATGAGCAAAAAACTGAAAAAGTGAATTTCTAATTAAAAATTAAAAAATTATAATTATGTCTTGTCTTTTTTGCCAAATTATAAATAAAGAGATACCAGCTGACATAATTTACGAGGATGAAAAATTTGTAGTTTTTAAGGATATTAAACCCAAAGCTCCTATTCATCTTTTAATTCTTCCTAAAAAACATATTCCTTCTGTCCAGCATTTGGAAATAGAAGATAAGGAGCTAATAGGAGAATTATTTCTTCTGGCCAAAAAAATAGCCAAAAAAAGAGGCATTGCTGAAAAGGGCTATAAATTGGTCTTTAATGTAGGAAGAGGAGGAGGACAAATAATAGAACATCTCCATTTACATTTAATCGCTGGTTGGAAAACAGCTGAAGAAAGGAATGTTCCCGGAATGCCATAACAAATTAAAAATTAAGAATTATTGATATGTCTATTAAAATAGAAAAACAATCAAGAGAGCATTCTCAATCTTTAACTCGACGCTTTTCAAGAAGAATTAAACAAAGCGGGATTTTGCGTCGGGCAAAAAAAGTTAGATTTAGACAAAGGCCAAAAAGTAAACAATTAAAGAAAAAGGGAGCTTTAAGAAAAGAAGAGTTAAAAAAAGAGTATGAAGAATTAAAAAAACTTGGCAAGGAAAAATAATGATTGAAATTAATAATTTGACAACCAATCAAGTAGATGAGAATTTTTTAAGAAGAACTGCTAAAATAATATTAGAAGGCGAATCCTCTTTCGCTAAAGCTATAGAGGACAAGGTGAAAAAAGAAGTTGATGTATCAATTGCTTTTGTTGGCCAGGGGAGAATGAGAGAAATTAATAAAAGATATCGAGGCAAGAACCGAGTTACTGATATTTTAAGTTTTTTTGAATCAAAGGTTTTATTGCAAAAATTTAAAGTAGGTCCTACTCAAAAAATCCAGGGATTAGGAGAAATAATTATTTGTCTAAGTGAGGTTAAAAAGAATGCTAAAAAGTTTAACTCTTCTTTTGAAAAAGAGTTAAATAGAGTTTTAATTCATGGAATTCTGCATTTGTTAAGATACGACCATGAAAAATCAGATGAGGAGGCGAGGAAGATGGAAGAGAAGGAAAAATATTATTTCTCAAAAATTTTTTAGTTTTTATGGCGAAGTCATTTTTTATCACTGGTTTAGATATAGGGACAGGTTCTATTAAGGGCTTGACTATTTTAAAGAGACAAGATTCTCCAAGCTTTGAAGTTTTAGGCAGATCAGAGAAGTTTTCTTTAGGAATTAGAAGAGGAGTAGTAATTGACCCTGAAACAGTTTCTAAAAATATTCGCTTGGTGATAAATCAGCTTGAAAACGAATCAGGGCAGAAAATTAATGATGTTTATGTTAATTTAAGCGGAGGTCATATTTTTTGCGTTCCATCTCATGGAACGGTAGTTGTTTCCAGAGCTGACCAGAAAATTTCTAAAGAAGATATTGATAGAGTGCTTCAATCAGCCCAAGCATTTTCTTTGCCTTTAAATAAAGAGATAATTGAGATTTTTCCAAAAGAGTTTATTGTTGACGGGGAAAAAGGAATAAAACAGGTTGAAGGGATGAGGGGAGTAAAGCTTGAAGTAGATGCTTTAGCTCTTTGCGCTTTTGCTCCTTATTTAAATAATTTAAGCAAAGCTGTTGTAAATTCAGATGTTCAGATTGGAGATATTATTCCGTCTGCTTTAGCGTCAGCCAGAGCAGTTCTTACTCCTCATCAAAAAGAGTTAGGCGTAGCTTTAGTAGATATTGGCGCTGGCACTACTTCTTTAGCTGTTTACCAGGAAGGGGATTTAATCCATAGCGCTGTTTTTCCTATTGGTTCTGCCCATATTACCAATGATATTGCTATTGGTTTACAAACTGATATTGATATTGCTGAAAAAACCAAAAAGCAATTTGGCACTTGTATTCTTAACGGCGCTGGAAAAAATAAAAAAGAAAAAGTTTTATTATCAAAAGGCACACCTTTAGTTTTTTATAGGAAGATGCTTACGAAAATTATTGAGGCAAGGGTCTCGGAAATTTTTAATTTAGTTCAGAAAGAAATAAAAAAGATTTCTCCACAAGTGTTATTGCCGGCAGGTGTTGTTTTAACCGGTGGTGGCGCAAAGATGCCCAAAATTGTAGAATTTGTCAGAAAAGAATTAAAGCTTCCAGTTCGGCGCGGATTTCCTCAGGGTTTTTCAGAAATAGAACAAGACACCTCTTTAAGTACTGTCTGCGGCTTGGCCTTAGAAGGAGCAAACTGGAGCAAGGAATCAAGCTTTCCTGTCTTTACTTCTGGCACTGGTATTGCAGAAAAACTCAAAAAAGTATTTAAAATTTTTATACCATGACAATGAACAATCAAAATTTTTCAAGATTTTTAAATAGAGGAATTTCAACATCCGTAGGAATTTTTATTATTGTTTTGGTTGCCGTTATCGCTGGCGGAATATATAGCTTGGCAGTATGGATGGATGTCAGAAGAATCAAATGGGACTAAAGGAATTCCTCCGAAAACAGTTCCTTCGGATTGGAGTTCTTTGCCTGAATCTTGCGCTAAAAATGAAGATTGCGGAGCTGATTTTTGCCAGCAAAAAGGAGATAAATGTATTGAGATAAAATACATTTGTGAAAATGAAAAATGTTTTTCAACTACTAAAGAATTTCCTAACTATACTTGCGGGGATAATAAATGTAAAGAGATTAAAGAAGACGAAACTGCTAATTGGAAAAGTTACAGAAATGAGGAGTATGGATTTGAGATAAAATATCCTGAAAATCAACTTTTATATCCGCCCTTGAAAACTTCCCTCGTAGAATACGTTAGTAATAATTACAAGTATTTTGGTGTTAGATTGGGAGAGTTTAATAATGGATGTAGTTTGAATATTTTTAAGACAGACCGAAGTAAAAATATTAATCCATTTGATGAGAGCGATGTTCCAATAAAAATGAGGATTTATGCGGTCAGTAAGGATATTGAGTTCGATAATACAACTTATCACTTTGGAATGTCTGTAGCGTCTCACGCAGTAGATCCAGATAGTTGCAGGCTTTTGCTCAATTAAATGCTTTCTACTTTTAAGTTTTTGGAGTGAGAATATGAAAAATTCTAAGAGTATAAAAAGTAACAAACTACAAAAACACAAAGAACTTGTGCAGGCTTTTCTTTTGTATAATTTTTTCAAACTTTCTCGGACTGAAAAAGAAAAGTATTTTAATAAACAAATGCCGGAAGTGATATTTCGAACAATGAAACTTGAAGGCGAGAAGATAAGTCGCAAGGATATTAAAGAAATATTAAAAACTCAATAAAAATGCCAAAAAGGAAAAAATCTACAAAACCAAAAGATGCTACTAGTTTTAGAGAGACAAAATTCGGAATTATTCCTCGTTCTAAATTAGTGAAATTAGAAGCCGAAGGAGTAAAAAAAGGATTAAAATTTATAAAAACCTTATCAAAAAGAGACTTTTTAATTTCTCCTGAACTGATTTTAACTATTCATAAGAAATGTTTTAGTTGGATTTTTCCAAAATGGGGTGGAAAATTTAGAAAAATTGAAGTAGAAATTTCTGATTATCAACCACCCAATTTTTATAAAGTGCCGGTTTTAATAAAACAATTTTGCGATGATTTGAATGAACGGTTAAAATATATTCCTTCCAAGACCGAAACAGATAAATATCTTAGAGAGGTTGTATCTTTAACCGCTTGGGCTCAACATCGTTTTGTTTGGATTCATCCCTTTAATGATTATAATGGCAGAACAGCCAGACTTTTAACTAATCTTATATTTTTAAAATTAGGACTTCCACTTTTAGAAATTAAAGTTGAAACTAAAAAAGATAGAGAGCGCTACATTAAAGCGATGCAACTAGCTGATAAACACAACTATTCATTATTAGAAGAAATTATATCATTAGCATTACAGGAAGCATTAAAAAAGGGTCTTTCTAAAATATAATTATAAAGATTTATGACAACGCAAGCTAAAATTAAAGTAATAGGGGTTGGCGGGTCTGGCTCTAATGCTGTTTCCAGAATGATGAAATGTAAAATTCAGGGTATTGATCTAATTGCCTTAAATGCTGACGCCCAAGATTTAAAGCATACTTTTGCCCATCAGAAAATTCATATTGGTAAAGAAACAACTAAGGGTTTGGGCACGGGTATGAATCCAGAAGTGGGGAGGAAAGCAGCTGAGGAGAACAGAAAAGAGATTGAAGAAGTTTTAAAAGGTTTAGATATGGTTTTTATAACCTGCGGACTCGGTGGCGGTTGCGGCTCTGGTGCTTCTCCAGTGGTAGCGGAAATTGCTAAAAAGCAAGGGGCTTTGACTATTGCCGTGGTTACCAAGCCATTTTCTTTTGAGGGTAATCAGCGTCAGACCATAGCTGAAAAAGCATTGAAAAATTTAAGAGATAAAGTAGATACTCTACTTATTATTCCCAACAACAAAATTCTTTCTTTAATTGATAAAGAAACAACTTTAATTTCTGCTTTTTGGGCTTGCGACGAAATTCTTAGAGAAGCAGTTCAGGGAATTTCCGATTTAATTGTTTTTCCTGGCATTATCAATGTTGATTTCGCTGACTTAAAAGCTATTATGAAAAACTCTGGTCCTGCTTTATTTGGCATTGGTTATGGAAAAGGAGAAAACAGAATAGAAGAAGCAGTGAACCGGGCTATTAATTCTCCTTTACTTGATTTTTCAGTTCAAGGAGCGAAAGGGCTTTTATTTAACGTCAGTGGAGGAAAAGATATCAGCTTAGAGGAGGTAAGGCATATCGCCAATATTATTACCAAAAATACTAGTCCCAGAGTAAAAGTAATTTTTGGTGTTGTCCAGGATAAAAATTTGGCTAAAGGAGAAATAAAAATAACTATTATTGCTACTGGTTTTAAAGTAATATGAACCAAAAATGGATTAAGGAAATTCAAGATAGAATTAATAAGATTCCTATTGCAAGCGGACATTCCAATAAATTTGATAAAATAAGTTGGGATGATTTTGTTTTTGTGCCAGCTCAACTGTCAAAAAAGCCGGTTGATTATTTTAGCGAAGAGATTGGTGCAAGAACAGTTCTCGGACGATTAAGTAAAAGGCCTATTGAATTAAAAACGCCAATTGTAATAGGCGCTATGAGTTTTGGCGCGCTTTCCCGCGAGGCAAAAATTACTTTAGCAAAAGCATCTACTTTAGCTGGGACAATAGAAAATACTGGAGAAGGTGGAATGCTTTTAGAAGAAAGAAAATTTTCAAAATATTTAATAATTCAGTATTCAACAGGAAGATTTGGAATTAAAGAAGAAATACTTAAAAAAGCTGATGCTGTTGAAATAAAAATCGGACAGGGAGCTAAACCAGGTCAAGGAGGATTGCTTTTAAAAGAAAAAATTACTTATGAGATCGCTAAAATTAGAAAAATTAAAAAAGGAGAAGATGTTCATTCCCCGGCCTGCCATTATGATATTAAAAATGTTGAGGATTTAAGAAAAAAAGTGGAAAAGTTAAGAAAAATTACTAATGGTGTTCCTATTATTATAAAATTAGGAGCAGGCGATATTGAAAAAGATGTGAAACTTGCAGTTCAGGCAAATTCTGATATAATTGCAATTGATGGAATGGAAGGTGGCACTGGAGCAGCACCAGAGGTAATGTTAAATGAAATAGGTATTCCTGCTATACCTGCCTTAGTAAGAGCCAGAAAAGTTTTAGATAAGCTTGGGGCGAAACAAGAACTCTGGATTGGCGGCGGCATGAATAAGGGTGGAGATTTTGCCAAGGCAATTGCATTAGGTGCAAATGCTGTATTTGTGGGTTTTCCTTTATTAACTGCTATGGGCTGTATTTATTGCCGTCAATGCTGGAAAGGTAGATGTCCTAAAGGAATTGCAACTCAGGATTTTGAATTGAGAAAAAATCTAAACATTAAAAAAGCATCGCAAAACATTGCCAATTATATTAAAAATTGCACAGAAGAAATGAAAATGATTGCCGGCGCATCAGGAAAGAATAATATTAATGACTTGTCTAAAGATGATTTAAGGGCGATAACATCAGAAATTTCTAAAATATCTAATATTAAACTAATTTCAGAATAATGATTATTACATTAAACGACCAAAATTTTAAAGAAGAGGTGCTGGATTGCGAAAAACCAGTTCTGGTTGATATGTACACTGATTGGTGTCCGCCCTGCAAGGCAATTGCGCCGATTATTGAAAGAATAGCTGAAAATTGTGAAGGCAAGATAAAAGTTGGCAAACTTAATGTGGACGAAGCAAAGGAAACCGCTATAACTTATGGAATTGAGGTAATTCCCACTTTAATAATTTTTAAACAGGGCGAAGTAGTAGATAAAATCATTGGGCTTGTTTCTCACGAGGATTTGGTTCAAAAAATAGAGCAGTATGTAGATAAAAATTAACTATATGAATAACGAAGCAGTAAAAAATTTAATAAAAGATTACGAGAAATATGCTGAAGAAAATGGCTTAATATTGAATCCTAATATAGCTATAGTAGAAAGTTTGGTAAAAAGATTATTGGAAAATGGAAAAAAATATGGTGAAAAATATTGCCCATGCCGTACGATTAGCGGGAACTTAGAAGAAGATAAAAAAAAGATTTGTCCATGTATTTTTATGAATTCTGAAATAAAGAAACAGGGGCGTTGCCATTGCGGTTTGTTTTTAAAACTTGTTAGATGAAAAAGATTAAAGCTGTAGTCTTATTTTCTGGCGGTTTGGATTCAATTTTAGCTGTTAAACTTTTGCAAGAACAAGGAATAGAACTTTTGGGAATTACTCTCAAAAGTTATTTTTTTAATGATGAACAAGTAAAAAAAGCTGCTAAAGCAATTAATCTACAATTAAAAATCGTTGATTTTTCAGAAGAACATTTAAAAATAGTGAAAAAGCCAATTTATGGCTATGGGAAAAATATGAATCCTTGTATTGATTGCCATATTTTAATGCTGATAACCGCTAAAAAAATTATGAGAAAAGGAGGATTTAATTTTACAGCCACTGGTGAAGTTTTAGGTGAGAGGCCGATGAGCCAGAATAGGAAAACATTGGCGATAATAGAAAAACAATCATCATGCCTTGGTTATCTTTTGCGTCCGCTTTCAGCAAAGCTATTAGAACCAACCATTGCAGAAAAACAAGGTTTGGTTGATAGAGAAAAGTTTTTAGATATTTCCGGCCGTTCCAGAAAAAAACAGATTGCTTTAGCTAAAAAATATAAAATAAAAAAATATCCTACGCCTTCTGGCGGTTGTTTATTAACTGATTTGGAATTTGCTAAACGACTAAAAGAATTATTGAAAATTTATTCAAAATGCAAAGGGGATGATATTGAACCTTTAAAATATGGCCGACATTTTTGGGAAGCCAAGGTGAAAATTATAGTTGGCCGTAATGAAGAAGAAAATAAAAAAATAAAAAAGTTAAAAAAGAATTCAGATATGTTGATTGAAATGAAAAATTATCCTGGTCCTTTAACCTTGATTAGAGATTATAATAGAAAAAGAATTTCTGAAAAAGTTATAGAAAAAGCCAAGAAACTGACTCAATATTATTCAACCAAAGCCCGTCACAAAAAAGATGTAGAATTTAGAATTAGATAAAAAATAAATAAAGCTGGCAGTAAAACGTCAGCTCTTTTTTGTTTTTTGGAATTAAGATATAATTAAAAAATGAATATAGATTTTTATATCTTTCAAATAATAAGTAATTGGGCAGGGCAATGGATTTGGTTAGATGCCCTGGGTATTTTTTTCGCTAAATATTTTGAATATATTTTAGTTTTTTGTTTATTCTTCTCTCTAATAAAGAACTTCAAGAGATATTGGCCAATGGTTTGGCAAGCAATCTTTGCCGGGGTTGTTTCCCGTCTGTTTTTTACTGAAATTATTCGCTGGCTCTGGTGGAAACCCAGACCTTTTGTAGAAAATCATATTAATCTGCTTTTAAATCATACTAATTCTGCGGCTTTTCCCTCTGGACATGCTGCTTTTTATTTTGCCCTGTCTTCGGTTATTTATTTTTACAACAAAAAAGCGGGTATCTTATTTTTCACAGCCAGTTTTTTAATTTGTTTAAGCCGTGTCTTTTGCGGCATCCATTGGCCTATGGACATTCTCGCCGGCGCCATAGTTGGTATTTTCTCCGGCTGGCTAATAATAAAAATTTTTAAAAGATAAATCTATATGAAAGTTACAATGGTAATTCCATCATACTGGGCAAGAGAAAAAGATGTTGGTTGGAAGCAAGGAGACGCTATTTATGATCATCCTACCCCCTTAGATAGTGAAGGCACATTGCTCAGAGCAATACAGAGCATAGAAAAGCTAAAAGATAAAGATTTTCAACTGGTGATAATTGCTGTTGCCACTACAGAAGATATTGAGAGGCAAGTTGAAAAGAAGATTGCCAATATTATCAAGTCATGTAATTCGGGAGTAGAAGTATTGCTGTTTGGGCGTTCTCATCTTAGGCAAATACATAGTCTGTTGATTAAAAATGGCAGAAAGGAGTATGTTGACCTTCTTCAACTGCGAGGATATTCTAATATCCGAAATCTGTGTATGTTCATTACTCATATCTTAGATTCAGAAACGGCAGTGCTTATTGACGATGACGAGGTATTTGAAGACCCAGAATTTATGTTAAAAGCCAAAGAGTTTATAAATAAAAATATAGGAGGAAAAATTGTCAAGGCAATAGCAGGATATTACCTTCAGCCAGATGGGGATTATCACGTTAAAAAACCTTTTCGTTCCTGGATGAAATATTGGGACCAATATGATAGAATGAACGAAGCGTTTGACAAAATTATTGGGACTAAACCGAGGTTAAAAGAAACGCCTTTTGTATTTGGTGGGAATATGGTTATTCATAGAAGTCTTTTTACGGTTGTGCCTTTTGACCCAAATGTTTTGAGAGGCGAAGACATAGATTTTCTAATAAACGCAAGGATGTTTGGATATCCTTTCTTCCTGGATAATCAACTATCTATTAAGCACCTTCCACCTTCAAAGACACATCCCTTCTGGATGCAGTTAAGAGAGGATATCTATCGTTTTATCTATGAACGAGCAAAAATTGAGCATCAAAAAGAGATAAAAGGGATGGCAAAAGTTTATCCAGAGAATTTTGATCCCTATCCGGGCTGTTTTTTAAAAAAAGATCTTGAAGAAAAGATAGAAAAATCATCTAAACTATTATCTGAAGAGTATCTTGCCCAAGGCGACAAACAGAGCAGTGAAGAGGCATTAAATAATATCGCAATTGCCAAAACTGATGCAGTGCCGAAATACGACCCTTTTCAAAGGTTATGCGAGCTGCAAAAATGCTGGAAGGAATTAATGTTGTTTACGGGCCGGGGAGAAATTCGGCCACTAATCAGAGACGTTCTCTTTTTTTTGAATAACAGCTATAATTAAGATATGACAAAAAAAATGATAGTTTTAAAAAGATATATTAAAAACCCTATTCTTAAACCGATAAAAACCCATCGTTGGGAAAAATACGTTTACAACTGCGCTGCAATAATTTTGGATAATCAAGTCCATATAGTTTATAGAGCTTTAGATGGGGATAGAATATCAAGGCTTGGTTACGCATCAAGTAAAGATGGTTTTAAGATTGACGAAAGGTTAGAAAAACCAATTTTTGTCCCAAAGTTAGAATCTGAAAAACCAATGGTAAAGTTCAATAATTCTGGTGTTGAAGATCCGAGATTAACAAGGATTGGTAACAGAATTTACATGCTTTATGCTGGTGTAAACGGTAGAACAGCCCAATCATCTATGGCTTCAATTGAAGTTGAAGATTTCTTACAAAAGAAATGGAACTGGAAAAGGCACGGAATTCTTTTTCCAGATATTGATGATAGAAATGCAGGTTTATTTTCAGAAAAGATAAATGGTGAATATGTCCTTTATACAAGGTTTATGCCAAATATTTGGGTGAGTTATTCAAGAGATTTGAAAAACTGGTCAAGACCAAAAATAGTAATGAAACCGAGAAAAGGGATGTGGGATGAATACAAAATTGGTATAGCCGGACCTCCTCTAAGATTGAATAATTCTTGGTTATTAATTTATCATGGAGTTGAACAAAGGCAAGTTGGAAGAATCTATAGATTAGGATTCGTTTTAATAGACCTCAAAAACCCGGAAAAAATTTTATATAGAAGCAAAAAACCAATTCTTGAACCAGTCAAGAATTATGAAAAGATAGGACAGGTAAATAATGTTGTTTTTTCTTGTGGTTCAGTTATTTTGAATAAAAAACTTTTTGTTTATTATGGCGGCGCCGACACCGTAATAGGAGTAGCTACTGCAGACATTTCAAATCTTCTTTGAAAAGAAAAAAAATGCGGGAATTGATTTCCCGTTTTTTATAGTGCCGGAGGAGGGGCTCGAACCCTCACAGACTTTCGTCTATACGATTTTGAATCGTACGCGTAAACCAATTCCGCCACCCCGGCTCGATTTAATTTTATCAAAAATCTCCCTTTTGTCAATTTTAAAATTTTATGCTATATTAAAACAATGGCCCGAATTATTTCTATCGCCAATCAAAAAGGAGGGGTAGGGAAGTCAAATATAGCTGTAAATCTGCCAGTTTTTTTAAGCGCTAAAGGAAAGAAAGTTCTGTTAGTGGATATGGACCCCCAGGCAAACGCCACTTTGAGTTTAGGGATTAACTGCCGTAATTTACCCATTTCTATTTATAATGTTTTAATGGAACAGATTACCCCTTCGGCAATTATTAGAAAAAGTTCTTTTTTTGGTTATGATATTATGCCCGCTTCTCCAGATTTAGCCGGCGCCACCGTGGAATTGGTTGGAATGAAAAACCGAGAATTTAAATTATCTCAAGTTTTAAAAAAGGTTGAAGAATCTTATGATTTTATTATTATTGATTCGCCACCCAGTTTAGGCATTTTAACTCTTAATTCTTTAGTCGGCTCCAAAGAAGTTTTAATTCCTGTTCAGTGTGAATACTTGGCCTTAGAGGGATTAGGCCAGCTGCTTGATACCATCGCCTTAGTAAAAAACAATCTTGGCCAGGATTTAAAAATTACCGGAGCTTTATTAACAATGTACAATAGAAGAAATCGTATTTGTAGAGATGTTGCCAAAGAAGTAAGAAGAAGCTTTTCTGGATATGTGTTTGA
Organism: Minisyncoccales bacterium; assembly: GCA_049642725.1. GTDB lineage: Bacteria > Patescibacteriota > Minisyncoccia > Minisyncoccales > JAGMDC01 > JAGLYZ01. Next base: position 8,720 of record JBARPC010000028.1, on the reverse strand, counting down.
TACTATTATCCCTAGAAGCGTTGTTTTGGCTGAAGCGCCAAAATACGGCCAGACCATCTTACAATACGCTCCAGGTTCTCAAGCAGCCAAAGCATATAAACAATTAGCAGAAGAAATTCTCGTTCTTGAAACTAAAAATTTAGAATCTTAATTATTTAATCTTATGAAACAATCATTTGGTAAAGGAATAGAATCATTAATACCTAACAAAAAACAAAAAAATATTGAAAAGTCCGCAACTAAAAAAGAAGCAATTTTTTATATTGAGATTGAGAGAATAAAGTCTAATCCGTATCAGCCCAGGAAGCAATTTAATATGGATGCTTTAAATTCTCTGGCAGAGTCAATTAGAGAGCATGGAATTTTACAGCCCTTAATTGTCACTAAAATTGAAACACCTGGTTTAGAAGATAAAAGCATGCAAATCCAATATCAGTTAATTGCCGGCGAAAGGCGTTTAATGGCGTCTAAGATAATTGGCTTGAAAGAAGTGCCGGTAATTATAAGACAGCCTACAAATAAAGAAAAGCTGGAAATATCTTTAGTTGAAAACGTCCAGCGCCAGGATTTAAATCCAATAGAAAAAGCAGAGGCATTTGACCGCCTGCACAAGGAGTTTGGCTTGACTCATGAAAAAATCGGACAATTAGCAGGTATTACTAGACCAGTAGTAAGCAATATGGTTCGATTTTTAGGTTTATCTCAAGAAATAAAGCAGGCGATTAAAGAAAATAGAATTAATGAGGGCCAGGCAAAAGCCATTTTACTTACTAAAGAGCCGGAGAAAAGAAAAGCTGTTTTCGGTAAGATTTTAAGAGACAGCTTAAATGTCAGAGAAGCAGAACATTTTGCCAGAAAACTTAATATATGGCAGCCAAGCGAAGGCGTTAAAAAAGAAATCCTTGATGAATTAGTAGATTTAGAGATGAAATTCAAAGAGCTTTTTGGAGTTAGCGCCAAAACAATTAGATTAAAACTTGAAGACGGCAGGCCTAAATTAACAGTATTTTTTGATTCAAAACACGAGGTAGAAAAACTGCTTAAAAATTTAAAATAAAACTTTTTAACAAATAATATTAATTAAATTTTTTCCCAGGTGGCTTTAATAATTCTTTGACGCCTTTTTTCTTTCATTTTTTTAGCATTAACACAGTCAATTTTATGAATAGTGGCTCCTTGGTTTTTTGTAATATAAGCGATGATTTTGTCTCCAGGCTTAGGAGAACAGCATTTTGCCATATTTATTAATATCCCTTTTTGCCCCTCTAAAGAAACAACAGTTCTTTCTTTCTTCTTTCTTTCTTTCGTTTCTTTTTTTTCTTTTCTGGGAGGTATTGGTATAAAAGAAAGAATTTTAGGTAAAGAAATTTCTCTCTCTTTTTCTGTTATTGGAATAAAAAATCGTTTAATTCTAATTTTAGCTAAATTTGTTTTGACAAAATTAAGCCAGTCTCGCGACGGTGTTTTATTTTTATTTGTTATAATCTCAACATTGTCTCCGCTTTTTAATTCTTGATTTAAACGAACTATTCTTCCATTTACTTTTGCTTCTTGGCAGTGATGTCCTATTTCAGTGTGAATAGCGTAAGCAAAATCTACTGGCGTGGCTCTTTCTGGCAAGTCAATAATATCGCCTTTCGGCGTAAGAATAAAAATTCTGTTGCCGAAAAAATCAATTTTTAATGATGTCAGATATTTATCTGGAGAAAATTTCTTTGTTTCTTCCTGCCATTCCATTAATTGTTTTAACCAATAGAATTTTCGTTCAGGCGGTTTAGAAACCAGTTTTTTAATATAGGTTTTAAGGCCTTTTTGCTCTGAATAATACCAATGGGCAGCAATACCAAGTTCTGCTTCTTTATGCATTTGAGGAGTTCTGATTTGGACTTCAATAATTTTATTATCCATACAGGAAACAGTAGTATGTAGGGAACGGTATCCGTTTGGTTTTGGTTTGGAAATATAATCTTTAATTCTGCCTGGCAGTGGATTCCATATTTTATGAATGACTCCTAAGGTCTTATAGCATTGCTCTATATCTTTAACAATTATTCGCAGGGCGACTAAATCATAAATTTTATCTAAATCATCATCATATCTTTTAAGTTTTTGATAAAGAGAATAATAATGCTTTGCCCGAAAATCAATTTGTATAGGTTTAATTTCTTCTTTTTTAAATTTTTGTTTAATAATAGGAATAAGTTTCTTTAAATAGTTCTCTCGTTTTTCATATCTGTCTTTAACTCTTGGTACGAGCTTTTTGTATTCATCTGGGTAAGCATATGGAAAAGCAAAATCCTCTAATCTGCCTTTAACTTCTCCAATACCCAAGCGATAGGCAAGGGGAGCATAGATTTCAATTGTTTCTAAAGCAATTCTTTTTGCCTTATCCGGTCTTAAATAATTTAAACTTTTTAAATTGTGAAGGCGATCGCATAATTTAATGAAAATTACCCGTATATCCTCTGCCATAGCTAAAAAAAGCTTTCTGAAATTTTCCGCCTGTCTTTCAATGCCATGATACTTAATTTTTCCTAATTTGCTTACTCCTTGTACCAAGAAAGCAATTTCTCTGCCAAATTCTTTTTTGACTTCTTCATTAGTGATATCAGTGTCGTCTACTACATCGTGAAGCAGTCCGGCAGCCATTGTGGTCGGGCATAACCTTGCTTTTTTTAAACAAATAGCAGTACACAAGGGGTGGACAATAAACTCATCCCCGGATGCCCTTTTTTGATTTTTATGGGCATTTTCGGCAAACAGATATGCTTTTTTAATCAGCTTAGGATCTTTGCTGTCCTTTATAAGCTCTTGAAATAATTTTTGCTTTTTGCTTAACATATAAATAGTTTGATTATATTTTACCATAACTAAAAAATTAGGTTTTGGCAACTTTCAATAAAACCAAAATTGATGTATAATAAAAATGAAAAGGTCAATTTTAATTGTAAATAATTTTTAAACAAAATATGGCAAAAATTCTTATAACTTCAAATGGTTCTGATTTAAATTCCCAAGTTTCTCCTGTTTTTGGAAGATGCCAGTATTTTTTAATTGTTGATGAAAAGGGAAAGTTGGAGAAAGCTATTCCTAATGCCGGCATTCAGGCGATAAGAGGCGCAGGCATTGCAGCTGCCCAAACAGTGGTAAGTCAAGGAGCAACACTGGTTATTACTGGAAATGTCGGCCCTAATGCTTTTGCGGTTTTACAACAATCAGGGGTTAAGCTCTATAATGGAGTAGGAATGACTGTTCAAGAAGCTTTAGATAGATTTAAAGATAATAAATTAACAGAGATTACTACATCAGCTGGTCGTTTTGGCGGCGGAGGATTTGGCCAAGGTTCTGGCAGAGGAATGGGCGGCGGTATGGGAGGAGGAAGACAGGTTTAAAATAATTTTAATCTTAAGCTTCTATGAAAAAAATTGCCATCACAGGGGGAAAAGGCGGAGTAGGAAAGAGTACAGTGGCTGTTTTACTGGCTAAAGAATATATAAAGAAGGACAAGATTGTCCTTCTTTGCGATTGTGATGTGGAATGTCCAAATGACTATTTGTTGATAGGTGAAAAGTTGAAAAAACTAGTTAAAAAAATATTTGCTGAATTTCCCAAATTAAACAAAAATAAGTGCCAGAAATGCGGACTTTGCGCTAAGACCTGCCAAAGTAATGCCATTTTCCAGGCCCCAGGAAAATATCCAGTATTTATTAAAGATTTATGTTCAGCTTGTGGCGCTTGCTGGGCTGTTTGTCCTTATGACGCGATTAATCCTCGGAAAGAAGAAACTGGTCAGATATATCTTAATAAAGTTAAAAGTTTAAAGCCATTTTATTTGATTACTGGAATGGCTAAGTCGGGGTTGGAAGAAACAGGGCCGATTGTTACCCAGCTTAAAGAATTTGCTTTGGATTTTGCCAGAAAAATAAAAGCAGATTATCTTTTATTTGATACTGCGGCTGGTATCCATTGTCCAGTAATCAGCGCTTTATTGGGCTGTGATTTTGCTTATGCCGTTACAGAGCCAACGCCAATTGGCTCTCATGATTTAAATTTAATTTTAGATTTATGTAAAAAGCTCAAGGTACCGGTCAAAATAATTATAAACCAAGCAGATTTAGGAGCTCAAAAAGAAATTAAAAAAATCGCTAAAAAATTTGGGGCTAAAATTGAAAAAGAAATTCCTTATTCAAAAGAAATAGTTGATGCTTATTCCAAGGGAAAAATGCTTAAGGTTAGTTTTTAGAAATGAAAAAAGATAAAAAATTAAAAGAATTTAAATTAGTGGTTTCCAGCGGAAAAGGGGGAGTGGGAAAAAGTATGCTGGTTTCTGCCTTAGCCGTGCTTTTTAGTAAAAAGAAAAAAGTAGTGGCTGTTGATTGTGATGTTGACGCGCCTAATTTAGCAATATGGCTTAATGAAGACGGGAATTGGCAGAACAAGAAAAAAATTTCTACTTCTGCTAAAGCGGTAATTGATTATAAAAAATGTGTTAATTGTAAATTGTGTGTTCAAAAATGTCGATTTAAGGCGATAGAAATAAAAAATAATAAACCAGTAGTTAATTATTTTTTATGCGAGGGTTGCGCTGCTTGTCAAGTTATTTGTCCTCAAAAAGCAATAAGGCTGAAATCAGTAAAAAATGGTGAAATAAAGACCAAAAGAACAAAATATGGCTTTTTCTTAGTTTCAGGACAGCTTTTTCCCGGAGACATTGGTTCTGGCAAGATTATAACTGAAATTAAAAAAGAAGCGTCCGCCTTCGCTGACTCGGCCTTCGTAGCCAAGGCTACTTCGGCGAAGGAGGCAGCTTCGGCGGACAAGCAAGCGGGTAATCATATTATGATTATTGATTCTGCTCCTGGTACTGGTTGCCCGGTAATTGCTTCTTTACAAGGCGCAGATTTTGTTGTTTTAATTACTGAGCCGACTCCTTCCGGGTTCTCTGACCTAAATCGGGTCTTAGAGGTGGTAAATCATTTTAATATCCCTTATAATATAGTAATCAATAAATGGGATATTAATTCTGATTTAAGCAGAAAGATTGAGCAGAAATTTAAAAAAGAATTTTTAGGCAGGATTTCCTATGATAAGAATATATTTAAAGCTATTTCTAATTTAACCCCGATTTTGGAAACAAATTTAAAAGCAAAAGAAGAGATTAAGAAAATTTATAAGAAATTAGTTAAGAACATAAATTAGACGTGTCAAGGGCTTGACTATGTCTCTTGCTTCATTTAAGCTTAAATATAATAAACAAATAATAAGGAAAAGGTCGAAAACATAAAATAAAATTATTAACTTTAAATATAATTTTAATTATGGATGAAAAACTTACTGCTTATTGCGTAAAATGTAAAGCAAAAAGAGAAATAAAAGATCCAAAGGAAATAACAATGAAAGGAAAGGGAGGAACAAAAAGGAGAGCTATGACTGGAACTTGTCCAAAATGTGGGACAAAGATGTTTAGAATAATGGGAAAGAAGTAAAAAATTTTGGAATATTTTAGAATTTAAGCCCAGTGTCTTTGTTAAAAAAGGAACACTGGGCTTTGTATTTTATTTAGGTTATTATTAATCAATGAAAAATAATCAAAAGATAATTTTCGGGATTTTAGGAATATTACTTTTAATAAATGTTTTAGCTTGGGTAGAGATATATAATATAAATCAAAATCAGCTTCTGAAAGTAAGTTTCTTTGATATAGGTCAGGGTGATAGTATTTTTATTGAAACACCGGAAAGGCATCAGATTTTAATTGACGGAGGTCCGGGTTCAACCATTTTGGGAAAGTTAGCCAAGGAAATGCCTTTTTATGACAGAAGTATTGATATGATAATTCTTACGCATCCAGAGCATGACCATATGGCTGGCTTGATTAAAGTTTTAAAAAGATATAAAATAAATTATATTTTATGGACAGGCATTATTAGAGATACAGGAGAGTTCAAAGAATGGCAAAGATTAATTCAGGAAGGAGGAGCAGAGATTAAAATAGCGCAAGCTGGCCAAAGAATTAAAGCTGGAGAAGTATATTTAGATATAATCTATCCTTTTGATAATTTAGAAGGCAGGGAACATAAAAATGTAAATAATACTTCTATAATTTCCCGTTTAGTTTTCAGGGAAAATTCTTTTCTTTTTACTGGCGATGTTTTTAAGTCTGTGGAAAGAGAATTAGTGGATAAAGGCGCTGCCTTAGATTCAGATATTTTAAAAGTCGGGCATCATGGAAGCAAAACATCATCGTCACAAGAGTTTATCCGGGCAGTCAGTCCGGAAATAGCTGTAATCCAGTGCGGTAAAGATAATAGATACGGCCATCCTAATTCTGAAACATTGGAAACTCTTGCAGGGCTTGGAATAAACATTTTAAGAACAGACAAGGATGGAGACATAAAAGTTATTTCTAATGGCTTCGAGAACAAAATTTTTATAACCGCTTCCCCGAACCGCGCCCAAACCCTGCGGTTCTAAAAATTTGTTCTCTTCGCAAAAAAGTTGGAATTTTCAATTTTTAAAACAAAAATAAAAGGAGTAAATAGAAAGTTTGACCTAACCGATCCGAAACAAAGAAAAGAGTATTTTGAATTGAAAGCTGGTGATGAGATAACAAAAATAAGAAAGTACTTAAAAAACCATACTTTTATTGTTTATCTTTTGGGCAAAAAAAATTCAGGCAAAGGAACTTATGCTAAAATGTTTGCAGAAGTTATTGCCTCGGATAGAATTTCTCATTTTTCCATTGGCGATATGGTAAGAGAAGTTGATAAAGAAATAAAAAACGCTCAAAGAAAAAAGAAATTGATTAGCTTTTTAGAAAAAAATTATAGAGGGTGGCAATCTCTTAATGAAGTAATTTCTGTATTGGAATCAAGAAGTACTAAAAAACTACTGCCGACAGAACTGATTTTAGCTTTGATAAAAAGAGAGATAGCTCAACAAAAAGGAAAAGCTATCTTTATTGACGGCTTTCCAAGAGAATTAGATCAAATAGCTTTTTCTTTGTTTTTTCGGGATTTAGTTGATTATAGGGAAGACCCGGATATTTTTGTTTTAATTGATGTGCCGGAAAAAGTCATTGATGAGAGAATGAAATGGAGAAGGGTTTGTCCGGTTTGCCAAACGTCAAGAAACTTAAGGCTGCTGCCTACTTCAAAAATCGGTTATAAAAAAGACAAAAAAGAGTTTTTCTTAATTTGTGATAATCCAGAGTGCAGAGAAGCTAAAATGCTTCAAAAAGAGGGAGATGAATTAGGCATAGGACAGATAAAAGAACGTTTAAATTTAGATGGGGCATTAATTAAAAAGGCATTTTCTTTATATGGCATTCCTAAAGTTTTATTGAGAAATTCCATTCCAGTAAACAAAGCCAAAGAATTTATCAATAACTATGAAATTACTCCAGAATATTGTTATCAATGGGATGAAAAAAAGAAAAAAGTAAAAATAGTTGAAAAGCCCTGGGTTGTCCGCGATGAAAAAGGCCTTTCTTCTTACAGCTTAATGCCGCCGCCGGTAGTGCTGTCTTTTATTTCTCAAATGGTTGATATTTTAGAGTTGCGCTGAGCAAGAAGGCTTGACCCCCACACCATAACGAGTATTGCGCTACGCGCAAATAAATGAAATTTATACTCGTTTGGTGTGGGGGTTGACACGATATTTAGAAGCTCTATAATGAAAGTGAGGATTAAGATAAGGATTTGGCAGTGCTCCATTGGAAATTGTTATCTTTTATATTTCTAAAGGAGCCCTGCTGGATTCTATTTAGATTCTGGAACAAAAGTTCTTTTTGGGAGCTATATTTGTATAACCCGTGGGTTATACAAGCAGCACCCACTTGGATGCTTTTCTGGAGATTCTTCTAGAAGCCGCAGGGTGTTTAATTTGTCTTAATTATAGAGGCAGATTTTTTTTACAAAAAAACACCTTCCTGTGGTGTTCTGGTCGGATTTATTAAATGAAGCGCGAACTCCGCACAAATCTCTTCGGCAGATTTTGGTTATCTTTGGCATATTTTCAAATGGCCATCTTTTCTCCTAGAAGAATTTTTATCTGCTCAAAATTTTATTAATCTTAGCTCTGGTAGTTTTGCCAACATAACCAGTGCCTTTGGCAAGTCCCAGGGGAGTTAAGATATCTTCAGCGTATTTTTCCTGAAAGCGAATCACCGCTTTTTTAGTTAAAGGACCAAACCAGCCAGAGATTATTGCTTCTGGATAAATTTCATTGCCTTGAGCTTTCAAGAAAAGCTGTAAATATCTAACATCATCACCTCTCTGATCGTATTTTAAATCAACAGGGAATTTGTAATCAACTGGAATTTCTAAAACCTTTTTTTCTAAGAGTTGTTTAAGCTGGGCGATTTCAGCTAAAATTTCAGCAATTTTTTCTTTCAGTTCCCCAACAGTCATTTCAGTAATAGGTTTCTTAAAAGGAGTTTTTAGAATAATAGTGTCTGAAACAACTTCTGAAGCTCGGCCCCATTGGGTGTAGAATTTAACATAAATGGTTTTTTCTTCCTCGCCCTCGGTTAATGTCCAGGTTCTTGCTGTTTGATAAGCTTCCTGTCCTGCGCCGTAAAAATCAGCATTTTCAGAAATAGCCATTCTTTTGGTATCAGGACCTCCGTTTAAGCTAAGAGTTACAATTCTGTCATTTGTATATTCCTCACCTTGAACTTGCCCTGAGCTTGTCGAAGGGTTGATTAAAACCTTGAATTC
>JBARPC010000027.1:0-65928 GCA_049642725.1 Minisyncoccales bacterium | reverse complement strand
GCCAAACTTCTTCTTCTACCCATTCAATGGGAAGAGCCATTTGGATTAGTAATGATAGAGGCAATGGCATGCGGCACTCCGGTAATTGCTTTTAGGCGCGGCAGTGTACCTGAAATAATTAAAGACGGAGTGACTGGTTTTATTTGCAAGCCAAATGATTTGAATTTAATGATAAAAACGGTCAAAAAGATTTATCAGATGCCTGAAGCCGAATACAAAAAAATGCGTCATAATTGCCGCAGACATGTTGAAAAAAACTTTAGTGTTGAAAAAATGGTAGATAATTATGAAAAGGTTTATTACAAAATATTAGCCCGTCAACAGAAAATTAAGTAAAGTATTTCATTTTTTCTCCTATCTCCTTCAAAGATAAAGAGTACCTCCATAGTGTCTGCCAATTACATCCCCGATTTTTTTATTTAATTTTGAATTAAATCAACTTTTAGAGAACTGTTCTCTACGGAGAACAGTTCTCTTTTTATTCTGATTTTCCTCTCTGCCAGACCGAGACCTGCGGGAAAGGAATTTCAATGCCTTCCTTGTCAAAAGCAATCTTGATTCTTCTTCTTAATTCTCTGCCAATCTCCCACTGCTTCAAGGGCATTGTTTCTCCAAGCACTTTTATAATAATAGCTGAATCAGCAAACTCGTCTATGCCAATCACCTCTGGAGCTTTAATAAAAGAATCCTTCCATTTTGGATCTTCAGCAATCTCTTTACAAACCATGTTTAAAACCTGGGAGACATGATCAATATCCTCTTTATAAGCAACTCCAATTTTAAGATGAACCCTGGAAAATTCCTGTGATTTATTAGAGGCAACCTTAATTTCTCCGTTAGGAACATGATGGACCGCGCCGTCAATATCCCTAAGAACTGTTTTTCTTAAAGTAATATCTTCAACTTTTCCGCCAATGCCAGCGACTTGTATTACATCTCCTACTCTATACTGATTCTCCAGCATAATAAAGAGTCCTGCTAAAAAATCTCTAATCATATACTGGGCGCCAAAACCAACAGCTACCCCAATAATTCCAGCGCCAAGGAATATGCCGCTGATATCTATGCCAAATTCCGGCAGAATTATTAAAAGAGCAATAGCCCAAATAATTACATTAAAGGTGCTGTTAAAAATTTTAATCAAAGTATCTTCTCTTTTCTTTTCTGCGCCAGGGTCTTTAGATACCTGTTCCGGCTTAATTAATTTTCTAATCGCCTTTTCAATAAAAATTTTGCCAAAGCGAATCACAATGGAAGCAATGACCAAAATTACAACAATCTTTAAACCATGAGAAAAAAACCAAGGCATTATACTCTGAATAATAGTTTGAAAATCTATATTTTGAATATCCATAAATCTTAGCAGTTATATCTTCTATTAAAGAAGATAACACCGCAGTTAATTGTTGTTTCTATAATGATATTGTAATTCATCAGGATTTGCGCCTTTTAAAATTTTATCTACCATTTCCATTTCTTCTAAAATCCCTTCTATTAAATCATAGTTTTTCGCTTCTTCATAGGTCAGCCATTTATAATCAATATTTTCTTCGTTTAATTTCACTTCGCCTGATTTATAATCGCAATAAAAACTTAAAATAATGGCTGGCGTACCGTCTGGAATTATGAAAGCAATATCCAGCAAATATTTTAATCTGGCTACCTCTAAATTGACTTCTTCTTTTATTTCCCGTTTTAATGATTTTTCAATGGCAAAATACCAATGGTCATTGGTTGTTTTCGGCAAATTAATATAATCATCTACCTCTAAACCGCCGCCTGGCACAGTCCATTTTCCTGAAAATGCTTTTTTATTTAAGGATCTACGAACAATTAAATATTTGCCATCTTTGTGAATAATCGCAGTAGAAGTTATTCTATGAAGCTCTCTATTTTTGATTTCCATATGATACTTTTTCAATGAAATTCGAACTTTCTTTACTATTTCTTTCGTACAATTTTAGCACTATTTTTGCTTTTTATCAATAGAAAAAACATAGAAAAATAATTAAATTTACCGATATTCTACTATCTAAAAATTATCCACTACTTGACAACAAAATTTGATGTTATACTAAACATATAGTACAATAAAATAAGTATGAGATATAACAAAGAAAAACTTAAGAATACTGTTTTATATATCGCAAAATACGGAGGATCAGACGTTGGTAAAAAGAAGCTTGCCAAGCTTTTGTATTTTATTGATTTTACGCTTTACGAACTTAGAAAAAAATCCGTAACTGGAATTGATTACGTTAAAATGGACTTCGGTCCAATGCCCAACCCAAAAGTCTTTTACCCTGCTATGGATCAGTTAAAAAAGAATAAAATTATTGAAATAAAAAAACCAAACTCATATAAACTCGAAAAAATTCTACCCAAAGATGAACCCAATATGAAAGTATTTGACGAAAAAGAGACAGAAATTATACAACAAATAGTCGAAAAATACCGCCTCGAAAATGCCGGCACATTAGAAAGATTGGCCCAATCTGAAGCCCCTTATAAAATGGTTAAGTATGGTGAAAAAATACCTTATCATCTTGCTTTTTACCGAAATAGCTTTGGAGAAATGGATTTAAATGACTAAAATTTTAGTACATTCAAAAGTTTTAGATGATATTCAAAAAAACTGGTACAAAACTCTTGGCGAAGAAATGCCAAGAGTTTGTCGTTTATTGATACAAGATGGAAAAATGCCAGGAGAAAGATTGGTTCATCATATCAAATCATCTTCTTTGCAAAACAAAACTTTCCACGCAGGAATAAATTTACCAAAAGAAAATGTAAGCAAAAGGAAAGGTGCAAGAATTATATATGTAAAAGAAAATTTTGACCTAATTAAAATAATCTATGCTGGGGGTCATAAAGATAAACATTATGATAATAGTTTTTTACAAGTAAAACTAATTGAAGAACGATATATAGCCGAGAGCTATATACAATACACAGAAAGTTTGAATTTTGATAGAATTAAATAATATTACTTCTAAAGTCTCAAATAAAAATTGCCCCTCTATGGGCTTTTTTAATTTACAAGTTATTCATGTTGTCACCAGACTTCGGCGAGGCGAAGGCGGTAGGTGCAGAACTCGAACCTGCAAGGGTATAAATACCCGCCAGTTTTCAAAACTGGTGCCTTAGCCAATTCGGCGCAACCTACCAAATTTTACAAAAAATGTTTATTAATAAAAGCTCTACCTGAACCAGTTTTTAAATATTTTTCAAATTGAAATGCTGTATTTTTATTATGAAAAGCAAAATAACAAATTAAAGATACTGGTAATCTTTGTTTTGTTGCTGGAATAAATCCTTTTTGATGTCTTTCTAATCTTTCTTTTAGACCATTTGTACAACCTAAATATGTTCTTTGATCTTTACATTGAAGGATATAAACGTAATACATAACTAAATTATTTTTTATGAGCGGATTTATCTCGCCGTAGCCGAGCCGAATTCTGGCAAAACCCGCCTTCGTTCCGCCATTTCGCGAAATGGCGGAACTTCGGCGAGGCGATGGCGGAGGGTGTAGGATTCGAACCTACGAGGGATATAATCCCACTAGTTTTCAAAACTAGCGCTTTAAACCACTCAGCAAACCCTCCAAATTTTATACTGAATAAAACAACAGGCAGGTTTAGTATGTATAGTTTATCATATTAAAATTATTTTGTTAAGGAACACGAATGTATTTGCTCAAAATTAAATTTGACACTAATTTTTATTTCGCCTATAATATCAATATAGATTGATGAAGTTTAAAATTTATGAAACCAAATTGCTGTAAAAACAAATCAGAAAAAAATATAAAACAATCAACGGAATTTCTAAAAACAATATCTGAAGAAAATCGCTTGAAAATTCTTTGCATTCTGCGAGAAAATGAAAAATGCGTTTGCGAAATATGGCAATATTTAGAGCTTCCGCAAAATCTTGTTTCTCATCATTTAAAAGTTTTAAAAGATTTTAATTTGATTTCGTCAAGAAAGGACGGATTAAATGTTTTTTATAAATTAAATCGGCAATCTATAAAAAATTATACAAAATTATTAAATAAATTTTTAAATTTATGAAAATTAAAATTTTGGGTTCTGGCTGCCCTAATTGCCAAAAATTAGAAGCTAACGCCAAGCAAGCTGTGGAAGATCTTGGCTTGAAAGATATTAAAATTGAGCATATTTTTGATATTGATAAAATTATTGAATATGGAGTTATGTCCGCGCCGGCTATTGTGCTTGATAATAAAGTAAAAGCCGCGGGCAGAATTCCTGATGTTGAAGAAATAAAATCTTGGCTTAAATAAAAATTGACATTCTATGAAAAAAGAACTTAACATCTTTATTTTGCTTACTGGCTTGTTGCTCTTTTTCTACTTTATGCCGATGGAATCGTCTCTGTTTACAGGCGCGATTCTTTCGGGTTTTAAATTGCTTAATGAATACGCGCGGGAGCATGTTTTGACTTGCTTAATTCCAGCTTTTTTTATCGCTGGCGCAATTTCTGTCTTTATTAAGAAAGATTTTATTTTGCGCTATCTTGGCGGACAAGCTAAAAAATACATTGCTTATTCTTTGGCTTCTGTATCCGGCGGGATTTTGGCTGTTTGCTCCTGCACTATTTTACCGCTATTCGCTGGCATTAGGAAAAGGGGCGCTGGTCTTGGTCCGGCAACCACTTTTCTTTTTGCGGGCCCGGCAATAAACATTGCCGCCATATTTTTAACAATATCTGTTCTTGGATATGAAATCGGACTGGCAAGAATAATTTTTGCAATCCTGCTTGCTATTCTTGTTGGTTTATCAATGCAGGCTATCTTTAAAGAAAAAATAGAAAAAGGCGATTTGTTTATTGAAAAAAGCAAAGATATTGATGTTAGTAAAAAGGTGTTAATTATTTTCTTTATCGCGATGATTGGTGTTTTAGTGGTTAATGGCTTGCAAATTGATAAAATAATAAAATATTCTTTAATGGCTTTATTGGTTTTAATTGTTGCCGGCATAGCTATCTTTAAATTTCAAAAAGAAGCCAGAAAAGAATGGCTGAAAGAAACTTGGGATTTTACTAAAATGCTTTTGCCGATTTTATTTATCGGCGTATTTGCGGCTGGCTTTGTTATGCCATATTTACCGCAAGAACTAATTGAGAGAATGGTTGGATCAAACTCAATTACCGGCAACTTAGTTGCTTCTATTTTCGGCGCTTTTATGTATTTTTCTACATTGACAGAGATTCCGATTCTGCAAACGCTTATCGCAAAGGGCATGTCGCAAGGCCCGGCGTTGGCTCTTCTATTGGCCGGTCCATCTTTAAGTTTGCCGAATATGCTAGTTATTAGAAAAATTTTAGGCAATAAAAAAACAGCCGTCTATGTTTTATTAGTTATTTTTTATTCAACCATTGCCGGTCTGATTTTCGGCAGTTTAGTCTAATCAATATTTATTAAATAACTTTTAAAAATTCATGAACAAAAAAATTATTATCGGGATTATCGCTTTAGCCCTTTTTGGGGTTATTGTGGTAATGGAGGAAAATAATGACCAACAAATCAATACAAATAGCGCTGGCGAAACCGCGAACGAAACTCAAACGACAAATATTAAAAACTCCGCTGACAAGATAGAGATAATGCATTTTCACGCTACGCATCAGTGCTGGTCGTGCATTACGGTCGGTGAATACGCCTTAAAAACAATCAAAGAGAAATTTCCTGAAGAATACAAAAACGGCACAATTGTTTTCAGAGACATTAATGGCGAACTGCCAGAAAACAAAGACATTGTAATGAAATATCAAGCCCGCGGTTCGTCACTTTTTATCAATACTATTACAGATGGCCAAGATAGTATTGAGGAGGACATAAAGGTCTGGCGGCTGATTACCAATGAAACGCAATTTATTGATTATTTTGAAAACAAACTTAAAAATCTTTTAGGCAAATAATTATGATGGATTTTATTAGCGCATTGATAGATAATTACAATATTCCACTTTTAACCGCTTTTTTGCTTGGGGTTTTAACATCAATCAGCCCCTGTCCTTTGGCTACAAATATTACAGCAATCGCTTATATTTCCAGAGAGATTAAAACCGTTAAAAACACTTTACTTAATGGCTTGTTTTATACTTTAGGCCGCGGTATCAGCTATACGCTTTTGGCAACCCTAATCTATTTTGGATTGTCTTCATTTCAGATTTCCAGTATTTTTCAGGGCTGGGGAGAAAAAATTTTGGGTCCTGTTTTGATTGTGATCGGCTTGATAATGTTCGGGGTTATAAAAATCAATTTTGGAACCAAAAATGAAAAAATTGAAAAGCTGAAAGAATGGCTTTCCAATAAGGGATATATCGGCTCTTTGCTTTTAGGCGTTCTGTTCGCTTTAGCTTTTTGCCCTTACAGCGGGGTATTATTTTTTGGCGTTTTAATTCCGCTTGTTTTAAAGTCGCCCGAAAGCCTGCTGCTTCCGCCTCTATTCGCTCTTGGAACAGGACTGCCTGTAATTATTTTTTCATTTTTAATCGCTTTTTCAATGCAAAAAGTTAGCCGAGCTTTTCAGATTGCGCAAAAAGTTGAAAAGGTGATGAGATATACGGTCGCTTCAGTATTCTTAATCGCCGGACTTTATTATCTGCAACACCTCGTGAAATATTTGATCAATTTGTAATTATGCCGTTTAGAAAAATAAACTTATAAATTAACAAACAAATTTTATGTTTAACAAAACATCCACATCCAAATTATTTTTATTTTCAATGGCCGTTATATTGGTATTCTCGGCGATTCCCGCTTTAGCCCAAAATAGCCCATCTTTGACTGATGAAGAGGTTAATATTTATTTTTTCTGGGCTCACGGTTGTCCGCATTGCAATCATGAAAAACCGTTCTTGGAAAAATTGGAGCAAAAATACAGCAATTTAAAAGTGCATAGCTTTGAAGTTACTGGCGATAAAGAGAATGTTGATTTGTTGAAAAAAATCGGGAAAGAATTAAGCGCTGATGTCTCTGGCGTGCCTTTTACAGTGGTGGGCAGGCAATATTTTGTGGGCTGGTATGACGAACAAACCACTGGAGCTGCCATAGAGCAAGCAGTGCAGTGTGTTTTGCAAAATAGTTGCCCCGATGTAGTCGGCAGTTTAATTACGCCCATAACTCCCAACCCAAAACCGCAAGAAAAAAGAGTTATGCCCGAAAAAATAAAACTGCCGATTTTGGGGGAAATAGAAACCAAAAAGTTTTCCTTGCCACTCTTAACCATACTGATTGCAGGGTTAGACGGCTTTAACCCCTGCGCAATGTGGGTGCTATTGTTTTTAATCACACTGCTTTTGGGGATGAAAGACAAAAAAAGGATGTGGGTTTTGGGAACTGCTTTTATTGTCTCTTCGGCTTTTGTTTATTTTCTCTTTATGTCGGCTTGGCTCAATTTATTTTTATTTTTGGGATTTGTTTTGTGGGTTAGAATTATCATTGGTTTAGTTGCCTTGGTGGCCGGAGGATATAATCTAAAAGAATATTTCACCAATAAGGCAGGAACATGCAAAATAACTGGCAATGGGAAAAAACAAAGAATTTTTGAAAAATTAAAAGCCATAACTCAGAAAAAACAATTCTGGATAGCTTTGGGAGGAATCGTTATTTTGGCTTTCGCGGTTAATTTAGTGGAGTTAATTTGTTCCGCTGGTTTGCCGGCGATCTATACTCAAATTCTTACCCTAACTCCGCTGGCAAAGTGGCAATATTACGCTTATCTATTGCTCTACATTTTTATTTTTATGCTTGATGACTTGTTTGTCTTTTTTGTGGCAATGACAACTTTGCAAATGACTGGAATAACTACTAAATACAGTCATATTTCTCATTTGGTTGGCGGAATTATTATGTTAATTATCGGCCTTCTGATAATATTTAGACCAGAATGGTTGATGTTTGGGTAAAATTTTGAAATGTATTTTGGTGTTTTTTTATTTACAATA
The DNA here is from genome assembly GCA_049642725.1 of Minisyncoccales bacterium. GTDB lineage: Bacteria > Patescibacteriota > Minisyncoccia > Minisyncoccales > JAGMDC01 > JAGLYZ01. The sequence goes on along the minus strand of JBARPC010000027.1, from coordinate 57,954 downwards.
GAGAGATTTCCTATCTGTTGCGCGCGAATGGGTCGAACGGGTCAAGCGCAACTCTTTTATATTCTTTTCTAAAAATCGCCGAGACATAACAAAACGGCGCTGAAGGCGCCGCAATTATCAAAGTGTTCTAATTGGCGGAGGGGCAGGGATTCGAACCCTGGAGGGCAAAAGCCCACGTGTTCTCCAAACACGCTCCTTAAACCACTCGGACACCCCTCCTTAAAGGAGCTTAGCTCCTTTTTATTTACAATCCTTGCTTTTTGCCTTTTACCTTGGCAATCAATTCTTCCCTTAGCTGTTCTGCTTTTTCTCTTTCAATGCCAGGCAGATTCCCTTCTGCCCAGGCGCCGTATCTGCCCTGGGCGCCTCCAAAACCAGCTGTTTGAACTCGTAAATCGCTTAAGCCAAAAATTCGAGCCATTACTCCTCTATGAATATCAATGTTTTGGATTCTTTCATAAGGAATAGAAACGTATCTTTTCCAGATTACCCCATGCTCCATTTTAAAGGTGTCTTCAGTAATGTCATAAAGCCAGAAGCGATAAGTCAGTTTTGCCCAGCCATAGCAGAAAAGAACATAGAATATAAAAACAGCAGCTGGGAAAAGAAAAACTTTACCAGATAATATTCCTCCAGCTAATATTATTGGAACCCACATCCAGAAGAAAATAATGGCAATAAACAATCCTGCAAACAAAAAGCGAACAAAGAATATCCAAACTACATTAGGGTTTAATTTTTCCATAAAGAATTATTAATTTTAGGAGGTTCAACCTCCATTGGAGGTTGAACCTCCAATTATGCGACCTTTAATTTATATTTTCATTCCGCGGAGAGCAGCTATACGTTCCTCTACTGGCGGATGGGTCATAAATAATTTAGTAAACCAGCTTTTTCTTTGCTCTCCCTTAAAAGGATTTGAAATAAAAAGATGAGCTGTAGAATTATTAGCTGTTCGCATTGGGCTTGAGTCAGCAGAAATTTTTTCTAATGCTCGAGCCAAACCTTCTGGATAACGGGTAAGCAAAGATCCGCTGGCATCAGCCAAAAATTCCCTTTTTCTGGAAATTGACATCCGGATTAAAGAAGCTGCTAAAGGCGCTAAAATCGCTGCTAAAATTCCTATGACTAACAGGATAGCGCCGCTAGATCCTTGGGAGTTGCGCCTACTACCGCCAAAAAAACTAATTCTTAAAAACATATTTGAAAGCATTGCCACAACACCGACCAAAACAACAATCACTGTTTGCAAAAGCATGTCCTTGTTTCCAATATGGGAAAGTTCGTGAGCAATTACGCCTTCTAATTCTGTTCTTTCCAGTTTTTCTAAAAGTCCTGTTGTTACTGCTACAACAGCATGTTCAGCATTCCTGCCAGTGGCAAAAGCATTTGACTGGGATTCCTGAATTATAAAAATTTTAGGCAATGGAAGACCGGCAGTAATGCAAAGATTTTCTACAAGGCGAAAAAGTTCAGGATTATCTCTTTTTTCAATCGGCTTAGCGCGACACATTCTTAAAACAAGCTTATCAGAATACCAATATGACCCAAAACTCATTAAAATACTTAAAGCAACAGCAATTATTAAAATAATACTGGTATCAAGCAAAAAACTGAAAAGCCAGCCAACAGCTATGATAAAAATGAAAAATCCTGTCATTAACAGCCAAGTTTTCCGAGTATTTGATTCGGCTTGAGTATATAAAGTTGCCATAACCAGAGAAATTAAAAATTCACTTTTACTGGTTCGCGGGCTGCAGCTTCCTCTATTTCAAAAAAATCCATTTTGATAAAACCAAGCACTCCAGCAATCAGATTAACAGGAAAACTTTGAATTTTAATATTCAAGTCGCGGACATTAGTGTTGTAAAATCTTCTGGACGCCTGAATTTTATCTTCAGTATCGCGCAATTCTCTTTGTAATTCAACAAAATTCTCTGAAGCGCGCAACTGCGGATAGTTTTCAGCAACGGCAAAAAGAGATTTTAGGGTATCGCTCAGCATATTTTCCGCCTGGCCTTTTTCTTTTATGCCAGTAGCTCCCATTGCTTGAGTCCTGGCTTCTGTAACCTTTTGAAAAAGTTCCCTTTCATGCGTTGCATATCCTTTAACTGTTTCCACTAAATTAGGAATTAAATTATATCTTCTTTTCAACTGAACATCAATGTCTGACCAGGCCTCTTTTGACCGGGTTCTCAGTTTAATCAAACCATTATAAGTGATAATCAGCCAAAGAATAATTGCAACCGCAACTAATAAAATAATTATTTGAAAACTTGTCATAAATATAATGCGAATATCATTTTGCTTTAGTAAATCCGACCTTTATTATCTTGATTATATTAAAATTTAACCCTTTTGTCAAAAAAAATCGCCCTGCGAGGTTATCTTTTTAAGATAAATTCACAGAGCTTTATTGAAAAAATTCGCACGATCTACTATTTTTTTTCTCTTTCGGAATAAAAGACTCAAGTTTAAGATGTTCAACATCTATCCCTAAAGTCTTTAGATTCTCAACAATCTCTTCCGAGTGCTCTTGGCAAGAATTGACAAGCCTAATAAATGGCTGACTGTTTCCTTTAAAATCTCTTACAATGGTTCGGTAAATAGTTACGACCATTTCTTCAATATAAGGCTTGTCTCCAAATAATTTAAAAATCTTTGATTCTAGCCGAGCTGCTATCCGATCAGACATCCCGTGAATTTCTACATTTGGCACGTTCATTCACCTCCTAATTTTTTCTTCTTTTCCAAAAAAAAATTACTAAAGAGCGTCATTTGATGTATTTTGAGATTAGTATAATTTTAAAAATTAGTCAATAGCAAAACCCCCTGCCGATTTCTCGGCACGGGGCTGTTTAGAAATTAGAAATTTTCTTAGTATCCCATTTCAGACATTCCGCCCATTCCGCCGGGCATAGTTGGACAAACACTTCCTTCTTTCTTCTCTTCTGGTTTTTCAGACACTACGCATTCAGTAGTTAAAAACATTGAAGCAGCAGAAGTCGCATTCTGAAGAGCAGAACGGACAACCTTAGTTGGATCAACAATTCCTGTTTGCAGCAAATCTTCATATTTCATTGTTTGAGCATTGAATCCAAAACCGCCCTCTCTCTTCCTTACTTCTTCAGCCACGACAGAACCGTCTAAACCAGCATTCTGGGCAATCATTTTAATCGGCTCTTTTAACGCCCGCATTAAAATATCAACTCCTGTTTTTTCATCGCCCTGAAGAGCTAAATTCTTTAAAATTGCAGACGCTCTTAAGAGAGCTACTCCTCCACCAGGCACAATACCTGCCTCAACTGCTGCCCGAGTAGCAGCTAAAGCATCTTCAGCTTTATGCTGTCTGGCTTTTTGTTCAACTTCAGTGGCAGCTCCTACTTTGATAACAGCCACGCCGCCAGAAAGTTTTGCCAAACGTTCTTCCAATTTTTCTTTGTCAAAATCAGAATCAATATTTTTAAGCTCGTTTTTAATTTGATTAACCCTGGCTTCAATTTCTTCTTTCTTGCCTCTGCCTTCAATAATAGTAGTATTTTCTTTAGTGGCAACCACTTTTCTTGCCTGGCCAAGCATACTAATATCTGTTTTATCAAGTTTTAAGCCAATTTCTTCAGAAATTACACGTCCACCAGTAACTACAGCAAGGTCTTCAAGTATTTCTTTTCTTCTATCTCCAAAGCCAGGCGCTTTTACAGCTAAAGTGTTAAAAACACCTCTTAATTTATTAACTACTAAAGTAGCTAATGCTTCACCTTCAATTTCATCAGCAATAATTACTAATTCTTTTTTGCCAGACTGTGCCAACTTCTCTAAAATTGGAACAATATCCTGCATAGCAGAAATCTTCTGGTCAGTAATCAGAATATATGGATCCTCATAGCTTGCTTCCATTCTTTCAGTATCAGTAACCATATAAGGAGAAACATATCCAGTATCAAATTGAAGTCCCTTAACAATTTCTTTTTGCAAGCCAAAGGTCTTGGATTCCTCTACAGTAATAACGCCGTCCTTGCCAACCTGCTCCACTACTTCGGCAATTAAATTACCCATTTCAGGATCCTCAGCAGAAATAGCGGCTACTTGAGCTACTTCCTGACGATTAGTAATTGGCTTTGCCATCTTTTTTAATTCTTCTATTACTGCTTTAGTCCCTTTCTCAATTCCTCTCCTGATTGCCAATGGATTGGCTCCGGCTGAAACATTTTTAAGACCTTCAGAAACAACTGCCTGCGCCAATAAAACAGCAGTGGTTGTTCCATCACCGGCAACGTCATTGGTTTTTTCTGCCACTTCTTTTACAATCTCTGCACCTAAATTTTCAACTTTGTCCTCTAACTCAATTTCTTTGGCAATGGTAACTCCATCATTAGTAATAGTAGGAGCGCCAAAACCTTTATCTAAAACAACATTGCGTCCCTTGGGACCTAATGTTACCTTTACGGCATTGGCTAATTTATCAACGCCGTTCTTTAATTTTTTGCGAGCATCCTCGCTGTAAAAAATTTGCTTTGACATGTTCTTTTTCTAAAAAACCAATTTTTTAAATTCTGACGCGCAGGAATTAAAAATAAGGTGGCGAGGATTTTCTGCTTTCCGAGACGCGTCGGAGCCCTTTAGGGTAAAGCGCGAGGAAAGAAGGAAATCCGAGCAAACCGTAAGAATTTGAAAAATTTGGTTTTCTAAGCTATAAATTTATTCTAGAATAGCTAATATATCTTCTTCTTTGGCGATTAAATATTCTTTGTCATCTATTTTTATCTCATTTGGACCGTATTTTGTAAACAAAACCCTATCTCCCGGCTTAATAGCTGTTATGGCAACTATATTGCCAGAACTATTTTTCTTGCCAGGACCAACGGCAATAACCTTGCCTTGCTCAGGACTCTCTTTATCTGCTGTTTCTGGAAGCAAAATACCTGCCTTGGTCTTTTCTTCCTTTTTCATTGGCTCAATAAGAATATGATCTGTTAATGGTTTGATTTCCATAGTAATGTAATTTCAACCAATTTCTAATTTCCATTGAAAGTTGGGATTTCATTGAAAATTGAAAATTGAAAATTGAAAATTTTTGATTACTTCTCTATCTTAAACAAAACAAAATTTTTGTCAACATTGTCAGAAAATAATTATTGTGATATTCTAATATAATATGGAAGGCAATAAATTAGAAAGAATAAAAAATTCCTATTTGTTTGTTTTAATTTTCGCTTTTTTAGTAGCTTTTTTAGGCATTGCAATTCTAAGCTGGCAGTATCATAAGATATCAGAAAAAGAAATTCCTTCTCTTAAAGAAACAATGGAGCAAGGCGCAGCAGAAGATATAGTGGAAAAATTTATGCAGTATAGAATTGAAAAAAATGAAAATCAAGCAAAGGTTTATCTTACAGAAAATGCAATTGAACAGAAAAATCAGGGAAAATTCCTGCTTATAAATAATTTCAAAAGTTTTGAAATATTAAAAACTGAAAAAATAAGCGACAAAAGCTACAGGTCTTCTGTAAAAATCCAAGAAGAAAACGAGAACTATGAAATAATTGAAATAATAATTATAACTAAAATTTTAACATTAGATAAATATTACATAGATTCAATAGAAATAGCTGGATAAACTAATGATTAGTTCTAAAGCAAAGAAAAATTGCCTGTTTATGATTTTTTTAACCCTGTTAATCGGGCTTTTTATTTTTTTAATTTTAACAATTCCTGGCAATAAAAGTTTTATAGAAAATAAAAATGCTCAAACTGCTTCTATTATTGATACTATTGAAGGGCAAGAAAAAAAACTAAAATTAAGACAGTTAAAGAATTTTGGTCTTGAAACAAAGCAAGGATTCATTTCTCAAAAGATAGATTTTTTAGAAGTCCATCTCCAAGAAATGAAAGCCAGAATTTATAAACAAGGCATTTTAGAAAAAGAAATTTCTATTTTAGCTAAAGGAGATCCTCTATTCTGGGGAGGCGTCCCCTCTGGTCTCTACAAAGTAATTTCTGGTTATAAAAATGCCTTTTCCAATATTGCTCAGGTTTATATGCCCTGGAGCATCAATTTTTACGGTAAGTATTATATTCATGGAGAGCCATATTATCCTAATGGTAAGAAAAGTAATTTTGATTATACTGGCGGTTGTATAAGATTTTCTGATGAAGATGCCGAATACATTTACAACACTACAGAGATAGAAATGCCTGTTTTGATAATTGATAAAGAAAATGATGGCTATAAATATAATTCTTGGAATAATAAAACAATGCCTGAAATATCAGCTGAATCTTATTTAATCGCTGACCTTGATAATTATTATATTTTGGCTGAGAAAAATCCTGAAAAAATAATGCCCATCGCCTCCTTGACCAAACTAATGACTGCTCTAGTTGTTATTGAAAATAATGATTTAAGAAAATCAATCTGGGTTAATGAAGGAATGTTAAAGGCATATGGTTCTACGCCAGGATTAGAAGCTGGTCAAAAATATAATTTGGTTGAGTTGCTCCATCCTCTTTTAATTCAGTCGTCTAATGACGCGGCTGAAATCTTAACTTATTTTCGAGGAAGAGAAAAAACATTAAGATTAATGAATGAAAAGACAAAAATAATTGGCATGGAAAATACTTTTTACGACGACCCGAGCGGCTTAAGCGAAAAAAATGTTTCCACTGCTAAAGACCTTTTTTATTTGGGCAATTATATTTTTAATACCAGGCCTCCTCTTTTTAAAATAAGCAAAGGGGAAATCATTGAGACCTTTGCTTCGGTTCGTTTCCAGGATCTGCATAATAAAAATATTTTTCCAGAAAGCCAGGATTTTTTAGGCGGCAAAACTGGCTTTATTTTAGAATCTAGATATACTGGTATGTTTATATTTGAATTACCCTTGCCAGACAACACTTCCCATAATATTATAATCATTCTTTTGAAATCCGAGAATCTTAAGGATGATGTCCAAAAAATCCTTACCTGGTGGTTTGAAGAAAATTATCTTGAATAGAATAAATGAAGCGAGAACAGTTCTCGCTTCATTTATTTGTTGATTTTAACAATCTCAAGAAAGCCAGCATTCTCCACTGAAATGTTTTGGAAAGCTAAATTCCCTTTGCTCAAATCTTTAACAGCAAGATAGATATAATTTCCAGAAACAAAAATTCTCTCAGCAAAACCAGAGAGCTTTAAGGTATCAGTAAGTATTGGATTTTGGGGATCAGAAATATCAACTATACCTAAACCAGATTTACCTAAAGCTAAAAAAGCATAATCTCCGGAAACAAAAACGCTCTCAACTGAACCTGGCGTTTTAACCTTGCTAATCAGAATTGGCTGAATAGGATTGGAAATATTAAAAATATAAAAACCAGCAGTATCTCCAGCTAAAAAGAGATAATTATCTTTAACAAAAATACTTTCAGCATAACCTGGCGTTTTATAAGTACTAACTAATTGGGGAGATTTGGGATTTGAAATATTGAAAATTTGAAGGCCTCCGTTTTGGCCTTTGGCTAAAAAAAGATAATTACCAGAAACAAAAACAGCTTCGGTTTCTTCTGATAATTTTTGACTCCAAACCAACTCCGGAGAATAACAATCTGAAACATCAAAAATCTTCAAACCCCACCAGGCATAAGCCAAATAAGCATAATCGTCTTTAACAAAAACACCTTCGGCTGAAATGGGCTGATATCTACTAACTAATTTAGGTTCCGTCGGCTCAGAAATATCTAAGATTAAAAAACCTCCGTCTTTGTCAGACACATAAGCAAAATTGCCTGAAACAAAAACCCCTTCGCTATAGCCAGGGGTATTGTAATCGCCTATTAATTCTGGGTTCTCGGGCTGAAAAACATCAAAAATATGAAGACCAGAAAAGCCGTCAGCCAAATAAGCATAATTTTTAAGAACAAAGACAAACTCAGGCTGGCCGGAAACTTGATAACTGCTGACCAATTTAGGAGAAAGAAATGAATTATTTAAAGGAGTTTCCAAAACTATTTCTTGTGGATTTGAAATTATTTCTTTTTCTTTATCAATCTCTTTTTCTTTCTCGTTCCTTTTTTCTGTTGTTGTGGATTGAACTGAACACCAAACATCGTTTTTTCGAGTTCTGCCAGTTATCATTCCTGCCATAACCCACATCTTGTCCTTAAAAACAAGAACATTGTGATCCTCTCTTCCTTCCCAAGGACTATCGTTAAGAGTTTTTTCCCAATTTAAACCATCCTCTGAATACCAAACATCGTTTATACCGCAGCAAATACCATCCCAACCGCCAACAATCCACATTTTGTCTTTATAAACAACAACTGCATGCCCATGCCTTCCTTTCCATGGAGCTTTATCGGTAATTAATTCCCAATCTTTGCCATTTGTTGAAGACCAGACATCATTTTTTCCTGGTTCCCAACCATTGACCCCGCAAAGCACTCCTCCTATCAGCCATATTCTATCCTTAAAAACAATCAGAGTATGGTCATATATTCCTGGCCAAGCAGATTGACGATTAACTTCAATCCAATTTTTTCCGTCTTCTGAATACCATACATCATTTTTAAATTGCCAACGCGAATCCCTTCCTCCCATCACCCAGATCTTATTATTAAAAACCACTGCAGCATGACCTATTCTTGAATCCCATTCTGCTGAAGAAGTGGCTTCAACCCAATTTTTTCCGTCTTCTGAATACCAAACATCATTTTTATAAGATTCACTGCTCTTTTCCCATCCTCCCATCACCCAGATTTTATTATCAAAAACCACTGAGGTATGGCCTCTCCTTGGTCCCCAAGAAGCTTTATCTGTAATTAGTTCCCAATTCTCACCGTCTTCCGAAGCCCAAACATCGTTTTTATGAACCCTTTGGCTATAATCTCCTGGCCCGCTCAAAATTCCGCCCATCACCCATATTTTGTCTTTGAAAACAACTCCTGTCTGGGCATCTCTTTTTGACCAAGGAGCATTAGGAATAATCTCTTCCCAATCTAAGTTAGCTGGTTCAAAAGGAGAAGCTATTTCTTCTTTTTCCTCTTTTGTTGAATCAAATATCTCCTCTTTGAATTCATGCTCATTACTTTGACTGATTTCTTTTGTTTCTTGAAAAAGAATAAAACCAAAAACAGCTATCCCTATCAATAAAATTAAAAATAATAATATTTTAAATTTCATATTTTTTAATTTTAAAATTTTTAATTTATAATGTCAACTATTCGATAAAAGGATAAATTTTCTGTTGCTTTTAAAAACTGTTATAATAAACAAATGAAAAATTTTTGGCAGAAGTATAAAAAAATTATAATACTATTCTTAATTTGGTTTATAGTAATAAATGTTTTTGCTGTTTTAGCTGCAAACCGTTTTAATCTTGAAAAAGATACTGCTTATACTTGGATAAGTGTCCAATGGTGGCCTCAATCTTCAAATCCCTTTTTAGATTTACATGCTCGATGGGATTCTTGGTTCTATATTGATATTGCTGAAAATGGCTACAGTTGTCCTTCAGGGACTCTTTGTAACAGTGTCTTCTTTCCTTTTTATCCTTTTTTAATAAAAATTATTGGCTCTCTGCCTATGATGAATTACTATCTATCAGCTTTTTTAATTAGTAATTTAGCTTTATTCGGAGCCTTAATAGTTTTTTATAAATTACTTTTATTAAAATATTCTCCTCAAATAGCTCAAAGAACTATTTGGTTCTTACTAATTTTTCCTACTAGTTTTTTCTTTACTGCTATTTATACAGAGGCATTATTTTTATTTCTTTCTCTTTTATGCTTTTATTTTACTTTCAAACAAAAATGGAAAATGGCTGGATTAATAGGACTATTAGCTTCTTTTACTCGAATAACTGGATTTCTATTGTTTTTTCCAATGCTTTGGGAATTTTTGAAAAAAGAGAGAAAAATTTCTTTTCAAATTACATGGCTTAGCTTAGCTCTTTTAGGTCCAATAGTATTCTTTACTTATCACTGGAAAAAATTCGGTGATTTCTTTTTATTTTTTAAGGTTGAAAAACTTTGGGGCAGGGAAATTTTTATTTTTAACATAGATCATTATGAGCTTATAACTAATCCTGCTATAATCAATGCAGTTTTAGATTTGTTCATCTTAATAATATTCTTAGCAAGTATTATTTTTGTCTGGAAGAAAATAAATAAATCTTATGCGCTTTATATGGCATTAACTTTAGCTGTGCCTTTATCTACCGGAACCCTGATGAGTATCAACCGTTATGTTTTAGTTCTTTTTCCTTTCTATGTCTTAATGGCTGTCTGGTCAGAAAAACATCCCCAATTTGAAAAAGCTTACACATTAATCTCTATCCTGCTTCTTGCCCTATACACTACTTTATTTGTAAATAATTATTGGGCTGGATAAAAACCATGAACTCCAAAATTATCAAGCTGTTTATTGTTCTTCTAACCGTCAGTATTTGTTTAAGTGCTGGCTATTTCTTTATATTGCCTCCGAAAGTAATAAAAATAATCCCTGCTGAAAATTCAGAAAATGTCTCGCTTAATTCTGAAATTATTATAAATTTTGATAAACCAGTAAAGAGACAAGAGCTTGAACATATTATCACGCCTGAAGCTTTTGGAGAATGGAAATACGAAAATTCTCTGATTAAAAATCATTTTTACAGAACTTTAGTTTTTGTTCCAGCTATTGATTTTCAACCAGATGCTCAATATTGGGTGGAATTAAAAAATATAATTAGTCCTTTAGGTTTAGGATTTTCTAACAGTTTCTTTTTTACTTTTACAACTGAAAAAATCTCAAAAGAAGAAGATTTGGAAAAAGAAAACAAAAGCAATCCTGATGAATCAAACAATTCCGAAATGAATTCTTCGGAAGACAAACCAGAACCTAAAATAGCTTTACTTGATATTCCAATTGACTGGCAGGATTATCCATTATCCTGCGAAGCTGCTTCTTTGAAAATGGCTTTGGGTTATAAAAAAGTTTTTGTTTCAGAAGACGAAATTATGGAAAAAATTGGATATGATTTAACTCCTCGCAAAGGTAATATCTGGGGAGACCCTTATAAAACCTATGTCGGTAAAATTGACGGAAAGATCTGTTCCACTGGTTTCGGAGTTTTTTGGGAACCAGTAGCTAAAGCAGCAAATTATTGGCGTCCTGCCCAAGATTTTAGTAATTGGACACTGGAAAATTTAATAAAAGAAATTGAAACTGGAAATCCAGTAGTGGTTTAGGGAACTCTGCCTGTTTATCCTTTAACAGATTGTTCCTGGTATACTCCGGAAGGAAAATATATTAAGGCCTTTAAACAAACGCATGTCAGATTAGTGGTTGGTTTTATCGGTGATTCAGAAAATCCCTCAAAAATTATAATAAACGATCCTTTATCTGGAAGATTGTACTGGTCAACTGATTACTTCTTGACAAACTGGAAAGCTTTTGGTTATAGTGGAGTGGCAGTAAAATGAAATCAAAAATTAATAAAATTTTAGAAATAACATTAGCCCTATGCTTAATAGGGCTAATTTTTGAAGCAGTTTATATTTACTATGATTTACCAAGAAAAATAACACACGAACCAGAAAACTCTGCCGAAATAAAAGAACCTATCCCTGAATCTTTTGAATTAGATATTCCTTTTATTACTCAAGCTCCTTTCAGAAACTGGAAGGAAGAACCTTTTAACCATACTTGCGAAGAAGCTGCTGTTCTAATGGTTCATTACTATCTTGAAGAAATAAAAGAAGTAGATGAAAATCAAACAAAAAAGGAGCTTTTAGATTTAGTGGACTTTCAAATCAAGAATTATGGTTTTCATGAAGACACCTCCACTGCTCAAACTGCCAAATTAATCAAAGATTATTACGGATATAAAACTCAAGTGTATTATGATATTTCTTTAGAAGACATTAAAAAAGAAATATCTAAAGGCAACCCTGTAATTATTCCTACTGCTGGACGACTTTTAGAAAATCCTAATTATACTCCGCCAGGACCTGTTTATCATATGTTGGTTATAAAAGGGTATAACCAAAATGGATTTATCACTCAAGATCCCGGAACTTATAGAAGCGGAAAGAACAAAACATACTCTAACGCAATTTTAGAAAAAGCTATCCATGACTGGGACGAAAATGAAAAAAACATTGAAAAAACAAAATCAGCAATGATAGTAGTAACGCTTTAATTCCCGAAAACAATAAACAAAAAAAACGGCAATAACGCCGTTTTTTGTAAATTTTGTTTGCTATTTTAATTTCTTTTTGAATTAAACTTTAATAAATTTTTAAATCAGCTTATTAAATTTTTTCAAAAATTCTCTTGGAGAAATAATACAAATTTCTTGAAATTCTTTAAATTCAAGTAAATGGATATCACCCGAAATAATAAAAGTTGCTTGGCATGAAATTGCACAGGCGAGAAACTTATTATCTGATGGGTCTTTTTCAATAATTCTAACTTCTTTTACCGGTTCACAAATTTTTACTATCTCTAAAACTTTCTCAAATACTATATCGGTATTTGTTTTTGCTTCTTCAAATAAAAATCTAAATTTTTCTCTTTTGAGAACACCAAATAATTCTTCTAAAATTTCATTGGTAGCAAAAATCTCTAATTCCCCTTTTTCTGATAGTTTAATAATGTCATTTGGAACACCTTGCCAAAAAATTCCAGAAATAAAAACATTATTGTCTAAAACTATTCTCATTTATTTTTTATTTATTTTTTCTGTAGTATTGAACCTCTTTTTCAACTTCTTTTTGACTCATTTTTGGAGAAGAAATCCTTTGAGCTAAATCAGATAATTTAGAAAGGGGTTTTTGTATTTTCTTTACAATCAAGGTATCTTTAGAGGGAAATATAGAAATCTCTGCCCCTTTCCAGGACTTTCTAATTTTTTCCGGTAGAGTAATGGTTCCATTTTTAATTTTTACTGTTTGAGTAACCATATTTAATTTTAGTATATATCTTTAAAACAATCTGTCAACAATAATAATACAAAAACGGCGATGACGCCGTTTTTTATAAATAATGTATTTTAGAAAATTCTACTCCAAAAATCTAAAAGTAGAAAGCGTTTGGTTGAAGAGTTTTCTTAATTTAATTTGATTCAACATTATTACTCGGCCTCTGTAATGGTAATAAATTCCTGGCATGTAAGTGTAATATCAGAATTAATTGTTTTTTCAAATACGCCATCGCCATCAGCGTCGATCAGAAGGGTTGCGCCATCTTCTTCTCGAAGTAAAGCATCCCAATCAAATTTATATCGATGGGTTTCTCCCGGGGAAATAGGAATATTAATGGCGTTAAAAGTGACCGTTTCTGCTCCCTGAATAGAGGATTTTCCAAATTGATAATTGCCTTCTTTGATACCAAAGAGTTCATATACATAAGAATTTTTAGGATCAAAAATAGCCACACCCCCGCTTTCGGGATCATAGAATGCATTGGGAACTTCTTCTTTGATCTCACCGTTGACTAAACCTGTAATCCTACCTTGAGAATCATAAACCCGCATTTCGTACTCTCCTTTACGGTATTCGCAAACACCAAGATTAATCAATTTAAAAGTAGGAATAATTTTTGTTTGTACATCAAAAAATGGACCTTGATAAATTTCACCAGCGATAACCTCTGGAAATCCAACATAGCCTTCGTCGCCATAGGTTTTCCATAAATAATAACTAAAAACATTGTTTCCTTTTTCGGCTATATAAGTACCGACATTCGAGCTTTCTTTAGATTGAGATTGTTCCCATATTTCTTTAGGAAAAATCATAATACCAAAAACTGGACGATACTCTTTGTCTTTTGAATGTTGAAGGCTAAATTCTATTCCCTCCCTTTCTTCCTTAACCTCATATCCTTTCCATCTCTCAGGAAAAGTTAGTTCGAATCCATACCACTCATTCCTGTAAGTTTCCCAATCAGCGGTTTCGTCTTTCATTTGATCTTCATGTTCTTTAGCCTCTTCTTCTGGCATCCAGTAATACTGATAGGCTAAAATCCCTCCGCCAGCGATGATGGCAGTTAAAACAATAATCAGAATTCCTATCGGTGTAGAAATCCCTTTGTTTAAAAATGAAGTATTTTGTTTGTTCATAAATATTTTGTTTTCAGTTATAATAATAGCGAATGGAAAATTACATTAGCTATTATTTTTAACTGCCAGCTGTTTTATTTATTAACTATCCGAGAACAGTTCTCAAATAGCTCTCATTATTTATTTTTAGCACAAATTTTTCAAAAAAACAACCCTCTTTTTTAAGGGCTTTAAAATATCTTTTACAATATCTAAAAATTCATCTTCAATTTTAAAATCTATGTCAACTCTTGACAAAATTCTTATGGGGTGTTATGATACGAGCAGTTCTTAAGAGCTTGTTTTATTTTACAAGCAATGAAAAAGAAGAAAGGATTTAGGAGGTGAAAAAGAAAGAAATGAAGAAAATAATAGCAATCGGTTTAGTATTGTTAGTAGCCATAGGAATAGCTGCTGGAGCTGGAGGTGGATTATCCTACCTCGGCAGATGGATAAACGGACAATATACCCATGTGCCAGTCGAAGAACCTATTGAAGTAACAACTATTGAAGGAAGTATACCAGAACAGGTATATCCGGGAGACGTTTTTACCTTGAGTTACGAAGTAAAAAACAACAACGAAAACAGTTCCTACGAAATGACTAACACTTTCTCCGGAAATTGGGAAGTAGTAAAGCAGTGTTCAATCAGTGTAGTAAGTACGGAAGAACCTGCAGTTAAGAAGGTATTGTTTCAAAAAACCTTCACAACTAATGACACCATAACAGAAGAAATAACTTCTAACGAACAACTAATGGCGATAACCGCAGATGGAGCTGGAATAGAAACCTATAATAATTATTGCGTAGTACCTTACAGTATTCCGGCTGGAGCAACGTGTAGGTTGGAAGCCACGATCAAAATAAGAAATGACGCACCAACAGAAGAAAACTATGAATCCTGGTATTTCAACTATTACCTGCATACTTACCGCGGTAGAGACGAAACACCATATTGGGACGGAGGAATGGGATAATAGCACAAACAAAAAACCAAAAAATTTTCCTTTCTTTTCTGGCTATGCTAATATTGCTATGCCAGACTTTTTTTTGACTGGACTTTACTTTTATATTATTTTCTGATACTATGATTACGGTGTTTAGGGAACTAATTCTTAAGATTATTGCCGGGATAATAGGAATTTGGCTGGCTGCGCAATTTGTTTCTGGGGTAGAAATTACAGATTCCTGGCAAATTTTTATTTGGGCTGGTTTAATTTTAGGTCTGATAAATTATTTTATTAAACCAATTTTAAATCTTATTGCCCTGCCCTTGCGGATAATTACTCTTGGATTATTTAGTTTGGTAATTAATATGGGCATTATCTGGACAATAGATGTTTTGTTCCCAGAAATTGATATTAAAGGCATTGTGCCACTTTTCTGGACAACGCTTATTGTCTGGACAATCAATCTTATAATTCCTAAATTCTTTCCCAAAAAGAAAACAATAATTGAAAATTAGAAATTTTATGGTTACATATATTCCTTATATACAAATCGCTATTGCCGTTCTCTTAATTATCCTTATACTTTTTCAACAAAGAGGCACTGCTCTTGGCTCTGCTTTTGGAGGCGGAGGCGGAGGTGAAGGCAGTGGATTTTACGCTACTAGACGAGGAATCCAGCAAAAAATATTTTGGGCTACTATTGCCTTAGGAATACTTTTTATAGGGTTATCTCTTTTAACTCTTGGTCTCTAATGATGCATTCCAAAAAGTTCTCTAATCTAAAATGGCCTTCATTGGGTCAATGGAAACAATTGCTTAAAACTTTAGATAAAAAAGAGAAAAAATGTTTTCTTGTCTTTTTTTGTTTATTCCTTTTCTCTTCTTTATTCCTTGCAACAAATTCATATTACAAGAACACTGAAATCGTTCCTAAAAATGGAGGGACTTATATTGAAGGAATTGTCGGGCAGCCAAGATATATTAATCCTATTTATGCTACTTCAAATGATGTAGACAGGGATTTAACAGAATTATTGTTTTCTGGATTAATGAAATACAATAATAAGGGTGAAATTATTCCAGATCTTGCCAAAGATTACAAATCAGAAGACGAAGGCAGAACATATATTTTTTACTTAAAAGAAAACATTGTCTGGTCAGATGGAGAAAAATTTTCTACTGATGATATTATCTTTACTATAAAAACAATCCAAAACTCTGATTATAAAAGCGACCTTAGAACAAACTGGTTAGGCGTAGAAGTAGAAAAAATATCAGATAATGCCCTTAAATTTAAACTTAACAAGCCATACAGCGGCTTTTTAGAACGATTAACTTTAAAAATTCTGCCTGCCCATATCTGGCAGGATATTTCTCCTGAAAATTTTTCACAAACTTTTTACAATCTTCACCCAATAAGCTGCGGTCCTTATAAAATAAAAAAGGTTGACCAAAAAGAAATAGACCCGGATAAAAAGCTAAGTATTGTAAAATCATTAACATTAGAAAGAGATCCTAATTATTTTGATAACAAGCCCTATATTTCTAAAATTATTTTTTATTTCTTTGAAAACGAAGAAGCGCTTATTAAGGATGCCGAACAAAATAAAATTAAAGGGTTTTCTTTGAACTCTTTTGAGAATAAGAATCTTTTTAGAACTTCTTTTTCTGAATATAACTTTGTTCTGCCAAGATATTTTGCTGTGTTCTTTAACCCTAATGAATCAAATATCTTAGACGATAAAAATATAAGGCAGGCATTGAATTTTGGAACTAACAAAAAAGAAATTATTGAAAAAGCTTTATTAGGACAGGGAAGGGCAATAGCATCACCTATCCTTTCTGAAATTTTTGATTTTGAACTGCCTGCTGAAATTTATGAGTATAATTTAGAGAAGGCAAAAGAAATTTTAGCAGAGCAGGGATTTGAAGAAACAGAAAGCGGTTTCAGGGAAAAAACTGTTAAAAAAGAATTGGCTTTTACATTCAAAAGTAGATTAACAACCGGTTCAAAAGGCAAAGAAGTAGAAGAACTCCAAAAATGCCTGGCTGATCCAGATATTGTGGGGCCGGAAATATATCCAGAAGGAGAAATAACTGGTTATTTTGGCTCAAAAACAAAAACAGCAGTAATTAGATTTCAGGAAAAATATAAAGAAGAAATTCTTGAACCCTGGGGATATAAAAAAGGAACAGGAATAGTGGGAAAAACAACTAGAGAAAAACTTAATGAGCTTTGTTTTGGAGACCCTTACAAAAACATACAACTAAAATTTTCCTTAGTAACAGTTGAAGACCCTGTTCTTAAAAAAGTAGCTGAATTATTAAAAGAACAATGGAAAGAAATTGGAGTAGAGCTTGAAATTCAAAGCTATTCTATTTCTAACATTCAAAATAATTTTATAAAACCAAGAAAATATGACTCCCTGCTCTTCGGAGAAGTATTAGCGGTTATTCCCGACCCTTATCCTTTCTGGCATTCTTTGCAAAAAATACATCCGGGATTAAATTTAGCTATGTATGAAAACAAAGAAACAGATAAATTATTAGAAGATGCAAGACAAACTCAAGATATTGAATTAAGAAAAGAAAAGTTAGAAAAATTCCAGGAAATTTTAATCAGCGATGCTCCATGTATTTTCTTATACAGCCCGAATTATCTTTATTTTATTTCTAAAGAAACAAAAGGAGTGGAACAAGGCATAATTGCTGATCCCTCAAAAAGATTTAATGAAATTGAAAACTGGTATATCAAAACAAAGAGAAAATGGCAATAAAAAATAAAAAACCAGATATAAGATATCTCAATGATATGAAGGCAGTTCTCTATGACAAAAAATGGGCAAAAAATGCGCCGAATTTTGAGTTGTATTATATGCACCGTGGCTTGAAGAAAAAAGGCGAATTAAGATATGATATTACAATTATTCCGCCAAGAATGTTAGGCAAGGAATTCGTGAGAACTAAAGGCAATAGGAACTCAAAAGATTTACAGGAACTTTATATTGTGCTTGAAGGAGAAGCGATTTTTTTGATGCAAAAAGCAAAAGGGAAGGCCATTGAAGACATTATTGCTGTTAAAGCAAAAAAGGGAGAATATGTAATTTTTCCTCCAAAATATGCTGCCATAACTATCAATCCTTTAAAAAAAGAGTTAAAAATCGCGAATTGGGTTTCTATAAAAAATAAAAATATCTATGACGAATTAGAAAAAATGAAGGGAGCGGGATATTTTTATACCAAAACCGGTTGGCTCAAAAACAAAAACTATAAAAAAATCCCTCAACTGCGATTTGAAAAATCTCTAAAGAAAATGCCAAAAGATTTAGATTTTTTGAAATAATCTTTTGCCGAGGTGGTGAAACTGGTTAGACACGCAACGTTCAGAACGTTGTGGAGAAAACTCCATGCGGGTTCGAATCCCGCCCTCGGCACTAATATAATATGAATCCTCAACAACAAATAACCGACAACTTACGAATCATCCCTTTAGGAGGGCTTGGCGAAGTTGGCAGAAATATGATGGCCTTAGAATACAAAGGCCAGATTTTGATTATTGATATGGGTTTTAGAATGCCAGAAGAAGATATGCACGGCATTGATTATATTATTCCTAATATCTCTTATCTTAATAATAAAAAGAAAAATATCTTAGGAATTGTTTTTACTCATGGACATTATGACCATATTGGCGCAGTTCCATATTTTATTGAAAAAATCGGCAATCCGCCAATGTTTGCCTCTCCATTAACTAAAGGGATTATTCTGAAAAGACAAGATGATTTTCCAAGCCAGCCAAAGTTAAACATAGAAGAAGTAAAGAATGGAAGCAAAATAACACTTGGTGTTTTTAAAATTGAATTTTTTAGAATGAACCATAATATTCCAGATAATTTAGGATTATTTATTCAAACACCAGCAGGGAATATTTTACACACCTCTGATTTTAAATTTGATAATGCGCCAGTAAATGAACTGCCTACTGATTTTAGGAAACTGAAAGAGCTTTCTCAAAGAAAAATTTTGTTATTAATGTCTGATTCCACTGGAGCTGAAGAAGAAAACCATTCTCTTTCAGAACAAGACATCCAAAGAAACTTAGAAAAAATCTTTATTAAAGTAAAAGGGAGAATTATTGTTGCTACTTTTGCTTCTTTAATTAACAGAATCCAGCAAATAATTACTTTGTCAGAAAAATACAACAGAAAAGTGGTTATAGAAGGATATTCAATGAAAACTAATGTAGAAATTTGTAAAATGTTGGGATATATTAAAACAAAAAAAGGAACTCTTATATCTGCCAAAGAAATGAAAAATCTGCAGGATTTTCAAATAACTTTTCTCTGCACTGGCGCCCAAGGAGAAGATTCGTCAATGTTAATGAAAATAAGCAATGGCGACTATCCATTTTTAAGATTTAAAAAAGGAGATTCAGTAATTCTCTCCTCTTCGGTTATACCAGGAAATGAAAGAACGGTCCAGTTTGTTAAAGATAATATTCTAAGACAGGGAGCAAAAGTGTTCCATTATAAAATGATGGATATTCATGCAGGCGGCCATGCCCAGCGGGAAGAATTAAAAGAAATGCTCCAAATTATGAGACCAAAATTCTTTATGCCCATTCACGGCCAATATTCAATGTTGGTTAATCACGCTGAAATTGCTTATTCTTCAGGTGATATTCCAGAAAAAAACATAGTAATAGCTGAAAATGGCCAAATAATTAATCTAAGCAGAGAAAAAATTTATATTGAGAAAAAAACTGTCCCCTCAAACTATATAATGGTTGACGGTTTAGGCGTTGGTGATGTTGGCGAGATTGTTTTAAGAGACAGGCACGTTTTAGCTGAAGACGGAATGTTTGTTATTGTGGCAATAATTGATAAAAAGACCGGGAAAGTTAAAGGTTCTCCAGACATCATATCAAGAGGTTTTGTTTATTTAAGAGAATCAAAACCATTGCTTGCTGCAACCAGAAAGCAGGTCATAGACATTATAAATCAAGCTATTGTTTCAGAAAAAACAATCAATTGGACTAATATTAAGGAAGAAGTAAGGGAAAAAATCGGTAAATTTTTATTTCAAAAAACCCGGCGAAGACCGATGGTTTTACCAGTGATTATAGAAGTTTAACCACTATAGGATTGACCAATTTATTGTAAAATGCTATGATATCCCCACACCACAAAATGAAATTATATGAATTAACATATCTAATAGAGCCGGGAATTGATGAAAAGGACTTAGCGGCCTTATCTGAAAAAATAAAATCCTTAATTAAAGAAAAAGGAGGAATTTTGGGAAAGGAAAATGAACCGATAAAGAAAAAACTCGGCTATCAAATTAAAAAAAAGTCTATTGTATATCTAAGAACTTTAGAATTTCAATTAGAACCAGAAAAACTACCAGAAATTAAAAAACAAATTGAATTTGAGAAAAATATTCTTAGGTTTCTCTTTATCGTTAAAAAAATAGAAAAAATAAAGCGATTAGTAAAAACTGCTCCTAAAATCATTTCAAAACCCCCTTTAGTTAAAAAAGAAGAAAAGAAAAAGGTTGAACTAAAGGATATTGAGAAGAAACTTGAAGAAATTTTATAGAAATAAAAACTATGAATTTAAATAAAGTTTTTCTCGTCGGCAATTTAACATCTGATCCTGAATTAAGAAGCACACCAAGCGGACAGCCTGTCTGCAATTTTAGGATAGCTACTAATCGTATTTGGAATGATAAAGCAACCGGACAGCAGCAGCAAAAAACAGAATATCATAGTATAGTAGCATGGCGCAGATTGGCTGAAATTGCTTCTCAATTTTTAAGCAAGGGAGGCTTAGTGCTTATTGAAGGAAGATTGGAAACAAGAAACTGGCAGGACTCTGCTGGCAATAAACGTTATAGAACAGAAATTATTGCTGAAAGAATGCAGTTAGGACCAAAGGGTTTTTCCAAATCATTTAACCAAGCCGCTCCTTCAATAGAAGAAGAACAAAAACATTCTCAATCGCAAGAAGCAGAAATCCCAATTATAGAGGAAGATGCTGAACCAATCAAAAAGGTGGACGAAACAAAGCCCAAAATGGAGCCATCAGAGCCAGACGAAATAGACGTCAAAGAAATACCATTTTAAAAAACCCAAAATACAAAATACAAAACAAAAAAATACAAGTCAAAATCAAAAAGTTCTTAATTATTAATTTAATTTTTATTTTTTGGTTATATTTTTAGCTTTTTTGTTTTAAGTTTTGGTTTTGAGCGTAAGCGAACGTGGATTGCTATTTTTGTAAAAAAAATACAAAAGAAATAAATTTTAGGGAGACCGAAATTCTCCGTAGGTTTATTTCTGGTTTAGGAAAAATAAGACCTCGTAAAAAAACAGGGCTCTGCGCCATGCATCAAAGAAGATTATCGCAAGCAGTTAAAAGAGCCCGCCATTTGGGATTATTATCCCCTACAGAAAAATAATTGTTATTTTTTCATACAAAAAACTGCGGCTAAGCCGCAGTTTTTTAGTTTATTGGTAAGATAAAATCACGCTAACAGCAGCAAGAAAAGCTAAAATAATAATTACAGATCCTGTTTTTGTAGATATTGTTTTTTTTAAATTCATAAAAATAAAATATAGATAATGTTGCTCCGACCTTTTCCCCCACCACTTTTGAACATATGCTCTTAGCATACTATCTGCACAACGGATTCAAAAGTGGTGGGGGATATTTATTGATTTTTAATTATTTCTTTTTCTATTTTTGCAGCTATATCTTGATTTTCCTTTAAAAAGCTTCTAACCGCTTCTGTACCTACACCAAGTTTAGTATCCTCAAAACTATAAGTATTTCCGCTTTTCTTAATGATTTCTTTTTTTAAGCCAGCATTTATTAAATCTGCTGCCCTGGAAATTCCTTCCCCGTAATAAATGTCAAATTCAACTGTTTTAAAAGGCGCTGCTACTTTATTTTTAACAATTTTCGCCTTAATCCGAGAACCGATAATCTCGTCTTTTTGCTTTATCTGAGCGATTCTTCTTAATTCAACACGGACAGAAGAGTAAAATTTAAGAGCTAATCCGCCTGGGGTTGTTTGCGGGTTGCCAAACATTATGCCAATTTTCATTCTAATTTGATTTAAAAATACAACTGATGTTTTAGTTTTAGCCACAATCCCTGAAAGTTTTCTTAGAGCAGAAGACATCAAACGCGCCTGAAGGCCAATTTGAAATTCACCCATTTCACCAGCAATCTCTGTTTTAGGAGTCAAAGCAGCGACTGAATCAATAACAATTACATCAACAGCTCCTGACCTCACTAATGTTTCTACAATTTGAAGCGCCTGCTCTCCAGAATCTGGCTGTGATATTAGAAGTTCATCAACATTTACGCCGATTCTTTTAGCATAATCAGGATCCAGCGCATGCTCAGCGTCAATAAATGCGCCTATTCCTCCGCGCTTCTGCGCCTCAGCTAAAATATGTAAAGCTAATGTTGTTTTGCCAGACGACTCGCCCCCGAAAATCTCAATTACTCTTCCTCGCGGAACACCGTTTACCCCTAAAGCTATATCTAAAGAAATTGAACCAGTAGGGATAACATCTATATCTACTGCCTGCACATCTTTTAATTTCATAATAGCGCCATCGCCAAAGCGCTGTTTAATCTCATCAACTGCTTCAATTAAATCGCCTTTTTCTCCGCCAGCTGGCGGATTTGTTTCTTTTTTCTTCATCATACTTTATTTTATATCTTTTCTTCGTTTTCTTCAATGATATAAACTTCTCTTGGTTTTGCTCCGTCTGATGGGCCAACTATTCCTCTTTCTTCTAATGTATCTATTAAACGGGCAGCCCTAGCATAACCAAGCCGCAATCTTCTTTGCAGTAAAGAAGCAGATGCCTTTTTTGATTCAATAACAATCTTTCTTGCCTCCTCATAAAGCGAATCTTCATCATAAAAACTCTCTTCTTTTTCCAAAGCTTCTTCTATAGGACTAACTGAATTTGAAATTTCTTTGTCTATCTTTTCTTTTTCTTCTGAAATTTCTTTTGACGGAACTTCTGCTTTTTTCAGCCAATCAGTTACTTTCTTTATTTCTTTTTCTGTAACATAAGCGCATTGGATTCTTTTCGGTTTGGCAACTTCTGCAGAGATAAACAGCATATCTCCAGAACCTAAAAGTTTTTCTGCGCCAGCCATATCTAAAATAGTCCTGGAATCCACTTGAGAAGCAACCTGAAAAGCAATTCTGCTTGTAATGTTCGCTTTGATAAGACCAGTAATTACTTCTACAGAAGGCCTTTGAGTGGCTAGAATTAAATGAATTCCTACTGCGCGAGACATCTGCGCCAAACGAACAATACCTGCCTCAACTTCTCTGCCGCGAGCAGCCATAACATCAGCTAATTCATCAATAATCAAAACAATATAAGGCAATGGTTCTAATGCTTCTCCATTTATTTTTTGAGTTCCAGCTGCAATTTCATTATAACCGGCTATATTTCTTGCCTTGACTTCAGATAGCACGTCAAATCTTCTTTCCATTTCTGTAATCAGCCATTTTAAAACATTAATCGTTTTCTGCGGAGTCAGAATCACTGAAGACAATAAATGCGGCAAACCATTGTAAATAGAAAACTCTACTCTCTTAGGATCAACTAAAACAAATCTTAAACTCTCTGAAGAATTGCTGTAAAGCAGGCTTGCAATAATATTATTAAGACAAATTGTTTTTCCACTGCCGGTGCTTCCAGCTACTAAAAGATGCGGCATTCTACTCAAATCGCCAAAAACAGGATTGCCAGCTACATCTCTTCCTAAAGGAAAAGTAAGTTTAGAAGAAGAATTCTGAAATTCGGGCTGCTCTAATAAATTCCTTAAACCAACTCTGGCCCTGCCTTTATTAGGTATTTCAATTCCTACTAATGACTTGCCGGGAACAGGAGCTTCAATTCTAATAGGATGAGCAGCTAAAGCTAATGATAAATCATTATTTAAAGAAGTAATTTTTGATAGTTTTACTCCTTCTGCCGGCTTAAGAGTAAACTGTGTAACCGTAGGCCCAATATTCACTTCTGCCATCTCTACTGGAATATCAAAATTTTGAAGAGTTCTTTGAATTATAGCGGCATTTACTTTAATATCTCCTGAAGTAGGAGAGCCCTGGTCTTTTACCAGTAAATCCAATGGCGGCGGCTGATATGTCTCTCCTGAAAAAACTGTAAGCGGTTTTGTTTTTAATTTAAAAATGGAAGATGTTTCTTTCTCTGATACTGGCTCATATCTAACTTCCTTTTTCTTTAAAATATCGCTAATTATTGGTTTTTCTTTCCTGCTCTCAGGAGCTTGAACAAATGAAGGTTCTTCCTTGCCCTTTGAATCTTCGGCGAAGGAAGGTTCTTCTTTCCGAGGAAGACGAGGACTAATCTGCCAGAGAATTAAACCACCAATAATAATTACTGTTATAAATACGATACTAGCGCCTAAAATTCCAAAGGCCTTAATTAAAGGAAAAGATATTAAATATCCAAGCCATCCGCCCAACTTTATCTCTCCATTTAAGTTTGTGATTCCTAAAATTCCAGATACACCTAAGACTAAAACAATAATTCCAAAAAATATAGCTAATTTATTCTTTCTTATTTCTGACTCATATTTCTGGCTAAAAAAAACTACTCCTGCTAAAATAAAAAGTAAAGGCAAAATAAAAAGCGCCCTGCCAATCAATAAGTCAGAAAGCTCCATAAAAACTTCTCCTGCTCTGCCGAATAAATTGAAAAAAGAAAGAGAAACAAGAATTGCGCCTAAAAACATTAAGACGCCATAAATTTTTCTCTTTGTGTCTTCAAGTAAATCAAGCTGAAAAAGAGACCTTTTTCTCTTTTTTATTACGGTTTTTTTATTTTTTTTCTTGTTTTTCTTTTTCCTTGCCATAATAGTATCTATTCTATAATCTACTCTACCACAAAATAGTGTTTTTTACAAAAAACAACCCCTCGCAAAACGAGGGGCCTGTGTTAAACACCAAGTGTCTAACAATCTCTATTTATTTTTTAAAGCCGGTTCCGGCGGGAATGAGTTTGCCGATAATGACATTTTCTTTCAAACCCTTTAATTTATCTTCTTTCCCTTCTAAAGACGCCTTAATCAAAATCCGCGATGTTTCCTGGAAAGAAGCGGCAGATAAAAAACTATCTGTTGTTAAAGACACCTTTGAAATTCCTAACAGGGTTTGTTCTGTTTTAATTAGTTTCTTGCCTTCTTTTTTAAGACGGGCATTTTCTTCATTTATCTTTGTCTGCTCTAAAATTTCTCCCTTAAACAAAAAACTGTCTCCTGGATCCTTAATTTTTACCCTGGAAAACATCTGGCGGACAATTACTTCAATATGTTTATCATGGATAACTCCTCCTTGAGAAGCATAAATATTTTGAATTTCTTTTACAATATAACGTTTGGTTTCTTCTGCTCCAACCAATTTAAATAATTCTTTTAAATCTAAGTTCCCTTCGCAAAGCTGCTGTCCTTTTTTAATTTCTTCCCCAACATTTACCCAGCATGCTCTTTTTTCAGGAATTTGGTATTCAATAATCTCCTTTTTTTTTGTTTTTTCTTTTTCTCCGCCAGCTGGCGGATTACTTTTTACTTTTATCGCTCCATCTTTAATAGTTTCTATCATCCCATCTACTGAAGAAACTATTGCTTTTCCTGACGGAATCCTGCATTCAAAAATTTCTTCTACCCGAGGCAAACCTTGAGTTATATCACCAGCGCTTGCCACTCCGCCTGTATGGAAGGTTCTCATTGTAAGCTGAGTTCCCGGTTCCCCAATGGCTTGCGCAGCCACAATGCCAACTGCCTGGCCTAATGGAACCAACTTATTTGAACCAAGCTCCCAACCATAACATTTTCTACATATTCCTCTTTTAGTATTACAACTCACTGGAGAACGAACTCTCAACTCTTGAATGTCAGCATCAATAATCGCCCTTGCTTGTTCTTGATTAATAATTTCTCCTGCTTTCACAAGAACTTTGTTTCTGCTTTTAACATCTTTTATAGCTACCCTGCTTACAAGTTTGAAATAGAAATCCTGATTAGCATCGTCAGCGTCTTTCTTAAAAACAATAATCCCTGTCTTATTTTTACAATCTTCTTCTGTAATAATCATTTCATGCGCTACATCAATTAATCTTCTTGTAAGATAGCCGGCGGTAGAAGTCCTTAAAGCAGTATCCGTAGTTCCCTTTCTTGCTCCATGGGTAGAAATGAAATATTCCAAAGCATTAAATCCTTCTTTAAAAGAACTCTTTACTGGCAGTTCAATAATCTGTCCAGCTGGATTAATAACTAATCCTTTCATTCCAGACATCTGCACTGGCTGAGCCCAAGAACCTCTTGCTCCAGAATCAACAATAGAGAAAACCGAACCCAAAGGAGGCAAAGCTTTAGGAACTAGCTTTTCTATTTGAGATTTAGTTTTCTGCCAAACCTCAATACTCTTAGATATTCTTTCTTCTTTAGATAATAATCCCTTTTTGTAATGTTTGTATATTGTTTCAACATCTCTTTCTGCCTCTTCTATTAATTTTTTCTTTTCTTTTGGAACAACCAAATCATCCATTCCCCAAGTAATGCCGGATAATGTTGAATACTCAAAACCTAAATCCTTGATTTCATCAAGACAATGCCAAGCAATTTCATTATCATAATCTTCAATAATTTCATTTACTATTTTTTCCAATTTTTTTGACTTTATTTGCTCATTAACAAAAGAGTAACTATCAGGAAGTGTTATATTAAAAAGAATTCTTCCTACTGTTGTTTCAATTATTTCTCCTTCTTTGAATCTTACTTTAATCTTTGCCCTTAAGTCCACTAATCCAGTATCTTTAGCTAGAATCGCTTCATTTTTTGAACCAAATATTTTACCTTCACCTAAGGCGCCTTCCTTTATTTTAGTAATCCAGTAACATCCTAAAACAATATCTTTGCTTGGACTAACAACCGCAGTTCCGGTAGCTGGTTTCAATAAATTAACAGTGGAAAGCATTAGCTGTTTTGCCTCTTCTTGGGCCTCATCTGAAAGCGGCAAATGAACAGCCATTTGATCACCATCAAAATCAGCGTTAAAAGCAGAACAAACCAAAGGATGAATTCTAATTGCGTCTCCCTCAATAAGAATTGGCTGAAACGCTTGAATACCTAAACGATGCAGAGTAGGCGCTCTGTTTAATAAAACCAACTTACTCTTAACGACATTTTCTAAAATAGCCCAAACATCGTCTGTTTCATCTTCAATAAGCCGTGTGGCGCCTCTTACATTGTAAGCTAATTCCTTATCTAAAATACCTTTAATAACAAATGGTTTAAAAAGCTCTAATGCCATTTTTTTAGGAAGACCGCATTGATTAAGTTTTAAATCCGCTCCAACTACGATTACTGACCGGCCGGAATAATCCACCCTCTTACCTAAAAGATTCTGCCTGAATCTGCCCTGCTTTCCTTTAAGCATATCAGCTAATGATTTTAAAAGTCGCTGTCCGCCAGTAGTAGCTTGAGTCATTGTCCCTTTTCTCATAGTATTATCTATCAAAGCATCTACTGCTTCCTGAAGCATTCTTTTTTCATTTCTAACAATAACTTCCGGAGCATTGATTTCTAAAAGATATTTCAACCGATTATTTCTATTAATCACCCTTCTGTAAAGGTCATTTAAATCAGAAGAAGCATATCTTCCTCCATCTAATTGAACCATTGGCCTTAAATCAGGGGGCAAAACAGGAATAGCGGTCAACAACATCCATTCTGGACGGATATCCGCTTCTGCCATTTTTTGGATTATTCTTAACCGCCTTAGAAATTTTCTCTGTATAATCAAAGAGCTTTCTGTTTTTTCTTTTGGATTATTTTTTTCTTCGTTAGAAATGCCTGCTCCTGTTCTATATTCTTTTTCTAATTCTTTGACCATTTTATTTAAATCAACTTTTTCAAAAATCTTTCTCAATGTTTCCGCGCCAGTACCTGCTTTAAAAATTTGGCCGTATTTTAAAGAAAAATTATGATAATCAAGTTCAGAAATAATTTTCAATGGTTTTAATATTAAAACTTCTTCTCTTGCTTTATTTCTTGCTTCTTTCAATCCTTCTTTATCAACTTTTAACTTTTCACTTTTAACTTTTAACTTTTGCTGGTATTCCTTGTCAATCTCCTCTAATATCTTCTTTTTACCTTGCTCATCAACCTCAGTAATAATATAAGAAGCGAAATAAATTACTCTTTCCAGTTGCTGGACAGGAACGT
Source organism: Minisyncoccales bacterium (assembly GCA_049642725.1). GTDB lineage: Bacteria > Patescibacteriota > Minisyncoccia > Minisyncoccales > JAGMDC01 > JAGLYZ01. The sequence goes on along the minus strand of JBARPC010000027.1, from coordinate 29,658 downwards.
CTAAAATCGCTCCTATCCTAGAAGGAATCCCTTTTAAAAACCAAATATGGGAAACCGGACAAGCTAAGCTTATATGCCCCATTTTCTCTCTTCTAACTGACGATTTTGTTACTTCTACCCCGCATTTATCACAAACTACCCCTTTATAACGGATTCTTTTATACTTACCGCAATAACATTCGTAATCTTTTTGCGGACCAAAAATCTTCTCACAAAAAAGACCGTCTTTTTCAGCTCTTTGTGTCCGATAATTAATAGTTTCCGGTTTGACTACTTCACCATGCGACCATTTCAAAATCTCTTCTGGTGAAGCAAGTTTTATTGTAATTGATTCAAGATCTGCGACACGCATAAAAATAAATTAAAATATAAAATAAAAAAGCTAAAAATACAGCAAAAAAGCTAAAAATAATTTAATAAAACTTTTTGATTTTAACTTGTATTTTTTGTTTTGTGTTTTTTGTTTTGTATTTTTATTAATGTGGCTTTTCTTTTTCCTCTATATTAAGCCCCAAGGATTTTAATTCTAAAACCAATAGATTAAAAGAAGCAGGAATATTAGGATTTCTAATTTTTTCTCCCTTTAGAATTGCTTCATAAGTAGCCGCTCTACCAGTAACGTCATCTGATTTTATAGTCAACATCTCCTGTAAAATATGGGCCGCACCATATCCCTCTAAAGCCCAAACTTCCATTTCTCCAAGTCTCTGTCCGCCAAACTGGGCCTTTCCCCCTAATGGCTGTTGAGTAATCAAAGAATAAGGACCGATAGAACGCATATGAATTTTGTCTTCAACCATATGAATTAGTTTCATTAAATAGGAATATCCAACAGTAATATTTTCTTGAAAAGCAAGCCCTGTTCTTCCATCAAACAGCTCAACTTTTCCATCTTCAGGAAGACCGGCGCTATTAAGCTCTCTTTTAATATCCTGTTCATTAGCTCCGCTTAAAGGGGGAGTAACAGCAATATAACCTAACTTTTTGGCAGCAAAACCCAAATGGGTTTCTAATATCTGTCCGATATTCATTCGCGAAGCAACACCCAAAGGATTTAAAATCACATCAATCGGAGTCCCGTCTTTCAAAAAAGGCATTTCCTCTTCTGGTAAAACTTTGGAAATTACTCCTTTGTTCCCATGCCTGCCAGAAAGCTTGTCCCCGGCTCCAATTTTTCTAAGTTCAGCGACTTCTACCTGTATTCTTCTTATAACTCCCGGCTCCAGTTTATCTCCTTTTTCCCTGTCAAAGATTTTTACTCCAACTACTCTTCCTTTCTTGCCATGCTCCATCCGCAAAGAACTATCTTTCACTTCTTTTGCCTTTTCTCCAAAAATTGCCCTTAGTAATCTTTCTTCCGGCGTTAAATCTGCTTCTCCTTTTGGAGAAATTTTTCCAACTAAAATATCATTAGGAGCTACATCAGCCCCGGTTCTAACAATTCCCTCTTCATCTAAATCCTTTAATTTTTCCAAGCTAACATTAGGAATATCAGAAGTAGTAATTTCAGGACCCAGCTTAGTTTCCCTTACATCGCAAGTGAAACTCTCAATGTGAATAGAAGTATAACAATCATCTTTTACTAACTTTTCTGAAATAATAATAGCGTCTTCATAATTCCCTCCTCTCCAAGGCATAAAAGCAACTAAAACATTCTGGCCTAATGCTAAATGACCTCTATTAATAGAACCACCGTCAGCCAAAACATCTCCTGCCTTCACTTTCTGGTCTTTTTGAACGATTGGCTTCTGATGTAAACAAGTATATTGATTGGTTCTAATAAATGTTCGCAGATTATATATTTTTGATTTTCTACTTTTCTCTTTTACGATTATATGGTTAGCATCTACCTCTGTGACTATTCCTTCTTCATTGGCAACTATCTCCTGACCAGAATCTTTAGCTATCTTCTTTTCAATGCCTGTAGATACCAAAGGTACCTCTGGCTTGACTAAAGGAACTGACTGCCTCTGCATATTAGAACCCATTAATGCTCTGTTAGCATCATTATTTTGTAAAAAAGGAATGAGAGAAGTGGCGATAGAAATAGATTGTTGCGGAGAAACATCAATAAAGTCAATTCTCTCTCTCTGAATCTCACCCGGGAGTCCAAGAATTCTTGCTTCAACCACTTGAGATGTAATTATACCATTTCCGTCAATAGGCACTCCAGCATGAGCAATATTAAATTTTTCTTCCTCATAAGCAGTAAGATAATGAAGCTCTGAAGTAACTCTGTCTTTCTTTACTTTAAAATAAGGTGTCTCAATAAAGCCATAAGGATTAATTCTGGCATAACCGGCTAAATGGCTTACCAATCCGATATTGGCTCCCTCCGGAGTCTGAATAGGACAAATTCTTCCATAATGAGATGGCTGAACATCTCTTACATCAAAACCAGCTCTTTCCCGAGTAAGCCCTCCCGGGCCAGTGGCAGTCAAGGTTCGCTTATGCTCAAGTTCAGCCAAAGGATTTTCATTGTCCATGAATTGGGAAAACTGGCTGGAAGAGAAAAATTCTTTTATTACTGCGATAAGGGGCTTTGAGTTTATAAGCTGATTAGGCATTATCTCAGAAATTTCCAACGTGGACATTTTGTCCTTTATAATCCTTTCCATTCTCATCATACCAACCCTTAAACGATTTTGAAGCAATTCATTTATGGTTCGCACTCTTCTATTCCCCAGATGGTCAATTTGGTCCGGTTGCGCTTCCGGGTCATTATTTAAACGGATGATTTCTCTTATTACTGCAATAACATCCTCAAGATGAAGAACCCTGTCTTCTACTTTAATATCTTTCTTGTTTTTCTCTTTTTTTAATTCTGGCAGACGTTCCAGAGTTTTCCAACGTCCTACTTTTGATAAATCATATCTATTAAAATTGAAAAACATATTTTCAATCAATTCCCTGGCCGAATCAGGACTGGCTAAATCACCGGGCCTTAATCTCTGATAAACTTCAATTATTGCCTCTGTTTGGTCTTTACTGCTATCTTTAGACAGGGTTTTTTCAATATACTTAATCTTGCCATTATCAATATCCTTAAAAACCTTTTTTATATCTTCATCTTTACTCAAACCAAATACTCTTAATAAAGTAGTGGCTGGCACTTTTCTTCTCCTGTCAATTTTAATTCCTATTAAGCCAGATGACTCTGTCTCAAACTCAAGCCAGGCACCTCTATTAGGAATAATTTTTGCTCCAAAATATCTTTTGCCGTTCACAGTTTTGCTTGTAAAAAAAGCTCCTGGTGAACGGATAAGCTGTGAAATAACTACTCGTTCAACTCCATTAACAATAAAAGTTCCTCTTTCTGTCATTAACGGAAAATCAGCCAAAAAAACCTCCTGCTCCTTAGTTTCCTTTGTTTTAAGATTAACTAATCTTACCTTTACCCTAAGAGAAACTTCATAAGAGTCGTTATTCTGTTTTGCCTCTAAGTCGTTCTTGTATTTGGACTTTGACAATTTATAATCTAAAAACCAAAGTTCCAGCTCCTTCCCAGTATGGTCTCTAATCGGAGAAACTTCGGAAAAAAGCTCTTTCAAATCATTATCCCAAAATTGCTGCCAATTCTCTTTTTGGACATCTAAGAGATAAAATAAAGGCAAATTAACTTTTGATTTTCCAAAATTTTTAATTTTTATCCCTTCCATAGTAAATTACAAACAAAAATTACCCTAATCTTAAATTTTTAGGGTTGAGAATAATTTTAAAATTTTAAAAAAAAGAAGCAATCAAAGTAAAAAAAATGTTACTCCTATTGGAGTATATTACATCTTTGGAAATTTGTCAACTCTGCCTATCCCCTAACGGAGTCAGCAACATTTTGCAGGGATTCTTGATTTTGGAAACTTTCTATTCTTTGGTCAACAATTTTAAGCCATATAAAAAACAAACTTACGGCTAAAATAATTATCACAACCCAAAAAATAATCTTTCGTATGTATTCTGGCTGACTTTGAATTTTGAACATTTGAAATTTATTTTAAAAACTAAGTTTTTAAAATTATTATTTCTTTTCTCTCTCTCGGCAAGTCCTTTTTTTTGATAGACAGCTTGTTCTGCGGTTCAACCGATTTTCCTCCCATTATTTTCAAAAAATCATCTACTTTATTTTGTCTAATTTTAAGTTTTGGAATATGATAGCACATAGGAATAATAATTTTCGGCTCTATCTGGCTGATAATTTTTGAAGCAGCTTGAACATCTCCGCCAACTGAAACCATTAAAATATCAATATCACCGATTTTTTCTACCTGTTCATTTTGCAGCTCTTTTCGCTGGATACATCCTAAATGACAAAGCCGCATCCCTTCTATTTCAATAACAAAGATACTTGATTCTATTTCTATTCCTTGGACAAAAACATCTTGGACATCATATTCTCCCGGCTCATTAATTAAAAAATAGTCCTTGTTCTTAATTCTGTCTAAGTCATAATCCTTGCTTGTAAGTAATAAAATATCTGCTTCTACTTTAGGCATTGTTAAACCAATGCCCTGCCCAAAAGGATCAATGACTATTTTCACAGAATTATCTTTATTCTTTTGAGTGGTTATTTGGAAACAAGATTGTCCAAACCAAGTGATATTCATATATTCAATTTAACATAAACAAATTTCAAATTCAATAACAACCCCATCTCTTGTAAAAAAGAAAAAAATAATGTATAGTAATTTTGAAACATGAAAAATACTTTTCTAACAACTAAAGATGATGAAATAAGTCCTCCGAGAATTGGAGAAATTATTAATGGAAAAATAGTCGGTATTGACCGTTCCAGTATTTTTATTGATTTAGGACCTACTGGCACAGGAATAATCTTTGGCAAAGAATTCCAAGAAGCTAAAAACATTCTTAAAGATGCAAAAATGGGAGATAGTATTTCTGCTAAAATAATCGACCTGGAAAATGAAGACGGCTATATTGAACTTTCTGCCTCTGAAGCCAACAGGGAAATCAATTGGAAAAAACTCAGAGATATAAAAGAAAAAGAAGAAGTCATAAAAGTAAAAATTACTGGCGCGAATAAAGGAGGGCTATTAACAGATGTCTTTGGTATTCCCGCATTTTTACCGGTTTCCCAGCTTTCTTCCCAGCACTATCCGCACATAGAAGGAGAAGACAGGTCGCAAATAGTAAGAGAGCTTCAAAAATTTATTAGCCAGGAAATAGAAGCAAAAATAATTAATTTGGACTTAAACGAAGAAAGATTAGTTCTTTCTGAAAAAGCCGGCGAGATAGAAAGCACTAAGGAATACTTAAAAAACTATAAAATTGGAGATATAATTGAAGGAGAAATTACTAAAATTACTGATTTTGGAGCATTTATTAAATTCCCAGCTGTTGAGAATAAAACAGAAAAATATTTAGAAGGACTTTGCCATATTTCTGAACTTGACTGGCAAATAGTAAAACATCCTTCAGAAATAGTAAAAATAGGAGAAAAAATAAAAACAAAAATTGTTAATATTGCTGATAATAAAATTTTTCTTTCTTTAAAAGCCCTGAAAAAAGATCCATGGCAGAATATTGAAAAAGAATATAAAAAAGGCGATTCAATTAAAGGTAAGATAGTCAAGCTAAATAATTTCGGTGCTTTTGTCCAAATTGAAAAAGCGAAAATCCAAGGACTCTGCCATATTTCTGAATTCGGCACCAAGGAAAAAATGGAAGAGAAAATAAAAATAGAAAAAGAGTATAAATTTAAAATCCTATCTTTGGACTCAAAAGAGCATAAAATGACATTGAGTTTAATTACATAATATGCGAAAAGCTAAAAACATTAAAAATATATCCAAAAATATATTATTTATCTTCCTTATTTTTTTGACTATTTCTGCAATTTTTGCTTTGTTCTCCCAGCCCTTTGAAGAAAAAAGGGAAATTTCTTTAACGCAATTAGTAAAAGATATAGACGATGGAAAAATCACAGAAATCATTGTTGCTGGAAATGAAATTTCTATAACTTATCTTGACGAGACAAAAGCAGAAACAAGAAAAGAAACTGAGATAGCTCTTTCTGATACTTTATTAAACTACGGACTGAGTGAAGAAAAAATAAACAAAGCTAATATTGCAATAAAAGAAGAAGGGGGATTATTGTTTTGGCTTGGACCATTGTCCATTCTTATTCTGCCTTTACTCTTTTTCCTTTTGTTCTTCTGGTTGATTTTTCGCCAAGCAAAAACCGGAGCCATGCAGGCCTTTAATTTCGGCAAAGCCAAAGCCCGACTTTTTGGCGCTGAAGGCCAGCCAAAAGAAAAAATAACTTTTGAAGACGTGGCTGGATTAAAAGAGGCCAAGCAGGAATTAGAAGAGATTGTTGACTTCTTGAAAAATCCTAAAAAATATTTAAAGATGGGAGCAAAAATTCCCAGAGGGGTTTTGTTAATGGGACCACCGGGAACCGGAAAAACCCTATTAGCAAAAGCGGTCGCAACCGAGAGCGGTGTTCCTTTTTTCTCAATTTCTGGCTCAGAATTTATTGAGATGTTTGTAGGTGTTGGTTCAAGTCGAGTGAGGGATCTTTTTTCTACTGCTAAAAAACAACAGCCAAGTATTATATTTATAGATGAATTAGATGCCATTGGCAGGGTAAGAGGAGCTGGAATTGGCGGCGGCCATGACGAAAGAGAACAAACCTTAAATCAAATCTTAGTTGAAATGGATGGGTTTGAAAGGGAAGCTACAACTTTAGTATTCGCTGCAACGAATCGGCCTGATGTCCTTGATCCTGCTTTGCTTCGGCCGGGGCGATTTGACCGAAGAGTGATTTTAGATCTGCCTGACATCAATGGTCGAGAACAAATTTTAAAAATACATTGTCGAGATAAACCCTTATCTTTGAATATAAACATGCGAGAAGTGGCAGAGAGAACACCTGGCTTTTCTGGAGCTGATTTGGCTAATGTTGTTAATGAAGCAGCTATTTTAGCGGCTCGGAAAAATAAGCATCAGGTTTTCCAAGAAGAATTTCTAGAATCAATTGAAAAAGTTCTATTAGGCCCGGAAAGAAAATCTCATATTTTGTCAGAAAAAGAAAAGAAAATGGCTGCTTTTCACGAAGCAGGGCATGCTTTAATTTCTGCGCTTATTCCAGGAACTGAACCAGTAAGAAAAGTTTCCATTGTCGCCCGGGGAATGGCAGCTGGTTATACTCTGAAAGTGTCTACTGAAGAAAAACATCTTAAGACAAAATCAGAATTCTTGGCTGAAATGGCGGTTTTATTAGGCGGTTATACTGCTGAAAAATTAAAATTCAAAGAAATCTCCACTGGGGCGGCAAACGATTTAGAAAGAGCATCAGAATTAGCTCGGAAGTTAGTCAAAGAGTACGGAATGTCACCCTTAGGACCAATTTCTTTCGGTGAAAAAGAGGAATTTATCTTTCTGGGAAAAGAAATCTCTGAACAAAGAAATTACTCTGAAAAGGTAGCTGCTCAAATTGATAAAGAAGTAGCAAAGTTTATTAAAAACGCAGAATCTACTGCCCAAAAACTTTTATCTAAAAACAAAAAACTTTTAGAAAAAATCGCTAAGGCATTAATTAAAAAAGAAACAATTGAAAAACAAGAATTTGAAAGCTTAGTTAAGCCGTCAAAACCAACTAAGCCAACTAAAATTAAATCAGTAAAGCAAGCCAGGAAAGCTAAAAGAAAAAAGAAAAAATAACCGGGCGTATAGCTCAATGGCAGAGCGCTAATCTTATAAGTTAGTGGTTCCAGGTTCGAATCCTGGTACGCCCACAACACACTAACACTAATGGGCACTTGGCGCAGTGGTTAGCGCGTCACGTCGACATCGTGAAGGTCATAGGTTCAAATCCTATAGTGCCCACAGAAAATTCTCGCTTTGCTCGAATTTTCAAGTAGTTTGTATTTTGTAATTAGTATTTCGGAATAGAAAATCTTTTATTATGAGAATTTTCTCCTAATTACAAATTACTCACACAAATTACAAAAGTTAAAAATGATTTACGAGGATGATGATTTATTAGTTTTTGATAAACCGGCTGGGATAAATTCTGACGATTTTGAAAAGAGAATTCATCGCCTGGACAAAGATACTTCTGGAATTTTATTGGTAGCTAAGAGCAGTAAAGCTCTTGATTTTTTTCAAAAACAGTTTAAAAATAGAACAGTAATCAAAAAATATCTTGCTTTAGTTTGCGGAGACACAATCCCTGAAGCTGATAAAATCGAAACATTAATGGGACGGTCTTTAAAAGACAGAAAAAAACAAAAAACATATCTATTTAATGAACCTGATAGCCAGCGAAAAGGATTGAGAAAAGCAATTACAAATTATAAAGTAATAAAAAAAATCAAAGGATATACTTTAATTGAAGTAGAGCCAAAAACTGGCAGAAAACATCAAATCAGATGCCATCTTGCTGCCTTAGGATATCCTATTGCTGGAGATAAATTATACGGTTTTAAAAACCAGGCCTGCCCAAAAGGCCTAAAAAGACAATTTTTACACGCTTCATCTATAAAAATAAAAATGCCTGACGGCGAAACAAAAGAATTCAGGTCAAAAATGCCTGACGAATTAAGACAGATATTAGAAAATATAAAATAACCTTTAATTAAAAAATTTATTATTATGCCAACTATAATAGAACAATTTAATCAGTCACAATTAAGAAAGGGTCTGCCAGATATCAGACCTGGCGATACCGTTCGCATTCATCAAATAATTCCAGCAATTCCTGGTCTCAAAAGTAAAAAAATAAAAGAGAAAGAAAAAGAGAAGGAGAAAATTCAAATATTTGAAGGTTTGGTCTTAGCTCGAAAACATGGAAAAGGAATAAATGCCACTATAACCATAAGAAAGGTCATTGCTGGTATTGGAGTAGAAAAAATTCTGCCCATTCATTCCCCTCTTATTGAAAAAATAGAAATAACAAAAAGAGGGAAAGTAAGAAGAGCAAAACTCTTTTATTTAAGAGAGGCAAAAGGAAGAAAAGCCCGTCTAAAAAGAAGAGTCCTGTCTGATGTCACTACCACGCCTAAAAAATCTTTCGAGGCCGAACCTCGAAAGATTGAAGAAGTAGAAAACAAACAAGCCCAGTAATAAAAAACAACAAGGAAGCTAACAGAATTATCGTTTCTGGGCGAGTGCTGTAATTGGTAGCCAGCTTGGATTGAGGTTCCAAGGGGATTATTCCCGTGGGAGTTCAAGTCTCCCCTCGCCCACATTTACAAACATCTTAATTAAAAAATCGCCTCTATCAACTGACGGTAAAGAAAGGCGATTTTTTGTTTTTCGCTTAACTAAGTTAAGCAATTATATTCTATTAAAGTCGTCTTCAAGACGTTCTATATCATCTTCTTCTAAATAATCTCCGATTTGAACTTCAATCACTTCTAAGATTGTTTCTTCGGGATTTTCTAAACGGTGATTTTCTCCAATATCTATAAAACAATGCTCTCCTTGTTTTAAAATAAATTCTTTTTTCTCAACTACAACCTTAGCTGTTCCTCTAACAACTACCCAATGTTCTTTTCTTTGTTGATGTTTCTGTAAACTCAATCTTTTGCCAGGTAAAACCATTAATTTTTTAATTTTATAACCCTTGCCTTCTTTTATTATTTCAAAAGAACCCCAGGGTTTTTTATCTTTATTATTTTTCATATTTTCAAAAGGACATATATCACTGAGCACGATCAGTGATATATGTCTTAGAATAAAGTTATTTTAAGAGTGATAATTTCAAATGGCTTAATCTCAAGTTTTATATTATTTTCTTCCAAAATAATTTTTTTATCAATGCCTTTCTCTTCCTTTTCCATCAAATTAACTATCCTCACATCTTTTATTTTCTTAAATATGGTTATTAATGCTTTTGTGTTTTTACCAGATATCTCATAAAATCGAACAATTATATCTTTATTCTCTTCTGCCTTTTTAAGGGTACTGGCTATAATATTATCAGGTTTAATTTTCAAAAATGAATTTTTAGTCCTGCATCTTTTCTTTTCTTCTATCTGAAACGAAACTAAATCATTATTAAACTCATAACCTTGCTTCCAGCATTTTGCTTTTTTCCAGTTTTGAGAATGAGGATAAATAGAATACTGAAAAGTATAATTTTTCAGTTCTCTGGCATCAGAAACCGGTATTATAGGACCTGCCATGCCATCACAAGAAAGCATATCTATTGACCTTAATAATGTCAAATACATGCTTTTGCCTCTTATTTCGTTTTCAGAATTGCCTTTATTTATAAAAGTTATGCCTTTCTCTTTATTGCTATAATCAAACCATTTCAAACAGGGAAACAAACCCGATGGTTCCTCGGACCAGCCGTTTCTCTTTAAAAAACACTGGTCTGTCTTTCTTTTTAGAACACCGAATTGAGTATCGCACGTATAATTTAATTCATTTATATCAGTATCAATCCTTACCCTTAATCTTATTTTCGGATGATTATTTTCAATCTTAATAGTAAAATCAATTCTTGGAATGTCTTTATAAATAATTATCTGTTTTTTGAATTTTATAAAAGGATATCTCCAAATTATTGGTTTTAAGCTGTCTGTTAATCTATATGGCCATTTTAAAGAATAATAATCGGTTTCTATATTAATAATTTTTCTTAAACAAGAACTATCAACCCAAAGCCTTTTAACCTTAAAAGCACCATATTTCAATCCTTGCCCGCTTTCTGTTTTTAAAGAAAAATCAAAACTCTCTTTATGAGCGTATAAATCCCCTGCTTCATCATCAATAACTATTTCATTTCCTTGGCATATTTGCCTGCCTTCTTTAAAAACTTTTATAAGTCCGTTTTCTTTAGAAAACTTAACTTTAAAAAACTTATTTTCAATTGAATCACCCTGCTGTTTTAAAAAAGAATCTTTAACCGTTTTTGGATTATTTGTAATAATCTGATATACTTTATACCCTGTTGCCGGAACATCAGCAATAAAACCAATCTTCACTTTTTTAAAAGATCTATCTTGATGTCTTGATAATTCTATAATTTCAACTTCTCTTTCCTCTTTGCCGCTTCTTACTCCATTTATTTTTAAAACTTCTCCTTGCTTAAAATTTAGAATAACTTCTGTCCAGTTAGATACATCCCAAGATAATGAATTAAATACTGCGATATCACCATAATACTCATTATTAGAATCTTTTTTAATAATTGAATCTAAAACATAAGATGTTAAATCAGGCAGTTTCCTGTTTAAAAATATTATATCATCCCTTACCTCTTTGTATCCAGCATCAATTCCTGTTCCAGGAACAATATCGTGAAAAGCCAAAAATAAAACCCTTTTCCAGCAGCTCTTTATTTCTTTGAAGTAATTATTTCTAAAAAGAGAATTAATTAAATTAAATTTCTCAAAGGCAATTAGTTTGTTTTCGCAATCCCTTAAACCAATTTTAAGCCATATTCTGCTTGATAAAGCACCAGGAAAAACCCGAGAATGTCTTCCTGAATACATTTCTCCTTTTCTAATTGGTAATTTTTTAATATCTTTGTCTAAGCTTTTGAAAAATTCTAACGGAGTAGCAATTTCCATTCTTGACCTATGATTTTTATTCCAAATACGCACTACTTTTATTGTTTCTTCTTGAGGCATTGTTACTCCACTGCCAGAAGGCATTAATATATTGTTTGTAGCAGCCAATTTTTTAAGTTTTTTATAACTTTCATCGAGCTTAGCAAGATTTAAACCAGCCCTGTAACCTAATGGCATAAAATGCGATATAATTTTAGTTCCGTCTAATGCCTGCCAGATAAATTCTGAAGGCTTATTTTTAGAAGAGCCGCGCCTGAAAGCTAAATATTTATAACCTGATTTTTTATATATCTGTGGAAGCTGGGCATTCAATCCAAAACTGTCTGCCTGCCACATTACTTCTACATCTTTATCAAATTCCTTTTTAACAAACTGTTTGCCAACCATTATTTCTCTGACTAATGTTTCTCCTTGGGGAAGCATTGTATCTGCCATTAAATATTCTCCGTCTGCAATTTCGATTTTTCCCTGATTTACATATTTTTTAATTTTCCTAAAAAGCTCTGGATAATGTTTTTTCACTTCTTCTAAAAGATACGTTTGTTCTATCAAAAACCTATAGTCTTTTTTTCTGGCAATTAAATCAACAACTTTTTCTAAAATAATATCTATATTGATATGAAAGTAATCCTCTCTGGTAAAAACCCAAACCGCGTCATAATGGGTATGAGGAACTAAATAAATTTTATCTGTCATATTTTAAGACAAATTTTTTAATAAATTCCGCCCAGTCCCCGGGACCATGCTTAACAAGAACAGGCACATCTACATTTTTTAACATCGGTTTGTCATTTTCTGAATTTCCAATGCCTATGGTTGTTACATTATCAAACTCATCCTTATATAATCTAGTGAGTACTCCTACAGCTTTTCCTTTATCTGCTTTTTTGCCAAAAACCTGAATAAACCTGCCGCCGCTAACAACATTGAATTTCTTTTTTAATTCTTTTAATGCTTGTTTATCTGCTTGAACAATTGTTTCTCCAAATTCTCTTTGTTTTGCCAATCCTGCTTTTTTTATATCTAATCCTGTTGCTTTCATAATCTCTTTAACTGTCATATTGTTATATCCTTTTATTGTATATCTTTTTTGGAGCTTTTTAATCTCTTTCCTTATTTTATCAGATTCAATGCCTAAAACAATCTTTGTTTTCTTAAATTTTTTAAAACATCCTTTAGGAATATAAATAGCTGAACCATTTTCAACAATAAAAGCATGGTTTATTCCCATCTTTTTTTGAAAAAATTCCTGCTCTGATTTTGTTTTAGCAGAACAGAAAATCAGAGGTATTTTTCTTTTCTTCAAAACTTTCAAGACCGGCAAGGCATCTTTATGCGAATAATTATCATCAAGCAAAGTCCCGTCCAAATCAGTAAAAATCACATAAAATTTATTGTTTTTATTTTTAGATTTTGTCATAATCCTTTCAGTTATTAATCTACCTGCGTTTTTATAATATACTATCATAATATACCTTCTGGAATATATTATCAATATAAAATCCATAACAAAACAGAACGACCGTTCTGTTTTGTTCTACTTATTTTTCCTTTGAAAATTAAAAGTAATTGGTTTAGCAATGTATCAAAAATAAAAAATCGCTAAACAAAATAGCAATTGCGTATAACATATGCGTGTATCTGAAGTGTGAGCGATAGCGAGCATTTGGGCGGAGGCTTTTGTAAAAAGCCGTAGCCAGATATGCTCTGTTATAGGATGTAATTAAAAATTTTTGTTTTGCGAAGCAAAACTATTATTTAGGGCTATTTTTTATTTTTTAAATCTAAAAATAAAGATACAAATCCAGACGTATTTAGCCAATAATTTCTTGGGTTGCTTTTTAGGTATTTTTGAATCTCTTTGCGTTGAGTTTTTAATTTATCTCCGCATTTTTCATTTACTAAGAGAATATTAGAATAATTTCCGTCCAAAAATACAATATAAAAAATATTTTTATTTTTTTCTTTTAAGCTTAGAATTTCAATAAGTTCTGAAATTTGCTTGTCTTGTCCACCGCCGGAAGTATTTAGATGTTTTGCCTCAGCCAAAAATATTTTATTATTAACTTTGATAATTAAATCTAACTTTTTATTTTGTTTTTTTGTTTTGATTTTTGCATCTAAATTTTTGCGAACATTTTTAAGATTAAAACTCTTAGAAAACTGTGCCACGCATTCTTTTTGAGAGAAAAAATCATCCCAAATTTTAACTTCATTAATACCAGCTTTCTGTAATAGTGAAAGCAATTTTATCTCGCCGCATTTGCCTTTTCTTGCCGGAGCTTTTGAATCTAAAATCGCTTGTATCCATTCTTCCGGCACTACTTCGTTTAGTATTCTCTTGTCAAAATACTTTTTTGTTATTTCTTTTAATAAACCAATATCGTTTTTTACAGAATCTAAAATATTATCGCAAGCGTTCACAAAACAAATAAATTCGGAGCAATTAGAAAAATCATTTAGAATATCCTGTAATTCAAAATAGTATTTTTCAACTATTTTTGGTTTTTCATTCTTTTCCTGTAAGGTTTTTAAAGTAATTAAAATATTTTTAACTTCTTTTGTATTCGCAATATATTTCTTCAAATCAGGATGTTTGTTGTCAAAAATATAAAATTCGTCCAAAAGTTTTTCTGGATTTTGTTGGGATATCTTAAAATAATGTTGATTGCTTTGCATGTTTTACTAAATAAAGATAATTCAAAAATTTATAGGCCAGATTAAAAGAAATTCTTTTGCGATTATTATCACGAAAATTCGTAAGAAAAAAAGAAAAATATTTTTGCCTGTTTCTGTTCAATTCTTGGTTAAATTTTTGCATCAATGTTTCTTGTTCTTTAATTGGAACTTCTTGCTCAAAAATTAAATGTGCCATATTTCTAGAAGTGCTTTTGCCCACGAGTCCAGAGATATTATATTTTCTTATATCTTCAAGTTGAATTTTCTTTCCGTTTTTACTGTCAATTGCTCTTAAAAACAAAATATTTTTCTCTATTATTCTTTTTATATTTTGACTTACGCGAAAATTTCTTTTATCTTTTATATTCTGGAGCGCCATTTCTATTTCATATTCACCAGATTGTAAAAAATTCTCGGTTAAACGAAAAATACCTAAATAATTTTTAGCGTTTTTTATTTTATTTAAAAAATTACCACCAAATTGCCAGCCAAACTTTTTTTCAATAATAAAAGAAATTTGTTTTTTTTCTGGCAGAATCGTAGCGATAATTTTATTTTTTTCTGTATAATGTAATTTCTTTCTAAAATAAAAAGAAATTACATTATAAGTTGTATCTTCAAATACTTGTTCAGAAAAAATATTTAATTTTATTATTTCAAATTTTTCAAAAAATAAATTTCTTATTTCTTTAGAATTTTCGGCTGATAAAAAATTAAGTGGAATAATTAAAATACCTTCTTCGCAATTAAGAATCGAAAAAATAGAAATTTGATATAGATCTTCAAAATGAGAATTAGTTCCTGAAAAAAATTTTTGTTTAGTCTTTTTATCTGCTTTATTTTTGTGCAAATACGGTGGATTTGTGCAGACAAATTTATATTTTTTAGGAAAATTTATAGAATCATCTAAAAAAACTTT
Source organism: Minisyncoccales bacterium (assembly GCA_049642725.1). Classification (GTDB taxonomy): domain Bacteria; phylum Patescibacteriota; class Minisyncoccia; order Minisyncoccales; family JAGMDC01; genus JAGLYZ01. The sequence continues at coordinate 14,517 of JBARPC010000027.1, read as the reverse complement.
TTTATTATCAACATATCTTTTATCACAATCAAATCCTATAATTTTTTTACAGGTGTTTTTCTTAGCCCATTTGATTAAATCCTGATTTCCTGCGAAGGGATCAATAATTTTTTTGTTTTTTACAAATTTTTCAAATCCTTGCAAAATATAATCAGAATTTGTAGTAAAAAATTGTCCAAATTGCTTCTTCATTTTGGTATAATTCTAAATTATTTCTAATTAAATTATACCATAGAAAATTGAAAAATAAAAAATAGCCCCAAACAATAATTCCGCTTGTAGTGGAATTAAAAAACTTTTAATTATTTTAGATAATAAGTTTTAAACGAACTTATTTAAAACTTGCTTAAAAGCCGACTCTTTAAGGCTTTCTAACTATTATTGTTAATTATCTTATAATAATATAATATGAAGATGATGGCAATGAACTTATCAACGCCTATAGAACAAATTGCGCGGATTGGCGCGGTTTTTCAGAAAAAACTGAAGAAATTGGGGATTAAGACGGTCCGAGACATTTTATATCATTTTCCTCATCGCTATGAGGATTTTTCTAATATCATTCCTATCTCAAAAGTGAAAATAAACGAAAACTGCTGTATCTTGGGAAAAATCTTAGAAATTAAAAACAGCAGAACTTGGAAAAGAAGAATGTTCTTAACCCAAGCTGTTGTTCAGGATAAAACCGGGGCTATAAAAGTTGTTTGGTTCAACCAGCCATATTTAATAAAAACTTTAAAACCAAAAGACAATGTTTGTTTGGCTGGAAAAATAACAATTGGAGACGACGGACTGCATCTTTCTAATCCTGCATATGAAAAGATGACACCGAGTTTCTATAGAAACTCGGTGTCTAATGATCTAACTCATACTGGAAGAATTGTGCCTGTGTATCCAGAAACAGAAGGGCTTTCTTCAAGATGGCTTCGCTATATTATAAAACCGCTTCTGATAAGTTTTAAAAACAAAATTCCAGAAATTATACCAAAAGAAATTATCCAAAAAGAAAAACTTTTAGCAATAGAAAAAGCTATTTGGCAAATTCATTTTCCTGATTCAATAAATTTAGCTGAAAGAGCGCAAAAACGGTTTTCTTTTGAAGAACTGTTTTTGATTGAATTAGCCGTCTTACAAGCAAGAATGGCACTGAATAAAGAAAAAGCAATATCTATTCCTATAGATATTGAATTAGTGAAAAAATTTGTAGAGACATTATCTTTTAAACTGACTGACGCTCAAAGAAAATCCAGCTGGCAGATTTTAAAAGATTTAGAAAAATCTCGGCCAATGAACCGGCTCTTAGAGGGAGATGTGGGTTCTGGAAAAACTATAGTTGCTTTAATGGCTGCCCTGGAAACCATAAAGGCCGGCTATCAAGTTGCTTTTATGGCTCCAACTGAAATTTTAACCAAACAGCATTTTAAGGAAGTAAGTTCCCGATTCAAAGATTTTAATATCAATATAGGACTTTTAACTGGAAAAGAAGATAAGTTCATATCTAAAAAATTAAAAGGAGAAACAATAGAGATTTCAAGAACTAAGTTATTAGAAAAAACAATTAAAAATGAGATAAATATTCTTATTGGCACTCATGCTTTAATTCAGGATAAAGTAAAGTTTGGAAACTTAGCACTTGTGATTTTAGATGAACAACATCGCTTTGGAGTAGAACAACGCGCTAAGCTAATGAAAAATTCAACTATTCCTCATCTTCTTTCTATGACTGCTACTCCTATTCCACGCAGTTTGGCTTTGACTATTTATGGCGACTTAGATTTATCTTTAATTGATGAACTGCCAAAAGGAAGAAAAGAAATAATTACTAAAGTTATTCCGCCAGCGCAAAGAAAAAAAACATACGATTTTATTAAAAAAGAAGTTAAAAGGGGAAGGCAGGTATTTATAATTTATCCCCGCATTGAATCCGGAAAAACTGAGCTCGCAAAAGATGAAATTTCTAGCTGGGCTGAAGTAAAATCAGTAAAAGAAGAATATGAAAGATTATCAAAAGAGGTTTTCCCTAAATTGAAACTGGCAATGCTTCACGGAAAAATGACACCGAAAGAAAAAGAAAAAATAATGCAAGGTTTCAAAGACAAAAAAATAGATATTTTAGTATCCACCTCAGTGATTGAAGTAGGTATTGATATTCCTAACGCTACAGTAATAGTTATAGAAGGAGCGGAAAGATTTGGTTTGGCTCAGCTTCATCAATTTCGGGGCAGAGTTGGCAGATCTAAATATCAATCATATTGCTTTTTGTTTACTGACTCTTCAGCTAAGAAAACACATCAGCGGTTAAAAGCCCTAATTGCTTCTGAAAATGGTTTTGAATTAGCTGAAAAGGATTTAAAAATTAGAGGACCGGGAGATTTTTCCGGCGCCAGACAATGGGGCATCCCGGATTTAATAATGAATTCCTTTAAAGATATTGGTTTAGTTGAAAAAACCAGACAAACTGCTAAGGAATTATTAGAGCAAGACCCTGAATTAAAAAATCACCCTTTTTTAGAAGAGCGATTAAAAAAATTTAGAGAAAGAATTCACTTGGAATAAAGCGACCCTACGGGGAGTCGAACCCCGGTTTTTACCGTGAAAGGGTAGTGTCCTAACCACTAGACGATAGGGTCCTCTTAAAATTCTAACTTAAAATTTGAAAAAAATCAAGCCGAGTGATAAAATAATGGAATGATTATCTTAGCCATTGAAACATCTTGTGATGATACCTGTATCAGTATATTAAATATAAAAAAGCAAAAAGCAAAAATATTAAGTAATATTGTTTCGTCGCAGATAGAAATTCATAAAAAATATGGAGGAGTATACCCGGCAATGGCAAAAAGAGAGCATCAGAAAAATCTTTTGCCTGTTTTAAAAAAAGCTTTAAAAAAAGCAGAAATAAAAAACTTTATCAAACCGAAAATTGATTTGATCGCCGTAACCACTGGTCCTGGTTTAGAACCTTGTTTGTGGACAGGTGTGAATTTTGCCAAGGCCTTAGCTCGTTTGTGGAATCTAAAAATTATACCAGTAAATCATATTGAGAGTCATATATTAATTAATTTTCAATTCTCAATTCTCAATTCTCAAAAATATCTGCCGGCGATTTGCTTGGTTGTAAGCGGCGGGCATACTCAATTGATTTTGATGAAAAATATCGGAAAATACAAAATTTTAGGTGAAACAAGAGATGATGCTGCTGGAGAATGCTTTGACAAAACAGCCAGAATTTTAGGACTTGGGTATCCCGGAGGACCAGCCATCGCTGCTCTAGCAGCAATGGAAATCCGAAATCCAAAATCCAAAATTACACTTCCCCGTCCGATGATTTACTCAAACGATTATGATTTTAGTTTTTCAGGACTGAAAACCGCTGTCCTTTATGCAGTAAAAAAAGAAAAACCCGCTCTGAAGGAACGATGCTCGCCCAATAAAATCGGGCAGCAAAAAACAAAACAATACATCCAAGCAATGTGCAAAGAAATTCAGCAAGCAGTAATTGATGTTTTAATTAAAAAAACTATTAAAGCAGCAAAAGATTATAAAGTAAAAACAATTATTCTTGGCGGCGGTGTTACAGCTAATGAAAAGCTGAAAAAACAGTTTAAAGAAAAAATTAAAAAAGAAATTCCTAATTCCTTATTTTTAATTCCTGATTCTAAATTCTGTACTGATAATGCTGCAATGATAGGTATAACTGCTTATTTTCATAAAAACAAAGCTAAAAACTGGAAAAACATTAAAGTTAATGCTAATTTAAGAATAAATTAATATGAACTATATTCTACTTATAGTGTTCGGTCTTGCTCCCAGCATCATCTGGCTTTCTTATTATTTGCGGAAAGATGTCCACCCTGAACCAAAAACAATGGTTTTAAAAATATTTATCTATGGAGCAATAATTACTATTCCTGCTGTTCTTTTGGAAATCTGTTTTCAAAAAGGTTTTGATGTAATATCTTTATTAATGTCTGTATCTCCGTCTCCCAGCGAAATTTCCAACCTTTTCAGGAATGGACTTCTTCAAATATCAAGCTTAAGTTATCTTTCTCTTTTGATATTCTTTTTATATAATATTATCGTTATTGGTTTTGTAGAAGAATTTTTTAAATATTTAGTGGTAAGATATAAAGTTCTCAATAATCCGGAATTTGACGAGCCAGTAGATGCTATGATTTATATGATTATTGCTGGTTTAGGTTTTGCTGCTTTGGAAAATATTTTGTATTTACTTCCCCATTTATTTCCAGTGATTAAATTTTCAGAAACATTTCAAATAACTACTATTAGATTTTTAGGAGCAGTATTTCTTCATACCTTATGTTCTGCAACAATGGGTTATTTCTTGGCTTTATCTATTTATGAAGCAAAAAATAGATTTAAATTCCTTTTTATCGGATTATTTATAGCCGGCCTATTGCATGGATTATTTAATTATTCTATAATAATATTTGAAGGAAGCTTAAAGGTTTTAATACCGGCTGTTATTCTAATTTCGCTTGCCCTTTTTGTTTCTTTGGGTTTCAAGAAACTCAAGAAAATGAAAAGCATATGCAAGGTTAACTAATTTTTAGATTATGTCTTTTTTAGAAAAACTTAAACAAAATATTGGTGTTAAAGAAGAACCAGAGATGAAGAGTAAGGAAAAACCAAAATCCGAAAAGAAAAAGGTGAAAATCAAAGAGGAAATCAAGACCGGAATAAATAAAGAAGAAAAACCCGCCTCCGTCCCGCCACGCGGGACTACGGCGGGCAAGGAAAAATGGTTTGAGCAAAAAGGAGAACTGACAGTAGATGTTTATCAAACAAAAGATGAATTAGTAATTCAATCAACTATTGCTGGAATAAAACCAGAGGATTTAGATATTATTATTGAAAACGATATTTTAATTATAGAAGGAACAAGGGAAAAACCGCAGGAAGACGAAAAGGAAGAAAAAAAATACTTTTACCAGGAATGCTATTGGGGACCTTTTTATAAAAGGATGATACTACAGGAAGAGGTAGATAATTCCCGCGTTGAAGCAGTAATGAAACAAGGAATTTTAACTATCAGAATACCAAAAATCCAAAGAAAAAAGAAAAGAAAAGTAGCAATAAAAATTTAACTAAAAAAGGGAGCTTAGCTCCTTTTTTTGATTGTGCCGCAGGAGAGATTTGAACTCTCACGGGTTGCCCCACTGGGTCCTAAACCCAGCGCGTCTGCCAGTTCCGCCACCGCGGCTTATATTTCACGGCGTAACCGTGAAAATCAAGGTTCTGCCCGAAGGGCAGGTTCTTATTTATTATCCTATCGCTTTTAAACAAAAAATCAACCCACCTGCTCTAAAAGCAGTATGGATTGATAAAGTAATTCCTAAAAACTTGTCTCTACCAAAGTATTTAGATTATGTTGTTCCCTCGATTATTGCCCGTAAAAAAGTCGTAAGTCCTTTAGCCATTACACCCACTACTACTCCTATCAAGGCATATAAAACATAATCGCGGGCTTTCTTCACTTTTTCTGGGTCTCCTCCGGCAGTAATAAAACTAATACCAGCGGCAATCAAAAATATTACTGCTACAGCCATTAAAAGCCAAAACATAAAATTCGTAATATTTACAAGAGCTTCATCTAGTTCTGTAGTTGGAAGCGTTGGTTCAGTATACGCCAAAATTCCTAACGGTAAAACCAGAAAACCTACTAAAACTAATGCGGAAATAATTTTTTTCATAAAAACAATTTATTAAATTTTAGGAGGTTCAACCTCCATTTTTTTCGACCTTTTCAAATTTTCAAGCTATCCACTGAAAATTTCCTGAATTACTTTAATTATTCCAGTAGCAAGCAAAACAACTATTAAACCTATTGCTGTCCATAAGGCAATATCTTTAGCTGTTTTAATTTTAGCCGGGTCGCCTGCTGCCGTAATAAAAGCCAAGCCGGCAATAATAAACATTATCGGCGCAATTGCTAAAGCAATATAAAAAATAAAATTAACAATTGCATTTATAAGCTGCTCAAAAGTTTCAGCGCATAAAGGATTTTCAATACAAAATGATCCTTCGGGGCATTCTGCTCTATCTCCTGGACAAACAAAAAATCCTGGCGGTTTTTCTTCTTCCGGAGGCGCTGCCTCATCTTCTTTACATTTTTCTTGTTCAGTATAAACTTTGCCTCCGTAACAATATTTCTCCTCATCAACTTCAATTAATTTTGAATCACAATAACAAGGCACAGGCGCTAAATTATCACAATCTTCTGGACAGACCTGTTCACATTGTTTTTCACAATCTGTTTTTAAAGTATATCTTTTACTTAAGGCAATACAACAAAACTCTCCGCTTTCTACTTCTGTTTCTTTACTGCCGCAAAGACAAGTTTGAGTTACCTGCTGGCAATCAGTAACACAGGCTGGCTTTTTCTCAACGCAGGCGCCATTCTTGCATACTTTATTTGTATCACAAATCTCACCTTCGCAATCTTCTTTATCGTTACAATTTAATTTGCCATCACAATCTTCATCATCTGAATCAATATCACAATTTGTTTCTGTAGCATCACAACAATGCCCTTTACTGTCTTTACATATTCCCTTAGCGCGACCCAAACTTTTACACCAGTCGTCTGCACACTGTTCATTACACTCACACCAGCAATCACTTTCTGCTTCTGTTTTAAGATTACAATCACACTTGGGCCAAGCCCAACCGCCAAAACCTTCCCCAACACTGCAATCTGCTAAACATCCATCTTGAGTTGCAGTTTCTTCACATTCAGCCACCCCGCCACAAACCAGATCTCCTGCATCACAATCTTTCGCTTCTGCTATTACCCAAAAATTAAACAGAAAGAAAAAACTTATAATTAGTATAAAAAATATTTTTTTCATAAATTGGTTAAAATTATCCTGTAAAAATTTCCTTGATTACATTAATTATTCCATAGGACAGCAACACAATGACTAAACCTATAACTGTCCATAGGACAATATCTTTAGCTTTCTGAATTTTTACTGGATCGCCAGCGGCAGTAACAAAGGCGAGGCCGGCAATAATAAACATTATCGGCGCAATTGCTAAAGCAATATAAAAAATAAAACTTACAATAGAAATAATTATGCAGTCAATAGTAGCACAATCTAAAGGATTTTCTATCTCTACACCTTGAATTATTAATGGTGTAAAAAGAATGAATCCTGCTGATAGTATGAATAAAGATTTTCTCATTAGTTTCTAGTGAAGAAAACAGATTTTTCAGTTGTGGGGTGTGGGCGTGGCGAAGCCCGAAGGGGGAAACAACTGAAAAATCTTGTTTTCGGAGCTATAATTAACAAATTATACTATTTTTCAAATAATAAAGCAAAGTGGTAAATGCCGGCGTCAAATTCTTTATCCAACCTTAAACTTAGCTCTTTAGCGATTTTTTTAATTTCGCTTGGCAAAACCCTGCCATCTTTTGGCCCCAAAGCAACGTCTTTTTTCCAATCCACCACTAAAATTCTTCCTTCTTTTTTAAGAACTCTTTTCCCTTCTTTTAAAACCGCATTAACATCATCAACTTCAAATAAAAGATCTGTCATTAGGACAAAATCAGCAATTTCATCTTCAAGTTTAGAACTTCTCTCTATGTCAGCTAAAATTATTTCAACATTATCCAAATTTTTGGCTTTTGCTTTGCCCTGCAAAGCAGATAATGGCTCTTCTAATACATCTATGGCTATCACCTTGCCATCTTCTAATCTTTCAGCCAAAGGTAATGCCCAAGAACCAGAACCGCAGCCAAAATCCACTGCAACCATATCCTTGCGTAATCTAAGATTTTTTATAATTTGTTCTGGGTTTATAAAGCTTAACATAAAATATATAAATGAGGGAATATAACATTTAGGAGCTTCCGCAGCCGAGCAGGCTTGGTTCGAGCGCAGCGAGAGAGCGAGGCGAGGACATGAGTTAGCGAGCGCGCTGGGCGAGCGAACGTATCCTAAAAGTTGTATTCCCGAATAATTAAGTTAGATACATTCCCCTGATACTACTTTATCTCCTTTATCTAAGCGCATTATTCTTACGCCCTGCGTTGACCTGCTGATTATAGAAATAGAATCAATAGCAGTTCTGATAATCTGGCCTTTTCTGGAAATAACAATTAGATCTTCTTCCTCTCCAGAAAGAACTTTAGAGGCAACTAAATCTCCTGTTTTTTCAGTAATATTAGCTGTTTTTATGCCAGAGCCGCCTCTTGTCTGCAATCTGTATTCTTTTAAATCAGTCCTCTTCCCATACCCGTTCTCGCTTACTACCAAAAGATAATTTTGTGTTTTTACCCTGTTAAATCCTCGCTTTGCGAGGTGTTCGCCTTCGGCGGACAATTTAACGGGGTGAATAACGTCCATTCCAATTAATTCGTCATCTTTTTTTAATCTTATTCCGGTCACCCCAGCAGCTGTCCTGCCCATAACTCTAACATTATCTTCTTTAAATTTAATTGACTGTCCTTTTTTTGTAATTAAAATTACTTCGTCTTGACCAGAGGTTCTACTCACACTTCTAAGCAAATCTCCTTTTTTAAGGTTAATAGCAATTAAACCTGACCTTCTTACATTTTCAAACTCGCTTAAAGCTGTTTTCTTTACTATACCATTTTTTGTAGCCATTGCTAAATACTTCATTCCATTTTCTTGATTTCCATTTTTCTTAAAATGAAGAATGGATAAAATCTTATCTTGCGGAGTAAGTTCCAAGAAATTCAAAATACCCCTGCCTTTAGCAACCCTTGTCCCCTCGGGAACCTCATAAGCAGGAATTTTAAAAACTTTTCCTGAATCAGTAAAGAAAAGAAGTTCATCATGGGTCTGGCAAAAAAGAAAATGCTCTACTATATCTTCTCCCATGGTTTTCATTCCCATAATGCCTTTGCCCCCCCTCTTTTGAATTTTGTAGATATTAGGATTTACTCTTTTAATATAACCGCCCTGCGTTAAGGTAATAATTGTTTCTTCTTGGGGAATTAAATCCTCTTCAGCAATTTCGCCGACTTGCTGAACAACAACTTTAGTTCTTCTTTCGTCCCCGAAGTTTTCAATTATTTCTCTAAGTTCTTTTTTAATTAACTCTTTAATTTTTTGCGGACTTTTTAAAATAGATTCTAATTCTTTTATTAATTTTCCCTTTTCTGCCAACTCTTCCTCAATTTTCTTTCTTTCCAGTTTTGCCAGAGCAGAGAGTTTTGTCTCTAAAATAGCGTTTGCCTGAATTTCAGTAAGCTTGAATTTTTTCATTAAATTCTTCAGCGCATCTTCCCGATTAGCCGACGCCTTAATGGTTTTAATCACCGCATCAATCTTTGACAGGCATTTATGCAAACCTTCCAAAATATGCGCCCTTTCTTTTGCTTTGCGTAAATCATATTTGGCTCTTCTTGTCACTACTTCTTTTCTGTGAATTATAAAATAATTTAAAACTTCTACAAGCGACAAAACTTTTGGCTGAATACCGTCCACTAAAGCCAGCATATTAAGATGAAATGTCTTTTGAAGGTCGGAAAATTTATAAAGCCGATTGAGAATTTTCTGGGGAAAAGCATCTCGCTGAAGCTCAATAACAATTCTCATGCCTTCCCTGTCTGATTCGTCCCTGATATCTTTAACGCCAGTGATTTTTTTCTCTTGAACCAGCTTGGCAAACTGTTCCACTAAAGACGATTTCTGAACCTGATAGGGAATTTCTGTAATTAAAATCCTGTTCCTGCCTTTTTTATCTTCAGATATTTCTGTTTTGCCTCTTATCACTATAGGACCATTACCCTGGGAATAAGCAGTAATGATTTCTTTTCTATTGTAAATTATGCCGCCAGTGGGAAAATCCGGCCCCTTAATAAATTCAAAAATATCTTCTGTTGTTGCCTCTGGATTATCAATTAAATGAATAGCTGCATTTGCCACTTCTGACAGATTATGGGGCGGAATATTAGTAGCCATGCCTACGGCAATACCTAAAGAACCGTTTAATAAAAGCTGAGGCATCGGCGATGGTAAAACCGTTGGCTCTTTTCTCGTGCCGTCATAGTTATCCCTAAAATCAACAGTATCTCTTGAAATATCTTTAAGCATTTCTTCACCGATTTTTGAAAGCTTGGCTTCTGAATATCTCATGGCTGACGCAGGGTCCCCATCGATACTCCCAAAATTTCCTTGGCCTTTAATTAAAGGGTATCTCAAAGAAAAATCCTGAGCCATTCTCACCAAGGAATCATAAACTGCCTGGTCGCCATGCGGATGATAGCGAGCCAATGCCAAACCAACTACATTAGCTGATTTTCTAAATTTAGCATCATGCTTTAATCCATCCTCAAGCATTACATACAAAATTCGACGGTGAACTGGTTTTAAACCGTCCCTGACATCAGGCAAAGCTCGAGAAATAATTACTGACATAGCATAACCAATATATGATTCTTTCATTTCTTCAGTAATTTCTCTGGGCTTTATATAACCAATTTCAGCTATTTTTTCTTTTGGTTTTTCTTTTTCTGAATTGTTATTCATATAATTATCTTATCATTTTATCCTAAAAATTTAAAGGAGCTTACAGGAGTTAGTCTCCTTTTTGTTTTTGTGAATATATGTTTTGCAGAATTCCTAAGGCTAAAAAAGTTAAGACCAAATTATTGCCGCCATAACTAATAAAAGGCAGGGAAATGCCAATAATAGGCAAAAGCCCTAAATTCATGCCAATATTAATAAAAATTTGAGCCATTAAAATAATGCCTAATCCTGAAGCAAAAAGCCGTTGGAAATTACTTGAGCTTACTATAGCGATCTTAAAAATACGGAAAAGAACTATTAAAAACAATGCTGATAAAATAACTACACCCATTAATCCCATTTCTTCGGCAATAGAAGCAAAAATAAAATCTGTTTGCGGTTCTGGTAAAAAGCCGTATTGGGTTTGGGAACCCTGACCAATGCCCTGTCCCAAAAAACCGCCAGAGCCAATAGCGATTCTGGATTGATTCTGGCTCCAACCCACGCCTAATGGTTCTATCTGCGGCTGAATAAAACTCAAAATCCTTGCCTTTTGATAATCTTTAAGCAGAAAAGACCAACTTATGGTAAAAATTAAAATACCGCAAAAAATTAAAATCAAAAAATGTTTTAATTTAATACTGGAAATAATTAAAATACCAACCCATAAACAAAGCAGAATTAAAATTGAACCCAAATCGGGCTGGAAAAAAATTAAAGCAGCTGGAATGAGAAAATAAACGCTAGAAATCAAAATATGCCTTAAGCCGTACATTTCAATATGCCTCATAGAAAAATATTTTGCCAATAAAATAATTAAAGCAATCTTTGTAAATTCTATTGGGTCAAGAGAAATTCCTCCCAGCCGATACCAGCCCCTGCTGCCTCTTATCTCCGGGGCAAAGAAAAATAGACCTACTAAAGCTAAACAACAAAGAGAATAAAAAATTAAAATTAAATAAGGACTATTTTTAATAATCCTGTAATCAAAAAAAGAAACAAGAAACATTAAAAATAATCCTATGCCAAAAAAAATAATTTGTTTTTGAAAATTTAAAAAACTATCTCTGCCCAATGAAGAACTATAAAGAGACAAGAGTCCGATAAATACCAGAAGAAGAGCAGAAATAATCAAAATCCAATCTAACTTTTTTAAATGATTAATGAAATTTTTTGTCATTTAATAATGTCTAAAAATTCTTTTTCAGAAATTATTTTTATTCCTAAATTTTTTGCTTTTTCATACTTAGAACCAGGGTTTTGACCTAAAACCAGAAAATCAGTATTTTTGCTTATGGAATTAGGAATTTTTCCTCCCAATGCTTTTACTTTTTCTTTTCCTTTTTCTCTTGACATTGATTTCATTTCTCCAGTAAAAACAAATATCTTATCTTTCAACCCTGCGCCAGTCCTCGCTTCGCTCGGACGATGCGGGGCAGGTTTTTCTTTTTTTATCTTGACTCCTGCTTTTTCTAAGTCTTTTAATAATTCAATATTTTCTTTTTGAGAGAACCAATCCGTAATACTGCTCGCTACTTTTAATCCTATGCCCTCAATACTTTCTAATTCTTCCTGTGATATATTTTTAAAGAAAGTAATTAAATCACTTAAATTTTGAACTTTGAACTTTGAACTTTGAACTTGCTGCGAAAGCAGCGCAGCAGTTTCTTCTCCAACATATTTAATTCCTAAAGAAACAATAAATTTCGGCAATGTTATTGCCCTGCTTTTCTCAATTGCTCTTATTAAATTAAAAGATGATTTTTCAGCAAATCCCCGAAGGAAAGCCTTCGGCTTCCTACGGGGCAAGCTTTCCAATGGAATTATATCTCCTTTTTTCAATGTAAATAAATCAGCAGGGTTTGAAACTAATCCCTTGTCCATTAATTGGTCAATGATTTTTGGCCCTAATCCTTCAATGTCAAATGCCTTTTTGGAAGCAAACCAAGAAAGTTTATTCTTTTGCCTGGCTCCGCATTTTCTATTTGAGCAATAATGAGCAACTTCACCTTCTAATCTAATCACTTTTGATTCGCAAATAGGACAGGTCTTTGGCATTTCAATGTTTTTGGCATTTTTAGGCCTTAGCTCTGGTAAAAATTTGATGATATGAGGAATAACATCGCCGGCTTTCTCAACAATAACAGTATCTTTTATCTTTACTCCCAGCCGCTTAATTTCATCAGCGTTATGTAAAGTTGCTCTGGAGACAAAAGAGCCGCCAATATTAACTGGTTTTAACCAGGCAACTGGCGTAATTTTTCCAGTTCTGCCAATCTGAAAAACCACTTTTTCTAAAATCGTGGTTGCCTGTTCACCAGGCCATTTAAAAGCAATAGCCCATCTTGGCGCTTTACCCGTATAACCAAGCTTGTTCTGAAATTCTCTTTTATTTACTTTTATTACTACACCATCAATCCAAAAATTCTGGAATTCTCTTTTTTTCTGCCAATCTTTCCAGAATTTAATTACTTCATCTATATTTTGACAATGTTGAAAATTTTTATTTATTTTAAAACCAAGCTCTCTTAATTTCTTTAACTCTTCAAACTGGCTATTAGGAATATCTTTTTCCGGCCAAGAATAATCATAAGCAAAGCAATCAAGTTCACGTTCTGCGGCAATCTTGGAATCAAGCTGGCGAATGGCGCCAGCAGCCGCGTTTCTGGGATTAGCAAATAATGGTTGATTTAATTTTTTTCTTTTTTCGTTTAGTTTATTAAAAACTGATTTTCTCATAAAAATCTCACCCTCAACAACAATGTCAATATCTTCTTTAATACTTAAAGGAATTGATTCAATGGTTTTTAGATTTTGGGTGACATCCTCACCGACTTTGCCATCGCCCCTGGTTGCCCCGGTTTTCAAAACGCCTTTTTCGTAACATAAAATAATATGCATGCCATCAATTTTTAGTTCAGCAGTATAATCAACTTCTTTAATACCAAGTTCTCTTTTCATTCTCTTATCAAAATTCCTTATTTCTTCCTCATTAAAAACATCATTAAATGACCATTGAGTAACAATATGACGAATTTTTTTAAACTCATCCAAAGGTTTTCCGACAATTCTCTGGGTAGGAGAATCTTCTGTAATAAATTGAGGATATTTTTGTTCTAATTCAAAAAGTTCGTGCTTCAACGAATCTAAGGCAGTATCAGGCATTATGGATTTATCCAAAACATGATAACTATATCTTGCTTCCTGTATGACTTTCTTCAATTTTTCAATTCTCTCTTTTACTTGTTGTTTGTCCATACTTAAATTATACCTAAATTCACCTTTTTTTAAAAGAAAAAAACAGAGAATAAATCTCTGCCTGCTAAAAAGTCAGAAACGTCCCTATTTTTCGCCCTATTTTTTGTGCATTTGCAACACCAGTTTTTAAGGATTTTTTAAGGTCTCATTATGCTTGCCGATTCTTCGAAGAACATAAACGTCTTTAATAATCTGAAAAGTAAAACGAATATCTTTGGTTACTCTTCCTTCCTAAATATCTTTACTTCCTTGAATTTTTTTAATTCGCAACGAAGGATAATGAAGATGCCTTATTAAAATAGAAATTTTATTATCAGCCTGTTTTTTAATATTTTGTGAAAGTTTTTTATAATCTCTCTTAAAAAGATTTAGTCTAATTATTCTCATAAATTAGGAATGGATATCTTTTAATAAATCCTTCACATTTTTAAATTCTTTATATTCTCCTCTTGCTAATTCTTGATCTGCTTCTTTTTCTTTTTTTTGCCATTCTTTAGTCCAAAACCATTCTTGGCTCTTAGGAATTACTTTTTTAGATTTTGTAGTTATTTTTCTTTTTTTGAGCAATTCTAAAAGTTTCTCATAGTCTCTGCGAGGAATTAAAATTAGCTCTTTTTCTTTGATTAATTCTTTAGGAATAGTTATTGTGGTCATATATTTTGATTATAGGTTAATCAAAATTGGATGTCAAACTTTGAAAAAAAATAGAGTAATTACTTAACCGAGTTAACTTAACCGAGTTAAGTAATTATGTTGA
>JBARPC010000026.1:0-8479 GCA_049642725.1 Minisyncoccales bacterium | reverse complement strand
GAGAATTTAGCCCGAGTTCGAATCTCGGCATCCCGACAATCCGGGCCTATAGTATAGTGGTAATACACCGCATTCGCATTGCGGAGATGTGAGTTCGATTCTCGCTAGGTCCATAATTTGATTTTTGCTTTTAAAAATGGTAATTTGAAAATATAAAAGGAGGGGTGCCTGAGCGGTTTACATATGTGAGTTATAATGATAAAATACAAAAATGACGCGAGTGAGATTTCTAGAAAATGATCCTCAGGATTTCTTTACAGAAATTCGAAAACGTACAAATTTTAGTTATCGAGAATTAGCTGATATTTGTAAAGTAGATAGACGTTCTTTTTTGGATTGGAAAAGCGCTAAATACTCTATGCCGCTTTCTGTCTTTAAAAAATTAATTGAGATCTGTGGAATTAATTCTCCACGAGTAGAAATGCTTTCAGATTATTGGCATGTTAAAGAAGCAGGAAAAAAAGGCGGATTAGCATGCTATAAAAAATATGGAGGATTTCCGGGTTGGACACGAGAAGCTTCCAGGCGAGGAGCTTTAAAAGCTATTGAAGTTCATCGTCGGAATAGAAGTAATTTTTTTGTTCCCAAACCAGTTTTCTTTCCCAAATATTCACCTCAATTAGCGGAATTTATAGGCATTGTTTTAGGAGATGGGGGTATTACAAAAAGACAGATAACAGTAACACTAAATAGATTTGATGATCGAGAATTTGTTTTCTATATCAAAAATCTTATTCAGAGACTTTTTATAATAAACCCATCAATTAATGAGAGAAAAGAGCAAAGGGTAGTAAATATTGTAGTTTCAAGAACAAAACTTGTTCAATTTTTTACAAATATGGGATTGCATACAGGAAATAAAGTAAAAAATCAGGTAGATGTGCCTTTTTGGATTAAGAAATCTAAGAATTTCACAAAATCTTGCTTGAGGGGATTATTTGACACCGATGGATGTTTCTATATTGATAAACATTATTATAAAGATAAAGTATATCATAATTGTGCGATGAATTTTACTAACAGATCTTTACCTATCTTATTTTTCTTTAAGACAAAATTAGAACAACTTGGTTTTCATCCTACTCAGAATACAAAATTCAGCATTACTTTAAGGAAAGAGAATGAAATTATTAAGTATTTTCAGGCGATAGACTCATCTAACCCTAAACATTTAAATAAATTTAAACAATATTTTAAAAATAAATCTGGAGAGGTACCGAAGCGGTTATAACGGAGCTGTTTCGAAAGCAGTTAGTTTCTTATGAAACACGTGGGTTCGAATCCCACCCTCTCCGCTAGCTTCTAAAGTTGTAAGATTGTTGCTTGGTTTAGTCAAGCAATAATCTAAAAAATCTATGTCTATTGAAGATTTTTTTAATTTTGAATATATTTATTTTATTTTTGGGGTTTTGTTTCTCTTGGTTTTTATTTCCATTTTTTTCGCTTTTCAGCAAAAAAAGCGATTAGATGTTTTTTTTCAAAGAGGAGAAAAAGATTTAGAGAAAGTTTTAACAAATCAGGTTGAAAAAACAGAGAAAATGGAAAATAATTTAAAAGAGATTTTAGAGCAAATATCAAGATTAGAAACCATTTCTCAAAAAAGTTTTCAGAAAATCGGCGTAATAAGGTTTAATCCGTTTAAAGAAGTGGGCAGCAATCAAAGTTTTTCTATTGCGCTTCTTGATTTGAATAATAATGGATTTGTTATTACCAGCCATTATGGGAGAGAGTCCAACCGAGTTTATACCAAAGAAATAAAAAATGGAAAATCAGAATATCCTCTATCTAATGAAGAAGAACAAGCCATTAAAAAAGCTATGACAGGGGTATGACATTTTAGAAATAAGCATAATGTCGTATGACAAATAGGTACGACATTTTTAAAACTCGTCTTACATGGAACTCGAAAAACAAAAAAAACAAGAGAATTTTCAAACCCGTGCTCCAGCAGTGGTTGTTTTAGGACATGTTGACCATGGAAAAACCGCGATTTTAGATTTTATTAGAAAAACAAAAGTGATTGAAAAAGAAGCAGGTGGTATCACCCAGCATATTGGAGCTTATGAAATAGAACAGAATAATAAGAAAATTACTTTTATTGATACTCCGGGACATGAAGCATTTTCAGCTATGCGTTCCAGGGGCGCTAAAGTAGCTGATATTGCTATTTTAGTAATAGCAGGAGAAGAAGGAATTAAGCCGCAGACCAGAGAAGCAATAAACCATATAAAAAAAGCAGGCATCCCAATGATTGTGGCGATAAATAAAACAGACAAACCAGAAGCAGATCCCGAGAAAGTAAAAAGAGAACTTTCCCAGCAAGATGTTTTAGTGGAGTCAATGGGCGGAAAGATACCGTCAGTTAATGTTTCAGCTAAGACAGGCAAGGGGATTTCAGAATTATTAGAACTTATTTTATTAATAGCTGAAATAGAAGAATTAAAAGCAGATTTATCTAAACCAGGCCAAGGCGTGGTTATTGAGGCATATTTAGACAGCCATCGCGGTCCAACCGCTACTCTTGTTTTAAAGGATGGAATTTTAAAAAGAGGAGATATTATAGGAACTGGTTCTGTTTTAGGAAAAATTAAGATTTTAGAGGATTTTCAAGGCAAGACAATTAAAAAAGCCATGCCCTCACAGCCGATAATTGTTTTAGGATTAGAAAAGGTTCCGCAAATCGGAGAAAAGTTTAATGTTTATCCTGATATTAAATCAGCTCAAAAATACATTGAGAAAAAAGAGAGAAAGCAAGAAACAAGAGAGGTGCTGCCTGCTGATTCTTCTAAAAAGATTTTGAATCTCATTTTAAAGGCAGATGTTTCTGGTTCTTTAGAAGCGATAGAACAAGAGATTAAAAAACTGCCTCAAGAAAAAGTTGCTTTAAGAATTTTAAAAAACGAAGTGGGTGAGGTTAATGAAAGTGATGTTAGATTGGCAAGGATAGCTAAAGCCAAAATTTTAGGATTTCGGGTTAAAAAAAGCTCTGTTGCTTTAAAGTTTGCCGAGCAAGAAAAAATAATGATAAAATGCTTTGATATTATTTATGAGCTTTTTCAAGAAGTCCGTTTAATGATGGAAAAAGTTTTAAGCACAGAGATAGTTCGCAAGGATATAGGCAAACTTAAAACATTAGTAGTATTTATGTCAGAAAAAAATCGCCAGATTGTTGGCGGTAAAATTATTGACGGTGAAGTGGAAAAGGGTTTGAAAATTGAGGTTTTTAGGCCCGCTTCGTCAGCGAGGCGAGGCGAGGCAGGAGAAAAAATTGGCAGAGGCAAAATAATAAACCTACAGAGAAACAAAAAAGATATTGAAAAAGCGGGCAAGGGTGAAGAAGTAGGGATTCTTTATCAAGGAGATGTGAAAATTGAATTAGGAGATGAACTTGTGTTTTATAAAGAAGAAAGGGAAAAAGGAGAACTATGACTGAGAGAATCCAAAAGGTTAATGAGCTTATAAAAAGGGAATTGTCGCGGATTATTTTAGAGGAGATTAATTTTCCTAAAGGTGTTTTGGTTACTATTATTAGGGTGGAAGCAGCTCCAAACCTATATTCAGCAAAAGTTTATATTAGCGTATTGCCTGAAAAAGAGACAAAAGATGCTTTTGTAATGTTAAAAAATAGTATTTATAATCTTCAGCAAATATTAAATAAACGTTTAAGAATGAGGCCGATTCCACGGATTGAGTTTTTACAAGAAAAGCAGATTCAAAAAATAGAAAAAATAGAGGAAATTTTAGATAGTATTAAAAAATAATATTGAAAAAATGAGCTAAATTTGATAGAATAAAAAAGAAAACTAATCAAAGTTTTGCCGTTTTGCCCGGGTGCTGGAATGGTAGACAGTCTTGACTTAAAATCAAGTGGAGATTTTCTCCGTGTGGGTTCGAGTCCCACCTCGGGCACACGAATAATCATCAACGAACTCTTTTTGAGGGAACCCCAGCGAGGTTGCCTCGTTCCTGTCAGAAAAATTTGCCCTGTTCCGTTGAAACGGAACAGGGTTTTGTTTATTCCCAACAATATTTAATTCATAAATCAAAGAAAAGAAATTTGGAAAGATGAAATCCAGCAGGCGGGGGCTTCGCCCCCGCCTGCTCTTAAAACTTTTTTACCGAATTGTTCCGCTCGCTGACCCTTCGGGTTGGCTCGCTTTGGAAAAATAAATTCACTTTTGGATTTTATATTATCACTTTCCTTTGTTTTCACTGAGATAATTTGTTAAAATGATAAAAGATAAATTGAGTCTTATTATAATTTTTGTGTTATAATTATTAAAGAAGTAAAACTTTAATTAATTTTTTTGGACATTAGACAGTTAGAGGAAAAAAATAAAGGTCAATTTCTATAAAGAAGATAAGTTACGAAATTAAAAAAAATATGAAAGAAAAAATTAAATGGATAAAGACTACCAAAAAAAAGATTTTTATTGTTGGTGTCGTTTTATTGTTGGGCTTTTTAATCGTTGGTGCGAATAGTTTAATTGCCTCTGCTCAAAATTCTCTCGGCAATAGCACAGATACCGGATTTAAAACAGATAGAGAACTAAAAGAACTTTTTAAGATTGCGCCAGACTTGTTTCTTTATCCGCCAGATTTAGCCCCTGAAGGAACTGTTTGGGGAAGAGATAATGGTAAGATAGTGCCGTTGGCGCCAGGTGTGCCATTGCCGTTAGAGAAACCAGAAGAACTTCAGAAATGGCCTAAAGCTAACTTTCCTGTACCAAGAATTACTGCTTCCTTGTGGTACGTGCCCCTTTTCAGCCAAAACGACCCTGCTTGGAAGAATGATGTGATACAAACTTGTGGTCTAACTATTGGCGGATATGGTTGCGCTTTAACCTCAGACGCAATGGTTTTTAAGTATTATGGGATAATATACCAAAATCCGGGTCTGCTGAATACTTGTTTAGGTAATTATGCCTGTCCGCTTTATTGGAGTGTGGCCGCTAATTCCTGTAGCCAGAGTAAAGCTACCTATGTGGGCGCTTGGAGTTTTTCCTACAACAAACTTTATAGTATGCTCTCTGCTAGCCGACCGCCTATCTTAAGATTGGTAAAAGGTAACAGTCATTATGTGGTAGTGACTTCAGGAAGCGGCACCAATCCTAGTAATTATTGGATCAACGACCCCTGGGATGGTAAATCTAAGCAACTGAGCGCTTACACTAATAATGGATGGACGCTTAGTACTATTCAAGAATATGCTAAACGATAGTTTCTCCTGATAAGAGAAGTAATCCCCGTTAGAAAGCGCCAGCGCTCTCTAACGGGGCAAATTACTATGTTAAGAAAAATCATTCTAATCATTATTATTGCGGGGGTTTTCATTGGATGGGCAGAATTTTATTTATGGAAAAAACAAACTCAACCCCCGATTGAGCCGAAACAATCAGAATTTGATAAACTCACTTATTTTAATGAGATTTATGGTTATAGTCTGAAAATTCCCAAAGAGTGGAAAGATAAATATGAAATCAGGGAAGAGGAGAAAACTACCTCCTTTGTTTATAATGTCGTTCCTTCTCCTTTTTCTGAGGGAGAAAACCTAATTTTTTCAATAACAGTTTACTCCAAAAATGAATGGGAGGAAATAGAAAAGGAAAGAAAAGAGGTAGAGGAAAAAGGACTTGCACCAGGCTGTTGTCCAACAGTATTTGCTGAGAAAAATGGAACAGTATTTGTTTATAATATATCTATTTCTAATCCATACGATAGTCCAGAGATTGCTGATGAATTCCAAAAAATGGCAGGGCAGGTAAAAGAAATCATCGCGAGCTTTAGTTTAACAGAATAAAATCCAAATGCTAAATTTTACGGCTGGCGGCTTTATGATTCTGAAAATTAATAGAAGTAAGAGACAATGAGGTAAGATAATAATTATTACATTGATTTTGGCGGTATTGTTTCTTTGCTCCACCTTTATTATTGATTTTTTTTACGGACTCTATATTCATACTTTTGAATTAGGATGGTTTAGAGGAGAAGAAACAAAAGAAAAAGTTGTTGCAAAATACATAGAGGGTTTAAAAACAGGAAATAGTCAGATAATTAAAAGATTAGTGTCAAAAAGCCATAATGCAGATAAAGCGATTCAAGACAAAATAGAAAAATTTAAAGAAGCTGATTTTAGCGAGATAAAAATTTACTTTGGGAGAGAACCTCCTCCGCTTGATATTGAAATAAAAGATATTAAACTAAAAAGCGGAGAAGTAGTTTCTGATAAGATTTCAATAGAAGATGATTGCCATCAATATCAATATCCTGGAGTGATAAAATGTAAAAAATGGTATCTTTATGATAGGAATTGGAAAGTAGGGATTCCGACCTGCCCCTTCTGTTATTGAATTAGAAAAAGATTAGAGAAGAAATAACTAAATAGCAAAAACAGATACTTTTAAATATCTGTTTTTGCTATTTTATTGTACTATCCTAAATCAATTTTTATTTTTAGAAGTGATAATATAAAATCCAAAAGTGAATTTATTTTTCCAAAGCGAGCCAACCCGAAGGGTCAGCGAGCGGAACAATTCGGTAAAAAAGTTTTAAGAGCAGGCGGGGGCTTCGCCCCCGCCTGCTGGATTTCATCTTTCCAAATTTCTTTTCTTTGATTTATGAATTAAATTTGGTAATATAATAGAGAAAGTTTGAAACTGTTTAATTTGAGCACCACTTATCTAAACATTTATTTTTTTTCTTCAAGCATTACTTTTATTAATATTTCTTTTTTGTCTCGCAAAATTTTAAATTCAACTTGTTCCCCTATTTTATGTTTCTGCAAAATAGATGATAATGGATTGTCAGTCGTGATTTTTTTGTTGTTGCATTCCAAAATAATATCAAATTCTTTTAAGCCTGCTTTTCCAGCCGCAGATTCTTTAATCACTGCTGATTCACCTAAGGTCTCTCTGACAATTAAGGCGCCGTAGCCAACCGGCAGCTTGTTTTTTTCAGATAATTCTTTATTTAAAAGAATATACCTCACTCCTAAAAATGGTCTTTTAATTTTGCCGTATTTTTTTACTTCTTCTAAATCTTTTTTGGCATAGTTTATAGGGATAGCAAACCCAATATTTTGAGCCATAGCGACCATAGCAGTATTGATGCCTATAACATTGCCTTTGATATCTACTAATGGCCCGCCGGAATTACCCGGATTAATAGCGGCATCGGTTTGAATAAGCCCCCGTAAACTCTCTGTCTGCTGGGCGATATTATTAAAAGCAGTAATAGTTCTGCTTAAACCAGAGACAACGCCAGTGCTTACAGTATCATGGAATTCTCCCAAAGCATTGCCAATAGCAATAACGGTTTGGCCAAGCTCAATCTGATTTGAATCGCCTAATTCCAGAAAAGGCAGGTTTTTAGCTTCAATTTTCAAAATAGCAATGTCGTTTAAAGGGTCGCGAGCCAAAACCTTAGCAAGGTATTTTTTTTTCGGCTCTAAAACAATAGTATATTCGGCTTGCGGATCTCCAACCACGTGCTGTGAAGTAAGAATCAAACCGTCAGCAGAAATAATAAAGCCGGAGCCGCCTCCGATTTTTGTTTTTTGTTTTTTATTGTTTTCTATTTTGGGAACAACAAAATTCTGGCCGCCAAAAGGGAGCATATAAAAACCATCTATTTTAGGCAGGTCTTTTGAGATAACAATAGTAATAACAGCTGGACAGGCATTTTTGACAATTTTAATAATTGGTGATTTTTCCATTCATTGATTGTAGCATAAAATATAATTGCCAGCAAGAAAAATATGTGTTATCTTTAAAATAATTAAAGCTTACTCGGATTTCCTTCTTAATTAAATTAAAAATTTTATCTTGCCCCTGTATTTCAACGGATAGAATAAGAGTTTCCTAAACTCTAGATAAAGGTTCGATTCCTTTCAGGGGCACCCGAATAATCCATCGCGAACTGTTTTTTTTCAGAAGCAAAAGGGCTGGTTGTCTTTTCAAAACCATTGAAGCGAGAACTTGCCCTTGTTTCTGAAAAAATTTTTGCGCCGCCTTGCGATAGCAAGGCGGTGTTGTTTTTGCCCGACAATTTTTGAAAATCCTTTGGATTTTCCGCATAAATCCTGTTAAAAACAGAGTTTCTAACAGGATAGAACAAAGCAATTTCAATGCTTTGTTTTGAGTAGAGAATTTTTTGAATAAATTTTTTGGCGAGAAGATTTCTTTCAATTCCTTTTTTACGAAAACTGCGTTTTCGTTAAAAGATAAAAACAAATATTTTTTATAATTGTCTATCACTTCAGCAATGCCTCGCTTGGACAAATTTTTTTCGGTGGGCTTATATCATCATTAACTATCATGCGTTTCAACTTCAGTTTCGGCAACGGTTTGATAATTTTTGCCAATAGTTCTTTCTTTGCCTTGACTAGATAAGGTATCCCGATAAGATTTTTGTATATCTTTATGGCTTGATCTTAAAGTAGAAATTGTATTTTTATATTCGGCGATGACATCTTTATAGC
>JBARPC010000025.1:0-20431 GCA_049642725.1 Minisyncoccales bacterium | reverse complement strand
CGGTTTCCGGGGTCTTTTGCTTGCTAAAAGCTTTGTTATTCCTTCGGTAAAGACAATTTTAATTCTTCAATAAATCCTTGGAGCGAGCTGGATTGTTTTAAATAGAATCAAAAATTATTTGGTTTATATGCAGGCACAAGTATTTTTAATATATTAATTATTACTTTCCTATTTGGATTTTTTATCGCTCTATCTAACTTTCCTAAATTCTCTTTCAGTTTCTTTTTATCAACATTTGAAAGCTTTGCTCTAAAAATTTTCTCATTTTGAGTAGCAATGGTTCCCTCTTCAGCGGTTAAAACTTCTTCAAAAAGTTTTTCTCCTGGTCTAATACCCGTAAAAACAATGGGAATATCTTTATCGGGCTCTAAACCGGATAATCGAATCATCTCTTTTGCTAAGTCCAAAATCTTAATTGGCTCCCCCATATCTAAAACAAACACCTCTCCGCCTCTACCCATAGCTCCGGCTTGCATTACTAAAAGACAGGCCTCAGAAGTAACCATAAAATATCTTTTCATCTGAGAATGGGTAACCTCTACCGGCCCTCCTCTTTTAATTTGTTCTCTAAAAATAGGTATTACGCTTCCCCGGCTGTCTAAAACATTTCCAAATCGAACCGAAATAAATTTTGTAGAATTTTTTTGATTAAAAACCTGGCAAATCATCTCTCCCACTCTTTTTGTTGCTCCCATTATAGAAGTAGGATTTACTGCTTTATCACTTGAGATAAAAACAAATTTTTCTACACCATATTTTAAAGCAGTATCGGCAACTATTTTTGTTCCAAAAGTGTTATTTTTTACTGCTTCGTCGGGATGGACTTCCATCAAAGGAACATGTTTATAGGCAGCAGCGTGGAAAACTATATTTGGCTGAAATTTATTAAAAATCTGCTCAATTTTTGTTTCATCGCAGATATCGACTACTAAGGGAGAAATTTTCAATCTTGGAAATTTATCTTCTAATTCTTTTGAAATATTAAAAATACCGGTTTCATCTTGGTCAAGTGTTAAAAGTAAAGAAGGATTAAATTTAGCAACTTGATAGCAGAGTTCAGAGCCAATGGAACCTGCGGCACCGGTAATTAAAACCTTTTTATCACGAATAAAATTTGTAATAGCTGTTTTATCTAAAGAAACAGGTTCTCTTCCTAATAAATCTTCAACTTGAACTTCTCTAATATTTCCAAGAGAAACCTCTCCATTAATTAATTCGGTTATCGGAGGAACAACTTTTATTTTTTTTAAATTAGCTTCTCTCCCCATCTCAACTGCCTTTTTAATAGCGCTTGAACCAGCCGAAGACAGAGCAATGATCATTTCTTTAATCCGGAAAGTTTTTACTAATTCTGGAATATCACTAATTCTGCCCAAAACTCGTATACCATGGATTAAACTCCCCTGTTTTAATTCATTATCATCAATAAAACCAACGGGCTCATAAGGAGCGTCAAAAGAACTCTGAATGCTCCTTAAAATTTGTTCACCGGCATCACCTGCCCCGACGATTAAAGTTTTCTCTTTGCCTCTTGCTTCTTTTTTTTGAAAAAGATAAAAATAGATTCTTTTAGAAAAACGGGCAGCTCCGCAAAATATAAAAATTAAAAAATAACTAATAAAAAGAATGGAACGGGGAAAACCGCTAAAAATTGTGTAATCCTTTAAAACAAAATAAAAAGCTGTTAAGAGTAAAAAACTCAAGGTTGTAGCCTTGACCAAAGAAATTAACTCTTCCAAACTTACATAAGACCAACTGAAATAATAAAGCTTAAAAAAGAAAAAAATAGGAATAGTAATTATTAAAGCTAAAAGGATAATCCCTTTAATGTTTAAAAAATAACAGTCAGGTATTTGTCCCTCAAACCTAATCAAAAAAGCCAGCCAAACTGAAAAAGAAATCAGTATAATATCGCTAACTAAAAAGAAAAGCATTCGTTTTTTTGGCGTCGGCTCCATTAATTTTTTAAGCAAGAATTTAAACTTTAGCATTTAATATTTGTTTTAAAGTTTTTACAATATAATTTATTTCTTTTTCTTTTAAGTCATTATAAAAAGGCAAAGCAACGGTTCTCTGGCCGATACTTTCGGTAATCGGAAAATCACCGGCTGTATATCCAAATGTTTTTCTGTAAAATGGCTGCAAATGAATTGGCTGAAAATAATTGCCGCACTGAATTCCTTTTTTTGCCATTTTTTCAATAATTCTATCTCTGTCTTTTTTAGAATATTTCTTAGATAAATGCGCTACATAAACAAACCGGCTTATTTTAATATTCGGGTCAACATAAGGAATTCTAATTTTAGAAAAATTTTTTAATTTCTTATTATATATTTTAGCAACTTTGTCTCGTTTTTCAAGAATTTTATCTATTCTGGAAAGTTGAGCAACTCCTATTGCTGCGCAGATTTCCGGCATTCTATAATTATAACCTAAATAAATATGCTCTAACCATTCTCCCTTTTCATTTTTGCGTCCTTGATTAGCCATACTCCTGCATAAATCAGCGATTTTTTTATTATTGGTCAATACTATTCCCCCTTCGCCGGTAATAATCTGTTTGTTGGGATAAAATCCAAAAACCCCGGCATCACCAAAACTGCCGCACTTCCGCCATTTCTTAATTTTGGGAGAACTGTTCTCCTGCGGAGAACGGTTCTCTAAATATTGGGAACCCAACGCCTCGGCTGAATCCTCAATCAAAAAAAGTTTATGTTTTTTGGCAATTTTTTCTAATCTACTCCAATCTGCTGGGTGCCCAAAAACATCTACTCCTAAAATCGCTTTTGTTCGAGAAGTAATTAATCCTTCAACAAGTTCAGGATCGATATTAAGAGTGTCGCTCTTAATATCGACAAAAACCAGCTTTGCTCTTTCAAATAAAATACAATTTGCAGAAGCAATAAAAGAAAAAGGAGTGGTGATTACTTCATCCCCCTCCTTAATTTCTAATGCCCGAATTATTAAATGCAAGGCACTGGTTCCACTGTTTACCCCAATAGCATACTTTACTCCTGTATACTTAGCAATTTTTTTCTCGAACTCTTCTAATTTCGGTCCCAAAGATAAAACAGGCGTTTTTAGAACTTCTAAAACCGCCTTTCTTTCTAAATCTGTAATATCTGGTTTTGTTAAAGGAATTTTCCAATTCATTTATGTATTCTACCTAATGGTCTTAAAATAATCAAGAAAAGCGAAAAAATAGTCCAATTGCTACTGATATAATTTGGAGAGAATAACAGATTAAAAGAGTTTTCTTGATTGAAATTCCTTTTTGTAAAATTCTATCATAAAAATGGCTTCTGTCTCCTAAAAATATGGATTTTTTACTAAACAAACGTCTTATATTAGTAAAAACTCCATCAAAAATAGGTATTCCGACAATAAAAATAGGGCCTAAAATACTTAAAAAATTATAGGGTTTGGAAAAAATCATTGCCAAAACCGCTAAAATAAATCCTAAGAAGTAAGCACCGGAATCTCCCATAAAAATTTTAGCAGGCGGAAAATTAAAAATTAAAAAGCCAAAAACTGCTCCTAATGAAATTAAAGAAAAAATTAAAGCAAAATTGTTTCCTGAAATCAAACTTAAAATAATGAAGCCCATTAAAGAAATTGCTGTCAAACCACCAGCCAATCCATCCATTCCATCTTGATAATTAACTCCATTTATAAAAACAAAAATATAAGAAAAAGTTAAGAAACCGGCTAAATAAATTTCTGGAAAAAAATTTATTTTAATTCCTGAAGCCAAAAGAATAATAGTAGTGATTAGGGGAAATATAATTAAAAGAGAGAACTTCTGAAAAGGTTTTATCTGAGAGATATGTTTCCATTTTAAGTCATCCCAAAATCCAAACAAAAAAACAATCAAAGAACCAAGAATAATGCCTGCAATTCTCCAATCAAATAGTTGATTCTGAAAAACAAAAAACAAAAGTCCAATTATTACAGCAATGAGCATTGCTAGGCCACCAAAAACAGATATTGGTTTTTTGTGAATTTTCAAAACATCTCCTTCGGCAATATCATAAAGGTGATATTTTTCAGCAGTTTTTTTAAAAAGAGGGATTAAGATTAAGGATGTTAAAAATGGTAGAAAGAATATAAAAAAGTAAAACATATTAGTTTATTGGATAAACATAAACTCGGGAGGTTTGTTTATTATGAATACTAATTTTTTTAAGAAATTGAAAACCATTTTTTTCATAAAATTTAATAGCAGGTTTAAGTTCTTCTCCAACTATAACCTTAAAAATCCCTACTTCTCTATTTTTTATTTCTGAAACAAATTTTTCAAACATTTGCTTAGCTATTCCTTGACCTTGAAATTCTTTTTTAACAGCAATAGTTAAAAGTTCTGCTTTTGGTAAGTTATTTTCTTTTTTAGGGTAGAACAAACTTTCAAAAATCTTTTTTAATTTTTTGAAATTAAAAATTTGAGGCAAAAGCATTAAAACCGATTGAAAAAAATACTTTTTCAAGAAATAACCATAAAATTTATTGATATTTAAAGCGCCAGCGATAAAACCTACAACCCGACCATCTTTTTCAGATACAACACAAAAACTAAATTCCGACTCAATAATGGCTGAATAAAGATTAGTTAAAAAAGGTTTTTTTAAAGAGCTTAAAAATCCTTTTTTTATTTCTCTTTTATGAATCTCAGCGATTTGTTCGGCTTCTTTTTTTTCAGCTAAGCGAATTTTCATAATTTCTCTTTTATCAACCGTTGATATTCTGTTTTTATTCTATCAAAGACCAATCTTTCGTCAAATTCTTTTTCAGCTCTTTCTCTCCCTTCTTCGCTCATCTTTTTTGCCTTTTCTGGATTCTCAAGTAAATAGATTATTGCCTCAGCTAACTTTTCCGGATTTCTAACTGGAACCAAAATGCCAGTTTTACCATCATCTACCGCCTCCCGACAGCCCCGAATATCAGTAGCTATTACTGGCTTTTTCATCGCTGATGCTTCTAAAATTGAAATACCAAGTCCCTCCCGCCAAGATGGCAAAACAAATATATCCATTAATAGATATATTTCCTCAACATCTTCTCTTTCTCCTAAAAACAGAACATTTTTTTCTATATCGTAATTCTTAATAATATCGGGATTTATCGCATCTTTTTTTTCTGGCTCCAATGGCCCTATTATTAAAAGCGTTGTTTCTGGAAAAATTTTAAGAACTTTCTTAAATGCTTTAAAAATGTCCAAATATCCTTTTTCTCTAACTAATCTGGCTACAATTCCAATAACTTTTTTTTCTGAACCAATACCTAATTCTTTTCTTTTAATTAAAATAAACTCTTCAGAAAACCTGTCTGAATTAAATCGAGAAAGGTCAATACCACCGCCAAGATATTTAATTAAATCAGAATTACAAATCTTCTCTCGAGCTACGGTATCCATATCTTCTTTATTGACAAAGAAAATAAGATTAGAACATTTTGCTGATATTTTCTCAATAAAAATAAAAAACTTTCTTTTCAAAAAAGAAGAATTTCCTTGAAAATAAAACCCGTGGATAGTATTTATAATGATTGGAACTCCGGCAAACTTTGCTGCTAATTGTCCTAAAAGCCCTGGTTTTGGAGTATGAGTATGAACAAGAGCAAACTTTTCTTTCTTAAAATAAAAAAATAATTTAAAAAGGCAAATTAAATCAGAAATCGGACTAATTTTTCTCTTAAAATTAATAATTTTTATTTTTATTCCTTGTTTCTCAATATCTTTAATAAATTTGCCATTAGAACAAACAGCAAAAATCTTATATCCTTCATTCTTTAAAAATTTTAATTGGTTAAATAATATAAACTTTACTGATTTATCTATATTAGTAACATAACAAATTTTAATTTTTTTTACTTTTTGCATTATTATTTTAGGTAAAACAAAGTTTTTGTAATTTACATTTTGGTTTATATCGAGAACTATTATATGTATTATTACTATTTTGATAAGCTTTTTTATGTTCTTTCCAAAAATAGTTCAAAAACATTATCTTTGAACTTTGGTAAATGCTGAAGGAATGCGTCAATTGGAATATCATAATTTACTAAAGAATTGTTCAATAGATAAAAACGTTTACGAAAGAGAAAATCATACAAAGAAATAATTAGATTATTTTCTCTCGTTAATAAACTCAATCGTTCCTTAAACACTGCTTTGATTGTAAAATCTGCATCACGCAGAGTATGTAAAAGTTCATACCCTCCGTCTTCTAAAAGAGGGCAATGAAACTCTATAAATATCTTAAGAGGTTTTTTCTGCGCAAGAATACGGTTTATACCTTTAATAACCTCTTCTTCGTATCCTTCAACATCCATCCGTACAAATTGAGGATATGGCTTATATTGCAAAAAGGTGTCAAGAGTCATAATTTTAACTTGCTCTGTTTTACCCGAAAAATCTAAGTTAGCATTAACAAACGAATGTCGATTTGAACCCCGAGACAATCTAATATTACCAAGGCAATTTTTAGAGCCAATAGCTCCTCGGTATGATACAATATTATCGTATTGATTCAGCGCTATATTTCTATTTAATAATTTAATGTTATCGTACGATGGCTCTATGGCGAATATTTTTCCATTTTTTCCCACCAATCGCGCTTCTAATAATGCATAATACCCGATATTTGCCCCTATATCTACACATATATCTCCTGGATTAAGAAAAGTCCTCAAAAATTCAGTTGAACGATTCTCTCTGATGCCTACATATAAAAGCTCCCGAGAAATTCCCTTATCAGCGCTATCTAATATCATAATGCTTTCATTTACTTGTTTTTTAAACCATCTTTTGCTTCTATTTCTATTTTGAAAAACAAAAACCCAAACACGAAATTTTATTCTAAGATATAAAACCAAAAAATATAATCCTATACCTGCAAAGAATTGCTGTATTACATCCTCGTATTTTGAAACTAAAGACCGTCCAGTTGCTTTCCACTTTATTTCTTGTCCTGCTTGAAAATGAAGAGCAATAAAAGGCAAAAGAGCAAGAAAAGCTGGTATGCGAATTCTGGTCACTATTCCAAAATTACTTAAAAAAAGAGTTAAAACAGCAAAAACTCCAAGACTAAAAATAACTAAAGGAATGGCAATTCTATATTTTTTAAAAGAAATTAAGATTCCCTTAATTATGAAAAAAAGCAGAAAATACCAAGGAATAGTTTCAAGCAGAGCAAAAAGCTGCCTTTGATGTTTTATCTGCCAAGGCAATGGGCCTAATAAAACATAAGTAAAAGATTTAAAATAATTTTTTGTAAAGGTTAAAGGATTATCAAATCCTGTTTCTACCACTATTGAAGAACCCTCTCCAATAGCAGGTCCCTCTCCAATAGCAGTGCTCTGAGTAACTTGAGCAGAAAGTGATTGTTCAGTAATAGAACTATTGTCGGAAATCTGAGCAGAATGAAGCTGGGGAGACGGAGGAGCGTAAGCAACTTCTCTATAGAAAGTAATAGTTTCTACACTAATATAATGCCTCATCGTAGATATTCCATAATACCCATAACCTGAAATTTGAGGCAAAAATCCTAAAAGAAGAATAATAATTATTGCGTAAATAAACTTTTTTTTGAAATCTAACTTAGCAAGTATCAACCAGCAGAAAATAAAAGTGAGAAGCAAAACATAGCCGATATAAAATCTGAAGTGAATCAAACCAGCTAAAATTATGTAGAAAATTAAAAAGTTTTTCCATGAAAAATTTTTTATTAATCTCAAACAAAATAAAAGCCCTGCCAAAGCCAAAGGAACAACTAAAACATCTTTAAGCAACAAACTCCCAAAAAAAAGATAACTTGGATAAATGCTTGCAATTAACCCTATTAAAAAAGCCCAATTTTTACTTCCTCCAATCTCAAGAACTATTAAATAAACCAAAACAACTGAAAGGGCCGCTAGCCAAACGCCAAATAATTGGCCAATCAACATTTCCAACGAAGTTAAAGCATAAATACAGCCAATGATGACCGGGTAATAATGACCTATACTTAATCCTTGTAAAGAAAAATTTCCCTGAAGAATTCTTTGAGCTATTTCTTGCGCCTGTTGATGGTAAGCAGTGTAATCTCCCTGACCACCGCTAAATGGTTGAAAATGAGCATAGTGAATAAATAATACTACTCCGAAATGGATTAAAAGAGCAATTAAAAAAAGCAAAAATATTCTTTTACTTTTCATTCCGATATTAGAAAGAATCAAAAAAGTAATTGAGGTCAAAAACGCCAGTAAAATAATTCCAATTGCCAATGTTTTATCAAAAAAAGCAACGCTCCCAATAACAGATAAAAATAAAATTATTCCAATTAAATTTTTTTTAGAATCTAAAAAATTCATACTATCTTTTTAATTAGATTTAGCCATTCTTTTTTAAATTTTTCAAAAGTAAAATTTTTAGCAAAGTCATAACCATTTTCTCCCATCTTTTCTCTTGTCCCGGGATGATCTAATAAATATTCTACTTTTTCTTTTAAACATTTGAAATCTTGACAAACTATCTGTTTCCCTCCTTTTAATAATTCTCTCATTCCTCCAAGACCAGAGCCGACTACCGGAGTTTTTAATAACATTGCTTCATGAGCGGTTCTACACCATCCTTCTTTAAATTTAGACATAGTTAATACTAAGGAAGAACTTTTTAATAAACATAAATAATCCCTATATTCTAAATTCAAATTTATGGCTGGAATTTTGACTTGAGGTCTTCCCGAAGTAACTAAATATACATCCAAATCTTTTAGCGACTGATATGCCTCAACTACACCTTTTATTCTCTGGCAATTTCCAAGATAAACAATTGGTTTTCTTTTAAGATGAAATCTTTCCTTTAATTCTACAACTTCTTGCCCTGAAATGTCAAAATTAGATAAATTAAAACAATTATAAATTTTGTAAACATTCCTGTAGCCCTTTTCTAAAAAATGATTCCTCCAATATTCTGAGACCGTTACAATCGCATTTGCTTTTTTTAAATTATGATAAAAGATTTTTTTGAAGAAGAAAAAAATAGGACGAGAAATTAAAGGAAATCCAGAAAAACTGACTTGATGAACCATAACCAAATTTTTACCTTTAGTTTTATCTAAAGGCAAAGTAATCATAGAATAAAAATCTCTTATCCATAAGTCCCTCTTGCCTCTTAATTTTAATAAATAAAAAAATGACTCCGGGATTCTCAAATATCTTATTTTTCTAAAATATCTCGGTTTACAAACTATTAAGTCCAAATCAAAATTTTTAGATAATACTTCTCTTGCTTGTTCATTATAAACAATACCTCCATATTTTTTTTTACTAATCTCAATCCATCTAATGGTCATATTTTTGTTCCTTGTTTCTTTAATTCCTCTCGTATTTCTGCCACCTCTTGCCTAAGTTCAGTGTTGAGTATGGTCTTTAGAATTGTAATAATTTTGTGTTTAAACAACGAAAGTCGGACATAAAAACCAATCGGAAAAAATTTAAGCATCAATACTCTATATCTCCTTAAACCCTGAGAATAATGTTGCATAACAGATTGATGTCTTTTCATATGTGAAAGAGAAAGTTGAGAAAGATGATTTTGCCGTTGAACTCGAATAATAAAAAGGATTCTTGGCACAAAATCTATCTCATAAACTTTTGCAAATCTCAAATAGAAATCGTAATCATAATTACTGGAAAGGGTCTCATCATAAAAACCAATCATATTAAAAACTTCCTTTTTGAGTAATATATTGGTGAAAACTTGATTCTTAATAATTGCTTTAAATATCTTTCCTTTTTTTTGGAAGGTAAGAAATTTAAGCGTGTTTCCTTTGTTATATGTCCACCATGACCATCCATAAACGCCTCCAATATTTTCTTTGGAAAGTTTGTTAAACTTTTCAAGAAGCTCTTTCAGGGCCCAGGGCACCATAAGGTCATCATCATCTAAAGAAATAATATATTCTCCTTGAGCCGCTCTTATCCCGGTATTTTTCGCAGCTGCATCTCCTCTATTCTTTTTATGTTTCAGATAGAAAATTCGTTTATCTTGAAATTCTTTTACTACCTTCTCGGTATCATCCGACGAATAATCATCTACTACAATTAATTCAAAATCTTGAAAACTCTGGCACAATATACTTTTGATAGCATTCCTCAATAGGTTCGCACGATTATATGTAGTAATAATTGCGGTTATTTTAGGCATATCTATATTTTGATTATAAAAATTTTTTAGAACTTCTATATAAAAATTTAAGCCCTATTTAGTAGCAATAATAAATAATGTTTTCCGAGAGTTTTTTAAAAAAAACGATAAAAAGTCTATAATTCTATACATTAAACGCTTGGTCAAACATTTCTCGCTAGGACCATATCCGTATGTAAATGTATAAGCGGTATCAATCTTATAGCCAATATCACGCATTAGTCTCTTTAGTCTATTCGTGTCGTAATTAACGATATGCCCATAAAATCCTTTTCTATTTTTGGTAGTCTGCGGAGTATCACCCCAATAAGGACCGTCTCCGTTACCAAAAAGAATTCTTATCCTGTTTTTAACATCTACTAAGTTTGGTGTGGTAATAATCAAAATACCATCTTTCTTTATTTTATTTCTTATTTCAGCAAATAGATTGAGAAGGATCGAGTGGTCCAAGTGCTCTGCAATTTCAGTAAATATTACAATATCGTATAAGTCTTCTCCTTCTCCATATGGTCTATCTGTTTTTGAAAAGTCTGAAAATTCTAGCTTTATTTTCAGATTTTTTATGTATTTTCTAAACAAATCACGTGTGAGAAATCCGCTATTAGGACTATCAAACGCCACCCAATCTGGCTTGATATTTGTATTGTTTCGCAAAAAACTAACAATTGAAAAATCTTGGTGGCCACATCCTAGTCCAGAAGCGTTAAGAATTTTTACGGTTTTTTTGTTATTCTGATATGCATAATTCAATATAGCCCTAATCGTATGTGCATGCCTAACCGCATTAGCTCTAGCCCAAAGACTAGCATCATCCTCAGAATATCCGGATATATGCCTGTCTATATTAAAACATATATCGTAAATACTATTTGCGATATATTTTACGCTTTTTGTCTTAGTCCTCAAAAAATTCATAGCCTGGATTACCAAAAATTATTCTTCTTAATTTCGAAAAAATCGGTTTTAATGCTATTCGAAAAGGTAAAAAAGTATAAATATATTGGGCCCAACCAAGAATATAAGCTTTCCAGAAATTGGGATAATCATTTCGGTATTTTTTTCTTAGCTTGATATTGAGCCTTGCGTTATGCTGTATATTATAATTAGATTTATTTTGTTGATCCTGCAAATAACGAACAAAATATTGCTGAAAATTATAAAAATTACCTAGTTGTCCAAATCTCAGCCATAAATCCCAATCTTCAGAAAAATCAAGAGTTTCATCAAACCCACCCACCTTTTCCCAGATTTCTTTTCTAAACACCACGCTACTATGAACAAAGGAGTTATTTAGAAGCATTGAATTTTTAAGATCTTTATCGTTTTCCGAAAGTAAATGTCTTGCAATCTCTTTTCCAGCCGCATCCACCTTAATTACTCCTCCACCTACCGCAATATAATCGACGTTGTTCTCAAGAAATTCAACCTGTTTTTCTAATTTTTGAGAATCACACCAAGAATCATCGTCATCAATCCTTGCAATATATTTACCTTTGGCGTTTTTTATTCCTTTATTTAAACTCTTAACAAGCCCGATATTCGGTTTATTGGTTATACACTTCACTCTTGTATTTTTTCTTTTAAATTCAGATATAATCTTAGGAGTTTCATCTGTCGAACCGTCATCAATGATAATAAGCTCAAACTCTTTATAAGTTTGACTTAGAACACTTCCTACTGCTCTTCTTATATATGTTCCTCTATTATAGGTCGGTAAAATAATAGAAACAAGTGATGGATGGCTCATGATATTTTTGTTGCAACGCAACCATAATTTATTGTCCGATAATCGCCACGAAGGTCTGGAAGCTGATACTCAATTTTAAAGCCTATATTCTCAAGAAAATTCTGAAAGTTTTTTTTATCTTTTGTTATGTCCCTGTGTTTTTCATCATGGCCCCAGAGATGATATAGATCTGTCCAAAGAAGTAGAATGCATCCCGGTTTTGCATATCGCGCAATGTTTCGAAGGACCAGATAGGGATTTTCACAATGATCAAGTGTATTGCGACATACAATACAACCGTCAATACTCTTGTCGAGTTCATCAATAAATATCTCAGCCGGCTTTTCATGCAACACAAGATTAGATGAAAAGAGTTTGTCAGCACCAAACTCCGATGCTAACTTTTTATATTGTAAGATTAAAGGGTCAATGATAATTCTTTTTCTAGCCCAATGCCATAGCAGTAAGTATCCTGCAGGTCCCGAACCTATCTCCAGACAGGTTTTATTATGAATAGTATTAGCAAAAGACCGCCACTCACTTTCATTATTATGGAAAAAATCGCTAATTACATTATGCCCGTTAGCATCGTAAGGACCGGACCAAAAATCTCCTTTTTGTTTAGACAAAAGAAACTCTCCATAAAACCATTTAAGGTTATCATGAGTCCAATTGTATGCACTACGAAATTCGTAGATTTGGGCTTGTTTGTGATTAAAAACTCGTGGAATCCAAAATATTTTCCTGTATTTACGTAGGATATAAACTGTCCATTTTGGTAACCATGTTCTTGCCCACCTTTTTATTCTCACTATAGTTCGATACTTAGTCATATTAAGATTTTAACCACAACCAAGGCTCTTTGGTTCGAAATAATCCTAATGAATTTAAATAATTTTCTGCATTGAACCCTATCTTAAAATGCATTGGGTATTTGATTTCCTGAATATTTAAATTTGTTATGATTAACTTCCCATTATTATTTAAATGGCAAGTTAAATCTTTCAATAATTTCTGAGGATCGCTCACATGTTCAATTACATCAATACATAAAATAGTATCATAATTTTTAGATAAACTTTCTTTAGTTAAATTTATTGTTTCTATTTCGTATCCCCTTTTTCTAAATAACCACTCTGCAAATTCAAATGTTCTTCCATAAATATCTGCATATGTTATATTTAACCCTCTTTTTGCGAATTCAAGACATAGATCGCCAATCCCTCCCCCATAATCTAAAATATCTCCTTCACATAGTTTAATTATATTGTTTCTGAAATTTCTTTGCGCCCTCGACATATGCCAATATGTTAAATCAAATATATAATAAGGTGTAAATTCATAAAATTTCTTAATTTCTTCCTCTGTCTTTGGATTCAGAAGGTACCAAAAATCATTATTTAATCTCTTTCCTGATTTGAGCATCCAAATAATTTTTTTTTGATCCAAATCAAAATATTCTGCTAAATCTTTTACAATATCTTTATCCAACCTAACCCTTAAACTCCATCTATGATACAGCCATGCGAAAACTTTTTGAATTGATTTTGGGAATTTTTTCTCCATTTTCTTAAAAATCATTCTCATGTTTTTATCCTATAAAATTAAATATTTCATTGAATCTTTTTTCGTAAGTATGATTTCGCAAAGTACGCTCATAACTAGCCTGAGCAATAAGCTCTCTTTCTTTATCGTGTTTTAAATAATATCCTATTTTCTCAATAAGATCGTTGATATTTTTATAAATAATAATTTCTTTACCATTCTCATAGTAATCGCCCAAATTGTCAGCATTACCAGTTATTAAAAAACCCTTACATCCTGGAACTTCAAAATTTCTAGTCTTGATTTGTTCTCGTCTCTTTCCTAAAAGCGATTTTGAATTATCAATCCAATGATAAGGATTGTCTATTTGAATTGATTTATTCTTTTTTCTTTTTAAAAATATCTTAGCAATTGATTTTAAGGTATTGCCACTAGAACTTTTTGTTAAATTAAGATTAATTTTGCTCTGAGAGAATATCCTTAGCATCTTTTCCTGAGGAACTTTTCCGTTTGGCCATCCCCTGCCCCAACATTCAATTTTTACTCCTGCTTTTTTTATTTTCTCTATAATCTTTTTTCTATTACTATGAGGTTGACCAATAAAGCTAACATCGTAAATCTTTGGCAGTTTAAGAGGTTTATACAAAAAATGATTACAGGCCCATTGGGTTTTAATCACGTTTTTATAGCCAATTTTATGATATTTTTGAATTGCTTGAGAATCAGTAGTTGTTATCCAATTAAAACAGGGAGCCCAATATTTAGAATAATTTTCAAATCGCCAATGGTCATCATTAAACCAGTTCAATGTTACAGCCCCATTTTTATTAGTAATTTCTCTTATCGTTTCTTTTTTTATCTCATCAGTGAACAAAGAAAAGAAACAAATATCCGGCTTCTCTTTAGAAACGATTTCAATAAGCATTTTGTTCATTTTATCCCTTCCTCTCTTAAGCATTATCTTATCAAATGGAAAATAGAGCACCTGATACCGCCTATTATTTATTAAAGAATCATAGAAGTTGCAGTGCTCATAACTAAGACCTTTTTGAGGATCACCGTAATCATATTTAAATGCGATATATAAAATTTTCATCTCTTTTTTAGCTAACACGCCTTTTCATAAATTTTTTAAGATCGTTTCTTGAGTGTGTGTCTTTCTAAAAAATCTTGAAGAACCTTAATGATAAACTTTCGAGCATCTAAATCAATAGCTGGATGGCAACCAATAAAAAATGCCTGGTCCCGTAACCAACACGATACTGGAAGATTGCCTACTACTCGTTTAGGAACTCTTCGAAAACCAGGTTGGTCAGGCAAACAACCAGCAAAAAATGGTCTGGTTTCAATATTATTTTTTTCTAAATACTTAACTAATTGAAGGCGGGAAAAAGGCGCCTCTTTTTTAATTACTATCAGAAACCCATAATATGAGTGAAAATAATCTGGTAATTCTTTTGGTAGTTGAATAAAATCTTTGTATTTTTTTAGATGTTTCACAAAAAAACTTACAATTTTGCGTCTTTTTTGATTTAAGCGGTCTAACTTTCTCAATTGCTCTATCCCTAAAGAAGCGGCAAGGTCTGTCATTCTCATATTATATCCAATCCTCTCAAAAATATATTTTTTATCATAGTTTTTTAAATATTTATCATAATAAGAAAATCTATTACCGAAAGTAATGGGATTCATAAATCTTCCAAATTCACGAAGTGAACGGGCTATTTTTGTATAGTTAGAATTATTAGTTAAAATAATCCCTCCTTCGCCAGTGGTAATATTATGAGCTACATAAAAACTAAATGTTGCTAAATCACCAAAACTTCCGACTTTTCTACCTTTATAGTTCGCTCCATGTGCTTCGCAGCAATCCTCAATTATTTTTAATTTGTAATGTTTGGCAATTCTTAAAAGCTCGGATAAGTTGGCCGGATGACCCAAAGAGTGAACTATTATTAAAAGTTTAGTTTTGAAAGATATGGCTTTTCGCACCTCGTCCGGATCAAGGTTATAAGTCAGAGAATCAACATCGACATAAACAGGTTTCAGCCCGAATTGAAGAATGGGCGAGACAACTGAAGAAAAAGTAGCAGCCGGCAATATAACTTCATCTCCTTTTTTTAATTCTCCTGTCTCTAATAAAATGGCTATGGCTAAAATATTGGCTGAGGTACCAGAATTCACTGCTGTTCCATATTTTGTGCCAATATATTTAGAAAAATTATTCTCAAATTCTTTTGTATTCGGTCCTATGGAAATCTTATTATTAAGAAGAGCAGTAATTAAATGATTGGCCTCATAATGGTTATAAATAGGAGCACTTATTCCGATATAAGTTTTGCCTGGTTTGAATTGAAATGACGAAATTTTATAAAACTCTTTTACTAATTTATAAATTTTTTTAAAAATAATCTGTTTCATAATTTTTCCAAATCTTTTTTATACCAATCAAAAGTTTTTTTAACACCTTTTTTAATGTCTGTTTTACATTCATAGCCGGTTAATTTTTTTAAGAGCTCAACATCAGGATATCGCCTCTTAGTTGAACCTTTTGGAGAATCTTTATAAATAACTTTTTTAGGCCTAAAATCAGCGAGTTTAAAAATCTCTTTATAAATATCACCTATCTTTGTTTCTTCACTTCTGCCAATGTTAATAATTTTACTGTCAGTTTTATTGGAAGCAGCAACTTTCCATAGTGCCTCCATTCCATCTTTAATGTAGCAGAAACTTCTTGTTTCGTTTTTTCCAAAAATTTCAAAAGGGCTCTGCTTTTCAAAAATTCTTTTTATTACTCCGGGAATAACATGTTCATACCCCATTCTCTCTCCATAAATATTGTGGAACCTTACGATCGAATACCGAAACCCATATTTTTTAGCTCCATGAATGAAAAGTTGTTCGCCAACAATTTTGCTTCCAGCATAACTCCATCTTGGATTAAATACATCTGCTATACTCGTTCGCACCACTTCCGGGGTTGGCAAGGGAAGGTTTTCATTACCACTATAAACTTCTGAGGTTGAAGTAAATAATAATTTACCTTTAAAATTTTTAAAGAATTCTATCAAATTAATAGTGGTTTGAAGATTATTCAAAAGTGTATAGTATGGTTTCTCATAAAAAAGACGAGTTCCACAAACAGCAGCACAATGAAAAATATAATTAAAATTCTTTTCAGAAAGTTTTTTCAACACATCAGGTTTTTTAATATCTTTCTTGAAAAAGAAGACATTATTTTTTTTAAGCAATTTAGAAAAATTATTATCTATTTTACCTCTGGATAAATCATCAATAATATAGATTTGTAAATTTTGGTTTTGAGAGAGCAGTTCTGCTAAATGATAACCTACAAAACCTGCTCCTCCTGTTATTAATACTTTCATAATTTTAATAAATTGAATTTAAATTAGGATATTTTTTTCTATGTATTTCATTTGCTTTATTAGTAATAGTAAGAAATAAAAAATGCGGATACTCTTTAAGATAGGCCTGAACATCTTTTGGAAGACAGTGTCCTGCAAAAGCATTTCCCCATTTTAGATATTTTTGTTTTTTGAAAAAGAAATCTATTACATTTTCTTTTTTAATTCCTTCTTTCTCTAAATTATCACCGAACTCATTAACAAAAGCAATTCTCATCGCATTATAGATATTACTTAGATATTTGATATGGCTGGCTTCTTCAGGAGTACAGTAACACAACGGATTAAAATGTTTTTCAAATGGAAATTTGTCTTCAGTATATCTTCCAACTACAACCATCTCCGGATTTGAAAACTCCTCTACGGCTTTTCTCTCATGTAAAAATTCTACCCAATAGAAATCAAATTTTAAACCTGCCACTAATCTTGGCAGCATTGTAGTTCTTAGAATTATTGTCCCTCTGCCCTTTAATTTATTTAATACCTCAGCAATATGTCCAATCTCTTGTCTGCCATCATCTAAAACCTTATCAGCAATACAGACAATATTAATGCCTGAATCTGGTGATTTCTTGCCAACAACCAACGGAATTTTATCAAAATCCTTCTCTTGATAAATATTCTCTTTCTGTTGAATGTCATAAGCGATTACATTATAACCTAATCTTTTCAACCCTATGCCCGTGGCTTGTCCAACATATCCATAACCAATGATATTAATCTTTTTAGTATCCATAAATTTTTCGCAATAAATTAAGTCTAAATAAGAATTTATAAAAAAGGAATAGTGCGGCAAAGTAAACTAATATTCCTATAATAATTGTGAGAATAACATTAAGATTATAAACCATAGATTGACTAATAACAACAAACATTATTATGCTGGAGAAAATGCCTATAAGCAGGATTTTAAATAATCTTAAATCAAAAAGAGAAATAAGCGCAAATCTCTTTGAAAATTCTATTCCTAAGAAGAGTATAACAAGATAAGTTATTACAGCAGCTACCGCAGCGCCATAAAGGCTAAAAATAGGGATTAAAATAAGATTTAAGGCAACATTTGTTATAGCAGCAATTAAATTAATCCAAAGATATTTTTTTTGTTGATTAAAAACAATTAATATCATTAAATAAGGATTGTAAAGAAAATTTATTCCTGCCATTATAATTAAAATTTGAAAGGCAAAAATCGAAGGGGCAAAACTCGAACCATAAAAAAAATCAATAATTCTCGGGGCAAGGAACAAACCTCCTACCATTATAGGAATAGCCAAAATAATCATTAGTTCCATATAATGATTCCATGCTCTCTGAAGTTTTTCATTTGATTCTTTAAAAAACTTACTTAAAACAGGAAAAAAACTCATAAAAATCAATGTAGCGGGGATTATGGTAACGCCAACAATTCTTCGAGCAGCATTATACCAACCGGTTTCAGTAATTTGTCCCAGACAACCCATCATTACCGAAGCCACATTTATGAAAATAGTGCCAAAGATGGCAGCTAAACCTAAGGGCCAAGAAAGTTTAAAAAATTTTTGCCAAACAGCTTTGTTCCAGCTTAAATTTAAAGAGTGAATACGGAAATGAAAAAACAATAGAATAAAACTTAAAGCAATTAAATTAGTAAATAAATAGCCGTAACTTAAATTCTCAATCGAAGGAAATTTAAAAAGAATAAAAAGAACTATACTAACTATTATTAGGGATTGAAAAATCTTAGCTCCACATTCATATTCCATTTGCTGACGAGCTCGCAAAAAAGCATAAATAATACTAAAAAAATTACTAATTAGAACATAAACTCCTAAAAGCAAGATGATTTTTTGGATGACAGGATCTGGAGTAATAAAAAATGAACTAATTAGGATTAAAAGCAACGCTCCAATACTTAAAAAAATTTTTAAAGAAAGGATTGCTGAATATTCTTTTTCGGTTTCTTTATCTCGAGAAAATTCCCGAATAGTAATTTCAGAAAGCCCAAACTCAGAGAAAATGGCAAGCATTGAGATAAAAGATAAAGCAAAAGTAAATTTTCCGAATTCAGTTGCTCCTAAAATCCGCGCGATATAAATAATCAAAATTAACCCTAAAAGGCGAGACACTCCTTCAGCTGCAGCCAACCAAAAAGTGTTTTTTAAAATCGTTTGTCTAACAGTTTTATTATCAAAGAACAATGATTTCAATGACTTAATATCTGTAAAATTTTTAATGTCCATATTGTTTTATGTTCTCCATTTTTTCAAAGCTCCAGAATACCTCTCCCAAGTTCCGCAATCTGTCCATTTACCTTGAAATTTCAAAGCGTTTATTTTTTTTTCTTGGACTAATTTAGGAAAGATATCTGTTTCAATCATAGTAAATTTAGGGCCTTTATGACCAGCCTTATCTATCCGACGGCAAGGCAGGTAATTAAAAATTTCCGGAGATAATAAATAAAGCCCTGAATTAATATAGTTCGTAGACGGATTTTTGGGTTTCTCCAAAAATTCTTTAACTATTTTGCTTTCGCAAACTACTACTCCGTAATCTTCAGGATTAGGAACTTTCACTAAAGCAATTGTTGCCGGCACTTGGTTTTTTTGATAAAAACTTGTCATCTTGTTTAAATCTATTTTTTTTAATTCATCACCATTTGTCAAAAAAAAGGAATTGTTTGAAAGCCAGTCCTTTAAAAGATATAGCCCGCCAAAAGTACCTAATGGTTTTTCTTCTGCGATAATTTTAATTTTATTTTTAGGATAATATCTTTTTTTCCACCAATTAAAATCATCTCTAAATTCTTTATTAATTAAAACAGCGATTTCCTTGACTCCCTGTTCTCTAAATAAATCAATCAAATAATTGATAATCGGTTTCTTTTTTATTGGAAGCAATGGTTTTGGAATTTCCTTTGTTACTGGATATAACCGGGTTCCTTTTCCTCCAGCTAATATTACTGCTTTATATTTTGATAAATTATTTTTTACCATATTGGACACAAATTTATATTTTACCATTTTTCAATGGTTTTGATAAAAATTTTTCTATTTCTTCCGGCCTTAACAATCTAACATCATCAGCAACACTGGAAAGCCCGTATGATTGGCCTTTTGGAATACCTACATATTGAACTATCTTTTTAAAAGCTTGGACTTCCTCCACTGCCGCAACTAAATCAGTGTCAGAGCTTACTAAATAAGCAATATCATATTTATTCTCTCTTGCAAATCTAATCATTTCTACTGCCAATCTAACATCAACGCCTTTGTTTTTGTAATTTACGAATTAACCTTTGCTGATTTGCATACATCTCTTCACTTTTATGATTATTCATCTGCCTTTTTACGGCGCCGATGTAATATCTAATTTCAATTAAACTATTATTTTCAACTAACCATTCGGCAAATTTTCTAAAATCAAAATCAATTAAACTATATTTTCCATTAAGTTTAGAAGTTAATTCTTTTAATTTAAAATAAAAATTACTACCATCAATAAATACAAATGCTTTTGTCATAATTAAAAAACTGCCGTCGTCCCGACAAAGTCGGGAGGAAAGCAGTGGGATTA
>JBARPC010000024.1:0-2900 GCA_049642725.1 Minisyncoccales bacterium | reverse complement strand
CCATGCCTTCTCTTTTTTCTTGGCCAAAAATAATTCTTCTTTTTAAAGAACGCTCAATAGCTCTTTTTCTTAAAAGGTGTTCTTCTCTCCAGTCAATGACACCTTTTATTTTTTCATAAAAAGAGGCCACTCTGGCAGCAACTTCATCAACATGAATAGTAGAGATTTGTTCTGACGGTTGAACAGATTGATACCAGTTTTGATATTTTTGAACTAATTTTTCTGTTTCTTGTGATAACATAGAATTTTTTATTTTTTTATTTCTTCTTGAATTTTTTCTAAAAATTTATTTAGCTTCATCATTCCCATATCTCCTTTGCCTCTTTCACGGATTCGGACTGCATTAGCTCTTTCTTCTTTATCACCAACAACTAAGAGATAAGGGATTTTTTGAATTTCTCCCTCCCTAATTTTTTTAGAAACTGTCTCATTCTCATCCCGCAATTCACTACGAGGACAGTCCTCGTAGAGTTTATGGAACACTTCTTTGGCGTATTTTTCGTGCCGGCTTCCAACCGGAATTA
Organism: Minisyncoccales bacterium; assembly: GCA_049642725.1. Classification (GTDB taxonomy): domain Bacteria; phylum Patescibacteriota; class Minisyncoccia; order Minisyncoccales; family JAGMDC01; genus JAGLYZ01. Next base: position 2,376 of record JBARPC010000024.1, on the reverse strand, counting down.
CCCAAACCTGAACAGGGGATAGCCAAAAAGGCAAAGCACCGGCATAATGCTCAAGTAAGACACCGATAAATCTTTCTATGCTTCCTAAAAGCGCCCTATGAATCATTATTGGCTGTTGTTTTTTCCCTTTTTCATTAATATAGGTTATGTTAAATTTTTTCGGCAAATTAAAGTCAACCTGAATAGTAGTACATTGCCAAGCTCTGGCCAAAGAATCCTTTATTTTAATATCAATTTTTGGTCCATAAAATACACCTTCTTCAGGGTCAATTTTATATTTTATGCCTGATTTATCCAAAGCAAATTTTAATGACTTAATTGCCTTTTGCCAATTTTTAATAGAGCCAACATATTTCTTGGGACGAGTGGATAGATAAAGAGCATAATTCTTGAAGCCAAAGGTTTTAAGGATTTTTAAGGTATATTTTAAGAGTTTCACTAATTCATCGCTTAATTGTTCTTTAGTGCAAAAAATATGAGCATCATCTTGGGTAAAGCCGCGAACCCGGGTTAAGCCGTGCAAAACGCCGGATTTTTCATAACGGTAAACTGTCCCAAATTCAGCGTATTTAATTGGCAAGTCGCGGTAACTTCTGATTTTATTTTGATAGGCCTTGATATGAAAAGGACAATTCATTGGCTTTAATATATATTGTTCTTTATCTATCTGAATGGGGGAGTACATATCTTCTCTATAAAATTCCCAATGACCAGAAGTTTTCCATAAATTAAGATTGCCAATATGGGGAGTCCAGAGCCAACCATAGCCCTGTTCACTTAATTCTTTATGTAAATAATCTTCAATAATCTTTTTTAAAATTGCTCCTTTGGGTAGCCAGATAGGAAGTCCGGCGCCTACTTCTTCATCAAACAAAAATAACTCTAATTTTTGACCCAAAATCCGATGGTCTCTTTTTTCTGCCTCTTTTTGTTGATGAAGATAATCCTGAAGTTCTTTTTTTGTTTTAAAAGCCACACCGTAAATCCGAGTAAGCATTGGATTTTTTTCGTCTCCTTTCCAGTAGGCGCCGGCAATTTTTGTTAGTTTAAAGCCATCAATAACTTCTTTTGCTTGCCCTGAATAAAGTTGAAGGGTTGATTTTATATGCGGGCCCTTGCATAAATCAATAAAATCATCCACTTTGTAAATGGTAGGTTGCTTAACCTGGTTAAGCAACTCTAATTTATATGGCTGGTCTTTGAAGATTTTTTTAGCTTGAGCGACAGAGATATTTTTCTTTTCAAATTTAAGATTTTTTTTCATTATCTCTCGCATTTTCTTTTCTATTTTCGGCAGGTTTTCAGGCGATATGGAAGATGGCAAAGCAAAATCATAGTAAAAACCGTTTTCTATTGCCGGGCCAATACCAAATTTAGTCCCCCGCTTTGAGCGGGCAGGATATAACTCTTGAATTGCTGCTGCCAGTATATGCGCTAATGAATGCCTAATTGTTTCTATTTCCATAATTTTGAAAATTTTTATGATTCTTCAACTACTTCCTCAATTTCGTTGCAGATTATTTTTGGCACGCCATCACGGTTATCAACCCTTCCTCTGACCATTACGATTTTGTTCTCCTGGAAAATAGTTGGATTTTGTTCAATTACTGATGGAAAAACCACTAATTCAATTTTATCTGTCTGGTCTTCTAATTTAACAAAAAGCATTGGCTTGCCGTTCTTAGCAACGATTTTCTTAATGCCGCAAATTACGCCCCCAATTCTTACTATTTTACCGGTTATATCTTGAGATATTTTAAATAACGGCAGAACTTTTTTTTCAAAAGCTTTTTTAAAATCTTCTAACGGATGGCTGGTAATATATAATCCTAAAAGTTCTTTTTCCCAGTTTAATCTTTCTTTTTTTGGAGCAGCTGAAACAGAGGAGAGAGTTATACCATTATTTGAATTTTTTCCTTGGCTATTTTCTGAAAAAATCTCAAAAAGTCCTTTTTGCCCATTGGCTTTATTTTTCTGGGTTTCCCGACTCCACTCTAATAATCTTTCCAGATTTTGCAAAAGTTTGTTTCTTTCTTCAAATTTATCAAAAGCGCCGGTTTTAATCAAGCTCTCAAAAGATTTTTTATTGAGGTCTTTGGAGCCAACTCGGGTTATAAAGTCCTCAATTGAAGCGAAAGAACCATTTTTCTTTCTTTCTTCTACAATTGCTTCTACAACATTATGGCCAACATTTTTAATTGCCAGCAAACCAAATCTTATCTTATTTTCTTTTGGCACAACGCTGAAATTTCTGAAACTTTCATTGATATCCGGCGCTAAAACTTCTATTCCCATTTTTTTGCATTCTTCAATTAAGAAAGCAATTTTTTCAATATCATTTTTTTCAGAAGTCAAAGCGGCAGCCATAAATTCAAC
>JBARPC010000023.1:0-6345 GCA_049642725.1 Minisyncoccales bacterium | reverse complement strand
TGCCCGAGTATTCTTCATTGGAACAGTGATAATACGCAAACCATTTTTAAGAGTAGTTTTTTTATACATTTAACTGCTTTTTTATTACTTCAACAAGTTCCTCTATTTTTACCCTTTCTTGTTTCATAGTGTCGCGCTCGCGGATAGTTAATGTATCATCTTCTAAAGTTTGGAAATCACAGGTTAAACAGAAAATCGTGCCGATTTCATCCTGACGGCGGTAGCGGCGGCCAATTGAACCAAGTTCATCGTATTGGCAGGTAAAATGAGGTTTTAATAATTGGTAAACTTCTTTTGCTTTTTTAACTAATTCTGGCTTATTTCTAACTAATGGCAAAACTGCTGCTTTAACTGGAGCCAATCTTTCATCTAATTTCAAAACTGATTCAACTTCTTTTACCGCCTTTGTTGTTTTTGTTCTCCCTCCTTTTACTTCTGTATAAGCGTTACAAAGAAAAGCTAACAAAATACGCTCTACCCCTACTGATGTTTCAATAATATGAGGAATGTATTTTTTATTTGCCCCTTCATCAAAATATTTTAAATCTTCTCCACTATGTTTTGAATGATTAGATAAATCAAAATCGCCTCTATTATGAACTCCTTCAATTTCTCTCCAGTTTGCTTCGCCATCCGGCGAGCCAAAAGGAAACTTGTATTCAATATCTATTTGTCTTTTAGCATAATGAGCTCTCTCATTTTTAGGAACCTCTACAGCTCTTAAATTCTCTTTTTTGAGCCCTAAATCTAAATACCATTTCAAGCGCTCTTCTTTCCAATAATTAAACCAATCATCTGTCTTAGATGATTCACAGAACCACTGCATTTCCATTTGTTCAAACTCCCGAATCCGAAAAATATAATTGCCAGGCGTAATTTCGTTTCTAAATGCCTTGCCAATTTGGGCAATACCAAAAGGAATTTTCATTCGCATTGTATCTAAAACATTTAAAAAATTAACATAAATCCCCTGACATGTCTCCGGTCTTAAATAAGTTTTTGCTGTTTCATTCTCAACTGGTCCCACAAATGTCTTGAGCATTAAATTAAATTTCTTTGGTTTAGTCAAAATGCCCCCGCATTCCGGACACCTGCCCCGCACCGAACTTGTTCTGGTGCGGGGTTTTTTATCTATTTCATCTAATTTAAATCGTTTATGGCATTTTTTGCATTCAACCAATTCATCAGCAAAACCAACATCCAAATGTCCTGATGCCTTCCAAACTTTTGGCGACATCAGAATACCGGTATCTAAACCAATAATTCCGCCAGCCGGCGGACGGTGGTTTTTTGTCATTTCATCCCACCAAAGATTTTTAATATTTCTTTTGAGCTCCACCCCTAAAGGCCCGAAATCATAACAACTCCCAAAACCGCCATAGATTTCAGAACTAGGAAAAACAAAACCCCGCCTTTTGCAAAGAGAAATAATTTTATTCATTAAATCGCTCATTGGTTCATTATAACTAATTTTCTAAAAATAACTACCCCGCCTTAAAAGGCGAGGTATGTTTGTTTAAAAAGGAAGTTTAAACAGGTTACTTAATTTTATTCACCAGCATTTCTAACAAATTTTTTACCTCATTTTGGGCTTGGTCTTCGGTTTCGCTTTCAACAAATTTATTCCATTGGTTTAATATCTCTTCATCATCTAAATTTCTGACCGCGTTTTCCAATTTCAACCGCGTTTCAAAATCAACTTCTGTTTCCGTTTTCAAAACTTTCGCGACAAAAAGTTTAGTAAATTCCAAAACCTTCTCGTTGGTTTTTTGGGTTTCCAAAGCGGTTTGGGCTTGCTGAATTTCTTTTTGTAAAATATTATATTGAACAACAAAATAAACACTGCCGGCTACTAGCAACAAGACGATGATTATTAAAATTGCTTTTTTGTTCATCATAACTTTTTAGATTTTAACAATTTCTCTCTTATCCTGTCTCTATAAAAATTATACAGCAAAAGCAAAATAACCACAATAAGGAGAATGGTTTTCCAATCAACGACCTTTAACCACCAGTATTTGGTTTTAAGTTCAATGTTTTTATGAACGCCACTGCCTTCTTTAACTTGAAACGGTTTGCCGTCATAAATAAGATAGCCCGGGGCTTCAACTTTAAGATAATAAGAACCTTCCGGCACTAAAAATGAATATTTGCCGGTAGTATTGGTAATCTGTGGATTTTCCTGCTGATATTCTTTGGCCGGCCATAATTCATATTGCTTGGTTTCTAAATTAAGCCAATAAATAGAAATAATGGCTCCGGGAATGCGGGTTTCTTTGTTGCCGTCTTTCTCATAAACATACCCTTCCGGGTCAACAACAATGATTAAACGAATCTCTTTTTTTAACTCCAGGTCTTCATAATCCATTACCGTGATAATCTCATACTCGCCTTCAACCAAAGGCGCTTGGATTTCCGCGGTATAGATTCCATCACCGTCAGGGTCAGTATATTCAAACTCCAGCAAAACCAATCTTTCTTCTATTTCTACGGGATTATGCTCTTGGGCGAAAACCGGATTGGCAAAAATCAAGGAAGCGGCTAATTGATTAAAAGGAAACTCAAAAGAAGCTGAACGGGGCGTTTTTGACTTAAACACCACATAACCTTTCACGCTTTTAACCGGCTGGTCCGGTTTGACCACCAATTGCAATGGCTTGCCGGAAATAGTGGTAATTTTCTGCCGGGGTTTGCCTTTTTCCGTAACAGATAAAGCAATATTGAAATCAATCAGTTCACCAGCGGTTTTGGCAAAGACAATTTCCGCGGGTATTTCTTGTTTGATTTCTGTTGACAATTCAGCAACCGGAACACCGGCTGGCAAAGCGAATTTTCCCGGCTCAACTTTGGCTGTTGGCAAACCCATTCTTTCTGTTAATCCGGACAAGGTTAATTCAACGGCTTTTAATTTTTCAACATCAAGGATTTTGGTAATGCCGACCTTTTTCAATGTTTCTCCGAGTTCAGGGAATTTTTCCGCCAGCTCTTTGATTTCTTTGGGCAAAGGGGCTAAAGTAAATTTTGTAAAAGGTTTATTTTGCAAGGTATAAGTTAAAAGGCTCCATCTGTCACTTAAGGCCACTGGCGCTTGTTCCGGCACAGTTATTATTTCTTCCGGCTCTTCTTCTATTTCTTCTGGTTCCGGCTTAAGGAATTCCGGAATTAAGGGCTCAAGAATTTCAGGAATTTTCTTAATCTTTTCTGGAATTTTCTTTATTATTTCAGGTATTTCAATTATTGGTTCTTCTTTTTCCTTCTGATAGATAATAGTATCTGAAACAATCTGCGAGGCCTGGCCGTATTGGGTGTAGAACTTAACGTAAATGGTTTTTTCTTCCTCATTCTCGGTTAATGTCCAGGTTCTTGTTGTTTGATAAGCTTCCTGGCCGGCGCCGTAAAAATCAGCATTTTCAGAAATAGCCATTCTTTTGGCGTCAGGACCTCCGTTTAAGCTAAGAGTTACAATTCTGTCATTTGTATATTCCTCATCATTATTGATTAAAACCTTAAATTCACCTTGAGGATTTTGAGAAGAAGGAGAAGGCGAAGCAGGCGGATTATACGCTCCTGACGGCAAACCGCCTCCACCAGAAGACGCCGGGTCTGTTTCATCATTATCAGTTAAAGAATCGCAGCCCGGGTCATCGGGATAATCAGTTAGTCCGTCACTATCATCGTCAGTCGCGTTATTGCAGGCCGGCCTGGCGCTTTGCGGCCGCCAGTCGGTTTTAACTGGATAATCCCCGCCAAAAATAATCCAGCCAATGTTTTCACCCAAAGCCGAACCGGTAAATTCGCCTGAAGAATTAATAATTACCCCACCGTTAGTCGGAGCAAAATTGAGCCAGCCAACATTTTCTGCCCAAGCGTAGCCGGATAAATTTCCTTGACCGTCATTAGTTATATCGCCTAAATAGAGCCAGCCAACATTTTCGCCTAAAGCGTATCCGGAAAGCCCGGAATCCGTAATATGGACATCGCCGTTAGCGGCGCCAAAATTTACCCAGCCGATGTTTTCTGCCCAGGCGTATTTATAAGTTGAATCAATAGTTCCATCTGTTGTTGACGCAAAAACTCCTTTCGTCATAGTGGATGTAATAGAACTATCAAATCCAAAAAATCCGCTTGTTAAAATAAGTACTACGATAAAAACGTAAATTGCCTTTGTTTTAAAATTCTTCATTTATTAATTTATTATTCGTAATCGTGGTTAACATTATATTGAATATAATGTAAAGCGTGTTTTACAACCTTACATTGTTTTGCAGTAGAAATGACATTGTTATATAACACTATGGCAAATTTGATTATTTTCTTTCATACTGCTATTTTAATATAGGTTAAAATGGTAGTCAACTGCTTACTAATACTTTTGTACATAATATCTTTATAATATGGAATCAGTAATTACATTTCACATTGTTTTTTTTGAAAAACACATGGAATCATCAAATTTAACAAATTATTTTTAGCCAAATAAATGCTATAATTACAATAAAAAATTATCTTTTAATTATTTAAAACACTTTAAGAGAAAAAATACCATGAAATCACTTTACAACCAGCGACAGCACGAGAGAGAGAGAGAGAGAGAGAGAGAGAGAGAGACGAGCGCGCGGCGCCGAGCTTTTTAGTTTTCAAAATCTCCTTAACGCCTACTACCAATGCCGAAAAAATAAAAGAAAAACAATTAACGCGGCGAAATTTGAAATAAATTTTGAATCAGAACTTTTGAAATTGGAGGAAGAACTCCAGAATCATACTTGGCAACCCCTGCCTTCAACCGCTTTTGTTGTTACCGAACCAAAAATCCGGGAAATTTTTGCCGCTGATTTTCGCGACCGAATTGTTCATCATTTGCTTTATAACTATCTCGTTCCTATTTGGGAATCAAAATTTATTTTTGACTCTTACGCCTGCCGGAAAGGAAAGGGAACGCATAAAGCCAGCGTCAAACGACTCTATCAATTTTTAAGGAAAATCACTAAAAATGGCCGTGAAAACGCTTTTTGCTTCCAGGGGGATGTTAAAAGTTTTTTTACTTCTATTAATCACGACATTCTTTATCAACTTGTTCAAAAATATGTTAAAAATCCCGACATTTTATGGTTATGTAAAACTATTATTTATCACGACCCTACTAAAAATCATATTAAAAGAGGACAACAAAATCTTTTTAATAAAGTTCCGCCGGATAAATCGCTTTTTCATATTCCTAAAGGCCAAGGATTGCCTATCGGCAACATTACAAGTCAATTCTTTGCCAATGTTTATCTGAATGAATTGGACCAATTTGTGAAACACCATCTTAAAGTAAAATACTATATTCGCTATGTTGATGACTTTGTTATCTTGCGCCAAAACCCGGAAATTCTTAAAAAATGGCGGAAACAAATTGACCAATTTCTGCGAAAAAATTTAGCTTTAAAACTCCACCCAAAGAAACAAAAAATTTTTCCTGTTAACCAAGGTATAGATTTTCTGGGTTATATTATCAAACTCAGCCATATCCTTAATCGCAAACGGGTAGTTAAAGCCCTAAAAAATAAACTTTGGCATTTTAATCAAAAAATTTTAGGTATGAATTTGGAGCACCCTATCCGTTTATGGACACCTGAATTATGCCAAGATTTTCAAAAAATTTTTGGCGCTGTTAATTCTTATTATGGAATGTTCAAACACGCCAATGCTTATCGCTTGCGCCGCCATATTTATGAAAAACATTTTGACATTCTTAAGGTCTATCTCATTCCTGCAAATAAAAAATATAGTCATTTTATCTGGGATGAGTAAAAATCTTGATGGATGGATAAATTTGGAGAAAACCAGGGGCGGGAAGACAGCGCGTAACCCGTTAGCAGTGGTGACATTGTTGTTATTGAAGTTGGAGCAGGCGTTGTTGCCGGCTATCCGCGCGTTATTGTTGTTGTGCTGCTCAGAGAGCCACTCCCAAATCCTCTACTATTTCATTTCTCCGAGAATTGATATCAATCCAAATTGGGTACAATTCTCTGACTTTTTATTCCCCCGCTTAAAATGGTGGGGGAGAGAAGACCGTCATCTCCTTTGGGCGCGCTCCTTAAAATAGTTATTACTTTAAGAATTCTGACCCATTATTAAGTTTTCATCCATCCGCCAAGCATTCGGCCTATTTCATCAATATATTTTGAAAGAACTTCGTACTTCTTAATTCTAATTATCCTCAAATCATAAGTCATTCTTGTATAAATTCTTAGCCGCTCTACTCTTAAATTTATTTCTTTTTGAGCCGGCTTTTTATCTTTTTCTAAATTAGCTATAATAATCCAATTCAATAATTCTAAATTGGTATCTTTCATTTTTTGG
>JBARPC010000022.1:0-47259 GCA_049642725.1 Minisyncoccales bacterium | reverse complement strand
ATAAACCAAATAATTTTTGATTCTATTTAAAACAATCCAGCTCGCTCCAAGGATTTATTGAAGAATTAAAATTGTCTTTACCGAAGGAATAACAAAGCTTTTAGCAAGCAAAAGACCCCGGAAACCGGGGTCTTTTGCCGACAAAGAATAGGTCCCCCCACCACTTTGTAAAACGTCATCTAAAATTTCGTAAGTGTTCCCTTGCTTATTTTGACTTTTGACAAAGTGGTGGGGGACACACTCACTAATGTAATATTAGCAAATTTAGACTTTTATGTCAAGGCAGGTTGATTTTATTTTCCCAATTATTTCTTTAATATCTTTTTTTTGAAAGGAATCTTGCAACGGAAAATTAATAATTCTTTGGCTGATGTTTACTGCATTAGGAAAATTATTTGAATCCAGTTTGTATTTTTTCTGAAGTTCTGAATTAAAAATTAAAGGAGTATGCCACATTTTTGTGCAAGAAACACCTTTTTTTCTTAATCTTTTTATAAATTCCTGTCTTTGATTTTTTAATCTTTCCGGCATTAGAGCAGATAAATAACAGAAGCTATTATTCTTTTTTTTCTGGATTTCAAAGCCCAATGACTTAAGTTCTTTTTGGAAAAAGCTTGCCAGTTTGATTCTTTTGTTTAAGTTTTTTTGATGTTCCTCAAAAAAACAAGAAAACAGCATTAGAGAGACCTTATTAATGCCTCCAATTTGGAATAATTTTTCTTTTCTTATTATTTTTGGAGAAACCAGGCCGCCGAATTTTTTAAATAATAAAGCCCAAAAAGAAAAATGATTTAAAAAAGAAATAAAATCACGGGGGTTGAAAGATGTTTCTTCTAATGCTATTTTCCAATCCTTCGGGCAGACAAGCATTCCTCCCCGGCAAACTGGAAGGAATTTATATAAGCTGAACAAAGATGCATCACCAAAATTTCCTAAATAGTTTTTTCCCTTTTTAATTCCAAAACTATGGGCGCAGTCCTCAATGACTTTTAAATTATGCTTTTTAGCAATGGATACAATCTTTGTTATATTATTAGGCAGGCCGTAAATATGGGACACAAAAATAGAGCTTGTTTGCGGAGTGATTTTCTTTTCTATTTCTTCAATTTTGATATTAAAAGTTTTAATGTCAGCATCCAAAAAAATGGGTTTAATATTATATCTTTTAAAAATAGGAAAGAAAGTATCACAAATATAGGCAGGGAAGAGCATCTCAGTATTTCTTAAATTCATTTTTTCAATCATAATCCTGAAAGCCGACCTTCCCATATCAGTGAAGATAATTTGTTTTTTTGGAAAATAAAAAGCAAGCTTTTTATTTAAAGCTTCTAAATCAGGGGTTTGAAAAAAAGAAAAGAATATTTTTTTAAAATTCTTCTTATTTAATGCTATTTGGGGATGAACAAAATACATTTTAAGCGCTTAAAAGCTGATTGATTTTCTTTATAGTGAGGGGACCGACAAAACCGGTTCCTTTTTCTAATCCCAAAGGAGCCAAAATTTCTTCTTTGTATTTTTCCTGAAACCGGATAACTGCCGCCTTGGTTAGCTTGAGAAAGTTTCCTGTTACTAATGCTTCAGGATAAATTTCTTTTCCTTCCGATGTTAGGAATTCTTGAAGGCAATAAACTCTGGAATCGTTGCTAATTCCATAAAAGAGATTTTCTTCAAATTTTTGGCAGCTAATGTCTTCCTTGTTCTCTTGGCTGTTTTCTCCATTAAGTTTGGCAAGCTGGTTTTGAAGCTGGCTTAAGATATTCTGGATTTGAGTAATTTTAGAGACAACTTCTTCTTTAGTCATTTCTGTGATTGGTTTTTCAAAAAAGTTAGAGCTTTCTTCTTTTTCCTTTTCTTCAATGGCAGTTGTAGATGCTTCCCAAAAAAAAGGAGAACTTGGTTCAGGGTTTAAAAACCCGGATATTTTGTTTTGTATTGAGGGTATAATAGTAACAGAGACAATGTCTTCGCCAAAATCCGAGATGTAAATTTCTCCTCTTTGATTTTCGTCTAATTGAAAAAAGTCAATATTGTGTTTCCCCGAAGAATTTTTTGTGACATAAGGCACTTTGAATACATTTTCCGGATTACCTATAAAGTTTATTTTTAAATTTCCATCTCCGCCAATAAATTTATACCAATTACCAGCCCAGTTTTTAGTGGTCTGCGTAAATCCTAAATTGCTTTTGCCATTGAGTGGCAAAAGATTAAGAGAGGGAGTGATTTTCAGGTTTTCTAAATCCTTGTTCTTATAACAATATTTCTCTCCTAAATTACAATCATTAACTAAAACAGTAATAGTCCAATTAGTAAAAGCATTAGAAAAGTTATCTTCATATCCGTTTTTCTTTAAGGCCTCGTTTAAACTCCTTATACCCTTTTTTTCTATCTTCATTGAATCTGTTAAAATTTGTATGCCATACTGTTCAACCAAGTATTGGGTAAAAATATTAAGAACGCCGTAGTCAGCAGAGTCATTTTTCCATTCTGTAATGGAATCAATCGGGTTTTTCAAGAAAATTTTTACTCTTGCCTCCAGATTGCTGTTATAACCAAGCAAAGTAGGGGCGTATTCTGCTCTGGCTTCGTTGAGCCATGTTTCTTCTTCTATTTCCTGTTTGATGTTTTTTTGATAAAAAGTAATTAAATGAGTGAATTCATGAGCTAATAAGCTTTTAGCCCTTGGGTCAGTAATGTAAAGAGTATTAAGATAAACCATTTCTCTTTCATTTGAATGCGGAACTTGTAGTATTTCATATTCGTCAGCGCTTCTAAAATAACCTCCTGTTTCTTCGGTCATAGAATGGACTAAAAGTGTAAGGCGGCTGTCATGGTCAATGCCAGGTTTCCATTCAGAGCCGTAAAAAGAAGTTAAGGTCGGATATATTTTTTTATGGAATTCATTATCTAAGCTTTCAAAAGATGTTTTTATCTTGTTTTTTTCCTCTTTGTTTAATGAGTCCCAATAATCGCTTTCAATATAAAAATAGATTTCTTTTCCTATTCTTTGAAGAACTGCTGATATTTGTTTTCTTTCAGATAAGTCATAAGAAGAATCAACAAAAAAAGATTGTCTTTCGCCCAAGAAAATAGCTGAACTAGAAAAAGGTATGTAAAGGAAGAACAGTATGCTTATGAAAAAAATAATTTTTGTTTTTTTAATCTTTGCCATTTTTTAATCTTAGCATATTTCCTAAAAATTTGCTATAATAAAAATGGCCGGGAGGAAGCACTCACTAAAGACTTAGAATTGGAGTCAACACTCCCGGCTTTTCTTAAAATGCAAGATTATAAAAATATTCAAAAAAAATTGACCGGGGTTAAAAAAGATATTTCTTTAAAAAATTACACTACTTTTGGCATTGGCGGGCCGGCAAAATATTTTTATATTGCCAAAACTACAAATGATTTAATCAAAGCAATTAAGGCCGCAAAGCAGTTATGTATCGCTTTTTTTATTTTAGGAGGCGGAGGCAATCTGTTAGTGAGTGATAAAGGATATGATGGGCTGGTTATTAATTTTCAATTTTCAATTTTCAATTTTCAAAAAAATAAAATTATTGCTGGAGCTGGAATGCCTTTATCTTTATTAGTTTCCAAAACAGCGGAGAAAGGACTAACTGGTATGGAGTGGGCGATAGGAATTCCAGGCACAGTTGGAGGCGCCATTAGAGGAAATGCCGGCGCCTTTGAGCAAACAATAGGAGATATAATCAGAACCGTAACAGTTCTAGAATCTTTCGAGGTTCGGCCTCGAAAGATTTGGGGGACAAAAGTTTTTAAGAAAAAAGATTGTAAATTTAAATACAGAGATAGTATTTTTAAACATAATAAAAATTTAATTATTCTTTCAGCAGAAATTGAAATGAAAAAAGGGAATAAAAAAGAAATTAAAAAGAGAGTAATGGAAAACCTAAAATGGAGAAAAGACAATCAACCCTTGGATTTTCCTTCAGCTGGTTCTATATTCCAAAACCCCAAGAAACATCCTGCTGGCTGGCTGATTGAGAAATGCGGATTAAAAGCAAAGAAAGCCGGCAGGGCGCAAATTTCTGAAAAACATGCCAACTTTATTGTCAATTTAGGAGGGGCAAAGTCAGGAGATGTTTTAAGATTGATCAATTTAGCAAAGAAAGAAGTAAAACAAAAATTCGGTATTGAACTGAAAGAAGAAATTGAGTATTTGGGTTTTTGAGTTTTCCACATTGACAAACATTTTTAAAATGAAAAAATAAAGTAATAAATTCTTTCTTTGAATTTTTTGTCCGTTTAATTTTTAAAAAATTTTGGCGGGCGGGCAAATATAAGTCGAATGTTTGTCTTAGATGAAACTAGCTGTTCTTAAAATCGCAAAATGTGATTTTAAGATAATTAAGATGGCTAAAAAAAAGAAGAAAAAGAAGAAGAAATAAATTCTTCTCACCCCCTCCTTTTCGCGCTTGCGCAAAAGGAGGGGTTGTTTTTTTTGAAAAAAATATTAAAATTAGATTATTATGAAAATCTTATCTAAACTCTTTGGCGATGCTAATGAGAAATATTTAAAAAACATTCAACCCCTTGTTGAGGAGATAAATAACCTTGAATCGCAATTCAAGGATTTTTCTGATAAAGAACTTTTTAATAAATCACAAGAACTTAAAAAACAAATCAAGCAAGGCGAAACACTTGATGATGCTTTGCCTGAAGCGTTTGCCTTAGTGAGAGAGACAGCAAAAAGAACTTTAAACCAAAGGCATTTTGATGTTCAAATAATTGGCGGCATTGTTTTGCACCAAGGCAAAATTGCGGAAATGAAAACTGGAGAAGGAAAAACATTAGCTTCTACTCTGCCAATTTATTTAAATGCTTTAACCGGCAAAGGAGTTCATGTGGTAACAGTTAATGATTATTTAGCCAAAAGAGATACGGTCTGGATGGGGCAAATATACAATCTTCTTGGGTTGTCAGTCGGGTGCATAGTCCATGATACTGCATACATCTATGATTCTGATTACCAACAAGAAAATCCCAAATCCCAAATCCCCCGGACCGAACGAAGTTCGGAGCGGGATAAAGAACGGGATACTTTAGGCGGGTTTAAAGTAGTTGATATCTACTTGCGTCCATGTTCAAGAAAAGAGGCCTATCAGGCAGATATTACTTACGGCACTAACAATGAGTTTGGTTTTGATTGTTTAAGGGATAATATGGTTTATGAGTTAAAAGATAAGGTCCAGCGCGATTTCAATTTTGCCATTATTGATGAAGTTGACTCAATTTTAATTGACGAAGCCAGAACGCCTTTAATTATTTCAGCTCCTGATATAGAAGCCACAAAAATGTATTCAGAGTTTGCCAGTATTATTCCAAAATTAAACAAAGAAACTGATTATGAAATTGATGAAAAAATGAAAGCAGTTACTCTTACTGAACCAGGAATTGAGAAAATAGAGAAAATTTTGGGCATGGAAAATATTTATCAAGAAAAAGGCATTAAATATCTGCATCATTTGGAACAGTCCCTGCGCGCCCAAGCCCTTTTTAAAAAAGATAAGGACTATGTGGTGAAAGAAGGTCAGGTTATTATTGTTGATGATTTTACCGGCCGTCTACTTCCTGGCCGACGTTATTCCGGAGGTCTGCATCAGGCAATTGAGGCAAAAGAAGGAGTAGATGTCCAGCCCGAATCAAAAACATTAGCTTCAATTACTTTTCAAAATTATTTTCGGCTTTATAGAAAGCTATCTGGAATGACAGGAACAGCTGCCACTTCAGCAGAAGAATTTGACAAGGTTTATAGCTTGGAAGTAGTGATTATACCAACAAACAGGCCAATGATTCGTGAGATATTGCCTGATAGAATTTACAAAACAGAAAGCGGAAAATTTAAGGCAGTTGTGTCAGAGATTAAGAAAAGGTATGAAACGGGCCAGCCAATCTTGGTTGGCACCACCTCTATTGAGAAAAATGAATATCTTGGAAAGCTATTAGACATGGAAGGTGTTCCTCATCAGATTTTAAATGCCAAGCATCACCAGAAAGAAGGAGAAATTATTGCCCAGGCAGGCAGATATAAGGCAGTGACTATTGCTACTAATATGGCTGGAAGGGGAGTAGATATAATTTTAGGCGGTAATCCCCCTAATAAAGAGTTGGCAGAAAAAGTTATTAAAAGCAATGGTCTTTGCGTTATTGGGACAGAAAGGCATGAGGCAAGGAGAATTGATAATCAGCTTAGGGGCAGGTCTGGAAGGCAAGGCGATCCTGGTTCTTCTCAGTTCTTTGTTTCGTTAAAGGATGATTTATTGAGGATTTTCGGCGGAGAGAGAATTCAGAAAATGATGGAAATGCTGAAAATTCCAGAAGACCAGCCGATTGAAGCCAAAATGATTTCTGGAGTGATTGAATCAGCGCAGGAGAAAATTGAGGGAATGAATTTTGATTTAAGAAAACACTTATTAGATTATGATGATGTTTTAAATAAGCACAGGGAGGTAATTTATAAAAAGCGGAGAGAGATTCTTGAGAAGTCCCAAAACGCAAAGCTCAAGGCTCAAATCATGGAAATGGTTAAAAAACAAGGGAAAACAGAAGCTGATTATGAAAAAAAAGAAAAAGAAATTGGCGGGGAAAATATGAGAAAAGTGGAGAAAATTATTTCTTTGCGGAGTTTAGATTTTATGTGGATGGATCACTTGGAAAATATGGAATATCTGCGCGATTCTGTGCGCTTGCGCGCTTATGGGCAAAAGGATCCTTTGGTGGAATATAAAAACGAGGGGCATAAGATGTTTCGTCAGCTTTTAGATATGATTGAAGCAAATATTGTTGAGACCCTTTTAAGAGTGAGCTTAACCAAGCCGGAAGAAAAAGCTGTTTCTAGTCCAGGACTGGAATTCAGCCGTCCTTCAAGCTCTGCGTCAGGAGCTTCTTCTGCTCGGCCTTTAAGCCATAGAAAAAAAATCGGCAGAAATGATCCTTGTCCCTGCAACAGCGGCAAAAAATATAAAAAGTGCTGCTGGCCCAAATACGGATGATAAAAAACAGCTTAAAATAAAACTAAAGCCCCGCAAGGGTCAAATCCCAAAATAATAAAAAGTTATCCACAGCTTTGTGTGTTGTTTGTCTAATGTTATTGTTGTATAATAATACAATAACTTGACAAGGTTTTTGTTGGATTTAAAAAATAAAAAAATAATTGAATTTGATGATATATTACAATTAATATGGAAACGCGTTATCTTGATTCAATAATCAAACAATCAATTAAGCTTCTTGGAGAGAATAAAATGACTTTGGGCGCTATTTCGTCTCTCTCTCTCTCTCTAATCTTTCCTTAAAGGAAAATTTTTTGCGCAAAAAATTGTATCCTCGCTTTTTAAGTGAAGGATTTTTTATTTTTTCAATTTTTTTATGAATTATATGACATAGTATTAACTACAAATAAAAACATAAAAGCGCAGTCAAATCTATATTTTATATTTAGAAAATTAGATTTTTTGACTGCGTTTTTTGTTTTCTATTTAGGAGGGGGTAGGTCTGCGCCAGCCCTTCGCGATATACTAAGAGGGCTGAATAGAGCCCGCCCCCGCCTAAATAGAAAACAAACTGAAGACAAAATCGAAATTATGCAACATTCCATTCAATCACACAATTTGATATTTGTAGGAACAAAAAGGTCGAATCCACTTAGTAAAAAAGTAGAATTTTATTAAATTAAAAATTAGATTAAAAAAGGAATTTTAGTTTACCGAAACACATAAATAATTTTTATGCGCTCGGAATTAAATTCCGGAGGGAAAATTATGCAATTATTAAAAACAGTTGGTAGTAGAATTGCCACGGTTGTGGTGCTTCTAATCGTTTTCGCCAGCCTAATTGGGGTAGTCGCGCTTTGGGCAGTGAATAATTATCAAAAAGACGCCAGCGGTTTGTTTATTAGAGCTACCCAGACCATCTTAGCCCACGAAGCCAATCTGAAAATTTATAGGATGGTGAGAGCTGAGAAAGACTTTGCTTTAACTGGATTAGAAAAATATAAAAGCGAACATAATCAGTTAAGGGCAGAAATTGACGAAGATATTGAGGCAGCATTAGAAACATCTCGAACAGAAGAGCAAACCAGGCTTCTTAACACGCTTAAAGAGAAAGTGACTGCTTATTATGCGGGTTTTGCTGAGATTGAGGCTGCCTACAGGGCAGAAGATATTGAAAAAGCTAGAGAGCTTACCCAAACTAGCTCTAATGTTTTAGCCGCAGACATGGATGACGCTATTAGAAAAGTAGTGGAGGGAAATATTACTGAAATAAACACTGCTAACAAATCAGCGGAGTCGTCTTCCAAGACAGCTCAATTGGTTGAAATAATTGTTTTAGCAGTAACTATTTTGGCTGGCATAATTTTAGCTTTTTGGCTTGTTCGCGGAACTTCAAAAGCGCTGCAAGATAGGGTTAATAGGGTTGTCACCGCTAATCAAACCCTGATAGATTACGGCAAAAAATTAACCACTACCATTCAACAGCTTTCTACTGTAGTTGACCAAACATCAAAGACATCAGCTGTCCAATCTCAATTAGCCGAGGAAAATTCTAAGACAATGGTTGAGTTGTCGCAATCTTTGGATCAGACAGCTATTGGCGCCCGCGAAACAGCCGAAAGCACTGCTCAAACCTCTGAATTGGCGGCTGAAGGCACAAAAGCGGGACAGACCGCCGGAGAGCGGCTTAAATCTATTGATGAGATTGTTCAAAAGAACACTGACATAGTAAAAGATGTGGATGATAAAGCGAATCAAGTAACTGAAATTGTTGGTTTAACCAGAGATGTGGCTGATCAGATTAATTTATTAGCCTTAAACGCAGCTATTGAAGCGGCAAGAGCTGGAGAAGCCGGACGGGGTTTTGCCGTGGTTGCCGACGAGACAAGAAAATTAGCTGAACAAGCGACCAAGAATGTTGATAAGATGGGCGGGGTGGTAAAAGCTATGAAAGAAGCGGCTGCTTCGTCAGTAGCGAGTTTAGACACAGGAGCGAAGCAGGTTACAGAAAGTACCCAGATTGTCAATAAGGCGTTGTCTATTTTGGACAAAATTACGGCTGGCGCTCAAGATATATCTAGCAGAGTCCAGGAAATGTCAACAGCCAATCAGCAGCAAACTGAATTTGGCAAGAATTTAACTCAGGCATTGGAAAAAGTGGCTACTTCTGCCGAGCAAAACGCGGCCGGCGCCCAACAATCAACCAGCGCGGTTCAAAAGCAGACTCAAGCAGTGGACGCGGTTGTTAAACAAACCGATGATCTTGCCCAAGTCATTAAAGAACTTCAAGCGTTGATTGGCGCGGCAAAAAAAGCGGCTGAAACAGTTGAGCAAAAGAAAGACGCTTCGCTAAAAATGGCTGCTTCTGTAGAAGAAGGATTGGCAAAAGAGCGGGAAAAATCTGAAAATATCAGGGAAAAAATTGCTCAAGAACGAAAAGAATTAGAAGAAGAAATGCAAAAAGTAGAGAAAGAAAAAAAGGAATTAGCAATGGAAAAGGGCAGAGATAAAGAAGAAGCTGCTGCGAAGCGGGGATTAGGTCGAACTCGCAAAGCCGCAGTTAAGGAAGAGGCAGAAAAAGAGCTTCGGGAGAAAGTATAAAAACATAAATTTATGGCTAAAATAAAAAATCAAACAACTCAAGAGGTCATAGAAAAAGAGGTGGCTAAAACTCCTGAGGCTCAAAAATCGGAAGAAGAAGCAAAAGAACTTGTTCAGCTTGTTATTTTTGAACTTGACAAAGAAGAATACGCTGTTGATATTTCAGGAGTTCGTGAAATTTTGCGGGTGCCCGAAGTTACGCCGATTCCTAATTCGCCAAATTTTATTGAAGGAATTATTAATGTGCGAGGCAAGATTGTGGTGGTGATGGATATGGAAGAACGTTTTAATTTGGAGCGCGAGTCAAAAAAGAAGAGTCTTCATGTTCTTCTTACTGAAATTGGAAACAGCACTTTTGGGGCTATTGTGGATGAAGTAACAGAGGTCTTAAGAATTCCCAAAGAATCAATAGAAGAGGCGCCCGCGATTATTTCTGAAAAAATTCACGCTGAGTATGTTAAAGGCATCGTGGTATTAGAGGACAGACTTATTATTCTGCTTGATTTTGCAAAGGTTTTTGAAGAGAAGGGCTTAATTGAGCTATCGCAGTTGATAGGCAAGCAAGCAAAGATTGCTCAAACTCGTCGGGTTACAGACAAGCAGGAAGAAACAGAAGAGACCAAAGCTGAACATAAAGCAAAAATAGAAGAATTAGCGAAAGAGCGAATAAAAGGAGTTAAACCTGCTTTTCAGGATGCAAATTCAAAGCAAAGTCCAGCGCCAAGCAAAGAAGAACCCAAGGAGCCAGAGGAAAAAGTCGAGGAGCTTCAAGAAAAATCCGAAGAAGAAAAATGATTAAGGGGTTGCGGCCCAAACAAATCTATGGCTAAAATTTTAATCGCAGACGATTCGCAATTCATGAGGATCAACCTCAAGGATATTCTTAAAGGAGAAGGTTACGAGATTATTGAATCTGCGGATGGCAAAGAGGCGTTGGAAAAGTTTAAGACGGAAAAACCGGATTTAATGTTGCTGGATATTATTATGCCGGAAGTTGATGGAATGGAAGTGTTAAAAAAGATTGGCAAAAAAGCAAAAATTATTGTTATCTCTGCCGTCGGACAGGAAAAAATGGTGAACGAAGCAAAGAATCTTGGCGCTATAGATTACATTGTCAAGCCCTTTGAGAATGAAAAGGTTATTGAGATAGTCAAAAAAGTTTTGGGATAACTGAAAAATTAAATATATGTCTGATAAAATTACTGTCTTAATAATAGACGATAGTTTCTTTATGCGGAAATTTTTAACCGAACTGCTTGAATCAGACGCGAGAATTAAAGTTATTGGAACGGCTAAGAACGGTAAACAAGGTTTGGAAAAAATAAAGGAATTAAGACCCAAGGCAGTTACCTTAGATTATGAAATGCCGGGATGGAATGGCATAGAGACATTGCGTCATATTATGCGAGAGAGTCCCGCGGCGGTAATAATGCTTTCCGCGTTCACCAAAGAAGACGCTGAAATAACATTACAGGCATTGAGAGAGGGAGCAGTGGATTATGTTTTAAAGCCGTCCGGTCCAATATCCTGGGATATTGGACAGATAAAGTATGAGATTATCAAGAAAGTCAAAGCCGCTTCTTTGATAGACATTGCCAAACTTAAAGAGATTATTCGCAAAAAAGCAAAAAAGCTTATTTTCGGCAAAGAGATTCCCTTATTAGATAAGGCTGTCGTGATTGGAGCGTCAACTGGCGGACCGCAGACATTGGAATTGATTCTTAAACAGTTTCCGCAAGATATTCCTTCAGCTATTCTTATTGTTCAGCATATGCCCAAGTTTTTCACCAAATTATTTGCCGAACGTCTAAACTCAATTTGCGACATTCAAGTCAAAGAGGCGGAACAGGGGGAAATTATTAAAAAAGGAATTGCCTATGTCGCTCCCGGTAGTTGGCATATGAGGGTGAAATCAAAAGCTTCTGAGACAGGGATAAAAATTGGAGTCATTAAATTGACAAAAGAATCACCAGTAGATAATTTAAGACCTTCAATTAATGTGTTGATGAAATCAGTCGCAAAAGAGTACAAAGACAATGCTATTGGGGTGATATTAACTGGTATGGGTCAGGATGGCGCGGAGGGGATAAGCGCGATTAATGAAGCTGGCGGCGCGACCATTGCTCAAGACGAAGAATCTTCTCTGATTTTTGGTATGCCAAAACGCGCGATAGAGACTGGCGCAGTTCGCGCTATTCTATCAGTGGATAAAATAGCGCGTAGAATACTTGAGCTATTAGCAAGGTAAACAATATGAAGGATCAAAAAAAATACTTAAAAATGTTCGTAAGCGAAGCCAAAGAAAATTTGGAAGTTCTTAATAATTCTTTGCTCAAGATAGAGAAGAAGCCAAATGATAAAAAATCGGCCTCTGAATTAATGAGAGCGGCTCATACACTTAAGAGTTCTGCCGCGGCAATGGGGCATACGCAAATGTCGCAATTATCTCATGCTATTGAGGATATTTTTGACGGAGTAAGGTCCGGCAAATCGCAATTCTCTTCTTCCAACAGCAACGCTCTTTTTATTGCTTTTGACTTGATTGATAAGAGCTTGCAGGAAATTAAAGCCGGACGCTCTGAATTAGATACTGTTGCTGTAATTGAAAAACTGGAGGAAATAACAAAAAAACAGGAAGATTTAAAAACACACGATATGCCAGAAGGCGCGGCCCTTGCCGAAAGACCGGAGGCAATCCAGGCATTAGAAGAAATCAAAGTTGATATCAAGACACTGGATTCTCTTATGAATTTATCTGAAGAATTGTTGGTTAATAGAATGCGGCTTTCTGAGATATTGGTAAAAAAGAAATACGAAGAATTACCAGTTGCTATTGATATGCTTGGCAGGCTTGTTTCTGATATACAATACAATGTAATGCAGGCGCGAATGATTCCTCTTGGCCAAATCTTTGACCGTTTCCCGCGAATGGTAAGAGATTTGTGCAACAAAGAGAAAAAAAGCGCGGATTTAGAAATAGAGGGCGGAGAGATTGAGCTTGACAGGACTGTAATTGATAAAATCGGAGAACCATTGATTCATCTCTTGCGCAATGCGGTTGATCACGGAATAGAGACCACGGGCAAGATTCAACTTAAAGCTAAACGGGAAAAGGGCTTTGTTATTATTGAGGTTATAAACGACGGCAATGTTTTAGACATAGAAGCCATAAAAGAAGCAGCAAAAAGAAAAAGGATAATAGACGCGCAACAAGCAGAGCGGCTGACAAAAGAAGAAATAATGAATCTTATCTATCATCCAGAACTTTCAACCAGTAAAAATGTTACTGAAACATCAGGCAGAGGCATTGGTCTTAATATTGTTAAATTAGGGATAGAATCTCTGGGAGGAACAGTATCAGTAGAATCGCCCATTGTAGATCAAGAAGGGGGAACAAAATTTATCTTGCAACTTCCTCTTACTATTGCGATAATTCAAGCCCTGCTTGTAAAAGTGGCAGAGGAAATATACGCCATACCCATAACAAATGTTGATAGGTCGGTGAAGGTGCCGCGCGAGTTAATTAAAAAAGCGTTAGATAGAGAGGTGGCAATAGTGAAAGAAAAGGATATACCCCTTATCAGATTGAACAAGTTATTCAATCTGAAACAATTAGCGCGTAACAATTTACAATTGGCAAAAAAAGAAAGTCAAAACACAAAGGTCAAAGGTCAAATGTCAGAGTTGGTGGTAATAATTAAGAAACCTATCGTAACAAGCGAAGGCAGGGAGGAAGAAAAACCCATTTTTGGCTTGGTAGTAGATAAACTTGTGAGCGAACAGGATATTGTTATTAAACCTTTAACCGGAATCTTGAAACAAAATAAAGGGTTTGCGGGAATCACTATATTGGGGGACGGACATCCAGCGTTGATACTTGATGTTGCCACTTTAATTTGATTGAAGTATAAAAGGTCGAACAAAAATTAGAAATTAGAATTTAGAATTTACTAAAAATATGGATGCGCAATATCAACTTACAAAAGAAGGCATAGGAGCATTAGAAAAAATGTCTCATAATGGAGCGAAGAACGCTTCAGAATCCCTTTCAAAATTAATTAACCAGGACGTTGAGGTAAAAGCGCTGGCAGCGCGCGCAACGCCAATTGAAAAAATATCAGAAATTATCGGTTCTCCCGAAGATATGGTGACCACGGTGATTATGGAAATTACCGGGGAGGTGATTGGAAATATTATGCTTATTTACCCCCATCAATCAGCAATCAATGTGGCTGATTTTCTTGCCAAAAGAAAGTTTCATGCAACTGTCCAATTAAATGAGCTTGACAAGTCGGCGATCAAAGAGTCAGGCAATATTATTGCTGGCTCATTTCTTTCTGCCGTCTCTAATTATCTCCATATCAACATGGTAGAATCTATCCCTGATATTGCCACGGATATGTTGAAGGCAACGATGGATTTTGTTTTGGCAAAATTTGCTAAAAGAGATATTGAAGAAGTAATGGCTTTTGAGATTGATTTTGAAATGGGGACAACAACAGCAGAAGGCACAGAAAAAATCAGCGCTTATTTTATCCTTTTATTAGATATAGAGTCAGCCAATAAAATTTTGAAATCGCTGAAAAAAATATCAGGAGGAGCAAAAATGACCTCGGGGGGGCTTATAAACGAGTAAGTAAATTTTGTATGCATAATAACGAGCCAAAAATAATAGATGTAGCTATGGGCGATATGAAAGCCGCCTCAAATGACCGTATTCTTAGATCAAACGGCATCGGGTCTTGTGTTGTTATTACTCTTTATGATTCTTCCAAAAAGGTCGGGGCAATGGCTCATTCAGTATTAGCAGAGAGCATAAACAAGAATACGGATAATCCTTTGCGTTTTGTTGATGGCGCGATTGACGCTATGATTAGCGCTTTAGAAAAATTAGGAGCCAGAAAATCCCGATTAGAGGCAAAGATCGTGGGCGGAGCCAGTATGTTCAAAGTATTTGATAAAAACCCGGATTCTATTGGTCTTAAGAATATTGAAGCTGCTAAAAACAATCTTGAAAAAGAAGGAATAAAAATTGTGGCTACGGATACCGGCGAGAACTGCGGTCGTTCAGTTACCTTTGAATTAACCTCTGGCTTAGTTGAGGTCAAAACCAAGATTTGAAGATTATAA
The DNA here is from genome assembly GCA_049642725.1 of Minisyncoccales bacterium. Classification (GTDB taxonomy): domain Bacteria; phylum Patescibacteriota; class Minisyncoccia; order Minisyncoccales; family JAGMDC01; genus JAGLYZ01. Next base: position 32,515 of record JBARPC010000022.1, on the reverse strand, counting down.
AGAGTGATAAAAGTAAATAGTGTAAGTAGGAGCAAAAAGAGTTAAAATAAAGATAGGTCGAGGTTTTACCAGCCTTATGGTTATAATTAGATTTAAAGCAACATAATAATAAATATGGAAGAAGAAAACATTAAAAAACAATCTAAAGCAAAAAAAATTATAGAGCTTGATTCAACTTTATCAAGTTTTGAGGTACCGCCCCTACAAGATGTGTTAATAATTGGCAGAGAAGCGCCAATAGGGACAAAAGCAATGGAACAGGCAGTAGAATTTATGTCTCAAGGAAATTATACAGTAATTTCTTTTCAGGATGACGATATTCTTGAGGCAATGATAGTAAAAAATTGTATTTTAAGAATGGTGCCTGAAAAATTATTAGTTGATTTTATTAAGGAAGAAATAAGGCCAGGAATGTGCTCCAAAGATATGCTAAAGTTTCGGCTTGAGATTGTAATAAAAACCAAGAAAAGTTATCAGCTCTAAAATACTAACAGTAAAAAATATTGTGATAAGAGATTTTTTGAAAATCTCTTTGTTTGAAAATGTAAAAAGTGTTTCCCAAAAAATAAAGAAAACTCCTAAAGGGTATGCATTTGTTTTTGATAAAAATAAATTCTGCGGACTGGTTACTTCAAATGAATTAAGCGGTCAAGACTCTAATCGACTTATTGCGGATATCTATATTAAAAAAATTAAGCCAATTTCAATAGATTCACAAGTAGAAGTAGCTTATCAGGCGTTTAAAAAGACAAATTTAGATGGTTTGCCAGTAGCTGAAAAAAAAGAGGAGATAATAGGACTTTTATTAAAAGATGATCTTTGGTCAGCTCTTATTAAAGAATTGCAAATTTCCTATCAGTTACTGCAAAAAAGATATGCCGACCTGGACATATTAAAAGAGCTTGTGCAGGAGCTTGGAGATAGTTTAAAGATAGACACCGTTTTTAACAGATTAATAAGCGCGCTTAAAAAGACAATGTCGCCTTCCGCTAATTTTTCTTTTATTATCACTCCTCCCGATCCTGCCAAGCCTTCAAATACGATGTATATGTATGCGACTGGCACTGTAGGTAAAACTTATCTTGACAGCGTGAAAAATGATATGGTTCATTCACTTGAACTCTTGCCAAAAGAAGTATCGGGCAATAAAGATTTAATGAAATGGATTCATTCTGAATTTAATTTTGAAGTTTTAGGCGGGTTAAGAGACGATGCCAGCACATTAACACCGAGCTCTTTTTACTCAAGACCGCTTATGGTTAGCAATGAATTGCTTGGGATATTAAATGTATCTTCCGGGGAACCGAAATTATTTATCAAGCAGAATGTCGCCTTGATAGACACTATGGCCGTGGCAACCGCCAGCACAATTTCGCGCCTGCGCCAGCTTTTGGAATCAGAGCAATCGCGAATCGCGTCTCTTGTAGAAAGTTTAAGCAATGGGTTAATAATGTTTGACCTTAACCAAAGAGTAACTCTGTCCAATCCAGCGGCGCAGAAGATGACTGGCTTGCCAGCTCAAGGTTTTTATCTTTCAGAATTTGTCAAGTTATTTAAAGAAGCTGATATTGATAAACAAATTGAGCAAACCTTGCAAACTGGTAATGTTGCTCAAGTCGCGGAGGCAAATTTAGCCCGATTTGCCTATGAAATTTTTATAACCCCGGTTCATGATTATGAAAAAAAAATTATTGGCGGCGCTCTTCTTTTGCATGATATTACCCACCTGAAAGAAATAGACCGAATGAAAACAGAGTTCGTGTCTGTTGCTTCGCATCAATTGCGCACACCATTGACTGCAATAAAATTATTCATAGAAATGCTAGCGAGTGAAGAAGTAGGGAAATTAAACGCTTCCCAAAAAGATTATATTAGCAATGTTGGAGAATCCACGGAAAGAATGATCAAATTAGTTAATGACCTTTTGAATATTTCGCGGTTAGACACAGGGCGGCTTAGAATAGAACCAAAAACAGTTCAAATAAGAGATTTTATACAAAAAATTATTGATGAATTTGTTCTTTCAGACAAAAAAGAATGCAATCCTAAAATTGTTTTTAGAAAACCAAAAGGCAAACTTTCCACGATTCAAGTTGATCCGGATTTAATGCGACAGGTGATTAGCAATTTAATTACCAACGCTGTTCGATATTCACCAAAAGATAGATGCAACATTGTTGTAGTTCTAAAAAAAAGAGGCGAGAAAGATTATTTAATAAGCGTTAGAGACAGCGGAATAGGAATTTCCAAAGAAGTACAGCCAAAGATTTTTGAAAAGTTTTTCAGGGCGGATGATGCTATTAAATTAACAACCGAAGGGACTGGGCTGGGGCTTTACACAGTAAAGAAAATTATAGAGTCCTCTGGAGGAAAAGTTTGGTTTGAATCCAAAGGAAAAAATCAGGGCTCCACATTTTATATTTCCCTTCCGATTATGGGCATGAAAGTGAAGAAATGAGAGGATGGATTGGCAGGTTAATCATCTCAATCAATAAAGAATATGATAAACAATAAAAAAATTAAAAAGGCACAGGGCAGGATTTTATTAGCAGAAGATGATAAGTTTATTTCCCGCGCTTATAAAGACGGGCTTGAACGGGCTGGTTTTGAGGTGATTATTGCTTCTGATGGCGTGGAAGCAGTGAATAAAATAAAGTCAGAAGCGCTTGATTTAATCTTGCTTGATTTGATTATGCCAATTAAAAACGGCTTTGAGGTTTTGTCAGAGATAAAAATGATGGATCACGATTTGAAAAAAATATCTGTAGTTATTCTTTCTAACTTAGGCCAAGATTCGGATGTTGAAAAAGGCAAGGCGCTTGGCGCAGTAGATTATTTGATTAAAACAGATTTTTCAATGAAAGAGGTAATAGAAAAAGTGAAGTTTTATATCGCTAAAAAGAAATGAAAATTACAAACGAAAAATTAAAAGAATTATTAGTTGGTCCTGGCCACATAGACGTGGCTGATTTTGAGATCGCGGTAAAAGAGGCGGAAAAAAGGAAGATTCCATTGGAAAGATTACTGGTGGAAAAAGGCCTAATACAAGATGAGGATCTTGGCAGAACGATTGCTGATGGGTTTAATTATCATTTTATTGATTTAAAAAAAACAAAAATTACTGATGATTTATTGGCTTTTATTCCTGAAGTTGTAGTTCGTTCTCAACAAGCTGTTGTTTTTGAACGCACGAAAGATAAGCTGAAACTTGCTGCGTTTAATCCCGATAATTATGAATTTATTAAGCTGCTTGAGCGCAAAACAGGACAAAATATAGAAATATACTACGCTACTCCATTGGGCATTAAGGAAGCGCTGAAATATTACAAAAGCGACTTAGGAGTTCAAGTTAAAAATCTTATTCAGGATTTGAAAACAAATCCGCAGAATGCGAAGCCCGGTAGCGAGCTACGTTCTGCTACTGGGGAGGAAAATATAGTCAAATTAGTCAATCTTTTTTTAGAATACGCTCATGACAACCGAGCTTCGGATATTCACATAGAGCCGCTAGAAAAGAGCGTTTCCGTGCGTTTCCGCATTGATGGAGTATTACATGAAGTAGTTGAATATCCAAAGGAACTTCACGACAAGATTGTTTTTAGGGTTAAAATAATGGCTAAATTACGCACTGACGAACATGCGGCCGCGCAAGACGGCCGATTTGATTATAAAGTCGGTGACGCCCGATTTGATGTTCGGGTATCAGTGATGCCGATTACTAATGGAGAGAATGTCGTTATGCGGCTTTTAACAGAGAGTTCACGGAGATTGTCTCTTGAGGATTTAGGTCTTTTAGGCGCTGATTTGGAAAAAGTAAAGCGAGCTGCAATGAAACCATACGGTATGCTTCTTGCAGCAGGGCCGACTGGTTCTGGAAAAACAACCACTCTTTACGCCATTTTGCAGATTTTAAACAAACCAGAGGTTAATATTATGACCATTGAGGATCCTGTTGAATATAATGTAGAGCATATCCAGCAAACACAGGTAAATCCTAAAAAGAAACTTACTTTTGTCACTGGACTACGTTCAATTGTCAGGCAGGATCCAGACATTATTATGGTTGGAGAAGTGCGGGACAAAGAAACAGCTAAGATTGCTGTTAATGCTGCTATGACTGGCCATTTGCTGCTTTCAACGCTTCATGCTAATGATGCTGCAACCACATTTCCGCGCCTGATGGATATGGGAGTTGATGGGTTTTTGGTTTCTTCATCTGTGAATGTTGTTGTGGCACAGCGGCTTGTTCGGAAAATTTGTGAAAAATGCAGGGCAAGCTATCGTTTGAGCAAAGAGGATTTGAAGATGCTGCAATCGGAATCTCGCCTTTCAAAAATTGTCAAACAAGTTTTTGGTAAAAAGGATTTTTCAAAAATGACATTTTATAAAGGAGCCGGATGTAAAACTTGCGGCAATACCGGCTATAGCGGCAGAATAGGCATTTTTGAGGCGATGGAGGTTGTTGAAGATATCCGTCCTCTTATTACACAAAAAGCATCATCAGATATAATTGATAAAAGAGCTAAAGAACTTGGGATGACCTCTATGCTTTTTGACGGCTTAACAAAAGTATTACAGGGTATTACAACATTAGAAGAAGTAATCAGAGCGACAAAAACATAAGAAACATTTCTATGCCTTATCCATATCCATATGAAGAGAAAGAAGAGAAAAAAGAATTTACCTTCAAAGAATATAAAGAAGTAGGATTAAAATTTTGGCAGTACCCGCCATTTCAATTCGGCGTAGTAGCATTGATACTACTTATCACAGCAGGGTGGATTGCGACGAAATATATATTGACTACTGTAGTCGTTTTAGCAATCCTTTTTGTCTTTGCCTTTTTATTAATATTAAGTGCTTATGTTATTGTGAAAATTTTCAACAAAGTTGCTAAAAAGAAACACTATTTTTAAGTATGTTTATTTTTAATAGAATTTCATCGCAAGAAAAAGTAGATTTTACCAAGAACCTTGCTATAATGCTTAAGAGCGGTATTGCGATTAACGAGGCCTTGGCGTCTTTAGCAGACCAGACAAAATCAAAAACGTTCAGCAGAGTTATTTATAAAGTAAAAAGCAAGCTTGAAATGGGCACCTCTCTTTCAGAAAGCTTTGCCAAAGAAGAAAAAACATTTGGTAATGTTTTTATTAGTTTACTTAAGGCCGGAGAGGCAAGCGGAACTTTAGAAGGAAGTCTATCCTTTTTAGCAGATTGGCTGGAGCGCAACCATGATTTACAGCAGGAGATTAAAGCCGCCACACTTTATCCAAAGTTCGTGCTTTCAGCAACTTGTCTTTTGGGAGGAGGACTGGCAGTTTATATTTTACCCAAACTGGTGCCACTCTTTGATCAGCTCCGAGTTGAATTGCCATTAGCAACAAGAATACTTTTAGCTTTTTCGCTTTTCGTTGAAAAATATTGGTTTTTAGTTCTTCTCGGAATTATTGGAGTTATGATTGCTTTTATTTTACTTAACCGTCTTAAACGGGTAAAACGTTTTTTTCATTTAATTTACATCGGGATGCCGTTTGTGAGCGGCCTTATGATTGATTATCAATTAGCTCTTATTTCTCAACTTTTCTCAACGCTCTTTAAGAGCGGATTGTCAATAAGCGAGTCGCTTAGCATCACAAGTGAAGCTGCCACAAATATCCTTTATCAGGAATCTATTGAAAAGATTAAAAATAGAGTTGCTACAGGCACCACACTCTCTCAAGCGATGCAGGGTTATCCAAAATTATATCCAAAGAATATGATTAATATTGTGGCTGTTGGCGAGAAAAGCGGTACGCTTGAGAATTCATTTATCTATTTGTCTGAGTTCTATTCAAAAGAAGTGAAAAATAAGACAAAAAAACTGCCGACTATTATTGAGCCAGTGCTTCTTGTTTTTATAGCCATTATGGTAGGGTTTGTGGCGCTTTCAATAATTATGCCGATATACGAATTAACTAGCGGTATAAGTATGTAAATATGAAAGGTTTTACTTTATTAGAATTACTTATCGTTATTGCCGCAGCGATTCTTATTACTGCTTTAACTATTCCTGTTGGAGTTCGTTTTTTCCAAACCCAAATATTAGACGAGACAAGAGCCGGCATTTTAGAAACTCTGCGTAGTGCCCAAAATCAGGCAATGTTTCAAAAAAATGACAGCGCTTTTGGAGTAAAATTTTTATCTGGCTCGTATGTCTTATTTCAAGGGAGTTCTTATGGAGAAGTTCCAAGCGAAGATGAGAACTTTACTTTATCAAGTGGAATTACCACGAGCGGCATTGATGAAGTGGTTTTTGCCAAATTAACAGGTATTCCTAACCCAAGTGGCACATTAACTATTACTTCGGGCAATGATAGCCAAGCGCTTAATATAAATACTCAAGGTAAAATTGAAAGACAATGAGATCACTGAAATCACAAAAGGGGCAAAGTTTAATGGAGGTGCTGATTGCGATGGCAATTTTTGTGGTTGGCGTTGCGACAATTGGGTTTTTGGTTTTGGACGCCAATGTTTCAACTCGACAGGGCGTTGAACGGACACAAGCAATTTTGTTAGCAAAAGAAGGACTGGAAGCCGCTCGTTCTATTCGGGATGCTGATTTTGATAATCTGACTGCCGGTCCGCACGGCATTGTTCTTTCCAGTAATAAATGGATATTTTCTGGAACATCCGACATGCAAGACCAATTTACACGAGTCATCACCGTTACCGATATTGATGTAGATACAAAAAAAATAGATAGTGCAATCACGTGGCAATTTACCCAAGTGCGTCAGAATTCTGTGACATTGACTGATTATTTGACCGATTGGAATCAAACACATGGGAATGCAGGTGAATTAAATGTTGATATTTCTAACGCAGCTTTAGCCGTAGCTAATAAACAATTGCAGGGTATTACCATAGAAAATACCGGCAGCAGTGATATTACGATTGCTCAAATGACTTTGTGGTGGGATAACAGTAATTTACTTACAACAATTCGCATTGACAACACAAATGTTTACGGACCGGCTGGTAGTGCGTCTTCGGGAACAGAAATTGATATAACTAATGTGGAGTTAGCGGCTGATGCAGGCATAAAAGATATTAACCGCTTTGTGTTTGACGCTTCTATGCTGGGAACTGACTTTATAATTAAATTTTTAATGAGTGACGGGAGCACTAAGTACGCTTTGGTTGAGCCGGGAGCAGGCCCTCCGCCGGGAAATCAGGCAGACAGTTTGGTCGTGAATATCGCCGGCGCCGCGATTGATGGAGGCGATAATACTAAAGTAGTCGGCATCACCATTGAAAATAGCGGCGCTTCGGACATTATTATTGATAAAATGACCGTTTTTTGGATGGGCGCTCCGGGCGGCACAAAGATAAACGCGATTGCCATAAACGGGAGTCCGGTTTGGTCTGGAAATAATAGTTCTGGCGACGTACTTGATATCACTAACTTTACGCTTGCTTCTGGAGGAAGTTATCCGATTAATTATCTTGATTTCAGTAAAAATATGACAGGGACCGCTTTGAGCATTACTTTCACAATGAGCGACGGATCAATAAAATCAACTTGTAGTTTTAGTCCATAATATGAACAACAAAGGATTTACATTATTAGAATTTTTACTTTATATCGGTATTGTCGGGATTGTTTTGCTGGTGGCTGGAGCCATTGGCTTAAATGTGTTTTTTGGCAAAGCGAAACTTGGAGCGATTGAAGAAGTGAGCCAGAATGCCAGATTTGCAATGGAAAAAGTTGCTCGGGTCGTTAGAGATGGGCAAGATTCTTCAATTTTTACTTTGTCAGATGGAACACTTTTACAAAGCGGAGTAGCAATAACCACCAATGAAGTTACAATAACTGATTTTCAAATTTCTGATATTTCCTATCCTAACACGCCTGGAACAAAGAGAATTCAGATGACTGTTAAACATAATAATCCGGAAAATAGGCAAGAATACGAATTTGAAAAAATATTTTATACCACAGCTAACATTAGAGAAAAATGATGAAAAATCAAGAGGGCTTTATTGCCCTTATATCAATATTAATAATCGGCGCGATAGTGCTTACAATAAGTATTGGTCTTTCTTTACGTTCTATTGGCGAAACAAATATGAGTTTGGGCGGACAAGAATCGCACAAGGCGCTTGCGCTGGCCAATTTATGCGCGGAACAAGCGTTGATGAAATTAGAAAGCACTTTCAATTATACCGGCAATGAATCTGTGCCAGTAGATGGAGAATCCTGTGATATTTTAGCCATAGATGGGTCTGGAAATTTTAATAGAACAATTCAAACACAAAGCACGGTTTCTAATTATACAAAAAAGGTGCGGGTTGTTGTATCGCAAATAAGTCCCACAATGCAAATTACTTCATGGGAAGAGGTAAGTGATTTTTAATTCCTATGTTCAATTTTTTAAGAAAACAGCCAATAATCGGAATAGACATAAGCGACTATTCTATTGAAGTCCTTCAATTAAATAAAAACAGGGAAGTTTTGGCATATGCCAGAGCCATTTTAGAAGAGGGTATTGTGCAGGATGGCAATATTATCAAAAAAGAGAAACTCGCTGAAAAACTAAAGGAGATATTAAAAGACATAAAAGCGAAGAAAGCAATTTTAAGCCTGCCTGAATCCAAAACATTCATTGGCGATTTTAAGATTATTCCTTGGCAGATAGAAGAGGTTTATACAGATAAGATAGGTAATCTGCAAATAGCTGCGCCAAAAGAGATTGTTAATCAATATATTGAGGTTGTTAAATTAGCAGGCATTGAGCCAGTTGTTGTTGATATTGAATCAATAAGTTTGGGGCGGGCGCTGATATCCAAAAAAACTGAAACAAAAGATGGAGTTTCAATGATAATAGATATTGGAGCCAGAACTACGAATTTAAGTATTTTTAGCGAGGATAACGTTTTAAAAAATTCAATTACTATGCCAATTGCGGGTAATCATTTTACAAAAGCAATTACAGATAAACTTAATGTGAAAGAAGAAGAAGCAGAAAAATTGAAAAGGACATTTGGTTTTGATGATAAAAAAGCTGACAATAAAGTTTTATCTGTTTTACAAGCCAGTTTTCAGAAAATAATTAAGGAAACAAAAGAGGCAATTAGATATTATGAAAACAAGACGAATAAGAAAATTGGAGAGATTATTTTAGCTGGCGGTTCATCTCTTATACCTAAGATTGATGAGTATTTAGCAATCAACCTTGAAAGAAAGGTGAGAGTTGGTGATCCGCTTGCGCAGATTAAGAATGACAAACTATCAACAAAAAAATATTCTCCAATTCTTTTTGCTAATGTTATCGGGTTAGCTTTACGCGGTGTTGGCAGAGTCTCCGCAGGAATAAATTTATTACAGCAAACGCCGAGCACAAAAAAAGTGGTTAGCATTAGAAAGAGACGTGTATTTGTCATATCATTTATAATTATTGCTTTTGTTATTTTAGGATTTGTTGTCTATCAATATATTTATAAATCTTTTATTTCAGGAGAAAGTCTCAAAAGGGAACAGACCTCTTCCGAGGTAAAGGTCGAAGCTCCTGAAGATGAGACACCCACTATCATATCAACAGAAGAACAATTACCAGAAGAAGAAAAAAGTGATATAATAGAAGAGACAGCTGAAATATTAATACAGGACACTCCAACTGGTTGGTTAAATGTGCGGGAAGGTCCAGGTGTAAACTACCCTAAAATAACCAGAGTATATCCAGGAGAAGCCTATCCATTCTTAGAAGAGAAAGATAGTTGGTATAAAATAAAGATACCCGCCAATACAGCGGGCAGGGATGAGGAAACTCAAGGTTGGGTTATTTCTCAATATGCAATAAAAAAATAATTGTGCTATAATAAATAAAAGGTTTATGTCAAAACAATTAGCTAAAAAACAAAAAGGATTTACCCTGATTGAAATTCTGCTGGTGATTGGTCTTATTGCCATTTTAGCGGCAGTGGTTATTGTTGCCGTTAATCCAGCAAGACAATTTGCTCAAGGCAGAAATTCACAACGTTTGAGTAATGTTAATACGATTTTGAACGCAGCGCATCAATACGCGGTTGATAATACTGGAACTCTTCCCGCGAGCATTCCTACATCAGCCGATTGCGCCGGCGTCGCGACAAATGAAATATGTAAGACAGACGCCGCTGACTGCACTGATCTTGTTGATCTTTCAGTACTGACCGCTAATGAGATATATGTGGTTTCAATACCTTATGATCCAAGCGGCGCTACCACAAATGGAGCCGGTTATCATATAGCCAAAAGCACTAATGGCCGAATTACTGTCTGTTCTCCGGATGCTGAATTAAGCGTTACAATTAGTGTTACAAGATAATGTTTAAACGTAACACTTTGATCTGTAAACCCCGTCCAGCCCTGTAAGGCTGGGTGTTTTAGTATCTTGACCCCCACACCTAATTCAGATTAGGTGTGGGGGTTGACAGAGTTTTTAAAACGATTATCCCTTAAATAAGGAGGTTGTACTTTGACAAAAATAGAAAAAATAATTAGGGTGCTGTAGATATTTGCATCCCTTTTTTTATTCTCGCTTGAATTTTTCTAAACAAGGACAAGCGTAACAAAACAGAACGATCGTTCTGTTTTGTTATAGATTAATTTATTATAAATTACACTTGGGGATAAATTTTAGCTTTCGCGAAGTGACAAATCATTGAATTTTTACAAGATTAGAGCTATTCTAAAAGAAGAAATAAGAAAATTAGAAGAAAAGTAAAATTTTTTTTAAAATTTAATCTCAATGATTTTAGTTCAGAAAAAAGAGCTTGAGAAAAAAGGTTTCTATATAATTCAATTCTAATTAAGCCAAGTGAAAGGTCGAGGGATTAATTAAAAATAAAAATAATTTTATGGATTCTAAAAATCTTTTTTATATAGCTGGAGCAGTATTTTTTATTTGCGCTTCTGTATTGGCAGTAGCTATGTTAACTATGATGGTTGCTGGCCCAATATTTTTTGATTAAAGAAGTTTTTAATCAATTTCACTGCCCGAGTGAGCGTAGCGCGGACTTGATTTTTTTATGAAATTTTGATATACTTTTTAGTATAGTAAATAGGAGTAAAGAATATGGCGACTGGGGATGTTGTAGGAAAGGATTCAAAGAAAACATGGGATAAATGGGACAAAGGCGAATCTACTTATAATCCAGTGGAGGAAGCTCTTATTAATTTAAAAGAGGGGCAAAAGTTGGAGACGATATTTCATCTTCTAGGAAGTTGTACAATATGTCCAGTAGGTAATACTACCTGTACAGATTACATGAAGATAAAGATCCTAGGATTTCATCCTGAATTACCTGGAAAAAAACATTCCTTAATAATTTGCAGTTTAGGAGTGGAAAACGTAGATGATTGTCCCTTAAATAAATAAAAAAATGAGAAGTATTATATTTACTTCTCTCTTTTTTATTTCCACAATATAAGAAAAGGACAACAAGCGTAATAAAACAGAACGATCGTTTTGTTTTGTTATCGACATAATCCAGTTTTATTTTTTTGATTGACCGCCTTTCGCTGGAAGCTGTTTTTTGGTAGAATAAAATATATGTTTCTATTTCCAACAGGATGTCTAGCCTTAATTCTGGCTATTCTCTTTTTGCCAATTTTGTTTATACTGGGTTTTTTTCATATTATTACTATTGGTTTTGGGAAATTAGGCATTTCGCCAGAAGCAACTTTTTTGCTGCTTCTTTTAATTTTATTCGGTTCAGTAGTAAATATTCCTTTAACTAGAAAGAAATTAATAAAAGTTAAAGAATATAGATTTTTCAGTTTTTTTCATAAGCCAAAGCTGATAGAACAAGGAATAGCCGTTAATTTAGGCGGAGGAATAATTCCTTTCCTGCTCTGCATTTTCTTTTTATCTAAAATTCCTTTAGAGCCGGTTTTAGCAGCCACTGCTTTTATGCTCATTATTTGCTATTATTTGGCTCGGATTATTCCGGGCAGGGGAATAACTTTGCCTTTTTTTGTTCCGCCTGTTTTTTCGGCTATTTTTGCCTTAATTTTAGCTCCAGGATTTGCCGCTCCCTGCGCTTTTGTTTCAGGTGTCTTTGGCGCTTTAATCGGTGCTGATATTTTGAATATTAGAAAAGTCCAAAAATTAAGTCCGGGCTTTATTTCTATTGGCGGTGCCGGCGTCTTTGATGGTATTTTCTTAGTGGGTATTGTTTCCGCTCTCTTAACCAGTTTTTAAAAGATTTGACATTTTTAGATTAAGAGATACAATAAAATAATATTTAAATATGTCTAAAAAGAGAGTTCGCATTATTATTGTTTTTATATTTATCCTGGCTTTTTTGGCAGGAAATTTTGTTGAACCGAAATACTGGAATAATACAGCAGATATTATTAATGCTAAAAAAAATGAGATTAGATATATTGAGAAATTAACTAATATCCCACAGATGCCGGAAAAAGATTTTATCTTAGGTCTGGATTTACAAGGAGGTACTCACTTGGTCTATGAGGCAGATATGTCTAATCTTGAAAAAGATGATTATACTTCTTCTTTGCAGGGATTAAGGGATGTTATTGAAAGAAGAATAAATCTTTTCGGTATTACAGAGCCGCTTGTGCAGGTTCAGAAGACATCAGGCCATCATCGTTTAATTGTAGAATTGGCTGGCATAAAAGATCCGGCTACAGCAATTGAGATGATTGGCCAAACACCTTTTTTGGAATTTAGGGAGCAGAAAGATAATATTGATGAGATTATGGCTAAGAGGGAAGAAGTGAACAAGGAAATTCAGGCAGGTAAAAGCTTTGAAGAGATACAAGCTACCGTTGAAAATTGGGAATTGGCTTTTGAAGAACCTTTTAAACCCACGGATTTAACAGGGAAATACCTTGAAAAATCAGAATTAGGTTTTGGCCAAACAGCTTATGAGCCCTTGATTCTACTTCAGTTTGACGAAGAGGGTTCAAAGCTTTTTGAAGAATTAACAGAAAAAAATATTGGCAAGCCATTAGCTATTTATATTGACAGTATTATGATTTCCAGTCCTACTGTTCAGGAAAAAATTTCTGGAGGAAAGGCCCAAATTACTGGTCAGTTTACTTTAGATGAGGCAAAAGAGCTTGTTCGCAATCTTTCTGCTGGCGCTCTGCCAGTTCCGATTACATTAATTTCCCAGCAAACAGTTGGACCAATTTTAGGAAAGGCCTCTTTAGAAAAGTCCCTTACGGCAGGAATTTACGGTTTTCTGGCTATTTTGTTGTTTTTAATAGTCTTTTACCGGGTTCCCGGGATTTTATCTTCCATTGCTTTAATAATTTATGTTGTTTTGCTTTTAAGTATATTTAAGATTATGTCAGTTACTTTGACATTGGCTGGTATCGGCGGATTTATTTTATCTATTGGAATGGCTGTAGATGCTAATATCTTAATTTTTTCCAGAATGAGAGAAGAATTAAGAGAGGGAAAAACTTTTTCCCAGAGCGTGGACCAGGGATTTAACAGGGCCTGGCCTTCTATTAAAGATGGAAATTTAACTACTCTGATTGTGGCTGTTATTTTGTTTGCTTTTGGAACAAGCTTTGTAAAGGGCTTTGCTTTGACTTTGAGTTTAGGAATTTTTTTAAGTATGTTTTCTGCCATTTTTATTACCAAGAGTTTTTTGCAATCCTTTGAAGGCACCCGTTGGGAAAAGTTTCAACGATTATGGAGATAGTGCTATGAATTTTATTAAACACACAAAAATTTATTTTCTTTTTTCCGGGATTTTAATTCTAAGCAGTTTGATTGCCTTGGGAGTTTTTGGCTTGAAGCCCAGCATTGAATTCAGCGGAGGAAGTATTTTAGAAATAGAATATATTGAGGAAAGGCCGAGCAATCAGGAAATTCAGGACCAGCTTTCAGAATTTGATTTAGGAAACATAATAATCCAGCCAACAGGAGAAAAGGGAGTTATTATTAGAACAAAAGATATCACTGAAGAAACGCATCAAACTATTATTGAAAAACTTAGAGAGAACAGAGAATTAGAACAATTAAGATATGAAAATATCGGGCCGATTATTGGCCAGGAATTAAAAGATAAAACAAAGATTATTATTGTCCTGTCTCTTTTAGCTATTGTTTTATATATTGCTTTTGCCTTTAGAAGAGTCCAGAGGCCGATAAAAAGCTGGCAGTATGGCTTGGCTTCCTTAGTTGCTTTAAGCCATGATGTTTTAATACCTTTAGGCGTTTTTGCCGTCTTGGGAGAATTTTATGGGGTAGAGATTTCTATTCCTATTATTGTTGCCTTACTTACTGTTTTAGGATATTCCATTAATAACACAGTTGTTGTTTTTGACAGAATAAGAGAAAATCTTTCCCTCCACCGTACCCCTCACCAGGATTTGGTGGGGGGTGGCGGGGGGTTTGATGAAGTTGTAGATGTTTCTCTTAATCAAACACTCACTCGTTCAATCAACACTTCATTAACCACTTTATTTGTTCTTTCAGCCATTTTCTTTTTTGGCGGAGAGACATTAAAGTATTTTGCTTTGGCTTTAATGCTCGGTATTACAGCCGGAACTTATTCTTCTTTGTTTTTAGCCAGTCCAGTTCTTGTTTGGTGGCTTAAACGGAGGCAGAAAATTTAGTTTTCAACATTGACATACCTTATACATTGTGATATAAAAACTTAATATGTTTGTTAATTATCAAAAAATTTGTAATGATATTCTTAAATGCTTGCCGCAGGAAAGGACAAAAAATATTATAAGCCGACGTTTTGGATTTAGCGCAGACAAAAAAGAAACTTTGGAATCAATTGGCAAGAGTTATAATATTACCCGGGAAAGAGTGCGCCAGATAGAAGAAGACGGTTTTAAAAAAGCCAAGGTAAAAGCGGCTCAGATAGCTCAAAAACCTTTTCAGGTTTTTATACAAGAATTAAAGAATTTTGGCGGATTAAAAAGAGAAGATCTACTTTTGGAAAAACTTGGAGGAAAAAATTTTAAACCCCAAGTTTTATTTTTATTAACCTTGGGAAAACAGTTTGAAAGATTTTCTGAGACAAATTTGTTTCATGCTTTTTGGACTATAGATAAAAATTCTTTAAGTTCAGCCCAAAAGACCATAAATAACTTTACTGATGAACTTAAAAAGAAAAGGCAGCCATTGTCTTTAAAAGATATTAGTTTGGTTAATTATATTGAGTTATCAAAGCAAATCCTAAAAGGACCAGAGGGTTTATACGGTTTTTTTGATTGGCCGGAAATTAATCCCAAAGGCATAAAAGATAAAGCATTTTTAGTGATGAAGAGAGAAAACAAGCCATTGCACTTTACTAAAGTAGCAGAGTTTATTGAAGCTCAAGAGCAGGAAAAGAAACCATGCCTGGTTAAGACCGTTCATAATGAATTAATTAAAGACCAAAGATTTGTTTTAGTAGGCAGGGGACTTTATGCCTTAAGGGACTGGGGATACACTCCGGGAGTAGTCAAAGATGTGATTAAAAATGTTTTAAAAGAATCTCAAGAACCATTATCTTCAAAAGCAATCGTTAAGCAGGTTTTATCTCAACGTTTTGTTCAGAAAAACACTATTCTTTTGAATCTTCAGAATAAAGAATATTTTTTCAGAAGCGCTCAAGGAAAATATACCATCAAAGAAGCATAACAAATGGAAGAACAAATTTTTCTAATTTCTAATACTATTTGGAACTTTTTAAGAACTTGGTGGTGGATTATTCTGCCGTTTATTTTAATCAAGCCCTTTTTATTTATTTACCTTTGGTGGAGAAATCAGGTTTGGTTTGATAAAATAAGATGCGTTTTATTGGAAATAAAACCGCCCAAAGAGGTTTTAAGGCCTATTAAAGCAATGGAAACTGTCTTTAATGGCTTATGGCATTTTTACGACCCGCCCAATTATAGAGAAAAATGGTTTGAAGGAAAAGCGCAATTAGGTTTTTCTTTGGAAATCGCTTGCTTTGGGGGTGAGCCCCATTTTTTTATTCGCATTCCAGAGAATGCTCGTAATTTAGTGGAATCAGTGCTTTATTCCCAGTATCCTGACTTGGAAATTATAGAAGTTGATGATTATACAAAATATGTCCCAAAAGATATTCCTAATTCTGATTGGGAGATATGGGGCTGTGATTATGAAGAGCTGAAAGATGATGTTTATCCCATTAAGACATATTCTAAATTTTTTGAAGAAAGACCGGAAGTAGCAAAAGAAGAAAAAAGAATAGACCCTATGTCTAATCTTTTAGAAGGGATGGCAAAATTTAAGCCAGGCGAACAGTTATGGGTTCAAATTAGGGCTGTTCCAGTTTCTCATATTCTAGAGAGCAAATATTTTATAGAAAAAGGAAAGAAAGAAATAGATAAATTAGTGAACAGACCTAAGCCGCCAATTTCAAAGCCAATAGTTGAAGAGGCAATAGATGTGTTAGTTACCGGTGAGCCGCCAAAAGAAGAAGAGAAAAAAGAGAAAGCTATTTTGCCGGAAATGGAGCTTACTCCTGGTGAGAAAAAAGTAGTATCTGCTATTGAAGATAAAATAAGCAAGTACGCTTTTAAATGTTGTATAAGGTTTCTTCAATTAGGAAAAAGAGATGTCTTTTTTTCTCCCAATAAAGCTATTCCAATGGGTTTTTTTGACCTTTTTGGCACAGCTGATTTGAATGCTTTAAAACCAATGAGCAAAACCATTACTAAGATTCATACTGTTTGGCTTTGGTTTTTAGATAATAGAAGGGTTTATGTTCGGAAAAGAAGAATGTTCAGGAACTATATTGAACGGTTGAGTCCCTTTTTTCCTTTTGAAGGCGGTACTTTTATTCTCAATATTGAAGAATTAGCTTCTATGTATCATTTTCCGGGAACAGGAGTCACTGCTGCGCCTTCTATCTCCAGAGTAGAGGCAAAAAGAGGCGAAGCGCCCCCTGGACTACCAACAGAATAACATTTAGTAATATTATGTCAGACATTAATTTTTTTGGAGAAACAAACTTTCGTAATATTAGGAAAAAATTCGGCATAAAAATCGATGATAGGCGTCGGCATGTTTATGCTGTGGGGAAAACAGGCATGGGTAAAACAGTTATGCTGGAGAATATGGCTATTCAGGATATTCAAAAAGGACATGGAATTGGTTTTGTTGACCCTCATGGCGAGGCGTCGGAAAACCTTCTTGATTTTGTGCCAAAAGATAGAATTAAAGATGTTATTTATTTTAATCCAGCTGATTTGAATTATCCCATTGCTTTTAATGTTATGGAAGAAGTAGATCCGGAAAAAAGGCATTTAGTAGCCGGCGGTTTGATGGGCGTTTTTAAAAAAATCTGGCCTGATGTCTGGTCAGCCAGAATGGAATATATTTTAAATAATTGCATTTTGGCTCTTTTAGAATATCCTGGTTCTACTCTTTTAGGAATTAATCGGATGCTGGCTGATATTGATTATCGTAAAAAAGTGATAGAAAAAGTAGCTGACCCGGTAGTAAAAGCGTTTTGGACTCAAGAATTTGCTAAATATAATCAAAGGTATGAAACAGAGGCAACTGCCGCTATTCAAAATAAAATTGGCCAGTTTATATCCGCGCCTTTAATTAGAAATATTATTGGCCAAACAAAATCAACTATTAATGTAAGGCAAGCTATGGATGAAGAAAAGATTTTAATATTAAACTTGTCCAAAGGAAAAATAGGCGAAGACGCTTCCCGTTTATTAGGAGCCCTTTTAATCACAAGAATACAGTTAGCAGCTATGTCCAGAGTTGATATACCTGAAGAAAAAAGAAGAGATTTTTTCCTTTATGTAGATGAATTTCAAAACTTTGCCACCGAGTCCTTTGTTAATATCTTATCTGAAGCAAGAAAATATCGTTTGTCTTTAATCTTGGCTCATCAATATATTGCGCAAATGGAAGAAACAGTAAGGGACGCAGTTTTCGGGAATATAGGCACTCTTATTTCTTTTCGGATAGGCGCGGAAGATGCAGAATTTTTAGAGAGAGAGTTTCTGCCGGAGTTTAATAGTTCTGATTTAGTTAATTTAGCAAAATATAATATCTATTTAAAACTAATGATTGACGGTTTGGCAGGCAGGCCGTTTTCAGCTGAAACTTTAGTTCCTGAATCAATGATAGAGGAATCAAACAAAGAAGCAATTATCCAAGAATCCAGAGAACAATACGGTACAGAAAAAAAATCTGTTGAGGAAGGGATTATTCAATGGGCAGAGCCTATAGAAGGAATTGAACCAGCATTAGCAGAACAGCAGGTTCTTTACGATGCCCAATGCCAGAACTGCAAAAGAATGATAAAAGTTCCCTTTAAGCCGGATGGAGTGAGGCCTGTTTATTGCAAGGCTTGCCTTGAAAAAATAAAGAAAGGAGAAACAAGGGGAGAAACAAGAGAAGATAAAAAAGAACCAGGCATATCTTTAAATGAGGCCGTGAAAAAAGAACCTATTTTTTTCTCTCCTCATAGAAAAGATAAAGAAGAAAGAGAAAAGCCCAAAAGAAGAGAAGTTAATACTGAAGAATTGAAAGAAGTTTTAAAAGAGTCATTAAAAAAAGAAGAAGACTAAAAATGAAGACATTAAAAGATTTTGATTTTCAAGGAAAAAGAGTTTTATTAAGAACTGACTTTAATGTCCCTTTGTCAAAACAGGGGGATATTTTAGATGATTTTCGGATTCAAGCAGCCGCTCCCAGTATTAAATACTTAATCAAAAATAGAGCAAAAGTGATTTTAATAAGCCATCTTGGGCGTCCTGGCCAAACTCACAACTCAAAACTAAAAACTAAAAAGAGATTTAGCTTACAGCCAGTGGCTTTAAACTTAGAGAAATTACTTAAAAAAAAGGTAAAATTTTTGCCGGATGCTATTGGTAAAGAAGTTGAAAAAGAAATAGCAAAAATGAGAGCAGGGGAGATTGTTCTTTTAGAGAATATAAGGTTCTATAAAGAGGAAGAAGAAAACAATCCTGAATTTGCTGAAAAAATAGCAAAGCTGGGCGATATTTATATTAATGATGCTTTTGCTGTTTGCCATAGGCCGCATGCTTCTATTGTTGGCATTCCAAAATATTTACAATCAGGAATAGGTCTGCTTATAGAAAAAGAAATAAATACCTTGAGCAAAATTTTAAAAAATCCTAATAGACCTTTTATAACAATTATTGGAGGGAAAAAAGTTGAAACTAAAGTAAAATTCATTGATAAGATTTCTAAGGTTTCTGATTTTGTTTTAATCGGTGGCTTAATACCTAAAGAAATAGAAGAGCAGAATATGAAACTTAAAGAGCCGGAAAAAATTATTCTTCCTGTGGATTGGGTGGATAGCGGTGATATTGGAGAAAAAACAATAAAAATATTTATTGAAAAAATTAAAAAAGCAAAAACCATTTTTTGGAATGGTCCGTTGGGAAAAACTGAAGAAAAGAGATTTTCTAAGGCAACAAGAGAAATTGCTAAAGCTGTTGTAGATAGTAAAGCTTTTTCAATAGTTGGAGGAGGGGAGACGATTGAGTTTTTAACCAGGATTGGCTTAATTAAAAAAATTAACTTTGTGTCTACCGGCGGCGGAGCAATGCTTGACTACATAGTTGATGAGAAGTTGCTCGGTTTGGAAGTGCTGAAGTTCTAAATTAAAGAGAACTGTTCTCCATAGGAGAACAGTTCTCCAAAAGTTGATTGAAAAATAAAGAAGAGCAACTATAATATATGTTGCCCTTATGTAAAAATGAAAACTATTAAGTTCTAAATTTGCTATAATGAGCTTAGCAAAATGGAATGGTTTTGGTAGAAGGACAAAAGGTCCCTCTACCTTCCAGGTAAGTGCCGTGGTCAGCATCCTCCCCGGTTTCCGCACGAGTCCACGCTTTTTATTTTTTTTCTCAAAAAAACTTTCTTCACTTTTCCTTTTATCACCTCCTTTTCCATTTTTGCCTTTGTGTTGATAGAAATGGATTACTGGATAATCTTATAGTAAATCCAGACAAACTTGTTTTTTTTAAAAGATTAAATTCTGTTGTTTCAGAGTAAATTTCCAGAAATTTACTTGTCTTTCTCACTATTCCCACCAACACTTACATTATACACAACCATAAAATCTTGTCAAGGGTTTTTCGCTCTTTGACAAGTTATTAATAAAATGGCTGAAATTAAAAATCTTAAAAAAGCGGCTGATAGAATTTTGAAAGCTATTAAAAATAAAGAAAAAATCATTTTATACGGTGATGCTGATTTAGACGGAACTGGTTCAGTAGTGATTTTAAAAGAAGCTATTGAAGAATTAAATGGCAAGGTTTCTGCTTTTTATTTTGTAGACAGAGAAAAAGAGGGCTATGGAATAAATGAAATTGGTTTGGCCTTTTTAAAACATTTCTCGCCGGCTTTGCTTATTGCCTTAGATTTGGGCATAACTAATCTTGAAGAAGTGAAATTAGCTAAGAAACTCGGTTTGGAAACAATTATTATTGACCATCACCAAATAGTAGGTTCTTTGCCAGATGCCTCAATTATTGTTGACCCAAAACAAAAAAACGATAAATATCCTTTTAAAGAATTTGCCACTGCCGGTCTTGCTTATGAATTGACGAGGGTGATACTTAAAGACAAAATGAGCGATTCATTTGATAATCGTGTTTTAGAATTAGTTGCCTTGGCTACTATTGCTGATATGATGATTAGAGAAAATGAGAATAAAGAATATATTGAGAGAGGGCTTTGGTCATTAAGAAGCACACAAAGATTAGGATTGAAAGTTTTTTTTGAAATGCCTTTTTTAAATCCGCCAGCTGGCGAATTAAAAGAAAAAGAAAAAATTCAAAAAATTGTTTCTGCCTTAAATGTAAGCGAGATTAAAGAACATTTAACAGAAGCATTTTTGCTTTTGACTTGCGAGAATGAAAGAAAAGCAAAAAACTTGGCAGAAAAACTTTTAGACAGAAATGAAACAAGGCGTTTTCAAATAAAAGAAATCACCAGCCAAATAGAAGAAAAAATCTTAGAAAATCCATGTTCAGTAATTTTTGAAGGAGATATTGGCTGGACTAATATTTTAAACGGGTCTGTGGCTTCAAGAATTTGCAATAAATATAAAAAACCAACTTTTATTTATAAAAAAGGAAAAGAAAAAACTACTGGCGCAGTGAGGATGCCTTCAGGAATGGATGCTGTAAAAGCGATGAAAAACTGTAAAAAACTCTTAATGACTTTCGGCGGCCATGCGCCGGCAGCCGGCTTCAGTATAAAAAACGAAAACTTAGAAAAATTTAAAGAGTGTTTGATTAGATACTTTAAAAATGTTTAGAGGCCGAACCTCTAAACATTAAAGTTTATGGGAAAGATAACTATTTATACAGATGGCGGGTCGCGGGGCAACCCTGGTCCATCAGCCATAGGAGTAAGGATTTGCGATGAAAAAGGGAATACATTAAAAGAATATCCCCAGTATTTAGGCGATGATTTAACTAATAACGAAGCAGAATATCAGGCAGTGATTTTTGCTTTGAAAAAAATTAAATTATTATTCGGCAAAAAAACAGCTTATAATTCAGAGATTGAAATTAATTCTGATTCTCAATTATTAGTCAAGCAATTAAACGGCGAATATAAGATTCTGGAACCCAATATCCAGTCATTGTTTTTAAAGGTCTGGAATTTAAAAATTGATTTTAAAAAAATAATATTTAAATCAATTCCCAGGGAGCAAAACAAAGAGGCAGATAGATTAGTCAACCAGGCATTAGATGCTCAAACCAGCAGCATAAAGCTATTTTAAAAAACTTGACTAATATATTTCATTCTGTTATACTAAAAATAGTCCAAGTAGACAAGGCAATCGCTCTCCGCCAATATATTGGCGGGGGGAGGAAAGTCCGAACACTTATTCTAAGTACATAATTTATGTGCTTGGTCTAAAAAGATAGCGGCTAACAGCCGTCGACCGCAAGGTTAGAGGTGCGAACAGTGACGTTCCGAACCGAAAGGCGAGGAACCCTCTCCCTTTTGCGCAAACGCGAAAAGAAGGGGGAATCCAAGAAGTAATTCTTGGGGTGAAACGGCTAAATCCTTATCGGGTGCAAGAACAAGCATTTCGGCAATCTCCGGATTTGCCGAAATGAAAAAGTAGTTCGCTTAAGCTAAGAAGTAATTCTTGGCATAGATAAATGATTGCCCAAGACCCCCCACCACTTTTGTAACAAAAGTGGTGGGGGGCGAGACAGAATTCGGCTTATTGTCTACTTGCCCCCACACCTATTAACACATACATAGGGAGTAGGGCTTGCCCCCATATCTAATTTAGGTGTGGGGGCTTGGGCTTTTTTATTTACAAAAAACAAGTTAAAATAAAATTAAACTATGGAACTTTCAGCTAATCCTCAAAAAAAACTTATTGTAAGTATTGATAGAGAAAAATGGGCTCGGTATCCCATAAAGACGCATTTTATTCAGACAAAAGATAAATTAGAAAATATTATTGAAAAATATCTTATTTCTTTTACTCAAAAGAATGATATTGTTGTTTTATGTCAGAAAATAGTTGCCATTATCCAGGGTAAAATAGTTTATAAAAAAGATATTAAGGTAAGCCATTGGGCTAAATTTCTTTCTAAATTCGTCAAAAAAACTCCTTATGGTTTTTCGGTCGGTAATCCTTTAAAAATGCAATTAGCCATTAACTTAGCCGGCCTGCCTAGAATTTTATTAGCCAGTTTTTTAGGCAGTATAGCTAAAATTTTCGGCATTCGCGGACTTTTCTATAGAATAGCCGGGCATCAGATAAATCAAATAGACGGATTTTACGGCCAGGCCTTTTCTCAATATGCTGAAATGGGCATATTGGGACTTAGGAATGTTGATGAACTTTGCAATCAGTTAAAAGAAAAATATGGATTTTCTTTTGTCGCAGCGGATATAAATGATTTAGGGGGAAATATTTTAGGAAAAAGTGATGAGCTAAAAGGCAAGGATAAGTTACTGCTTCAGCTCTTAAAAGATAATCCGGCTGGCCAGTCAAACGAACAGACACCGATAATTATTTTGAGAAAATTAGATAATTATGTTTCGTAGAATTTTTAACCTCCAAACCAAAAGCATTAATTCAGCCGCTTTTATATTGGCTGGGGCTTTTTTAATTAGCGCTCTTTTAGGTTTTATCAGGGACCGGCTTTTAGCCGGCAAATTCGGCGCCGGAGACGAATTAGATATATATTATGCCGCTTTTGAAATTCCAGATTTTTTAACAATGGTCTTAATGACCGGCGCTATTTCGGCAGCTATTATTCCTCTTTTCAGCCAGTATTTAATTAGTTCCAAAGACAAGGCCTGGCAATATCTCTCCAATCTTTTAAATTTATTTCTGTTTATTTTAATAATAACTTCTCTCATCTTGTTTATATTTGCTCCTCAATTAATTTCTTTGATTACCCCCGGCTTTTCGGCTGAAAAAAAAGTCCTAACAACACTCTTAACCAGGATTATGCTTTTAAGCCCGATTATCTTGGGAATGAGCAATATCATCTCTGGAATTTTACGGGTCTTTAGAAGATTTTTCATCACTTCTTTGGCTCCCATAATGTATAATTTGGGAATTATCTTTGGTATCTTGTTCTTTGTCCCTTATCTGGGAATAAAGGGCTTGGCTTGGGGAGTAGTTTTCGGAGCTCTTTTACACTTTTTGATTCAAATTCCGGTTTTATTTAAAACCGGATTTAGGTATGAAAAAATCTTTGATTTTTCTAAACCCGGTTTCAGAAAAACAATCAAACTAACAATTCCAAGGTCCATAGGATTAGCCGCCACTCAAATTAATTTAGTAGTAGTGACCATAATTGCTTCTACCTTGGGCGCTGGAAGCATAGCTGTTTTTAATTTAGCAGAAAATCTTTCTCGTCCTCTTTTAACCTTAGTGGCAATTTCTTTTTCCACTGCCGCTTTTCCCAGTTTGAGTTTGTCATTTGCAAAAAAGCAAAAAGAAAAATTCAATAATATCTTTTTTTCTGTTTTTTATAAAATTCTTTTTTTAAGTTTATTTTTAAGCATTATCCTTTTTATTTTTAAAGAACAAGTAGTCAATATTATTCTGAGAGTAGGGGAGTTTAGTTTATTAGACGCCCAATTAACTTCTGCCTGCTTGGGAATGCTTTGTTTTGGAATTTTTGCACAATCATTAGTCCTTTTGATAGCCAAAGCATTTTATGCCATTCAAAACACTAAAATCCCGGCATTTACCAGCGTAGCAGCGACCCTGTTAAATATTTTTCTTTGCTTTTATTTTGTTCATTTGCTTTCTTTTGTCAATTCTTTTCAGCAGTTCTGGACAGGTTTTCTTAATATTGAGAGTTTAGCCAATATTCAGGTTATTGGCCTGCCTTTAGCCCTGTCTTTTTCAGCTATTTTTCAACTCCTTTTACTTTTAATTTTTTTATCTAAAATAAAATATGTTCAAAAATCTTCTTAAAGAAAGAAATATTGAATTAATTATGAAAGATGATTTAGACGGCTCGTTTTTTTCTAATAGCGAAATTATTATCAATAAAGGATTTTTAGAGAATATTTTAAAAGAGAAAGGAATCAAAAGATATTTTTTAGCTGAAGAAGCTTCAGTTATTGAGGCTCAGAAAATAGAGGGAGAAGTTAAAGAAAAAAAGATTATTGGGTTTGGCGGTGGAAAAGCTATAGATATTGCCAAGAAAGTTAGTTTTGATTTAAATTTGCCTTTGATTTCTATTCCTACCGCTCCTTCTCATGATGGTTTGGTTTCCAAGAACTGTTCTCTTTATCAAAGTGAAGAAAGAAAAAGCATACCAACAAAATATCCGGATAAATTAGTTATTCCTTTGAACTTATGGAGGAAATGCGGCGATTTAAGAAAAGCTGGTCTCTGCGATATTTTTTCTAATATTATTGCTTTGGAAGATATTTCTTTAGCTGAAGCCAAGGGAGAGAAATTTAAAGATTTATATAAAGATTTAAGTTGGCAGGCAGTTGAAAAAGCAGAAAATTATAAAGACGAGAGAGAATTAGTTGAAGCTTTAATTCTTTCCGGTATTGCTATGGAAGAAACTTCAAGATATTCTTCAGGCAGTGAGCACGAAGTGGAGCGGATTTTAGAAAAAAAATTAAGAGGAAAATTTCTTCATGGACAATTAGTCGGAGCTGGATCTCTAATTTCAGCCAAGGTTTATTCTTTTTATTTTGATCAATTTCCTAAATTAGAATTTAATCCCAAAACCATTTTTCAAAAAATCAAAGATCTTTTTCAGAAAAAGGATTTGTTTGATTTCGCTCGTCTTCCTTTGAAAGAAACTAAACCTGATGATTTGAAAGAAGTAAGCCGAGAAAGGCCAGAACGATACAATTTATGGAACTTTATTAATTCTAATGATGTTAATTGGTTAAAAATTGTTGAAGAGATTTTATATGATTAATCAATCAGAAATTAGAAATTTTGTAATTATTTCGCATGTGGACCATGGTAAATCTACTTTAGCAGATCGGTTTTTAGAATTAACTGGCACTATTCCTGAAAACAAAATGCAGGAGCAGTTTTTAGATATGATGGACTTGGAAAGAGAAAGAGGAATTACAATTAAAATGCAGCCGGTTAGAATGGAATATAATGGATATATCATGAATCTAATTGATACTCCCGGCCATGTGGATTTTTCTTATGAGGTTTCTCGTTCATTAGCGGCTGTAGAAGGAGCGATTTTATTGGTAGATGTTATTAAGGGAATTCAAGCCCAGACCATAGCTAATTTAGAATTAGCTAAAAAACAAGGTTTGGTTGTTATCCCAGTAATTAATAAGATTGATTTGGTTCAAGTCCAGGACAAAATTGAAGAAACAAAAAAAGAATTAGCAAAACTTCTGGATATTTCAGAAAAGGATATTTTATCTGTTTCAGCTAAAAAAGGCGCCAATGTTGAAAAAGTTTTAAGCGCAGTAGTTGAAAAGATACCTTCGCCCCCCACCACTTTTAGCAGAAAAGTAATGAGTGGTAAACCGTTTCGGGCTCTGATTTTTGATTCCAAATACGATGCTTATAAAGGGGTTATTGCTTATGTGCGGGTTGTAGACGGTCAGATAGAAACTAACAAAGAAATATACTTAATGGCTGCTGAAACTGAAGCAAAAATAAAAGAATTGGGTTATTTTAAACCAGAATTATCTCCTCAAAATGTTTTGTCTGCTGGTGAAATTGGTTATATCGCTACTGGCATTAAGGAACCGGGAAAAGTTCGAGTTGGAGACACCATAATCAAGTTAAAAGTTAAAAGTGAAAAGTTAAAAGTAATTAATGTAGAACCCTTACCGGGGTATAAGGAGCCGAAGCCGGTTGTTTTTGTAAGCGTCTATCCAGAAAATTCTAAAAAGTACGGCTTATTAAAAGAATCTTTAAGCAAATTAAAGCTCAATGATCCTTCTTTGCATTTTGAACCAGAGCATAAAGAGATTTTTGGCCAGGGATTCCGCTGCGGGTTTTTAGGTTCATTGCATTTGGAAATTGCCGTAGAGCGTCTTCGCAGAGAATTCGGGCTTGACCTGATAGTTTTTTCTCCTTCAGTAGTTTATAAAATTATTAATGAAAGCAATAAAGAGAGATTGATTTATTCATCAGCTGACTGGCTGCAAAAAGGCGGTGGAGAAGTTCAAGAACCATATGCTAAATTAGAAATTATTACTCCCTTGAATTATTTAGGCAAAGTAATGAAGGTGTTAGATGAATTTCAAACAAAATATATCGGAACCGAATATCTGGGACCGAGTAAATTACTTTTAATACATCATTGTCCTTTAAGAGAAATTATTATTGGTTTTTACGATAAGCTTATGTCAGCTTCTCAAGGTTATGCCTCTATGAATTATGAAATTTTGGGGTATCAAAAATCTGATTTAAAGAAAATAGAAATTTTGATAGCTGGCAAAAAAGAAGAGGCCTTTTCTAAAATTGTTCCTAAAGATAAGGCCTATCCAGAAGCTAAGAAGTTTTTAGAGAAGATAAAAGAAGTTCTGCCTGCTCAACAATTTAGTGTTGCCCTTCAAGCTGTTGTTGACGGAAAAATCATTGCCCGGGAGACAGTCAGAGCAAGAGGAAAGGACGTTATTGCTCCTCTTTACGGCGGTGACTACACCAGAAAAAGAAAACTCTTAGAAAAACAAAAAAAGGGAAAGAAAAAACTCAAAGAAAAGGGGCAAATTAAAATCCCTTCTGATGTCTACTTGAAAGTTTTGAGTTAATTCTTTAAGATTAGGTTAGAAGAGAGGAGCGAAAAGAAAGCCAATCATACCCAAGACAACTAAGGATATTAGAATAATCCAGATTGTTTTTAAGATTGTTTTTGGTTTAATTTTAGTCATTGTTCTATGATAACAAAATTTGGGAAATATAAAAAGAGCAGAAAGAGTAATTCGCGTTCAATATTTTATTTTCTGCTCTTAGGAGTGTTTATTTTTGGAGTAATTAGTTTCTTGGTTGTTTCTAATTGGAGAATAAGCCAAAAAAGAGCTGACCTTCGTTTAAAAATAAAAGAATTAACAGAAGAGATTGAGGTTTTAGAGGCAAAAAAAGAACAATTAGGGGCCGGTGTTTACCAGTCCTTTCAAGATGAGTATTGGGAGGAAAAAATTAGGGAGCAGGGTTATAAAAAACCGGGCGAAGAGGTAGTGGTGATTAAAAAAGAAATAGAAGAAGAAAATCAAGAGAAAGAAGAAAAAAGTTTTTTAGGCAAGTTTTTAGAAAAATTCAGGCGGGATTAGTTGAGCGGTTCAACGCAACCTTCCCAAGGTTGAAAGACGGGTTCGACTCCCGTATTCCGCTTTGTTTGCCGGGATAGCTCAGTGGAAGAGCAGCGGTTTCGTAAATCGCAGGTCGAGAGTTCAAATCTCTCTCCCGGCTCAATTTTAGGGGATTTAATTTCTCCCTCTTTTATTTTCGGAAAATTTTTGCTATCATATAAAAAGATGAAAGATTTTGAAGAAACAATCAAGAATCTAGAAGATAAAATCCTCTATTTAGAGGACTGCCTTTGACTTAGCTAAGAAACAGGAAAAAATAAAAGAATTAGAAAAAGAAATTCAAAAACCGGATTTCTGGAATGAAGGAAAAAAAGCAGCTGAAATTTCCCGGGAATTAGCTGATTTAAAAGAAAAAAAAGAAGAATTTGAAAAATTTAAAGAAGACTTAAAAGGATTAAAAGAAATAATTAAATTAAATGATAAGAGTTTGGAAAAAGAGATAGAAGAGAGAATTTTTCAATTTGAAGAAGTAATAAAAAAAGAGGAAGAAAAAACTTTTTTTTCTGGAAAATACGACAAAGGCAATGCTGTTTTATCTATATATTCTGGCGCCGGCGGTCAGGATGCCCGGGACTGGGCAACAATCCTTTTACGGCTCTATGAAAGATATTGTCAGCAAAAAGAATTTAAGACAAAAATTTTAGAACAGTCCTTTGGAGAGGGAGGAGGGCCAGAAGGAAGGATCGGAACCAAATCAGTAGCTTTGGAAATTAAAGGAAGGCATGCTTTTGGATTTTTGAAAAAAGAAAGCGGGGTTCACCGTTTGGTTCGCATTTCTCCCTTTTCTTCTCAAAAGCTTCGCCATACCTCTTTTGCCTTGGTTGAAGTTCTACCAGAGATTTCAAAGATAGATGAAGAAGAAATAAAAATTAAGCCAGATGATTTAAGAATTGATGTTTTCCGGGCCTCTGGCCCTGGCGGCCAATATGTCAATAAAAGAGAATCAGCCATTCGCATTACTCATCTTCCAACTAATATCATGGTAAGCTGCCAGAGTGAACGTCTCCAGGGATTGAATAGGGAAAGAGCCATGAAATTATTATATGCCAAACTTTATCAAAGGAAAGAAAGAGAAAGAAAAAAAGAGATTAAGGCGGTGAAGGGAAAACAGGTTTCTGCTGAATGGGGAAATCAAATTAGGTCTTATGTTTTGCATCCTTATAAAATGGTAAAGGACTTGCGGACCAACATTGAAACCTCTAATGTAGAAGCTGTATTAGACGGAAATTTGGATGAATTCATTGAAGCAGAAATTAAAAGCTAAAACATGATTAAATTTCAAAATGTAAGCAAAATCTATAATTCTGATATTTGTGCCCTTAATAATATTTCTTTAGAGATAAAGGAAAAGGAGTTTGTTTCTATTATTGGCAGATGTGGAGCAGGGAAGACGACTTTATTGAAATTACTTTTATCAGAAGAGAAACCGGATTCCGGCCAAGTTTTTTTCCAGGATAGTGATGTTAGTCAAATTAAGCCCCATTATCTTCCAGAATTTCGGCGAAAGATTGGAGTGATATTTCAGGACTATAAACTACTTCCTTCAAAAAATATTTATGAAAATATTGCTTATGTGATGGAAGTTATGGGAGCAAAAGATGAGGAAATTCAAAGGGATGTGCCTCAAGTTCTTGAAATAGTGGGCTTAACTGATAAAGCGGAAAATTTTCCTATCCAGCTTTCTGGAGGAGAAAGACAAAGGGTGGCTATTGCCAGGGCATTAATCCACAGGCCTAAATTGATAATTGCTGACGAGCCCTTTGGCAATCTTGACCCTTATCATACGCAGGATATAATAAAGCTTTTGGAGAGAATTAATAAATTAGGCACAACAGTAATTTTAGCTACTCATTATAAAGAGACAGTTAATGGTTTGAAAAAGAGAGTTATCACTTTAGAGGACGGCAGGATAATTAGAGACGAAGAAAAAGGCCGATTCATTATTTAATTAAAAATGCCTATAATAATTTCATTAAAGCGAATATTTAAATCTGGATGGAAAGGTTTTTATAAAAACATAGGGCTTTCAATAGCTACAGTTTTTATTTTAGTTTTAGCTATTTCTTTAGCTACTTCGCTTTTTATTATAAAAGATATTACAAATCTTGTGATGACTGATTTTCAGGAAAAGGTTGATATTTCTGTTTATTTTAAAGAAGATTATCAGGAAGAAGATATTTTTGCCATTAAAGAAGAACTTGAGGGATTTTCTGAAGTGAAAAAAGTAGAATATGTTTCAAAAGAGCAGGCGCTTGAAGCTTTTAAACAAAGGCATGAGGATGATGAGATTTTAATGAGTTCATTAGAAGAGTTAGGAAGGAATCCCTTTTTTGCTTCTTTGAACATTACATCTTGGGAACCGTCCCAATACGAGGAAGTTGATAATTTTTTAAAAAACGCTGAATTCAATGAAAAAATAGCTAGTATTGATTATTCTAAAAAGAAACCAGTCATTGAAAAAATATTTTTAATAAGCTCCCAAATTAACAGAATCGGTATTGTCTTAGCTTTGATTTTTTCTCTAATTGCTATTTTGATTGTTTTTAATCATATCCGTTTAGCGATTTTAAATTATTATAAAGAAGTTGAGATTCAGCGCCTGGTTGGCGCTGCCAACTGGTTTATCAGAGGACCCTTTGTAGTTCAGGGAATAATTTCCGGCATGTTTGCTTCTGTTATTTGTCTTTTGTTTTTTAGTTTGATGGTTTTCTTTTTAAGCCCGGCAATCGGAGAAATTGTTTCAGGATTTAATCTTTTTGAATATTTTGTGAGTAATTTATTTATTATCTTTTTAATGCAGCTCTTAGTGGGAATCGGCTTGGGAGCAATTTCCAGCTTAATTGCCATCAGAAAATACTTAAAAGTGTAAGATGCCGGGTCGGCTAATGGTAGGCCAAATGCCCCTGGAGCATTGAATCTTGGTTCGAATCCAAGCCCGGCAGCCAATTTGTAAAGTTTGCGTTTTCCGCCTCGTTCGGGGCTTCGCCCCTCGCTTCGGCAAACGAATTTTCAAGCAATTTCCAAGGGTTTTTGTATTCTACAAAAACCAGCCGCTCCCGCAGGAGCGGGTTCGAGCCAATCTTTTTCAGGAAATTTTTCTTTTCGGAAAAATTTCCTCGCAAAGCGGCAATTTGTGCTTGATTAGCCGTTAAAATAAAGTTTTTACAAAGTTCGAGCCAGCGATTGCCCTTTCGCTCAAAATCCTTCAATTTTTCGGAAATCTCAATTTTTTGGTTGAGAATTTTTTGTTTTTTGGCGGCGTATTCTTCGGTGGAAATTGTGTCCGACAATTGAAGGTCTAAAAGTTTATCCAAAGTTTCTTCATGCTCGGAGATTTGAGATCTCAGATTTTGAGCGAAAGTCATTTCGGCTTGGATATTTTCCTTTTTTTCTTTGTCCAGTTCGTTAATCATCTTTTTGGTCCAAGCCAAAGGCAAAGAAACTTTTTGAATAATATTTGAAATCTGCTTGGCCAAAAGTTCCTCGCGAATGTATTTTTGCGAGCATTCTTGTTTCTTTTTGGTGCATCGGTAATAATTGTGTCCTTTGTGGGTTTCGGAAGTTATGGAGCAGCCGCACTCGCCGCATTTAAAAAGCGAGCGAAAAGCGTATTCTTTTTGGCCTCGCTTCATTTTGTGCGCTTTGGTTTTCATTACTTCTTGGCATTTATCAAAAAGTTTCTTTGCAATCGCTGGCTTGTGTATTCCTTGGTGGAGTTCAGCGTTGAAATAAAAAGCTCCATAGTAAAACGGATTTTTCAAAAACATCTGGATATTGGAAATGGTAAAAACTTTGCCGCTTCGGCTAATCAAGCCCAAAGAAGTCATTTTATTTCGTAAATCTTTCAGAGAATATTCGCCGGTGGCGTAAAGCTCAAAAAGTTTTCTGACGAGCGGAAATCTTTCCGGGTCGGGAATAATTTTGTGATTGACTTTGTCATTGAGATAGCCGGTTATCGCCACGCCGCATTGTTCGCCCCGCCTGACTTTTTGACGCAAACCCCGTTTTACATTCTCTGAAAGATTATCAATGTAGTATTTTGACTGCCCAAAAGCGATATTCAGCATAAATTTTCCCTGCGGGGTAGCGTCAAACCAGAATGTCGGGAATTTTAGCGCGGTGATTTTCTCGGTGTCTATGAGATAAATTATTTGTCCGCCGTCTATGGAATTTCTTGCCAATCTGTCTGGGTGCCACGCTAAAATTCCACTTGCCTCGCCGGACTCAATTCTTTTTATCATTTCGTTGAAAATCGGACGGCCCGGAATTTTGGCGGTTTGCGATTCAATGAAATTTTCAACAACATTAAGATTTTCCCGCTCGGCAAATTCTTTCAGCTCGGTTATCTGGGCTTCAATGGAAAGAATTTGCCTGTCCGGTTCGTCTGTTGATTTTCTGGCATAGAGAAAATATTTTGTCATATTTTTATTTGATTAAATTTATAATCGCTTTTGGGCAGAAAATTGCCGTTTTGCCGTCCCGCCTTCGGCGACAAAAAAGATTGGCTCGTTTGGAAATTGCTTGAAAATTCGTTTGCCGAAGCGAGGGGCGAAGCCCCGAACGAGGCGGAAAACGCAAACTTTACAAATTGGCTGTCTGTCCTGAACAAAATCCGAACTTTTTTCCGCGAAAATCCCGACGCTGATTTCTGAAAAATTACGCTCGGGCGGGCAAAAAGGAAGGGGGTTGGGGGGAAGGAATTTTTGCCCGCCCTCGCTTTTCCGCCGCCG
>JBARPC010000021.1:0-12034 GCA_049642725.1 Minisyncoccales bacterium | reverse complement strand
TTTTTTCTTTTTACCTCCTTTCACTTTTTCCCGCTAAAAGACAAAACAGCGTCTTCTCCTTCAACGATACCGCCTTCAGTATAGCCATGAACCTCTCCGTCAATGTCTACAACGACTAATACTTCTCCGATATCAAATGTTTGTGGTACGCCTGTTTTCTTTGCTTTCTCTCTTGCTTCTTTTATTCTTTCCATTTCTTTTCCCATTTTTATCTCATCCTCTTTCCATTCTCCAAGAAAGCGAAAATCTCCCCTGCGTCTTCAAGTATTCTCTCTCTTTCTCCACGGTTACCGAGTTCAAACCCAATAGTGCCGCCTCTGTTCTCTGGGTTTTCCCAAATCTCTGCCTTGTGTCCATTGTTTGCAATGCAGTATGGTATTTCTCTGCCTGTCTCTCTTACTATTCTCTTCACTCCTGCGACTGCATCAAAAAATCCTACCTTGCTTCCATTTCCATCTTTCATCTTTTCTTCACCTTTCTTTATTTACTTCTAAATGTGCAGGTCATCGGGCTTGCCATAAAAAATAAAACAGCAAGCCCTCGCTAATTAAAAGCATAGCAAACTCTTTCCTTTTTGTCAATGCCGGGATATAATAGAGATTGAACCTCCTGTAGGAGGTTCAATCTCAGAAAATTATGTCTAAAAAAACCAGAACTATTTTAATTTGTGTTTTAATATCCTTGTTTTTTTTGATTACCCCTATTCTGATATTATATTCCCAGGGATACCGTTTTGATTTTAATTCGCCAGACGGCGGAATAAAAATCACCCAAACTGGTGGATTGTTTTTAAAAGTTCTACCCAAAAATACTGAGGTATTTTTAGACGGAAAATTAAATGAAAAAACAAGTTTCTTTTTTGGTTCTGTCTATATTGACAATCTATTGCCAAAAAAATATAATATTCGGGTTGAAAAAGAGGGCTATAATATCTGGGAAAAAAACTTAGAAGTAAAAGAAAAAGAAGTAATAGAAGCAAAAAATATTATCCTCATTCCCAAAAATTTAGAACTTCAAACTTTAAGTCAACAAGTAGAAGATTTTTGGATTTTATCTAAGGAAAAAGTAATTTTAAAAGAAATATCAGAAGATGAATGGGCTTTAAAAATATTTAATTTAGAGAATAATCTTAAGAGCCATTTAATCAGCGAAAAAGAAATTTCTAAAAAAGAACCAGAACTATTAGAACTCAAAATTTCTCCTAATGGGGAAAAAGTAATTTTAAAGATTGGTTTAAAAGAACGATTGGAACACTTTATTTTAGATCTAACTGAAAGTCCAAATAAATTGATTTTTTTTGATTCTTTGCTCCCAGAACCAGATATTGAAAAACTTGATTTTCACCCTCAAGAGCCAAATATAATATTTTTCTTCAAAAATGAAAAACTATTTGAATTTGAACTGTCCGAGAACAGTTCTCAATTAGTTTTAGAAGGAATATTAACTTACAAAATTTTAGAGAATAGTATTTATTATATTGATAAATCCGGCTATATCTTTAAAAATAATTCATCTTTTGGGTTTGAAGAAAAAATCAATAATGTTCCTTTCCCTTTAAAAAAAGAAATTAAATATACATTAAAAGTTGAACAAGGATTTATTTTTATTTTAGAAAATAATATTTTGTACTTGTTTAATCCAGAAAAAAAAGATTTTGAAAAAATCTTTGAACCGATAAAAAACACTAAAATATCTCCTGATGGTAAAAAAATTCTTTATTTTAACGAACACGAAATATGGACCATGTTTTTAGAAGAACAAAAAGAGCAGCCAAAAAAAGAAGCAATGGCTAAACAATTTCTTAATCGTTTCTCAGAAAAAATCAATAATGTTTCCTGGCTTAATTCTCATTATTTAATATTTAACTTAGAGGGCAAAATAAAAGTCATCGAAATCGATGACCGTGACAAGATGAATAACTATGAATTGTATTCAGGAATCAAAAAATTCAATTGGAGTAGCGAATTTAAACAACTTTATATTCTTACTAAAAAAAACTCTTTGAATTTTATTTCTCTAACTTCTTTTTAAAATCATTCCAATTAATCTCTCCATCTCCAGCTGTTGAACAAATATCTTTAAACTGACAATATCTGCATTGCCAATTATTTGGCCATTCTGCCAATTTTGAAGGAATAAGATTATTGTCAATTTTTGTTTTTAAAGATTCAAATCCTTGTAAAAGAGATTTTACAAGATTCTCATCATAATCAAACACAAACTCTTTAATATTTTGCTGGTCTTTGTCAATATAAAGTAATATCCCTTTTTTAATTTTAAAATAATGAAGATAAAGCTGAACCTGTTGCAAATTCTCTGGTTTTGGTTCAGTTAAATTTCTAAAAATCATACTATTCATACTTTTAATATCTAAAACATAAAGCTCGTTATTTAAAGAAAGAATAACATCTGCCCTGCCAGAAATTATTTCTTGTTCAGGGATTTTTATTTCCGCTGCTACTACGATTCCTAATCTAATCAAAGTATTAATAAGGTTTCCGTGCATTGACTCTCCGCGCTCAAATATTCTTAAAATGCGGGCATCCATTTTTTCTCTAGGCACATTTTTAAATTTAAAAAATACTGCTCGAGGACACTTGCCCACATCAGTAATGTAAAAGTGATTCTGTTCTCTGCTTCTTTGCTGTTCCAAATAAAATTTATCTATTATTTCTGTTAACATATTTATCTTTTTCTCCACTGCGGAGCTCGGCGGGCTCGTTTAAGTCCGAATTTCTTCCTTTCCCTCATACGAGGATCCCTAGTTAAATGGCCTGCTTTTTTTAAACGTTTTCTAAAATCCGAATTAAATTTAACTAAGGCACGCGCTACCCCATGTCTTACTGCTTCAGCTTGGGAATGAAAACCGCCGCCTTTTACTAAAACCTGAATCTTAAATTTATCCTCACTTTTCATTTTATCTAAACTTTCAGCAACAATTTTTTGCGTTTCAAAATCAGGAAAATAATCTTTTAATGCTTTATTGTTAATAAAAAATTCTTTCCCGCCTTTTGTCCAAAGTCTCACTCGAGCAACTGATGTTTTCCTTCTCCCAACAGCTTCTATATAAGAGGCCTTTTCAGGTTTCCTCTCAATTGTCTTAGAGACGCTTTTTTTTATCTTTTTTACTTCTTTTTTCTTCTCTTTTTTTTCGCTCCGCAAGCTGGCGGATGGCGAATATTTTTTTGGTTTCTTTTTTTGCATAAAAATTATTTTATTTTCAAACGTTTTATTGTCTTTGCCCTTAGCTTGTTCTTAGGCAGCATTCCGAAAACTGCTTTTTTTAAAACTTCTCTAGGATTTTGTTCAAAAAGATCTTTTAATGATGTTTCTTTTAAACCGCCCATAAAACCACTATGATGATAGTAAACTTTCTGCTCTATTTTTTTTCCTGTAAATTTAATCTTATCAGTATTTTTTACAACAACAAAATCTCCCATATCTATATTATATACAAAATCAGGTTTGTGTTTACCCCGTAAAAAAACTGCGATCTCGGCAGCTAATCTGCCAAGAACCCTGCTATCAGCATCAATTGTATGAGTATCTCTCTTCATAAATTAAAAACTTTTCACTTCACTAATTCTATTATCGCCATTCTTGCTCCATCTGATTTTCTTGAGCCCAGCTTAATAATTCTGGTATACCCTCCTTTCCTCTTTTTATATCTTGGCCCAATATCATTTATAAGTTTCTTAACTATTTTAGGAGAAAAAAATTTAGTTAATAATCTTCTTGCGGTTATTGTTCCTTTTTTTGCTTTAGTAATATTTTTCTCAACAAACTTGGAAACTTCTTTACTTTTTGCTTCGGTTGTTTTTATTTTCTCATTCAAAACAAGAGCGCTGGCTAGTGATTTTAAGAGCGCTTTCCGCTGGTCTCTTTGTCTTGAAAACTTTCGTCCTTTTTTTTGTTTTTTCATATTACTTTAATTCAAGTCCTTTTTTCTTTAAAACTTTTTTAATTTCTTTCAGCCCGGTTTCACCCATTCCTTCTAGTTTTAAAACTTGCTCGTCGTTCTTTCTTAAAATCGCCTCTAATGTCTTAATATTATTTTTTGATAAAGCATTCAGGGTTCGGGTAGAAAAACCTAAATCTTCTACAGCGCCTTTCTCTCTTTTCTTTTCTTTTTTTACCTCTTTTGGTCTTTCTTTTTCTTTAAAAATATCTGTAAGTAAAGAAAAGTGTTTGACTAAAATTTCAGATGCCTGAAATAAAGCTTGTTCCGGAGTAATGGTTCCATCTGTTTCAATCTCTATTTTGAGGCAATCAAAATCTGTCCTTTCTTCTACCATGACATTTTCTATATGAAAACTAACTTTCCTCACCGGAGTAAAGATAGCATCAAGAGGAATCTCACCTATTTCTAGCTTTTCTTTTTTTCTCCACTCTACTGGTTCATAACCAAATCCCTTCTCAACCAAAATCTCCATTTCTAATTCTGCTTTCTTATCTGTTAAAGTAGCTATAAAAGCATCTTTATTTATTAAATCTAATTGAACTGGCAATTTAAAATCAGAGCCTTTTACTTTTTTTTCGCCTTTTATAGAAAGAGTTGCTCTTTGTGGTTCGTCACTATAAATCTTAAACCTTAATTGTTTTAAATTTAATAAAATTGAAACCACATCTTCTAAAACACCAGGGATAGTTGAGAACTCATGAGAAATTCCTCTAATTTTCACTTGAGTAACCGCAGCACCAGGCAAAGAAGAAAGTAAAACTCTCCTTAAACCATTTCCAATAGTAACCCCGTAACCTGGATAAAGAGCTTCAATTTGAAAGCGTGCTAAGTTGTCTTTCTTTTCAATAATTTTTATTTTTTCAGGTAAAGAAATCATAAAATCATTTAAACATCTAAACATTTTAACATTTTAACATTTTGTTAATATGTTAGTATGTTTGAATGTTAGTATGCTATTTATCTTGAATAATACTCAAAGATTATAGAAATCTCGGCCGGAAAATCTGACTCATCCATTAATGGTTCTTCTTTAATTTTCCCTTCTAGCTTTTCTAAATTAAGTTCTAGCCAAGAAGGAAACTGATATTTTTTCAAAGCAGCAGGAAGTTTCTGAAAAATATCTAATTTCATAGAAGAAGGATGAATAGTAATCTTGTCTCCTTTTTTTAATCTGTAAGAAGGTATATTAATTTTTTTCCCATTAACTAAAAAATGTTGATGAGAAACCATTTGTCGAGCTTGAGAACGAGAAGAAGCCCATCCTAATTTAAAAATTACATTGTCAAAACGACTCTCTAACTCTTTCATAAGAAAGGTTCTAGCGTCCTCTACTTTTCCTCTTTTTCCCAATGCTTTTTTTACGTATTTGCTGAATTGTTCTTCGCTTAAATTATACCAATTTTTAAGTTTTTGTTTTTCCTTTAATTCCTTACCGTATTCAGAAAGAGATTTTCTTTTTTTAATTCTTTTACCAGGCGGATAAGGCCTTTTTATCATAGCGCATTTAGTAGAAAAACATCTCTCTCCTCTTAAAAAAAGTTTGACCCCAGCTCTTCTACAAATTTTACATTTATTACCTTGCATAGAACTTATAAATCAAAATATTATACTCTCCTTGCCTTTTTAGGCCTGCACCCATTATGGGGTATAGGCGTAACATCCTCAATAGATAGAATTTCAAAACCTTTACTGGCCAAAGCTCTAATAGCTGAATCTCTTCCGCTGCCAACACCCTTTACGATTATTTGAATTTTTTTTATTCCTATTTTTTGAGCCCGTTGGATTAATGCTTCAGCTACTTTTGAAGCAGCAAAAGGAGTGGATTTTTTTGTTCCCTTAAAACCAATATTGCCCGCACTTGCCCAACTTAATATATTTCCCTGTAAATCAGTTAGGGTAATAATGGTATTATTATAAGAAGAATAAATACAAACTCTGCCTTCGTTTATTTTCTTGGAAGGTTGAATCTTTGTATCTTTTTTTACAGCAGCATCTACTTTTTCCTTTTCTTCAATCAACTCTTTTTCTGTTTTTTGAATAATACGTTTTTTACCCATAATGCTTTTACTTCAGAGAGAACTTTAAAAATTTTGTTTTCGGAATTGTTTTTACTTTGCTGTTGGAGCAGGTTTTCTTCCGCTACCAACCGTTTTTCTTACATTGCCGCGAACAGTCCTAGTGTTGCTTTTAGTTCTTTGACCTCTCACTGGTAAATTTTTAATATGACGGATGCCCTTTAAACAACCAATGTCTTTTAAGCGCTTTATAGCCACAATTCTTTCGCGCCTAAGATCTCCCTCAATTTTATATTTCTTTTCAATAACTTCTCTAAGTGCGTTAACCTGCTCTTGGCTTAATTTGGAAGCACGAATATCAGAATCAATTTTTATCTCTGCTAAAATTTCTTTAGCCAAAGAACGACCTATTCCATAAATATAAGTTAAAGCAATTTCTATTTGTTTGTTTTCCGGGATATTTATCCCTGCTATTCTTGGCATGCCAATTTTGCCCAAGAGGGCAAGTGTTAACGCAGCCCGATTGGCTGCAAAATTGTGCACCCCCTTCTTTTGCGCAAGCGCGAAAAGGAGGGGGTAAAGGTTTTGTTGCCACTCATACTTCGCCTTTGGCTCATATTCGTGAACAAAACTCTTTATCCTTGACGCTGTTTGTGTTTAGGGTTCTTTATACAAATAATATAAACTCGCCCTTTTCTTCGGACGACTTTACAATCTTTACACATTTTTTTCACCGATGACCTAACTTTCATAATAATTATACTCAAATTACCCTTAATGTCAATAAAAAAACTTTCGCTCTTAAGCGATGATGTTTAATAAGGTCTTAATGGTTAATTTATTTTATATGTAAATCAATAATTTCCGATGTTTCTATAATTTTCTTTATAACTTCTGATTTATCTGTGAATAGACTCACCATTTCATCTGGATGTTTTTTTATCACAACCTCTATTCTTTTTTCTATAGAACTGGCGAATAAAACTCCATTTGGAATTTCTATTTTTTCATATCCCTCTAGTTCTAATATTGGTTGTGTTTTTAGCACTATTTCCGTGATCATAAATTATTTTATTTCTGTTTTACAAATTATTTTTAAAACCGACCTTTTATCCAGCTAAAAAATTTTGCGCTGGATTTACTTATTATTTATAATGGTTGTTGATATCAATGATTTCCACTATGTCTTTTTCACGAAAGATAAAAATAGCCCGATATTTTCGATTGACTCTAAAACTCCAAATCCTCATTTCTTTCGGCTTTAAAAGTTCTGTTTCTAAACTTGGATAAAAAGGATTTTGCTCAAAAAATTGTTTTTGTTTCTCAAACTTCTTTTCAAGATTGTGCTTCTTCAAATATGTTGCAATCTCTGAATGAATAAGCAAAATCTTCATTTTATTTCCCAAAATAGGAGGAGCGTTTCAGTCCCCGTTTTAAACTATTAAGAAATTTTTGGCTGTATAAATTGGTCTCCTTAAATTTTTGAACCATTTTCTCAATATCGCGAACCGGAGGAGATACAAAAATATCCTCTTCCATTAAATGCCGAATATACTGATAGCGAAGAGCATTCTCTAATAATTGCTGATATTCTTTTTTCGGAATAGTAATAGTAGCCATATAGTTTGATTATACTCAAATTACCCTTAATGTCAATAAAAAAACTTTCGCTCTTAAGCGATAGCAAAGGCTATTTTCCCCTATATACAATTCTGCCTCTATTTTCGTCATAGGGGCTCATTTCTACCGTTACTTTATCACCAGCTAAAATTTTAATTCTGTACATACGCAACCGACCGGCTAAATGAGCAATTATTTCCTTTCCGTTATCCAACTTTACTTTAAATTTCAAACTGGGCAAAGTTTCTAAAACTATCCCCTCTATTTTTATTTTATCTGGATTTTTGTTATTTAAATTCCCCATCTAATATTAAAACTAACAAATTTTCTAAAGATAGTCAAGCTCAATTTTAATATCAATTCTTTCTATATTTTTAGGAATTTTTTTAAGCCAAAAAGGCCAAAGTTCAATCTGAAAAGAAGCAATCCCATCCTGGTTCTCTAAAAGCTTTTTTGCTTCATTAAATAATTTATCGCTTAAAGCGTCTTTAAATACTGAAATATCAAGGGCAGGATAAATATTAGCTGAAAAATCTAAAGAAAGATTAACTTTATTGGCCTCTGAATTAATCGTTTCAACGGAATAGCTGATCTGGATACTCTCATTATGCAGCTTTTTATCTGCTGGAATCTGAGAAGAAATATAATCTTCAATAAAATCTCTAAGATCCTGCTTTTTAAATGCTAATGCCTTTGACTTTAATTTCATTTTATAACTAAATCTTTCTACTTCTGTTTCTGCTTTAATTAACGAAGATGATTCTATTGTTTCTTGTTTTAGAGTTTTCTCTAATAAGTAATATTCTGGTTCTGCTTTAAGCAATAATGTCTTTTTAGTTTCTTTTTTTAAACTGTCCAATAAGGCTTTTTCTGCGTTTTCTAAATCTGTTTCAGTAACCTGAGCTTTTATCCCGCCACCAATCATTGGAGAAAATGATTTAGCGTAAAAAAAAGTAAACTTGGCATGACCGGCAAGCCCGGGAATAGAAAAAGTCGTCGGTTCAATATTATAATCTTCACCAGGCTGGTCAGCAATAATTTCAATATCAATCTGGCCTGGAACCAGCTTGCCTTTTTCATAATGGCCTCCCGGTATTACTATTTTTTTAGGTGTGCGAAATAGTTTCCCGGACGCAGAAACAAATCTTGTTGTTGCTACGAAAACTTGGGAAGAAGTAGAATAAGCATTATAAACACGGACAATGCCTTTTGCTTTTTTAGAAACAGAACCAGTTGCCGGAAATTCCTGGATTGTTTCTTTTTCCTCTTCAATTATTTCCCCTGAAATAATCTTATTAGAAAAATTACTCTCTTTAGTATTTGAATTTATGATAATTTCATCTTTGAAACTCAATAACTCTGTTTCTGGCCATATTTTTATTTCTGCTTGAGAAAAAGTAATATGTATAAAAACACCTAAAAAAATAAACGTAATTAGTAAAAATATAAGTTTTTTTTGAGATAAAAAAGCAGCCCTTTCTCTCTTTTTAGATAAGTCATCTTTTTTCTTGATTAAAACACTATCTATATTTTCTTTTTTTGGAGGAATAATATCAAATATCTTTTTCATTTCTCAAGAATTGCTTTTATTCTTCTAA
Organism: Minisyncoccales bacterium; assembly: GCA_049642725.1. Classification (GTDB taxonomy): domain Bacteria; phylum Patescibacteriota; class Minisyncoccia; order Minisyncoccales; family JAGMDC01; genus JAGLYZ01. The sequence continues at coordinate 2,840 of JBARPC010000021.1, read as the reverse complement.
TTCCGCTGCTGCTTGATTCTTCTTTTATAATTTTAAATTTCCCTAACTCCCCGGTTTTATTTACATGAGGACCAGCGCAAATTTCTTTAGAAAAACCATTTATTGAATAAACAAATACTTTTTCTGGATACTTTTCTTTAAAGAAAGCCAAGGCGCCTGATTTTAATGCTTGTTTTAAAAGCATTTCTTGTTTTTTAACTTCTAAATCTTGTTTTATCTTTTGATTAACTAAATCCTCAACTTTTTTTATTTCTTCTGGAAATAACTTTCTATCAAAGGAAAAATCAAACCTTAATCTTTCTGCTGTAATATCAGAACCCATTTGCTTGACTCTATCTCCTAAAATTTGTCTTAAAGCGCTGTGAAGAAGATGAGTGGCAGTATGAAATTTTGGCGAAAATTTCCCTCCGCCGCCGAATTTTTTTTCTTTACCGGCACGAGAAATCTTTTGGTGTTTTTTAAGCGCTTTTTTAAAACCTTGTTTATCAACTTTTCTATCATGCTCTTTTGCCATTTCTTCTATCATTTCAATTGGAAAACCATAATTTTGATATAAATCAAATGCTTGTTTTCCTGCAATATCTCCTTTAACAATAATTATATTAGTTTCTTTAATACCAACTTCTAGAGCCTTTTCAAATTTTTCTTCCTCTTTTTGGATAACTGTTAAAATATCTGCTTGCTTGGACAAAACTTCAGGATAAATATCTTTATAAATCTCAATCGTTTTATTTGCTAAAGGAATTAAAAACTCTGCTCCTGCTTCTAATATCTTACCATAACGGATAGTTCTTCTCAAAATCCGCCTTAAAACATATCCTTGTTCTGTGTTGGAAGGAAAAATTCCCTCGCTGGTTAAAAATACAGAACCACGAATATGATCTGCTATAATTCTGAAATATTTTTTATTGTTTTCGTATTTCTTAGAACAAAGTTTTTCTATTTCCTGAATAATCGGTAAAAATAAATCTGTCTCATAAGCCGAATATTTGTTTTCTAAAATTGCTAAAATTCTTTCAAAACCCATTCCAGTATCCACACTTTTCTGAGAAAGTTTCTGGTAATTTCCATTTTCATTTTTGAAATATTCCATAAAAACAAGGTTCCATATCTCTATAAATCGCTGACATCTGGAACAATTAGGTCCGCAATCTGGCTCTCCGCATCCGAATATTTCACCTCTATCGTAATGAATTTCTGAAGTAGGACCGCAAACTCCGGTCTGACTTACCGGTCCCCAAAGATTATCTTCTTCTCCAAATTCTTTTATCCTTTCTTCTGGAATTCCCTGTTCCTGCCAAATCTTTTTTGATTCTTTATCTTTTGGAATATCTTTATTGCCTTTAAAAAAAGTGATATAAAATTTGTTTTTGTCTAAATTAAGCTCTTTTGTTAAAAACTCTAAAGCATACTTAACAGCTCCCTCTTTAAAATAATGTCCTTTTTCATCCTGGCCAATTGACCAGTTTCCCAACATCTCAAAAAAAGTATTATGAGTATCATCACCTATTTCATCAATATCATCACTGCGAAAGCATTTTTGGCAATCAGCTAAATGTCTTGTTTTAAAATCTTTTAGAACATCTTTTTCGCCAGATAAATATAAGGACAACTGCTGCATTCCGGCAGTTGTAAAAAGAACAGTAGAATCAGAAGGCAATAATGAAGAAGACGGTACGATTTTATGCCCTCTTTTTTCAAAGAAATCTAAAAATTTTTGGCGCAGTTTTTTAGAATCCATAGCTTTATTTTATCATTTTTCCCAAATTTTATCAAAAAAGAGTACTAAAAATAAAAAAGCAGATAAAACACTGCTATAACAACTTTTAAACTACCACTAATTAATATTCAGAGTAATATTACAATCTTCTTCTATCTCTATAAAAATTATATCCTAAAAGTATAAAAGCTATACTTAAGCCTATGGCTAAAATAACTATGGCTATTACTCTCCAGTCTAACATACCCTGCCAAAAACCCTTTTCAAGCTCAATGTTCTTGTGTATTCCCTCACCTTCCCTTACTTCAAAAGGTTCGGATTGAAAGGTAAGATAGTTTTCTGTTTCTACTTTGAGATAGTATGTTCCTTCTGGAACAAGGAATGAATACTCTCCTGTTTCTCTGGTAATTTGTGGATTGATTTGCTGATATTCGTCTGCTGGCCAAAGTTGATATTTTTGGGTTTCAGGATTGAGCCAATAGAGAGAAACCTTGGCACTCTTGATTCTTAATTCTTGATTCTTGATTCTTTCATAAACATATCCTTCTGGGTCAACCAAGGTTATTACTCTTAATTCCTTGTCTTGTATCTCTTCATCTTCATAATCTAATATAGTAATTATCTCGTATTCTCCAGCAACCAAAGGCGCCTGGACTTCCGCAGTGTAAATCCCGTCGCCATCAGGATCTGTTAGTTCAAATTCAGCTAAAACAAATCTATTCTCAAATTCCTTGGCAAGAACAGGCGATAAGAATAAATCAGAAAAACTATTTTGAGAATTATAAGAGGCTTCTTCTCTTTCCTTCAACACAAATTGAGCTTTGACGTTTTTAACTGAATGAGATGGTTTGAGTATTACTTTAATAATATGTCCGGAAATAAGTTTTACCTCTTGTTCCGGTTCTTCTTTATCTAATGAGGTTAACTCGGTATTAAGATGGATTTTATCTTCACAAGCAGTGAAAAACAAGGTATCTTCTGGAATTAGCTCCTTGATTTCCGGTTTAACCGGTTCTCTAAAGGTGATTTCTGATTTCAGTTCTGGCTTTTTTAAACCAATCAGTTCTTTAAGATTAGGTATGGTTAACTTAATATTCTTTAATCTTTCTAAATCTTGTTG
>JBARPC010000020.1:0-8786 GCA_049642725.1 Minisyncoccales bacterium | reverse complement strand
ACTTTCTTGTTTTCTTTTTCTAAAATATTTTCAAACATCTATTTATTATTTGTTTTATACGCTTCAATTGCCTTTTTGATTATTTCCATTGCCTTTTCTTTTTTCTCAAAACCTTCTACTTTTACATATTTATATTTCTCCGGTTCTAATTTTTTACAATCTTCAAAAAAAACTTTAATCTCTTTTTTGATATGTTCTCCAAGATTATCTATATCCTGAATTTCTTTAAAGCGAGGATCAACTTTTTCTACTGGTACAGCTATAATTTTGTTATCAATTCCCGCCTCATCTTTCATTAAAAGCAAACCAACAGGCCGAGCTTTTATAATACAACCAGGGAAAGTAGGATAAGTAGTTAGTAAAAGAATATCTAAAGCGTCACCATCTTCTGAATGGGTTTGAGGTACAAAACCATAATCACAGGGATAAAATAATGGCGAATAATTGACTCTGTCTAACTTAAAACATCCTTCTTCTTCATCATATTCGTATTTATTAGCACAACCTTTAGGAATATCCACTACTACGTTAATTTCTTCTGGCAAATTATCGCCAGCCGGAATATCTTTAAAAAGATTAGTCATAAATTTTATTTTAACATTTTAACATTTTAACATTTTGAATTTAAATTTTGTTAAAATCTTAGTATGTTTGAATGTTGGTATGTTTGAATAATTTATTCTACTGTCACGGATTTTGCCAGGTTCCTGGGCCTGTCTATATCTAAGCCAAGTTCTAAACCAAGATGAGCGGCAAAAAGATGTAATGGGACTACTGATAAAATTGGTGTTAGCATCTCCAAGGTTTTTGGAATATAAATTACATCATCTGCCAAATTTTTTATTTCATCGTTTCCCTCAGTAGCCACAGCTAAAATTTTTCCTTGCCTGGCTTTTATCTCTTCCATAGCATTCTTCATTTTATCATAAACCGAGTCAGAAGGACAGATAACAACTGTTGGAAAGTCATCCTTAATTAAAGCAATGGGACCATGCTTCATTTCACCAGCAGAATAACCTTCAGCATGAATTTTCCAGGCGACCTCCTTCAGCTTCAAAGCGCCTTCCATAGCAATAGGAAAGTTATATTTCCTTCCTAAGAAGTAAAAATTCCTATATTCAGAATATTTTTGAGCTAACTCCTTGATATAATCCGACTGGCTTAAAATATTCTTAGTTAAGTCCGGTAATTTTTCCAATTCTTCTAAAATCCTCCTGCCGCTGACCAGGCTCATTTGCCTCTGCCTGCCTAAAAAAACAGTTATCAATGCCAAAATAGAAAGCTGGGAGATAAATGACTTTGTGGCTGCCACTCCGATTTCCGAGCCAACCAGGCAATAAACGCCAGCGTCTGTTTCCCTGCTAATAGAAGAGCCAACTGTATTGACTAAACCTAAGGTTAAACATCCTTTTCTTTTTGCTTCTTTTACTGCCTCTAAGGTATCTGCTGTTTCACCTGATTGGGAAATAGCTAAGACTGCTGTTTTATCGTCTAAAATAGAATTTTTGTAACGAAATTCAGAACCTGATTCTACTTTTACTGGTATTTTTGCATATTCTTCTATCATATATTCGCCTACTGCAGCCGCATACCCAGCTGTTCCGCAGCCAATTAAAATTAGTTTTTCTATTTTTTTTAATCTCTGAGAAACATCATCTAATCCTCCAAGCTTAGCCAATCCATGATCTAAAACAGTTCTGCCAACAATGCTTTTTTCGATAGCTTCCGGCTGTTCAAAAATTTCTTTTAGCATAAAATGTGAAAAACCTTGTTTCTGGGCCTCTTCTATCTCCCAGTCAATTTTTTCAATCGGCTTTTCTTTTAAAATAAAAAACTTATTGGGAGAAAGGACAGCAACTTCATTATCGTCTAAAGTAATAACTTGCCTGGTATGTGAAATGATAACTGAAGGATCAGAAGCAATCAAAAACTCATCATTATTAATTCCTAAAATTAAAGGCGAACCAAGCTTGGCAGCTACAATTTTTTCAGGATCTTTTTTAGAAGCAACAACAATGCCGTAAGTCCCCCTAACTTTTTTTAATGCCTGTCTGACTGCCTCTTCTAAAGAAACTTGCTCTGAACTTGTTGAAGAGTATTTTTCAATTAAATGTGCTAACACTTCTGTGTCTGTTTCGCTAGTAAATTGATGTCCTTCTTTAATGAGTTGCTCTTTTAATTCTTTATAATTTTCAATTATCCCATTATGGACTAAAAAAATTTCTCGGTGGCAGTCAAAATGAGGATGGGTATTAGCCTCGGTTACTCCTCCGGTAGTTGCCCAGCGGGTATGGCCGATGCCCAAATTCCCTTTTATGGCATGGCTTTCAAAATCAGAAATTTTTCCTGGCTTTTTTATCAGGAAATCCTCGCCGTGGTTTGAAATATAAAAACCAAAGGAATCATATCCCCTGTATTCAAGTCTTTTTAATCCAGACAACAAAATAGGAAAAGCATCTCTTTTTCCGATATAACCAACTATTCCGCACATAAATTCAAAAATTTTTAATTTTTAATGAAATCCTAATTTCCTAAACCCAAAAATATAAACTATATTATCTCTAAAATTATTTATTCTCATAAATGTAGGATTACATCCTGATTATTGCTTCTTGCAATACGCTCTTATAAACTGATGAGTATCATATCTTTCTTTTTTTGATCCCGTTTCTATTTTTATAATTTTGAATCCTGCCTCTTCTAATTTTCGCTTCAACTCGTCTCTATCATAATAAGCATAATATTTTTCTATTCCGTTATATCTTTTATCTTTTTCTAATCCTTCACCTTTACCTTGTTTAACACTCACAAATATTAATCCATTTGATTTTAATACTCTATACATTTCATTTAATGTCTTTTCTGTATCTTTCTTTTTTATGTTTAGTAGCGATGCATTAAACCAAATTGCATCGAAATTGTTATTCTTAAAAGTTAATTCTCTAAAATCCATAATTTTAAATTTTGCTTTCGGTGCTATTTTTTTTGCGAATTCTATCATTTTTTTAGCCAAATCAATTCCTATAACTTTAAATCCTTTATCAGTAAATAATTTTGCATCACGGCCAGGACCACATCCTACATCAAGTATTTTTGCATTGGCTGGCAAAAGTTTAGCAAATTGATACAAGAGTTTTATACCAATTGCCAAATTCTTTGTTTTCTTATAATATTGCTCTGCTATTTTATTATAAGTATTTATTGTTTTTTTAATTTCTTTATCCATAAAAATACGTATAATTTTAGTTATCCACGACTAAACCAAGATATTTTGATTTTAAATTTTAACAAACTATATTTATAAGCTTTCCTTTAATAAAAATCATTTTCTTTATAGTTTTGCCTTTTATCCATCTTTTAACTTTTTTTCTGCTTAATGTCAATTTCTTTGCCTCTTTTTCTGAAATATCCGCTTCAACTTCCACTTTATCACGCACCTTGCCATTGATTTGGATAATTAAAGTTATTATTTCTTCTTTAGTTAGTTTTTCATCATATTTCGGCCATTTTTCTTTAAAAATAGAATGAAATTTTGTTTTTTGTTTTTTGTTTTTTGTTCTCTGATATAGTTCTTCAGAAACATGAGGAGCAAAAGGAGCCAAAAGAATTAAGAGTAATAAATAATGATTTATAGACAGTTTTTTCTGTTTTTCCATTTCATTGGCTAATATCATTAAAGTTGAAACTGCAGTATTAAATTTGCAGTTTTCTAAATCTTCATTAATCTTTTTAATACTTTTGTGCAAAATCCTATCAAGCTTTGAGCTTTGAGTTTTGAGCTTACCCTGTAGTTTCCAAATCCTTTCTAAAAATCGGTAAACGCCCTTCACCCCCTTAGTGTTCCAGGCAATCGCCTGACTAAATGGCCCCATAAACATTTCATAAACCCGCAAAGTATCTGCTCCGTATTCTTTAATAATATCATCAGGATTAACTACATTGCCAAATGATTTTGACATTTTTCTTCCATCCTCCGCTAAAACTATTCCATGAGAAGTTCTTCGGACATAGGGTTCTTTTTGGAAAACAACTCCAATATCAAAAAGAAATTTGTGCCAGAAACGAGAATACAGAAGATGTAAAGTTGTGTGCTCCATTCCGCCATTATACCAATCAACTGGCAGCCAATATTTTATTTTTTTTGAATCAGCTAATGATTTATTGTTATCGGAATCAGTATAGCGCATAAAATACCAGGAAGAACCAGCCCAATTAGGCATCGTATCTGTTTCTCTTTTTGCCGCACCACCGCACTTCTGACACTTACAATTAACCCATTCTTTAACATTTACCAAGGGCGACTCTCCTGTCCCACTGGGCTGATATTTTTCCACATAAGGCAATTCCACCGGCAACTCCTTTTCCGGCACTGGAACTGCGCCACATTTTGGACAATGAATAATCGGGATTGGTTCTCCCCAATAATGTTGTCTAGAAAAAACCCAGTCCCTTAATTTATAGTGAATTGTTTTCTTAGCTAATCCCTTTTTTTCTAACCAATTAGTAATCTTTTTAATCGCTTCTTGAGAAGATAACCCGTTAAACTCTCCGGAATTAATTAAAATACCTTTATCAATAAAGGCTTCCCTAGAAATATCTCCACCTGAAATCACTTCTCTAATTTCCAGTCCGTATTTTTTAGCAAAATGATAATCTCTTTTATCATGGGCAGGAACAACCATCACTGCCCCTCCTCCATAGGTTGCCACCACATAATCACCTACCCAGATAGGAATTTTCTCATTATTTACTGGATTAAGACAATAAGAACCAGTAAAAACCCCTGTTTTCTCTTTTTTTAATTCTGTTCTTTCAAAGTCACTTTTTTTCTTTGACTGTTCAATATAATTAATCACTTTCTCTTTATTGTCCTCTGTAACTATCTTCTTAACCAAAGAATGTTCCGGAGCCAAAACAACAGCCGTCACTCCGAAAATAGTGTCAGTTCTAGTAGTAAAAATTTTTATGATATCTTGAGAATTTTTAATTTTGAAATTAATTTCTGTGCCATAACTTCTGCCAATCCAATTTATCTGCTGGGCTTTAATTTTCTCTAAATAATCAACTTTCTCCAAATCATCTATCAATCTATCAGCATATTTAGTAATTTTTAACATCCATTGTTTTTTTATTTTTTTCTCTACTTGAGTGCCGCAGCGCTCGCATTTGCCGAAAACCACTTCTTCGTTGGCTAAGCCAATTTTACAGGAAGGACACCAGTTTATTGGTATTTCCGCTTGATAAGCCAACCCCTGCTCAAAAAGTTTAAGAAAAATCCACTGTGTCCATTTGTAATATTTTGGGTCAGTGGTATTAATTTCTCGCTTCCAATCAAAAGAAAGACCTAAACTTTTCAGCTGTCTTTTATAATTAGCTATATTTTGGGCAGTTGTTTTTTGAGGATGAATACCGGTTTTTAAAGCAAAATTTTCAGTTGGCAGACCGAAAGCATCCCAACCAATAGGAAACAAAACATTATATCCTTCCATCCTCTTTTTTCTAGCCACAGCGTCTAAAGCAGTATAAGGTCTTAAATGGCCAACATGAAGTCCTTCTCCTGAAGGATAAGGAAATTCAATTAAAATATATTTTTTAGGTCTCTTGGAAAAATCTTGAGCTCTATATATTTCTGACTTTTCCCAAGCTTTCTGCCATTTTGGCTCTATTTTTTGCGGTTCGTATTTTTCTATCATTAAGTTATAATTATATCTTAATCTTACAAAAAAAATCAGCTCTTTTCAAGATAAAAAAAGAGGGATTAAAATATAACCCCTTTGAAACGTTTCTTATTTTTTATGTCTTCATTGTTGCTTTAAACTGCCGGGATTACCAAATATTAAACCAGAATCCGCATTCATTGTTAGAACAAAACAGTATTGCGTCCCGCTCACTAATTAACCCTTCTCGCAATTCACGTCCACAACTGGGACAATTTAATCTTTTCGCACATTTCATACATTTTACTGAAGATAATCTTTTCTTAGGAGCAGGGTATGGACAGTTTATAATATTTCTAAAACCGCAGTGGTTACAATCAATAAAATCAATTGGTGCTCCCGTTCTATCATAGAGATCGTAACAGATAATTGGCTCTCCATCTGTGTCCTTTTTCATTTTAATCCTCTCCAATTTTTAAGTTTTCAACAAGCGAGTTTTATTTACTTCCTTTTTATAGAACTATTTCAAGTTTATCAGATTTTTAGATTTTGTCAAATTTTAAATAATTCTTTAGCGTTTTTAGTAGTGACTTCAGTAATTCGTTCAATAGGGATATTTTTGATTTTAGCAATATGTTCAGCTATGTATTTGATAAAAATGGGTTCATTTCGGCCCGCCTTTGTCCCGCTTTCAGTGGGACTTCGGCGAGGCAAGGGCGGAGTTAAAAAAGGGCAATCTGTTTCAAGTAAAATTTTGTCTAAAGGAGTTTTTTTAATTACTTCAATTAGGTCCAGCTTGAAAATAATACCATTAAATCCTAAATAAAACCCCATATCCAAAAATTTCTTAGCTTGTTCCCAATTTCCGGTAAAACAGTGGATAACGCCTTCAGGGATAACACCTTCAGAGGTTTGACCTCCTTCAGGAGGTCGAACCTCAAGTGTTGCTACCTCAAGTGTTGCTATTAAATCATTCAGAGCTAAACGACAGTGAAAAATTATCGGTAAATTTAAATTTTGAGCTAATTTAATTTCTTGTAAAAGCAGGTCTTTTTGCTTTTGCTTAAAAAGTTCTAATTTTCTTTTGCTTTTCGGCTTGTAATAATAATCCAATCCGATTTCACCAATGGCTACTACTTTTTTAGAACTCAAACCAAGTTTTTTGTATTTTTCGTAATCAAATTCTTTTTCAAACCGACCGCCTTCACTCTCATCAAACTTTTGTTTGATTAAATTTGTTTCTAAATTAATAGGATGCAGTCCAATAGCTGCATATACTCCTTTACTGTGTTTTTCAGTAATCTCTATTGCTTTTTTGGAAGTATCATAATTTGTTCCAACATTAATTATCCAAACATTCTGATCTAAACATTTTTTTATGACTTTATTTCTATCACTGTCAAAAGCAGAAAAATTCAAATGACTATGAGTATCTATTAGCATAAATTATAAAGGAAAAAGTAATTGATAACGAGGAAAGAAGGAAATCCGAGCAAACCAAGAGAACTTTAAAATTTGGTTTTCGGAGTAGTTTATTAAATCCGGGGAAAAAGCGGTTTACTTTTTTTAGTTTTTTCCGCCAGCTGACGGATGTTTTTTATTATTTTCTCTGAGGTTTCTGGTAAAAACGGCTGAAGCATCTGGGAAATGTTTGCCAAAGTAATTAATAAATTATTAATGACTTTTTGATTTTTGATTTTTGATTTTTGATTTTCCATCTCCCATGGTCGTTCTTTTTCAATATAACGGTCACAAAAGCTGATTAACTTCCAAATTTCTTTCAGGGCTTCATTAAATTTAAAATTATCCAATGCTTTTCTGTATTCTCTCCAGGTTTTATTTATTTCTTTTTTAATTTTTTGGTCTTGATTTGTAATTTTTTGTTTTTCAGCAAGAGTTATCACTCTCGCTAATAAATTTCCTAATCCGCTTGCCAGGTCCGAATTGTATCTTTGCTCAAATTTTTCATAAGTGAAGTCACCGTCTTCAGTCGGAGAAATCTCCCGCAAAAGAAAATATCTAACAGCATCAGTCCCGTATTTTTCAACTAACACAAACGGGTCAACTACATTACCCAAAGATTTTGACATTTTCTGACCTTCAGATGTGATAAAACCATGAATAAATATAGTTTTTGGTAAAGATAATCCTAAGGATGATAATAAGCTGTTCCAAATTACAGTGTGATGCCAAACAATGTCTTTTCCTATAACATGAATATCTGCAGGCCAGAATCTTTTAAATTTATTACTGGAATAGCTAATCGTAGTTAGATAATTACATAAAGCATCTATCCAGACAAAAAGAGAAAATTTTTTGTCAAAAGGCAATGGGATTCCCCATTTTACTGTTTTTCTAGAAATACTTAAATCCTGTAAAGGTTCTTTCAGCCGATTTAAAATTTCATTTCTTTTACTTTCGGGAATAATAAATTTTTTATTTTTTTTAATATGCTTTTGAAGCTGTTTTTGGTATTTACTAGTTCTGAAAAAATATGTCTCTTCTTTTATTACTTCTACTGGCTTTTTATGAATTGGGCATTTTCCGTTTTTTAAATCTTTTGGTAAATAAAAAGTTTCACAATCTACGCAGTATAATCCTTTATATTTTCCTTTATAAATATCACCTTTCTTGTAAATTTTCTTAATAATTTCTTGAACAATTTTTATATGTCTTTTTTCTGTGGTTCTAATGAAATCGTCATTTGAAATATTTAAAATCTTATTCATATCTCTAAAGTATCTACTCATTTGGTCCACAAATTCCTGAGGATTTTTACCAGCTTTTTCCGCTCGTCTTTGAATTTTCAAACCATGTTCATCTGTCCCAGTGCTAAAATGAACATCATATCCTTGAAAACGCTTATATCTAGCTATAACATCGGCCTGAACTTTCTCTAAAGCATGACCAAGATGACACTTCTCTGAAGGATAATCTATTGCCGTAGAAACATAAAATTTTTTCTTTTTATTTGACATAAATCTTGCGATATGCTAATTCTATTTTTTTATTATAATAATTTTCTTCTTTTGCGATAGTCATCTTTTCCTTTTTCCATAAAAATATCTACAATTTCAATTCGTTTTTCTTTTGAAAAAAGAGTAAATAAAATACGCCACCGACCAATGC
>JBARPC010000019.1:0-1688 GCA_049642725.1 Minisyncoccales bacterium | reverse complement strand
AAAAAGAAAAGCCATAAAAACTATTGAAAAATGGTGAATAATCAAAAAAATGAAAAATTTATTAAACATTTTTTTAAATTTTATTATTAAAGACAGAAAAATTTTGACCACAAGTATTAATGATGCTTTTCCTTTTTTTAGAAGTATTGAAGATTATCCTGCCCATCCGATTTCTAAGGAAATCAGGGATGAATTTAAACACAGAGGAATAGTAAGTCTTAAGCCAGGTGTTTATGATTTTTATTTAAAAAGTTTTTGTCTTAATGCTGGGAAATATGGTCCTTCTTTTGGTTCTGGTTATTTGATAGCTCCTATAAAAGGCAGAAATAGTAAAATTATCAGACATATATTAGAAAATTCTATAAAACATTCTGACATTTCTCAATCTAAAATTCAAACCTTAATTTGGGCTATTTTATCAAATACAAAATATAGAGATTTTTCAGAGGATCTGCAGATAGTCACTGATAAATTACTTGAAAAAGATGACTTAAGATTATTGGGTAAAAGTTTTTTAAATAAAATTCCAGAACCAATTAGAGCTTGGTTTTGGAAAAAAATTAAAAAAAGATTACCTAAAGAGATATTCTCTATTTTTGACAGTATTAACGAGATAAAATCAAAAATAAAAGATGTTCAAGCGACTTATAAAGAATTAGAAAGTATTGCTGTGCGTTTTGGAAAGCCACCTGTTCCTAAAAATATGCTTAAAATTAAACAAGGAACTTGGTCATTGATTAAAAAAAGATGTTTTGTAAGAGTTTTTCCTGAAGGTTATAGTAGGACAAGAATGCAGGTCTATATACCAGAAAGAATCGTTCCGTACGTTAAAAAAGATGATTTGGGACGGATAAATGAAATGGGAATTAAAGATGGGATAAATATTAAAATAACATTTGATGATAGTTTAGAGAATTCTAAAATAACTTTACACGATGGGCAAGAAATACCGATTTGGCGTTTCAAAAAACTTAAGTTTTCGGCGCCTACTAATGCTGAAATAATGGAAATATTTGAAATAAAAAATACAGGGTGGGTAGCGCGAGATATTAAAGCGCTTGCTCTCTTAGACGCTCAAAAATATCCTGAAATTAAAAATAAAATTGAAAAAGCCGCAGATATTCACAGCGATATACAGATGTTTAAAAAGATTGCTTCTAAAGAATCTAAAGAATCCTCAGATGATATTTTTAATGAAAAATACTATTATGATATGTTAAATGATGCATTTAAGAATATGTCGAAAGGAGCAATGAGTAAAGAAATTCAGAAGCTGTTTTTTGGTCATTTAAAAAAAATAATGGATGCTTATGGAAATATAGGCAGTATGTTAGGAAATATATTTAAAGGAAGCGATTCAGAGGCAGTGAATTTTGGTTCTGGCGATACAATAGCAATACCAGCTAATACGCACGAACAACGATTAGGATTTGATGGGTTATTTGATGATTTTGACTAACTATTTAAATAACTATTGAAAAATGGTAATCACACTTAATTATAAAAAATTTATAAAAATAGGACTTGACAAGGTTTTTGGGTTTGCTATACTAAAAATAGTTAATCCCACTGCTTTCCTCCCGACTTTGTCGGGACGACGGCAGTTTTTTAATTATGACAAAAGCATTTGTATTTATTGATGGTAGTAATTTTTATTTTAAATTAAAAGAATTAACTTCTAAACTTAA
>JBARPC010000018.1:0-15272 GCA_049642725.1 Minisyncoccales bacterium | reverse complement strand
TAGACCCTCCGGAAACAGTACAAACAATCTGGTCTTTTTTAATTCCGAAAGAATCAAGGTTCTTGCCGAAAGCAAGGTTCTTATATCCTTTCAATCCAACAAAAGTGCCATCAGCCATATTGTAAAGATCTAGCTCAAAACCTCTATCTATCAAAAAAGACTCAACGCTGTCATACTGCTCGCTTGATATATCTGTAGCTTCAAATCCTTTCCCAGATACAGCCTCCTCTTCTACTTTTGAATATACTTTAACCACCCATTTAAAATCAACTGGTTGTGCTTCTGAAAAATCTATCCCAGTTTCTTGTTCGAGGTCTTCAAGAAGAACTGAAACTTCATCTAAAGATACGCATTCGCTTCCATTAAAGCATTTATCAGGTCCGCAATCGCAAATCTTTACCTGATGACTATTATCTGGGGAACAGCCACAAGGACCAATAAGGCACAAGTTAGGGAAATCACCAGTTGCTTTACAACACAATGATGTTGACACCGTTCCTCCAGAGTTTATACAGGCCTGTTCTTTTTCGGTTAACTCTTCAGGTGTTATCGTTGATTGATAAATCCAATAACCTAATCCCGCGACAATGATTATAACAATGATTGCAATTATTGTTTTAGACATATTGTTTTTTATTAAAATTATTTTATTACGACCTTTCGTTTTTATTCTACCAAAAAACCGCTAAAATGGCGATCAATTGTGGGGACTCGGCCCCAAACAAAGTTCGATTTACTAGCGGGGTAGGGCAATTTTTTCTCGAACTTTTCAAAATATGAGACCTTTCGGCCGCTCGAAAGGTCTCACTAGCCTGCTCCGGCGGTAGGAATCGAACCAATAGAAAAATAAAAACTGCACGAAGTTACCGTACCGACCAAAACAGCAACGCGTGTTTTTAATGTACCTGCTTTTGCCTGATTATTTCCCGCAATACTCCCTCAACGAGTTTCAGGCTCTTTTCGTCTATTATAGAGATAGCCAACACCTCTTTTCCTGTTTTTTTGAGAAGGGCCACTTTCTTTTTAATATCTTTTTCGGGAAGCAAGTCAGTTTTGGTCAAAAAAACGTATTCCGACTTTAATAAAAGCTCCTTGTTGTAAACCTCAAGTTCATTCCTGATGGTTTTGTAGTCTACCAAAGGATCTTGGGATTCAGACGAAATAAAATGGAAAAGGGTTCTTGTTCTTTCAATGTGCCGCAGGAACTTAACACCCAAACCCTTGCCTAAAGAAGCTCCCTCGATAAGGCCCGGGATGTCGGCCAAAACGAGCCCGTAATAAACTCCCAAGTTGGGATTTAGAGTCGTGAAAGGATAATTAGCCACCTTGCTTTTAGCTTTGGTCAACTCGTTCAATAAGCTGGATTTACCGACATTCGGCAAGCCGACAAATCCGACATCAGCTATCATCTTCAATTCCAACCTCAATTCGTATTCCTGCCCCAAAGAACCTTCTTCAAATTCCTTGGGAGTCGTGTTAGTAGAGGATCTAAACTTAAAGTTACCCCGCCCTCCTTTGCCACCTTCAACTATTAATAGGCGCTGCCCCACAGAAACAATCTCTGAATCCTGTTTCAAGGACAAATTATGAATGACCGTACCCACAGGCACCTTCAAGAAAAGGTCTTTGCCGTCTGTACCGTCGTTGAATCCTCTTTTGCCGTTTTTCCCATTTTCAGCTGACAGTTCTTTTTTGTAGCGAAATTGATTCAAGGCGCTTAAATCAGAAACCCCTTCAAAATAAACATTACCTCCCCGACCACCGTCAGCACCAGTCGGCCCGAGAGTCATTTTAACCTTACTGAAAGCCACGGCCCCCCTGCCGCCGTCGCCGGCTTTCACCCTAATTTTGACGTCGTCAATTAGCATATTATTTAATCATTTTCCGCATGGGTTTTAAAGTAACCTTTATAATACCATTTTTGATATTTTCATAGTTCTATTTTATTCTACCAAAAAACCGCCTTCTTGGCGATTTTTTACGAGCTCCGCGGGTAGGAATTCGAAGAGTTTCCCGAAGGCAGGCCCAAGGCCCGGGGAGTAGGCTCTCACCACACCACACGGAGAAAAACAAAAAACCCCATCATAAAGATGGAGAGTTTTTTGTTTGCTCCGGGGGACGGACTTTGTTAGAACCTGTTTGATAAGATAAATCCGAAATACTTATGACTGTTTGCTTTTTAAATTCTTAATTATATCAATTACAGAAAGAAGCACTCCGGCTCCGAAAAATGAATAACTTATTAAACGGCCTTGATCTATTGCTACAGAAATAATTCCGAAGACTACGAGTAGCATTGCGAACATTGCAAGTTTAGAAAGTCGTTTTGGTCTCTTGCTTATTCCCATAGAAATTGCAAGTATCGCGATAACAGCTAATACAATAATGGATGTTATAATGTAAATTCCTGACATAATTTTATTATAGTTTTCTATTCTTAATTAACTCCCCGACCTTTTAATTTTTATCTATCTCCATTCTACCAAAAAACCGCCACAACTAAAAGACGGCTTTTGATTGATTGAAGCGAATCTCAATCAAAGAAAGGAAATTATCTATCTTCCCCATCTGAACAAATTCCTAACCCAACCAAATACTCCGTTAGCGCCTTTCTCTCTGTCTATTAATTGCTGAAGTCTTTCCTGTTCCTGTTCCATATTATGAACTTGCTCCTGCATCATTGCTTTGACTTCTTCGCCGCAGGCGCACTCCTCTCTCAGCTGGTTCAGTTCTTGAATTCTCTGCTGGTTCTGGTTCAGTTCTTGTTCCATATCTGCAGCAGCGTTTTTCTCTCCACCCATGAAAAACCTGACAAACGCGTTCCTTTTCTGTATTTTTTCCTCAGCTAAAATTGTTGCTTGAACAGAGTTGTTGAATTCGCGAGCAATCTGAGAAACCTGAGGACCAATACCTGTGGCTAAATCCTCTAAGGAAAGCAAGGCATGCACAGCTTCTCTAACCTTATTTTGGTTCTGGTATACTTTTTGCTGAACATTGCTTAATCCTTGCATCTCTTGATTCATTTCTTGCTGTCTTTGTTGAACGCTTTGCTTTACCTCATTCAGTTTTTGGACTTCTAATTGGGTTCTCTGCTGAATCATTAATTGGTCCTCCTCACCCTGGTTTTGAGTTTGTTGTTCCGTTTGAATCTGTTGGCCCTGTCCGGTTCCTTGACCTTGCTGGTTTTGTCCAGAATCCATTGTCACTGTGGCTGAACCTTGCGACCCTTGTTGCCCTTGAGCAAAAACTACTGAACCAAATAAAGCAAAAACTAAAAGCGGAATAATTATTTTTTTCATATATATAAAATCTTGTAAAATTGAGAGTCTCGACCTTTCATTTTTATTATATCAAAAAATCGCCTTTTGGCAATTTTTATGCGGCTCGGTCGCTTGAACCGAGCACTAGCCTGCTCGCCCTGGCGAACGATTTTAGAACTTTAGATTGGAAAAAGGCATTTGGGTATCCCGAAGTTATGCTTCAACAAATGAAACAAGTATTACAACCAACTACCACCTAACGAGATTATCCCACCCTGCTGTTCATTACTTTCTTGGCTTCAATTCCAAGGTTAAGTTATATTCTTTAAATCCAAATCTCTTGTAAAAATTCAGGGCTAATTTATTTTTAGCAAAACCAGTAACAGAAATGTAATCAATTTTATTTTCTTTACACCAGCTTATAAAATCTCTTGTTAATTTAGTTCCTAAGTTTCTACCCCTAAATTTCTTTTCAATTAACATATTGTCTATTTCAGCATATTTAGCTTTTTTACGATAAAACAATCTTTCTGATATACCGCCACATAAATACCCAATTATTCTTCTTTTATACTCTACTACTTTTACAAAACCATCTTTCTTGATAATTCTATCTCTAAAATATTTCTTTCCTTCTTTAGAATGTGTCCAATTTAAATTTAAGCTTTTATCAAATTCCTTATACTCCCTCCTAAATAATTTGTAATTTAATTCAAGAATATCTTTCAAATCTTTAATATCTGCTTTTCTAATAATAAAATTATCCTTCATATGATTTAATTTTGCCATAATTTGTCAAAAAAACCGAATAATAACTCTTGGATGAAAATCCTTGTTTTGCCGACTAGACAATATTAAAAATTATTTTGATATTAAACCTATAAAACATTTCCATCTTTATCTACAATCTTTACTTGTTCAGGATACCAGGCTGGACTTTCAGCAGTAATATATTCAAAATCATAACCTTGTGCGGCAAATTTAGTATTTGGTAGAACATCAATACAATCACCTTCTTCTACATCAAAAACTTCATCTCCGCGAAATATCTTTCCTTTTCCCTTAATCACGAACACCATAAAATGAAGTTTGGTCTCACAAAGAAATGTTCCCTCTTTCTCTGGAGTTCTACCATTTAGAACCATATGATTGATTTCTAATTGCTTGTCTGGTGCTGTATATTTCCTGATTACTTTAGTTCCTTGGTCTATTATTTTTGCTTGATTTTTTTTTAATTAACATTATTTTAATGTTAACACAAAGTCCGAAAAAAATCTTGGGTAGCAAGCCCCAAGATTTTCTCATTATGGCTAAATGATGTATAGACATTAAAGTTTTCAATCATTTTTCATATCTTTTCTTAATCTCTTCAATTTTTTCTCCTAATGCTTTTTCAATATCAATATCCATTGCTTTTGCTAAAAGAAATGTAGTAATAACAACATCTGCAAACTCTTTAGATAGATTTTCTTCTTCTCTATTATTGAGTTTATCTTGTCTTTGAAGAGAATTATAAGAAAGAACTTCATCGCAAAGTTCGCCTAATTCTTCTGTTAATTTAACAGTTCTAGCGAGAATTCTTTTTTCTTTATCTGAATAGCCGCCATAATATTTAATCAATCTTTTGTCTTCATCTTCTATAAATTTTAGTAAATTCTTGAATTCCATAAAATGATAAAAATAATAAGTAATCTTATTAAATTATAACTTATTTCTCAAAACTTCTTTTAATAAGCGGCTCCAAATAGATTCAGCTAAACCATATGCCGCCCTAAAAGTTTGATAAACTTTTTCTTTATTGTTTTTCCAAGAGTTAAAATTCTTACGAGCTTCTAATATTTCTTTTACAAAATCAGCGGTTTTTTGGTCATATCTTTCTTGAAAGAATGAAACTAATTTTTCTTTGTCTCTTATAAATTCTAAAGCTTGATTATTTTTGAGCTCTTTATCTACTAAAGCCAATTCAACGCCTAAATAGGCTATAGTTTTTCCGTTCACTATACTCTCATTCATAAGGAGTGATAGATGTTTTTTAAGATTGTAAGCCAAAGGGGCATTTTTGAGCTGGATTCGCATTATGGGTAAATCTCTAAAAGCGACTTTAATTATGTATTCTTTATTAAAATTAAGGTCTAAAGAACCTAAAACATCTTTTCCATAAACTACTTTTTGCATATTCAGAAATCCTATTAAAACGCTTTTGGGAACACCAAAGGGAAAATCTCCTTGTTTATCAAGAATATTACAGATATTTAAATTCATTAAAACTTCGGGCTCTTTTTCAACAAACGGTGAAGGGAATTTAAATGGTCTAAATTCAGGTTTAATTGAGAAATAATCAGAGTATTTATTTACTAAATCTGTTAATATTTCTCCTATCTCAATATATGTGTCAGCAGACGCTTTCTCATTCAAGCATAAAAAAATATTCACATCAGGTTTGTCTAAAGATATTTTATTTATAGCGTAGCTACCAGTTAATGCTAAACATTCAATCTTATCACTGATTTGTTCTTTTAATTGAGAAATTAAATCGTTAACTGCTTCATCAATTTTAATTTTTAATTCGTTTTGATTCATATATTTTTTACTAAAAAATTGTATTCTCGTTGATTTCTTAGAAAAAGGGGTCAGGTACCTTTTTTAGTTTAATTACATAAAAAGTAATAAGAAATTTATTTTTTCTTAGTTAATACAACTCCATAATAGACAGGAATTTTTGTCGGTCCTTTTAAAAAAGCCCTAATCTTAAAATGTCTAATAATTTGATAGCCAGTATTACTAAGGATTTCATTTATTTCTTTTTTACTCCTCCGATAAAGTTTAAATTTCGTGATATTTGGTGGATTCTCAATATAACCCTCAGCATTATATTGAACTCTTAATTTTTGGAGTTTGTGATTGGGTAATAATAACTCATAAGTGAAAATAAAATAACCATCTGTTTTTAATAATTGATATGTTTCTTTAATAATTCTTTTGATATTATTTATAAATTCTAATACCCCTACTGCAATTACTATATCAAAAAAATTATCTTTTAACCGAAGTCCAGATAATCCTTTACTAATATCATATTTAAAAGTTTTTGCTTCTGGATATTTTTTCCTGACTATTCGCAACATTTTATTAGAAATGTCTACAGCATAAATTTCACAATTTTTATTTGTAAAAGATTTTATGCTTTGACCTGTTCCAATTCCTAAATCTAAAACTGTCAAATTGTTTTTAACTAATCCAAACTGTGATAGCAATTTATTTGTCTCGTTTGGAGCAGACCATTTACCTTTCAGAGTAGCCTCATCATATTGTTCAGCAAGTTTATTGTTATAAATCTCAATAATCTTTTCCATTATTTCATTCTACCAAAAAATCGCCTTTCCGCCAACTGGCGGAGGCGATTTTTCATCTTATTTAACATTTTTATCCAATTCCCAACACCATATTCTTTAAATTAGTAAAACTTCCAACAATATAATTAAAGCACTGAAAAGAAGAGAAATTAAAATTACGATCCACCAATCTATTTTTTTATTTAAAAATGATAAAATTTTTTCTTTCATAAATTATTCATTATTTTAACTTATCACTTTTTTACTTGAAAAACAAGCTAAAAATCAAAAAACAGGGTTTTCAACCCTGTTTTCGCTGCTTTGCCTCTTCTATTGGACATATTTAAAACCGTAGATTGGAGGAAAACAAAAGAAGAGTTGAGCAATTTAAACTTTGTAAACTACCAAATATAAATCTGTTTTGTATAAAAAAGCCCAAATTTTTTACTTACAGGCAAATCAGAGCTAATTCACGCTTATTTCGTTTGATTTCCTTTTTCTTTAGTATCAGTTTCGTCGGTTGTTTTTTCCGCTTCTGGCTCTTTTATTATTAGTGTTTTATTTTTGAAATCAGCCAACAATATATATCCATTCAATAACCCCATTCCTAATAGTGAAGATTTAGTCTGGTCTACATCAACAGTAGCAAGTCTGCTTTGAGAACCCCACTGTATTGATGCTATAAATTTAAAAGGACGAGATGTCCCACCTCCTCCAATACTGTATTCGCTTTCTCCCACCAAAGCTAATCCCAATGGAACAGCGAGCGAAACTGGTACAGATAACTCACCATCAAAAGCGGTATCAACTCTAAAAAAAATGTCTCTACCCCCGTGATAACCAGCGACCCTTATTTTAACCCATAAACGATTTTGTTCATCTATTGTTCCCTTAATAATCATAACGAAGCAACTAATAACTTACTCTTACTGTTATTTTTAGCTGGAAGCTTAATGAAATAAATGAGATTTTTATTGCCATCTTTTGTTTGTTTTCCAATTACTTCTGACTCCGTTTCTCCAATCCAATATTTTTTTTCTTTCGGGTCAAGCCCTACAATTAAAACTCTGTCTTCTCTCTGAAAAGAAGATATTTCATCTTCAACTATTCTATAATATTTTTTAGCCCTTTCCGCTAATGTATGTAGTTCTTCTTGTTTAGATTCATTAATCATATTTTTTTTATTTAAATTTATTATCTATTTTTAATTATACATCTAATCTTGATAAAACTCAAATCATTTTAAAATTACCTATAAAGAATTACGCTAATCCTTTACGTTGGTTTATTCTTTAACTAATGTTAGTTTAAAACTAATAAGATAAACTTACAATGGAATTACTAAAAAAGTAATGAAAAATGTAATTGAAATATTATAAAAAATGCCCATCGCTGGGCGTTTTTTGTATTTCGCTACTCTGCTTCGCCAGCTGAACGCTGTTAGAACCTGTTTAGCAACTCAAGTATCTATTTAACTTCTTTGTGTTGTTCTGGATACCAAGCTGGAGTGCAAGGAACAAACATTTTTAAATTCCCTTCCCAGAAGTATTTTTCTCCTGCTTCAATCAAAATTAAATCGTCTTTGTTAAGCTTTACTTCTTCTCCTTCAACTACCACTCTACCAGAACCCTCAATAATGTAAGCTAATTCTTTGCATTTCAAATTAACGACTGCTCCATTTTTTGGATACCTGCCACTTAATTCAATAATAGCTCCGTTGATATCTTTATCTCCTAGTGGATATTCAATGGCGGTGCAAACATCGCTATTCTTAAATTCTTCTGTTTGATTTTTATGTATGATTTTCATATTTCTATTCTACCAAAAAACCACCCATCCGCCAACTGGCGGAGAATAGACGGAAATCAGCTCCCCCGGCTGGACGATGTTCGAACCTGGCTGGTGAATTGTAGGCAAACAAAAAGCCCTGTTTCTTCGCGGAAGAACAAGGCTTTTTTGTCAAAAGATTAAACTTGCGATGTTGGCCCCTTTTTTTCTGACCCGAACATTAGTGTCACTATCGCTCCGCCAATAATCCAAATGCCTAATGCTATTAATACGCCAATGACTGCAGAATAAACCTGCGTCATTGCACCGACAAGAAGAAAGATAAGGCCAATACCAAAAACTAAACCTCCTATAGCTTTTCTTTTACTTTTTTCTATTTTTTTATTTATATTATTTATATTAATTATATTTTTCAACCTTTAATATATCCTACCAAAAAACCGCCCAAAAGGCGACTTCTTGTTTCTTACTATAGTAAGCTCTGCGGGTAGGACTCGAACCTACAACCTAAGGCTTACATCTAATCCTAACATTTCTATTAGGGATGGACTATCTCATCCCCCTCTTTTTAATTAAAAAGAGGGGGCGAGGCGCTATAAGTCTCTGAACCTTCCCTCGCCTTTTGCGCAAGCGCGAAAAGGAGAGGGCTTGGCTGCGGATTACCATTGACTTGATAAATTTATCATTAGGCTTCCCGCAATTCACCTCGTTTTTCATTTAGTATTTCTACTAAAAGCTGCAAAAATTTACAGGCCCTCGCGCTACCATTGCGCCACCGCAGAATATAAAAATTATTTTCAATTTTAAAACATAAATTATTGAAATATTCCGGAAATCCAACCTATTATTTTTCTGTGTAAATTAACATCACCAGTACCGACCCTTAAAACTCCATAAATATGTTTGACTTTTCTCAACCGATGGGGATTATTTTTAACGATGTAACTTTTTCTAAATTGCGAAAGGGGTAGTTTTATTAACTCAGACCAAAATTTTTTTGCTTTTCCTTCATCTAAATTATCGTGAATATATAAGCTACAGCGAAATTTCTCTTCGGGGATTTTACAAAACTCTCGAAACCAATCCGCCATAAACTTTATTGCTCGAGGATCAGAATTAGAAAATCCAACGTGGCCATCTGTTTTACTTCCTTCTGCAAAATACATTGCTATTCCAGTTATAAATCTATCTCGTTTTGACAAGTTTCCAATCTCCTTTTTTCCTTCTTTCATTAATTTCTCTGTAATTTCTTTTCGCTTCCTTATTTTATTCATCGCCGCGATAATACTTCCTTTTAGATTGCCAGTTTTCCTATTTAAATATAATTTTTCAAGCTGTTTTTTAGTTAATCGAATATCACGAACCCATAAGCTTACTGACGACCTTGAAACCTTTAATCTTCTTTGAATTTCCTTTACTGATAATCCTTTTTTTCTTAATTCTCGCGCTTTTAATTTTAATTCTAATTTACCTGCATAACTCATTATTTAATTGTCCCATACCGAACCTACAATGTCAAGTTATTAACGCTCGCACTCTTTCTGCCATGGAATGTGTTTATATTTTGAGTTTACCTAAAAATGAATAAATTTTCAAGCTTTAATAGCCCTTAAGCTTCTTCAATTTTTCATGCTCGCGGATTTTCTCTAAAGCCCTTGCTTCAATCTGGCGGATTCTCTCCCGAGTAACATCAAAAACCTGTCCCACTTCTTCAAGAGTATGGGTAATACCGTCTTTCAAGCCAAATCTTAAAGATAAAATTTCCTGTTCTCTTGGAGTCAAATCTGTTAAAATTTCTTTTAGCCGTTCTCGAAGCAAAGTCCGAGCTGCCTCTAATGAAGGAGACGTGGTTTTTTCGTCTTCAACAAATTCAGCTAAGATGCTATTTTCTTCGTCACCCCCTATTGGTGTTTCCAAAGAAACTGTTTCCTGGGAAATTCTCATTATGTAATGAACTTTGGAAACCTCAACGCCCATTTCTGTTGCCACTTCTTCTGGCAACGGCTCTCTACCCAAATCCTGCAAAAGCCGGCGGCGAATCTTGGTAAATTTGGAAAGCGTTTCTATCATATGCACCGGTATTCTAATGGTTCTTGCCTGGTCAGCCAAAGCCCTGGTAATCGCCTGCCTTATCCACCAAGTAGCATAAGTAGAAAATTTATAACCCCTACGCCAGTCAAACTTCTCAACTGCCTTGAATAAACCCAAATTGCCTTCCTGAATTAAATCAAGCAGAGTTAAATTAGGGCTTCTACCAACATATCTTTTAGCAATAGAAACTACTAAACGGAGATTAGCTTTAGCCAGCTTCTTTCTTGCTTCATCATTGCCTTGTTCAATCTGACGAGCTAATTCTTTCTCTTCAGCTGCATTTAAAAAAGCTACTTTTCCTATTTCTTTTAAATACATCTGAATCGGATCAATAGGCGCTTGCAAAAACGGCTTAGTTTTCTTTTTTGGTTTTGAACTAATCGGCTCTAAAAATTCTCTTACCTCCTTCACTTCAATTCCTTTATCGTCTAATATCTGATAAAGTTCCTCTAAACCATCTATGTCTTTTTCTATATTTGGAAAAGAATGTAAAATCTCAGCATAAGTAATAAATCCGCGAGAACTCCCTTGTTTGAGCAAGTCCTCAATTTTTTCTGGAGTAATAATTTTTTTTCTTCTGGTAATCTTCTTTACTTTTTCAACCTTTTTTACCCTAATTTTCTTTTTTAGCTGAATTAACTTTCGCTTTTTAACAACCGTTGCTTTCTTTTTCATTGGTTTTTTAATCATTTTTATTTTTATTATTTAATATTTGAGAAAGCTCATGAAATTGAGCAGTCAATGACTTTACTTTTTCCAAATTCTTTTCCTGCTCTGCTTTTTCTATGGCTTGGGAAAGCTCATCTAGTTTTTTCTTTGATTCTAATAAAGAAATTTCCATTAAACAGGCCTTGATTTCTTCTCTTGGCTCAACCTCTTCATCTCCTATTTCTGTTTTAAAACAAATTTCATTCAAAAAATCTTTAAGTTCTGGAGAAATATCTTGTTCTTTAAAAAAATCCGGCTTGTCCTGGAATCTCTTTAAAATTCCTTTTGTCTGGCTTGAAAAACAAGAAGTATAATCCCCTTTGCAAATAAGAGAGAGATGCTCTGGTGATTTTAGAACTAAGGAAAGAATTCTTTCTTCTAAAAGCTGCTTTTTTGTTTTCAAAACAGGACTCTCTTTTTTTATTTCTCCCGGAGAATAATCCGGCCTTTCTTCTTGGGCTTTCTTAAGTTCAACCTGAATATCATCCTCTTTAATCTTTATCATTTTAGCTAATTGCTGAATCCAATGCGCTTGTTCAATCTTATTGGGAATTTTTTTAATTCTTGGCAGAAGAATTTTAGAAATTGCTTTTTTTCCTTCTGCTGTTTTTGAATCAAATTTTGAGAAAGTAGTGTCAAAATAGAAATCCATTATTGATTTTGTTTTATCATTTAATTCTTTCCATTTTTCTGGGTTTTCAGATATAATATCAGCCGGGTCTCTCCCCTCTGGCATTACTATTACTTTTATATTAAACCCTTGGGCTTGGACTAAATCAATACCTCTTTTAGTAGCTGAATCACCAGCAATATCCATATCAAAAGCAGTAATTATGTTTTCAGAATATCTTTTTAGAATAGCTAATTGAAAAGAAGTCAATGCAGTACCAGAAGTAGCCACCACATTTTCTACGCCTGCCTGATGGGACATAATCACATCTGTCTGACCCTCAACTAAAATACATTTATCTTGGCCCCTAATAGCCATTTTTGCTTTATCTAATCCGTAAAGAATCTTGCTTTTATCATATAACGGAGTGTTGGGAGTGTTGACATATTTTGCAACTTCTTTTGAGTCCCCGAATATTCTTCCAGTGAAGCCGACTGGTTGGGAATTTAAATCAAAAATAGGGAACATTATCCTGCTTCTGAATCGGTCATAGGTTTTACTATTATCTCCTTCTTTTATTACGGTTAATCCTACTTTTAATATCTCTTCTCTTTTATAGCCGCGAGAAACCAAAAAATCAGAAAGTCCTTGCCAAACATCAGGCGCATAACCAATTCGCCATTTTTTTATTGATTCCTCTGAAATTCCCCTATTTAAAAGATATTTTTTTGCCTCTCGGCCTGTTTTTGACTCTATCTGCTTGCTGAAAAAATTAGCTGCCAGCTCGCATATTTCATAAAGCCGCTGTCTTTCCGTCCTTGCCTTTGGACTCATTTTTTTTAATTCCACGCCTGCTTTTTTGGCTAAAATTTCAAGCGCCTCTGGAAATTCTACTCCTTCTATTTTCATTATAAATTTAAAAACATCACCTCCTTCAGAACAGGACCCAAAGCAATGCCACATTTGACGGGAAGGCGAAACAAAAAAAGAAGGTCTTTTTTCTGAATGAAAAGGACAAATGGCCCGGTAATTAATCCCGGTCTTTTGGAGTTTAATATAACTGCCAATTACTTCAACAATATCAAGCCGATTTTTAATTTCCTCAATTGGAGAATTAACCATAGATTTATATTTTAAAATCTGGTAAAATAGAGTATACTTGGTAAAACCAAGATTTTTTAGTAGTTCCAAATGCTTTCTCTTTAAGATTAACAAAATTTTACTCGAAAAACAAGTTATTACGAAAAATCTTACTTCCTCTAAAGATATTTGTTAAAGGTATTAAAGAAAAAATTATGAATAATCATAAAAATAATCATCGAAAAACCGTAGCAATAATTAGTGTTCACTCAGATCCTTTAGCTAAATTGGGCGGACACGAAACAGGAGGACAAAATGTTTATGTTTCAGAATTAGGTAAACAGTTGGGACGAATGGGTTGGTCAGTTGATATTTTTACTAGATTAACCAGAAGAAGAAAAAAAATGGTAAAAAGCTATGGAAAAAATGTAAATGTTATCTATCTAAAAGCAGGTCCGCGTTACTTTATACCAAAAGAAAAAGTACTTGAGGCGTTGCCAGAATTTCTTGGCAATTTTCTTACTTTCAAAGAAGAAAATAAACGCCATTATAATATAGTTCATGGGAATTATTTTTTGGGTGGCTGGGTAGCTTCTCAAATTAAAAGAGTCCTCCGCATCCCCATGGTAGAAACATTCCATTCATTGGGCTATGTCCGCTATCATACACTTGAGAAATTCGGGAAAGAAAACATTAACACCGAAGAATTCCAAAAACGCATTCGGGCTGAGAAAGAAATTCTGAAAACAACTGATAGAATAATTGCCACTAACCCTCCTGAAGCAAAAGATATTTTACAATATTATGATTTTGATTTAGAAAATAAAATAAAAATTATTCCTTGTGGCGTTAATTTGAAACGTTTTAGAAAAATAAATTTTGAAAATGCTAGGGATTATATTAAATTCCCTATAAAGGATAAAATTATTCTCTTTGTCGGACGATTAGAGTGGCGCAAAGGAATTGAAACGATAATTCAAGCCCTGCCTTTAGTTTTAAAAAGATTGCCTGAATTAAGAAAAGATCTAAAAATAGTCGTTGTAGGAGGCAAAATCGGTAAAAGAAGTGATACCGCTGATAAACAAGAAATGCGCCGACTAAAAAATATAGCCAAAGAATTAAAAATAGAGGATAAAGTTCTATTTTTAGGCAGAAAAGACCAAGAAAAGCTTCGCTATTATTACTCATCGGGTGATATTTGCATAGTCCCCTCTTACTACGAACCGTTCGGAATGACTTCATTGGAGGCAATGCGTTGTGGAGTACCTGTTGTCGTCTCAAATGTAGGCGGACTCTCTCATGTAGTGCAAGATAGAAAAACAGGACTTATCTTTCCTCCTGGAAATAATAAAATTCTTGCAAATAAAATTATAGAACTTCTTACAAAAAAGAGACTAAAAAATAAATTAACTAAAAACACTGAAGAGATGGTAAAAGAAAATTATGGTTGGAAACGAATTTCTTCGGAGATAGCAAAATTATATCAAGAACTATTATAGACTTTTATGAGAAAAAAATTAAAAATTGCTTATTACTGTTCAAATCGCACTATCTTTCCGCCGCCAAAAGACATCGTCGCGGCTAATGCAGAAGTAACGTTTGAAATTGTTAAAGGCATGGTTAAAAATGGCCATGATGTAACTGTTTATGCATCAAAAGGATCATCAATGGATAAAGTAAAAATAGTTGACTTGGATTTACCGCCCCATAAACTTGATTACGCCTATCAACCCGAAGAATGGGTAAAAGATCTGCATATTGCTTATAGAATAACTTATATCAGCGAGTTAATTAACAATTCAGGCAAGTATGATTTAATTCATTTTCATGTTGGTCGAGTGATTTTCGGCGAACCTTTTATTAAATTTGCCAAATGTCCAGTGATTTTTACAATTCATGAAAACCTTGTGTCTCCTTTTGGATCATTAATGAAGTTCTTTCAACAAGCGAAACTTATATCAATTTCAAATGCTCAAAGAAAAACGTTTCCGTTTCTTAATTATGTTTCTACTATCTACCACGGAGTTAATGTTAACGACTACCCTTTCAATCAAACCCCAAAAAATAATTCTCTTTTTATTAATAGAATTTCCAGAGAAAAAGGTGTGGAATTTGCAATCAAAGTTGCTCAAAAATCTAAAATTGATTTGGATATTTATGGCCCAGGAGAAAAAAATTATTTAAAAAATTCTGTCTTGCCCTATGTTAATCAAAAAATTTCTTACCATGGTATGGTTAAAAAATATTCTCCTGAATGGTATAATGCCTTTTCAACAGCCAAACTTCTTCTTCTACCCATTCAATGGGAAGAGCCATTTGGATTAGTAATGATAGAGGCAATGGCATGCGGCACTCCGGTAATTGCTTTTAGGCGCGGCAGTGTACCTGAAATAATTAAAGACG
>JBARPC010000017.1:0-2571 GCA_049642725.1 Minisyncoccales bacterium | reverse complement strand
AGCATCATTAATACTTGTGGTCAAAATTTTTCTGTCTTTAATAATAAAATTTAAAAAAATGTTTAATAAATTTTTCATTTTTTTGATTATTCACCATTTTTCAATAGTTTTTATGGCTTTTCTTTTTACTTTTTGGTATACCTGAACTGCCTTGCTTTCAACTTTCGGCGAAACCAATCTTAAAATCTCCTTGCCCCAGATTCTATATCTGCCGCCAACTTTATTAGCTTTAAGAATGCCATTTTTTAAATGACGTTTAATAGTGCTTTCGCTTATCTTTAAAAAATCACGTGCTTCTTCTGTTGTATAAACTTCATTAGGTTTTATTTCATTCATTGTCTTATTATATTAAAGGCGAAAGATCCTGTCAATGGGTGTCAATAGGGGTCATTAGTAAGAGAGTAAGTGCGTAAGTACTTACCTGCTTAAGTACTTCTTGTTAAACCATTCCACGGTTTCTTTTAATCCCTCATCTAAATTATATTTTGGCTGCCAGCCAAGTTCTTTTTTTGTTTTAGAATAATCTAAACAGCTCCTTTTCTGCTCTCCTGGTTTTTCAGAAATATGAATTTCTTTACAACTTGAATTAGTCAATCTTTTAATTTTTCTAAAAATAGTATTAACATCTGTTTCTTTTGCTGTTCCAATATTGAAAGTGCCTACTTTGTTTTTCTTTAAAGCTAATATACAGGCCTCAACCCCATCATCAACATAAATATAATCCCGAGTTTGTTTTCCATTTCCGTTTATAATTGGTTGCTGGTTTGAAAGAATTTTATCACAAAATATTGCTATCACACCTGCCTCCCCTTTTGAATTTTGTCTGGGACCATAAACATTTGACAAACGCAAAGATACATAAGGCAGGCCAAAAACTTGATAATAATAATTTAAATATTTATCAAAAATCAGTTTTTCAATTCCGTATGGCGAAAGCGGCATTTCAGGATATGTTTCTGGGGTAGGAATAATATCTGCATTGCCGTAAATGGCGCCGCCAGTAGAAGTAAAGATAAACTTAGACACAGATTTATGCAGATTTAACTGATTTATACGGATAAAACTTTGAAGAATATTAAGAGAACCTAAAATATTAATCTTGGCATTCTCTATTGGATTATCAACTGATTTTCTCAAGTCAATCTGAGCAGCAAAATGAAAAAGAATTTCCGGCTTCTCCTTTTTAAAAACCCCGGAAATTGTTTTGTCTTGGATATCCAATTTATAAAATTTAGCTTTTGGATTTAAGTTTTCTTTTTTGCCAGTGGATAAATTATCAACTATTACCACCTTGTGTTTTTCTTTGAGTAATCTATCTACTAAATAACTTCCGATAAACCCGGCACCACCAGTAACCAATATTTTTTTAGGCATAAATATTTTCAAATTCCAAATTACAAAACACAAACAAAACGCAAATTACAAAACGCAAAATATTTGGAGGTTTATTTGTGTTTTTTATTTATTTCTTATATCATAAAGGAATATGGGAAATAAGGCAACAAGTTTTTTGGAAAATAAATTTTACTACTTATATCTAATCGGCTTTTTTTTAATTTTAGCTTTACCGCTTTTAAATCTGCCGCCCTGGTTCTCGCCGCCTGACTGGGGAAAAACTATTGTCTTTCGAATTATTTTATCCTTAATGATTTTCCTTTTTATTTGGCAGATTCTTTCACAAAAAGCAAACAATAATTTATCAGTAATCATACAAAATGTATTACATAAAAAGAGTAAAGTTTTTTGGGGTTTTTGGCTACTAATTGCTCTTTTATGGGTTTACTTTTTGGCTACCCTATTTTCCCAAGACCCTGCCTTTAGTTTCTGGGGTTCTCCTTACCGCTCCGGCGGTTTTTTAAATTTTGCTTTTTATATTATCTTTGCTATTTTGGCTTTTTTAATTTTAAGAAAATCTAATTGGCAAAAAATCTGGGATTTTAGTATAGTTATAGGAATTTTTGTTTCAGTTGTTGCTATTTTTCAACAATTTGGTCTTTTTAGTAAAACCATTATCCCTTATGAAGGAAGGATGCCTTCAACAATTGGCGGACCAATATTTTTAGGACTTTATCTTTTGCTTTTACTTTTTCCGGCTTTATTCTTTGGAATTAAAGAAAAATATCTCGGTAAGAAATTTTTCTATCTTTTTTCCCTTTTATTATTTCTTTATATTATTCTTATTACCGGGAGCAGAGCAGTTTATGTTGGATTATTGATTGGAATTCTTTATTTTATTTTCTTTTACCCTAAAAAACTAATTTCACCCCCACACCAAAAATTTTGGTGTGGGGGTTTACTTAAAATTTTTGCTGGAGTTCTTTTATTCTCAACAATCTATGGAATTTATTGCGTAAATACCGCTCCTGAAAAAATTCCTCAATCCATTCAGGAAAATAGAATTTTTCAAGCAATATCTCCCAGATTATCTATTGATTTAGCCATACAAGATCCTCGATTTTCCGGCTGGCAGGTTTCATTTGAAGCAATAAAAGAAAAACCAATTTTGGGCTATGGTCCGGAAAACTTCTCAATTGGTTTTGATAAATACTATGACCCTTCTCTGCCCTATAT
>JBARPC010000016.1:0-80860 GCA_049642725.1 Minisyncoccales bacterium | reverse complement strand
AATCTTGATTGCGCTACTAATAACTGCGAAGAAGGCGCTTGCAAACCCTAATTAAATGCGCCTCCATAACTCAACTGGTAGAGTAACGGCCTCTTAAGCCGTGAGTTGCAGGTCCGAGTCCTGCTGGAGGCACATAAATTTTTCGCTTCGCTCAAAATTTGAGTAGTTAGTAATTTGTAATTAGTAGTTTGAAAAAGCAGAGATTTTATTTATGAAAGAGTGAAAATTTTATACCTAAATACAAATTACTCACACAAATTACAAAAAATGAAAATGAAAAATCTAATTAAACAATTTTTAAAACCAGATTGGAGAAAAGCGATATTATTAGCTATATTTTTAATTCTTTCCACGCTTATCTCTCACTATGGATTAAACTGTATAACTGCTGGCGGAGGATGTAGCCATATCTATGGATTTCCTTTTGCTATTTATTCTATACATTTTCCTGCTCCCATGCCTTATCCAGAACCCATAAGTACATCTTTTAATCCCTTTTTTATTGTACTAAATATTTTCTTTTGGTATCTAATTTCTTGTCTAATAATTTCTACTTATGACAAATGCCGAAACACAAAACAATAAAAAGGTTATATGAACAAAACATTTTTAAATAAAAAAGAAAAATTATATATTCAAAATCTTTTTGAAGTATTAGCTCCTTTAAAAAAAGGACATTGTTTATTTTAAACTCTTTGGCTCAAAGGCAAGAGGTGATTTTAATAAAGAATCAGATATCGATTTATTATTAGTGGTAAAAGATAAAAATATAAAAATTATTGAAAAAAAAGTTAGCCGTTTTGTTACTGAAACATTATTAAAAAGGGGCACTTTTTTCTCTATAAAAATTTATCCTATAAGCAGGTTTAAAAAACTTGTTTCTCCGCCTACTTTTTTTATGCGACAGATAAATAAAGAATCTATTGATTTATGGGCTAAGCAAAAGAATTTATAAATGCTACAGAAATTTTAATTCCAAAAATTTTTGAATAAAAGTGAAAAATTTGATTAAACAATTTTTGAGGCCGGACTGGAGGAAAGTCATATTGCTTTTAATATTATTTATATTCTTTCCAGTAATATTTCCTTGGCTAAGTACTGCTGATTGTATCAGAACAGAAGTTCTCATTGAAGATTCTGATTATCAATGCGATCCTACATGGACAATATCCACAGGTTGGGTATTCAATGCAATAATTGATGGAATAAAAAGAATTCCTCAATGGACTGTAATTAGAACCTTACCTGCCATGTGGTATCCTTTCTATTATATCTATCATTTCTTTATTTGTTATCTCCTTTCTTGCTCAATGGTTTTCGCTTATAATAAACTTCGAAAAACAAAACAGTAAATGGTTATGTGTTACGTGTTATGTGAATTAAGTATTTTTTTATTTTCGAGTGAAGCGAGAAAATAAGGTTATAGCTTAGCTATGTTCTTATTTTCAAAAAGTGATATAATAAAAAAAATGTTAAGTCCAAAACAAAAAGAAAAAATTATATCCGGATACAAGCTGCATAATAAGGATACTGGATCTGCTGAAGTTCAGATTGCCTTGCTTTCTGAAGAAATCAAACAGCTGCTTTTACATTTAAAAAAACATTCTAAGGATATTCATTCCAGAAGAGGGCTTTTAAAAATGGTTTCTAAAAGAAGAAAATTGCTTGCCTATCTAAAAAAAGAAAGTATCCGCAAATATAATTCTATTATTAAAAAAATCGGACTTAAAAAGTAAGCGAACATGTTAATTCATAAAGAACAAAGAATAGCAATTTTAATAGATGTCCAAAACCTTTATCACTCTGCTAAAAATTTATATAAGTCAAAAGTCAATTTTGGAGAGATATTAAAATCAGCAGTAAGTAATAGAAAACTGATAAGGGTTTTTGCTTATGTTATTAGAACAAAAACCGGCGAAGAACAGCCGTTTTTTGAAGCCCTTACTAAATTAGGAATTGAAACAAGGGTAAAAGACCTTCAAGAATTCTACGGCGGAATGAAAAAAGCTGACTGGGACGTAGGATTAGTTATTGATGCTGTTAAAACTGCTCCCGGAGTAGATGTAATTTCTTTGGTTTCAGGAGACGGCGATTTTATCCCATTGGCAGAATACTTAAAAAACCAGGGCAAGAGAGTGGAAGTTATTGCTTTTGGCCGCTCTACATCCAGCAAGTTAAAAGAAACAGCTGATGAATTTCTTGATTTAGAAACCAGCCCTGAAAAATACCTGCTTAAAAAATAAAAATTTATCTCATGGATAGTAAAACTTATAAAATAAATACTGGCGGTAAAGACCTAATTGTGGAAATCAGAGATTTAGCTGAGCAGGCAAATGGCTCAGTTTTAGTTCGTTATGGCGATACCATGGTTTTGGCTACTGCGGTAATGTCTGAACAAGAAAGAGAGGGTATTGATTTTTTCCCGCTCACTGTTGATTACGAAGAAAGATATTATGCTGCTGGAAAAATTTATGGCTCCCGTTATATCAGAAGAGAAAGCCGGCCTTCTGACGAAGCAATTCTAACCGCCCGCTTGATTGACAGAGCTATTAGACCTAAGTTTCCAAAAAATCTCAAAAGAGAAGTCCAGGTAGTTATTACCTGCCTGTCCTGGGACAGCGAAAATGACCCTGATATTCTTGGACTTTTAGGCGCTTCTTTGGCCTTATCTATTTCTGATATTCCTTGGGCAGGACCAATTGCTAATTTAAGAATCGGCAAAAACGGACAAAAATTCATTTTAAATCCAACTTATAAGCAAAGGGAACAAAGCGATATTGACTTTTTTTTAGCCGGAGGAATAAAAGGTGAGCAGATTTTAATTGATATGATTGAGGGCGAAGCAAAAGAAACAAAAGAAAAAACTTTTATGGAAGCGTATAAGGTTGCTATATCAGAATTAAAAAAGCTTATTGAATTTCAACAAAAAATTATAAAAGAGAACGCTGAAGAAAAGGTTGTAATAGAGAGACTTGCCGTTGAATTGGAATGGGAAAAAGAAATCAAAGAATTTTTAGGAAATAAATTAGAGAAAACTTTAACTTTTTCCGATAATAGCAAGGAAACAAAAAAAGAGAAGAACAAAGCATTAAATGAATTAAGGGAAGATCTAATCTTTTTTATTAAAGAACAGGCACAGGACGGAAAAAAAATCAGGTATGCTAAAGATTTTTTTGAAGAAGAAACAGAAAGGATAATCCATAAAAATATCCTGGAAAAAGAATCAAGGCCTGATGGAAGAAAACTGGATGAAATAAGAAATATTTATACAGAAGTTGGCCTTTTGCCAAGAACACATGGTTCTGGATTGTTTGTTAGGGGTGAAACAAAATCGCTTTCTATCCTCACCTTGGGAGCGCCAAGCGACCAACGATTATTAGAGGGAATGGAAATTGTGGGAAAAAAGAGATTTATGCACCATTATAATTTTCCTCCTTATTCTGTTGGAGAAGTAAGGCCTATGCGCGGTCCGGGTAGAAGAGAAGTAGGACATGGAATGCTAGCTGAAAAAGCTCTCCTGTCTTTAATCCCTGATTCTGACACATTTCCTTATACTATCAGAATTGTTTCAGAGATACTTTCCTCAAATGGTTCTACATCAATGGCTTCAATCTCCAGTTCTTCTATGGCTTTAATGGATGCTGGTGTTCCTTTAAAATCCTTGGCTACTGGCATTGCCATGGGTTTAATAACAGAAATCAATAAACAGGGAGAAATAACAAACTACAAAATTTTAACTGATATTCAGGGACCTGAAGATCATTATGGAGATATGGATTTAAAAGTAGCTGGCACTAAAAATGGAATAACTGCTCTTCAGATGGATGTTAAAATCACCGGCGTTACAGAAAAAATCTTAGAAGATGCCTTAGTAAAAGCCAAGGAAGCAAGGGAATACATTCTAAGTCAAATGGAAAAAGTTTTAGCCAAACCAAGAGAAAAACTCTCTCCTTGGGCTCCGAGAATTTACACTATACAAATTAAGCCAGAAAAAATTAGAGAAGTTATTGGACCTGGCGGAAAAGTAATCAATGAAATTATTGAGAAATGCGAGGTTTCTATTGATATTGAAGATGACGGCAGAATATTTATTACAGCAGAAAAAGAAGATGCTGCTGAAAAAGCAGTTGCCTGGATAAAAAATATTACTAGAGAAGTTAAGGTTGGAGAAGTTTTCCAGGGAAAAGTAAAAAGAATTATGAATTTTGGCGCCTTTGTTGAAATCCTGCCGGGACAGGAAGGATTGGTCCATATTTCTAAGCTTGCCAAAGAAAGAGTAGAAAAAGTTGAAGATGTGGTAAAAATAGGAGACATTGTGCCAGTAAAAGTAATCTTAATTGACGAACAAGGCAGAATTAACTTATCTCTAGAAAATCAAAAATAAAGTTTTGATATAATAAACTATATTTTTATATGGCAGGGAAAAAATATCTTTTTAAAAAAATTAAAACAATGAAGAAAGACCTTCATGGTCCTGATCTTTCTTCTTCTTTAAAAGGCAAACCTCTAAAAATTTTAAAAAAGGCAAAAGCAAAAACAATGAAACAAGACATTGAAGGGCTTGAAACATTACTTCCTTTAGAAAAAGAAAAAATTCCTGAAATCCATAAAAAAGAAACATTAATAACTTCAGAAATTAAACAAAAACCAATAGAGCCAGAAAAACCAAAAGAGATTAGCCTGGAAAATAGTAAAGATGAAAAAGAAAAACTGAGAAAAAGAATTAATTTTTTAGAAGAAGAAGTGGTGGTTTTAGTTCAAGAAAAAAAAGACCTTTTTTTAAAAAGAGAAGAGTTGAGAAAAAAGAAAAAAGAATTGGAGGAAAAAATAATCGGATTAGAAGAAAATTTTAAAAAATCAGAAGAAGAAAGAGAGGTTAGTGAAAAAGAGAAAAATGAATTAGAAGAAAAAGCAAAAGCAATGGCAGAGAAAATATCTTCTTGCACAATAAGGGAAGATGCTTGGCAAAAAGAATTAACAATCAAAGAAAAAGAGAAAGAGAGGTTTAAAGAGAATATTAGATTGTTAAAAGAAGAAAAAGATAGTTTATCCGCAGAAAAAAAAGAAACAGATGGAAAAATAAATAATTTAAATGAAAAACTCAAAACTCTGCAGGAAAGCCTGGAAGACACAGAACAAGAAGAAAATATTTTAAAGCAGGAAAAATCTCAATTAGAAGAAAAAGCAAAAGCAACGGCAGAGAAAATATCTTCTTTTGTAGTAAGAGAAGGCTCTTTAAAACAAGAATGCGTACTTAAAGAAAAAGAAAAAGAAAAACTTCAGCAAAACTTAAAAACATTAAAAGAAGAAAGAGAAGAGCTGTTTATAGAAAAAAAACAATTAGACCGAAGAATAGATAAATTGAGAGAAGAAAAAATTGAATTGGAAGGAGAAACAAATGCTTTAAGGCGGGAAATAAAAAAAATAAGAGCGAGAATGCGGTTTAAAATAATGTTTTCTTTATGGAGAAAAAAGGGAGCTGTAGAAAAAGAGCTGTCTATAATGAATAAGGAAAAAGAAAAACTCCGGAAAAAAGTTGAGTTGTTGGAAAAAGAAAAAGACCCTTCTCTTAAAATAAAAGAAAAAATAGTAAAAGAGGAACTTGCTTTAAAAGAAAAAGAGGCCTCTAAAGAGGAAATAAGAATTATTGATGAAGAAAATAATCACTTAGAAAAAAGGGCTAAAATATTAGATGAAAAGATGAAAACATCACAACTTTCTCATTTTGCTTTGATTGAGAAAATCAAACAATTGAGAGAAGAAAAAATTGAACTTGAGCAAGAAATAAAAATTTTAGAGCAGAAATACAATGATATTTTGGAAAAAGAAAAAATAATAGAAAAACAAATAGAAATAATTGAATCAAAAGAAAAAAAGGTAATAAATGAAAAACAGAGAAGACAAATAGAAAGAGACAGAAGAGAAGCCGAAAAAAGGAGGGAATTGATTGAAAATGAAAGATGGGACATAGAAGAGCAAAAAGCACAATTACAGAAAAAAATAGATGAGATTGAAATAATTTATCAATCAGCTGTAACAAAAATAGAAAAAGAGAAAGAAATGCAAAAAGAGGAAAATAGGGAAGAAATTTTAAAGAGAATTAGAGAAGAACCATCAGAGATATTTAAAGAAAAAGAAAAATTAGGCGAAGAAAAAATAATATTCAGGCCGCTCCCTCAAAAACCAAGCTTTAAAGAAAAAATCTGGATAAGGGCTTTGCTTTTAGGATTCGTGATTGCGCTTTTTGGAATTCTTTTTACTTTTTGGTATTGGTATTTATATATATACGCAAAGTAAAAATAAATTTCCTACTACGAAAACAAAATTTTAGAATCTTAGACCTAAATATGGACAAAAAATTTCTCCAAGAGATTAAAGAAAAGTTAGAAAAAGAAAAAACCGCTATAGAAAAAGAGCTTGAAACGTTTGCCAAAAAAGACCCGAAGTTAAAAGGGGATTGGGACAGCTTGTTTCCTAAGTTTAATGGCGGCGATTTAGAAGAAGCAGCAGATGAAGTTGAAGAATATTCAACCCGTCTTCCTATTGAATTTACAATGGAATTAAAATTAAAAGATATTAATTCAGCCCTTGAGAAGATAAAAAAAAGAGTATATGGAAAATGTGAAAATTGTGGAAAGCTAATTTCTAAAGAACGTTTAGAAATTTATCCCGAAGCAAGAACATGCAACAAATGCCATAAATAAAACCCAAAACTTAAAGCAAAAAGCCAAAACCAATTTAATAAAACTTTTTGATTTTGACTTTTATTTTTTTGTTTTAGGTTTTAAACTTTGGATTTTTATTACTTCCAACTTACAGTAGATCCTACTGGATACTTGGCTAACGGGTTTTTAGCTCCCCTTACATCAAAATGCAAGTGGCAGCCAGTAGTTAATCCTGTTCTGCCCATATTACCGATTACTTGACCTTGAGCCACTTGCTCGCCATTTTCCACGGAAATCTTTGACAGGTGGCCATAAAGGGTTACCACCCCATTAGGATGTAATATCCTTACATAGTTGCCTGCTGGCCATGTATTATAACCAACTTTTTGAACAACACCTCCAGCTGCAGCTAAAATAGGCGTTCCGCATTTATTGGCTACATCTATGGCGTTATACCAATGAGGACCTTGCGTAATTATGCCTTGGGTGGATAAAATAAAATAAGAACCAGTTAATGGAATATTAGCGTAATAAGTTTTCTTAGCAGGCATCGTAGCATTAGGGATAATTAAAACATCACCAATAAATATTTCTTTGTTTTCAGAAAGCTTGTTAAAATCAGCTATTTCGCTTGTTTTTGACTGATAGGTTTCAGCTATTTCACTTAATGTGTCGCCTGATCTAACAAGATGTAAAGCTCCGGAAACCGGTAAAATAATTAGTTTTTGGCCTGGCTTGATTTTAGAACTCTTGGTCAAATCATTAGCCCATAAAACAGTATTTAAGGAAATATCAAACTTTTCAGCGATAGAAGATAGAATGTCGCCTGATTCTACGATATATTCAGTAATTTCCTGCCTCTTTTCTGTTGCAACTTCCTGGGATAAAAATGACCCTAAAACTTGAGGATTAATTGTAATGGGCGGACAAGTGGCTATTAAACTATTATCTTGAATTAAATATAAGTCCGGCGATTCCAGAACTGGATTCTTTCTTGAATCAACAAAAAACCCTTCTTTCTGTTGGGATTGTTGAAAAATTAAAGAAGCTGTATTTTTTGAACTATCTCCAAGCTCACAAAAAAGCGCTCCAAATAAAATAATCAGCGATAGCATTAAGCCGATTAATCTGAAAAAATTATTACTCATAAACTATTTTCTTATAGTATCAAAGCAAGAGATTAAGTCAACCCTTAATTATCCACAACCTAAGTTTTTCGCGTAGTTCTGCGATTATCATAATGAATCTGGCATCAAGAAAAACTGTTAAAGAAATATTGAAAAAATATAATATTAGGCCATCAAAAAAATTTGGCCAGAATTTTCTAATTGACAAGCAGGTAATTAGAAAAATTATAAAAACAGCTGAATTAAAACCATTAGATACTGTTTTGGAAATCGGTCCTGGCATTGGAACCCTAACCCAGGAAATAGCGAAGAAAGCAAAAAAGGTAATTGCCATAGAAAAAGATCCTAAAATGTGTGAAATTCTTAGAGAAACACTTGAGGTCAAACCTCCAAAGGAGGTTCAACCTCGCAATATTAAGGTTATCCAAAAAGATATACTCAAGTTTAATAAATTTCCAAAAGATTATAAAATTGTTGCTAATTTGCCGTTTTATCTTACAGCTCCAGTCATCAGAAAATTTCTTGAGAATGTTGAAGTCGGACTTCAACAGATGGTTTTAGTCGTTCAAAAAGAAGTGGGGCAAAGAATTTACGCCAAGCCGCCTAAAATGAATCTTTTAGCTGTTTCGGTTCAATTCTATGCCAAGCCAATAATTATTGACTATATCTCTAAAAGCTCATTTTGGCCTGAACCAAAAGTTGACGCAGCAATTATAAAAATTATTCCGCGTAGTTCTGCGTATTATTCAGCAGAGTTCTATAAACGATTCTTCAAAATCGTAAAAGCAGGATTTTCACATCCCAGAAAACAGATTTTGAATAATTTAGCAAATGGGCTACAATTAAAAAAGAACAATGTTCAAAAATATCTTCTCAAAAATAATATCAAACCCTCCCAACGAGCCGAAACCCTAAGCATTACTGATTGGCTTAATCTTGCTAAAATGTTAAAATAATAAAATGATGGCAATAGTCCATAAAATCAAAAAATTTCTTTTTGATTTCATAATTCTTAAAAAAACAGTGGGATGGATTCTTTTATTTTCTGTTGTTTTAGGATTAGGTGTCCCTATTTTCTTTTCTCATGGATTTCTCATACCACCTCATTGGGCCACATGGTTGGGCTATAAAGCTGTAACCGGAGATTTTGATACTCTTGGTATTATGGCAAAATCTTTTGCCAATGGTATTGTCTATGTACTTTTTGGAGCTATTGCTGGTCTTACTTCTTTTTTTCTTTACTTTTCTCATGCAACTCTTCAATGGGTAATCAGCCCTGACTTTATAAGTGTTCCTTTTACAAATAATCCTGTTGTTAATCTTGGCTGGACCACTGTCAGGGATTTTACTAATATGCTGTTTATTTTGGTCTTGGTGGTAATTGCCCTGGGAAGCGCTCTACGGCTCAAAGAGTATGAAGTTAAAAAACTTTTGCCTGTTTTAATCGGAATCGCTCTTTTAATTAACTTTACTCCGGTAATCTGCGGTTTTGTTATTGACGGTTCAAATGTCGTAATGAACACTTTTCTAAAAGGGGGAATAACAAGCACTGGTTTTATTGAAACAGCCGGTGAACAAGTTGCTGAAATAAAAAACATTAAAGAACCATCTGAACGGCTTGCAATAGGAATAGCCCTTTCTGCTTTCAATATTATAGGAGGAATTATCTTTTTGCTTTTCGCTTTTTTATTTGCCGTAAGATATCTCGCTCTTTGGATTTTGGTAATTTTCTCGCCAATTGCTTTCTTTTGCTATATCTTGCCTCAAACAAAAGAAGTCTGGTCAAAGTGGTGGAACCAGTTTATCCAGTGGTGTATTATCGGAATACCGGCCGCTTTCTTTATTTATCTAACAAACGTTATGATAAAGAATATGTCCGACACTGGAGGATTAATTAGACGCCCTTCAAAAGAAATGGCAGGGCTTCCATCAGGAACAAGCGGCTTTGCTGATTTAATAATGTATGTTATACCTCTTGTTTTTCTTATAATCGGATTTTTTGCCTCTGTCCGCACCGGCGCCATCGGAGCTGACAAAGTAATTGGTTTTGCGAAAACCGGTGGCACAAAAGCAGCAAAATGGACAGGAGGAAAAATAAAAGAAACAGCTCTTGTAAAAGGGCAATCAGAAAAATGGCGAGGAAGATTAGAAAAAATACCAGAAACAGTAGGAACAGGGAGAATGAAAGCAGAGGCTATAGCAAAACATCAGATAGAGAGAGAAAAAGAAGCAGAAAAAACACAAAAACTTTTAGAACCTATGTCTGTAAAAGACAGAGAGAAATATGTCAAGACTCCTACTGAAAAATTAGTTGCATTTAGGTTGGCTACCAAAGAAGACCATCTTGGTGATAAAGATGAAAAAAATATAGATATTGTTAAAAGATATGGAACCCAAAAAGATATAATTGACGCTGGAAAAAAACGACCTGACCTTGCAGCTAAGTTAAATCCTGAAAAAGTTGATGAAATAATAAAAAAGAAACCAGGAATAAATAGAGAAGAAGCAGAAAGAGAAGTCATCTTTGAAAAAGTACAAGGAATGGAACCTGAAGAATTAAGAAAGGTTCAAGGAGAAACTTTCAAAATTCCAGACGAAATATTAAAGAAACAAGAAGAAGGGCAAGAACTCACTAAAGAAGAAAAAATAGTAATTAAGACGAAATTAGATATATTCCACGCATTAGATGATCGCCAACTTATCGAAATAGGAAAAAAGGGAAAAAGTAAAACAAAAAAAGCTATTCTTGAAACAGTGTCTCAAATAGATATAAAAGAAGAAATAATAGAGTTAGACGAGAAAGGAAAAGAAAAAGAAGCAGCAGAACTCTCTCGTAAAAAAGCAGTACTCAAGGGTCCAGGATTTAGAATAAAATTTTCTGAAAAAAGACAACCAATAAAAGGAAAACAAACAAAATTAGATGAATATTAAGCTAATAATGAAACAAAATTATGACAAATCCTAAATTAAACAAAAAACAAGAAATAATTTTTCCAGATAAAACAACTGATATTATCAGAGAATTAGTAAAAAAATACGAATTAGAAAAAATTGAGAAAGAAATGGAAGAAAAAATAAGCCAAACTGAAATTCCTGCGGAAAGAGGAAAGATTTTTGAAAATCTACCTACCTGTCAAATATCCAGAACAGTAAAAGAAATAGCAGAAAGCAAAATTTCATCTAAAGAATTTGTTTCTGTTCTTCAAAAACGGTTAGAAATTCCTCAAGAAAAAGCAAAAAAATTAGCAAAAGACCTTAAAGAAAAAGTTCTAATTTTAGCACAGATGCCCTCGATAAAAAAAGAAACTGTTTATCTAAAAAAAACTAAAGAATTGACAAGCGAATCATCTGTACCCTTACGAAGAGATACTTATCGAGAACCAATAGAATAAAAAAGAATAAAAAAAGAGGGGATTATCTTGCCCCTTTTTAATTTAAATTTCTCCCTTTTTTACTGCATCTATTATCTCTCTATCGGTCATATCTTCTGGTTTTTTCGCTTTTTTCTCTCCCTCTTCTCCTTTCTTTGTTTCTCTAAACATATCCATCGCTGTCATTACTTTAGCTGTTATCTCCGGTAAAGAAATGCCTCCTCCTTTGCTTTCCCACTTAATCAGTTTCAACTGGCCTTTATCGCTTGCTGTTATGTGCTTAAAAATTTCTGGCGCTACTTCTTCGGCTTTATCTTTTGGAAACTCAAAAACTTTTTGTAAAGTTTCCTTAATCTTCCCGATTGCCTCTCCAATTTCAATTCTTCTTGCTTCTGCTGTATGTTCACTTATGACTTTCTGCTGTCTTTGTTCGTAAATAGCTCTCATTGTTGCCAGCACTTCCTCGCTCCAGTTATAATCGGTGATAGTCAATTTCCTTCCAGCCATTTTAAGCCCGTACTCTTTTAATGTTTCTTCCAACATACTCCCTACTATGTCTCTGAGTTGGCTGTTAAAAACCTCACTTACAGCTTTTTTAAACCCTTTAAAAGTTTCTGCGGTTTCTGTTTTTTCTTTTGCTAATGAACCCACTACATTTTCTACCCGCGTATTATTTATTACTGTTCTTACAGCATCCTCTGTAGCTTCTTTTGATGCGCCGATATAATCCTCTATGTTATAGACCGTTACTTCCGCGTCATCAATCTGAAACCAGCCAATTGGTTCAACTAAAACAGCTGAACCCCCGCCTTTGAAATTAACCACTGGCTTGTCTGTAAATAACTCTATCTTAAATATCGCCTGGGTACGTTCCGCTTCTCTTCTAACCAAAAAGGGTAAAAACAAATGAGGTCCTTCGTAAAATACATCATAAAACTGACCGAGTACTTGCATCACCCACATCTTTGGTCTTTTGATAATTCTAATTCCAGCCAAAAAATATCCTGCTATGGCTATCAAGAGAATTGCTCCGCTCAACTGTAAAGAGATATTTTCTAACCAAAGTCCGGAAACAAGCAATACTATTCCAGTCATTGCTAAAACTCCTGACACTATTTTTACTGCTTTGATTAATTTCTGGACACCTTCCGGAGTTAAAGCTTTTTTCTTCTCTTCTTCCTTTTCTTCTTCCATTTTTTTTTCACCTCCTGTTTTTTACATCTTTTACTTCTCTTCAACACTTTCATCACATATTTTATTGTTCAAGTGCTATTATAATTATAGCACTTGTTTCAATTTTGTCAAATTTTTGGCCATATATTTTATTACGAAACGCAATTTTTTATAAAAACAGGAAATAATAAAAAAAACAGAGGGTGATAGAACCCTCTTTTTATTGGTGTGGTTGCTTTAAATACAACCTTTCTGCCTCTTTATTTTTTGCCAG
Source organism: Minisyncoccales bacterium (assembly GCA_049642725.1). Taxonomy (GTDB): domain Bacteria; phylum Patescibacteriota; class Minisyncoccia; order Minisyncoccales; family JAGMDC01; genus JAGLYZ01. The sequence goes on along the minus strand of JBARPC010000016.1, from coordinate 68,250 downwards.
AGCCAGAGCCAGAGCCAGGAAAGCTATTACCAAAGCTATTGCCACTCCAACAATAATAAACAATTGTCCGTAATCCGGTCCCCCTAATGCTTCAAAAGACCCATACATTGCTTCTCTATTTTTGTTGTAGGAATCCCATGAATCGTATTCCTCAGATGCTGCTACTGATATTCCAGATATCATCAGCGACATTGTAATCAAAACGGCAAACAAAACTTTTTTTCCTCTCATTTCTTCTTTTTACCTCCTTTTCTTTTCTCTATCGGCCATTATTTATTTTTTAAATGACCTCTATATTAGAATAGCATTTTAAAAAAGTGTTGTCAATCCCTATTTCTCTTATTTTCCTTTTTGTGATAAAATAAAACTGTGGTAAAATAGAGCAAGCGAAAAGTCAAAAGTCAAAGTTTTCACTTTAAACTTTTAACTTATTAAATGCGATTTACTGTTCCAAAATTTATTGAGCATGAAGCAAAAATTGTCGGACCATTAACTTTTAAGCAGTTTATTTATGTCGGCATTGCCGGCGGAATTTCTTTTGTTTTATATTTCACTATTCCTCTTGCCCAATGCTTAATTGCTGCTGTTATTCTTATGGGAGGCGCTTTGGTGTTAGCTTTTGTAAAAATTGAAGGCCGTTCCCTGCCTACTATAATAAAAGATTTCTTTATGTTTTCCTCGTCTCCTAAATTATATATTTGGAAGAAAAAAGGATTACCGCCTAAATTTCTTGAAAAGGAACCTTTTTCTACTAAAACCGCAGAGGGTAAAAAAGAAAAAGCTTCTAATTTAACTATTACAGGAAGCAAGCTCGGGCAATTGTCCAGCCAATTAGAAACTAAAACAAAGTAAAAAGTATGGCTAAATCATCTACGCAGGATTTCCTGCAAATAGAGCAAATTAGGGAAGGAACTGTTATATTAAAAAATAAATTATTAAGAGGCATTCTTATGGTTTCTTCTTTGAATTTTGCTTTAAAATCTGACGATGAGCAATCAGCCATTATTTACCAGTTCCAAAACTTTTTAAATTCTCTGGATTTTTCCTGCCAAATTCTTGTCCAATCACGGCGCATCAATATCACTGGCTATATTGATAAATTAAAAAAGCTGGAAAAAGAGCAAACAGACGAACTGTTACAAATTCAAACATCTGGTTACAGAGAATTTATAGAAAGTTTGGTAAAGGCAGGGACAATAATGAATAAAAACTTTTTTATAATTGTGCCTTTTAGCTTGTTGGAAACAAAGCAAAATGAAAAGAAAGGAATTTTTAAAGCGCCGAAAATTCCCAAATTAACTGAAGAAGAATTTCAAAGGTCTAAAATCCAGCTCCAGCAAAGAATGGAATTTATAATTCTTGGCTTAAGAAGATGCGGTTTAAAAGCTGTTCCTCTTACAACCCCGGAAATCATTGAGCTTTTTTGGGGACTGCATCATCCAAACCAGGCAGAGGTCGGTTATTATCCGGAAATACCGCCAGAACTGCAAAAATAAGATGAAAATAAATTTTTTCAAAAAAAAGAAAAAAGAATTTCAAGGATTTACTAAGCCGGAAATTCTTAGAGTAGGGGATATTATCTCCCCCTCATCTATTGAAATTAATTCTGATTATCTCAAATTGGGCGAAAAGTTAGCCAAGTCATTTTTTGTTTTTTCCTATCCAAGATATTTAAGCACTGGCTGGCTCTCGCCGATTATTAATTTAGACACGCCAATGGATATTTCCTTTTTTGTTCATCCTATTGCAACTGGAATGGTTTTAAAAAACTTAAGGAAAAAAGTAACTGAAATTCAGGCAGAAATCATAGAAAGAGAAGAAAAAGGATTAATCCGGGACCCAGCCATAGAAACTGCTTACAAAGATATTGAAGAATTAAGAGACCTTCTCCAAACAGCCCAGGAAAGAATGTTTAAATTCGGGCTTTATGTCACTATTTATGGAGAAGATATAAAAGAATTAAGAAGCATTGAAACCGAACTACGTTCTGTGTTAGAGTCCCGTCTTATTTATATTAAACCAGCCCTCTACCGCCAAAAACAAGGATTTATTTCTTCTTCTCCATACGAATTAGACCAGCTTGGCATCCACGCCTCAATGAACACCAGCCCTTTATCCAGTATTTTCCCTTTTATTTCTTTTGACTTGTCTTCAAACGAAGGAATCCTTTATGGAGTAAACCAGCACAATAACTCTTTAATTCTTTTTGACCGATTCAGTTTAGAAAATGCAAATTCAGTTATTTTTGCCAAGTCTGGAGCAGGAAAGTCGTTTTTCGTGAAATTGGAAATTCTCCGTTCCTTAATGCTTGGCACTGATTGTATAATTATTGACCCGGAAAATGAGTATAAGACGCTTTCTGAAAGCGTGGGCGGCTCCTATATTGACGTTTCTTTATCTTCTCCAAATCACATTAACCCTTTTGAACTGCCCATGCCCAGGGAAGATGAAAGGCCGGAAGACATTCTCCGTTCAAATATTATAAACTTGGTAGGATTACTAAGAATTATGCTTGGCGGCTTAACAGCAGAAGAAGATGCTATTATTGACCGGGCTTTAACTGAAACATACGCAGCAAAAGATATTACAACTGAAAGAGACCCATCTACATGGAATGAAAATCTTCCTTTGATGGAAGATTTGGAATCTGTTTTAGAAACAATGGAAGGAGCTGATTCATTGGTAAAACGATTAAGAAAGTTTACAAAAGGGACTTTTTCCCAGTTTTTTAATCAACCGTCAAATATCACAATGGACAATAAGCTTGTTGTTTTTGGTCTTAGAGATATGGAAGAAGCGCTCAAACCAATGGCAATGTATATTATTATGAGGCATATCTGGAATGCTGTCCGTTCTCAAATAAAAAAAAGGATATTAGTAGTAGATGAGGCATGGTGGCTCATGCAGTCAGAAGACGGCGCTTCATTCTTGTTTGGCATCTGCAAAAGAGCCAGAAAATACTGGTTAGGAGTAACCACTATTACCCAGGATGTAGCCGACTTTATGAAATCTGAATACGGCAAACCAATTATTACCAACTCTTCCCTTCAGCTTTTAATGAAGCAAAGCCCGGCCACTATTGATGTAGTGCAGAAAACATTTAATTTAACAGAAGAAGAAAAATTTATGCTTTTAGAGTCAGCTGTAGGGGAGGGATTATTCTTTGCCGGCCAAAAACATGTGGCAATAAGAATTGTTGCATCTTATGCTGAAGAACAGATTATTACCACTTCTCCTGAAGAAATAATGAAAATTAAACAAGCAAAAGCAAAACTAAGCGAGTAATATGTCTTCTTTATTTAGTCCAGAAGCAATCTTAATGTTATTCTTGGCAGGTTTACTTGATTTAATTGGAGTAATCTGTTTATTATTAGATCTTGTTTTTGGAATAGGCGAAGTTCTTTCTTATATCCCTGATGGAATCGGCATTCTCTTTTTCGGCGCCTGGACACTTATGCGTTCTCAAGGCGAAAAATCAAAAGAAGAAGTAAAAGAAGAAATGGGCGAAAAAGTAGCTGAAAGACAAAAAAAGATAGAAGAAATGAAAAAGAAAAGAATGAAAAAGAAAGCAAAAAAAACAGTAAAAAAAGGAGCAAAAAGAGGACTAAGATTTGGCTTAGCTGCTCTTGGAGAATTAATTCCTGTTATTGGCGCCCTGCCCTTTTGGACTATCTTTGTTTACTCTGAACTAAAAAGTTGATAAAATAAAATAATGAAATATAAATTTTTTTTATCTATAATATTAATTATCTTTCTTTTTATCTGCTGCCAGAATGTTTTTGCTGTTGAAAGACCCCTGGAAGTTGATTATCCTGAAATTGCCGGTGAAAAACCTACTACTGTCCAGGAAACCCTTTTGCCAGAGTATATAAAATATTTATTTAATTTTTCTTTAATTATTGTCGGTTTAATTGCTTTTGCCGCTCTGGTTATCGGCGGCTTTCTTTATTTAATTTCTGCCGGCAATCCGGCTGCTTTATCTGACGCTAAAGATAGAATATTTGGGGCTTTAATCGGCTTAGTCCTTCTGCTCTGCTCCTGGCTGATTCTAAACACAATCAATCCCCAATTAACTATTTTCTATCCTATTGATTTAGAAGATATAAGTTTTTATCAAGGCACATCTGGCACTGTTACTCTATTTGACGAATTGAATTGTAATATTGATGTCGGTATTATTACAGAAGAGGATTGCAAAAACGCAGGAAAAGAATGGCTTGATATTGACAAAGATGACAATAAAGAATGTATTGGCGGACAAATGTTAAATCTTTCCTTGAGTGAAAACCTAAAAAGGCATCAATATAACGAATCTGATGACTGGAATGACATAGCAATATCGCTTATTTTTTATGGTGATGACAAAAGAGTCAGAGTATGCGCTGACAGCGACCTTAAAGAATGCAAGATTTTAACAACCCCAAAACAATGTATAGATATAAGTGTTTTAAGAAATGATATTACTGGTGTATTTTTAGGTGAAGACGGATTAGGAGCTCTTTCTTCAATTGAGATATCTGATATTCCTCAAGGAGCACGTTTGTATGAAGAAAAAAACTTTGGCGGGATTTATCAGGAGTTCCCGGCCGGCATAAACGGTTATGATTGTAAAAGCGGTTCTGAATTATCTCGCATCGGCGAAAACCGAGCTTCTTCCTTAGAAGTAGGACCTGGTTATTGGACAGTTTTATGTAGAGAACCTAATGGAGATTGTGGATGGAAAGGTTCAGGTATTGTATATGACAATTTTCCGGAAAACACCGGTTATGGCGATACTTTTATTTCAAATAATCCAGCAGACGGCGCTTTAGTTGCTAATAACGATGTCGGTGATAACGCTGTAAGCAAGATATGCGTAATTAAATTTGGCGTGTGCGGCGGCGTTCTTATCAAAGGAGCTGGAAAAACTGATTTTATTCCCAGAGGTGAAATATATCAATTAGGAAAAGATAGTATTGTGCCAAGCAACTCTGTAACAGAAGTTTATCAATATAAAGGCGGCTGTAAAATAAAAATTTGGGAAAATGGCGGAACCGGCGCTCAATGCAGGGAACCGGATGCCGCTGGAAAATGCGACTGTGGTTCTTTAAATGTGTCTGCTGGCAAGTATGACAATCCTGATAATGCTTATGGTATTGACTGCGAAACAGATGATAGTTGTTGCGGACGAGAATGGCTTTCACCGCATCCAGATTCCTGGGACACTCCAGGACCTTCTAATGCCTTGTTGGATCTTCCTGCTACTAGTGGCGCTTGTGATTTTGCAGGGGGTGCAGGATTTGATTGTGATATTCCTCCTGATGGTTTTAATGACTGCTTGACACAAAGGAGTAATTGTACAAAATATAAATATACTTTTTCTGAATTAAGTTGCGATTATTATGCTACCGGAAACTGCTGTCCAGGCACTCCTCTTGCTACTACTTTTGCCAACCCCTGTCCTGCCTGTAATCCTATAAACTCAATATCTCAAAAGGCCTCTTGCATCCAAGTAATAGAGTAATAGAATAAATTAAACAATAAATTGATTTAAAAAACCGCTTCTCAGCGGTTTTTGTTTTGAGTTTTGTTTGAATATTGCTTAATTTGAATATTGCTAAACCGAGTTAACTTAACCGAGTTAAGTAATAATATTAAGGGTGTGGTTTTACAACTATTCTTCTTTCCGGCTCCTGACCAATACTTTCTGAAACAATGTTTTTTTTATCAGCTAATTCTAAATGAATAATGCGCCTTTCAAAGCCGGTCATTGGAGCAAGCACTCTCTCTTTTTTAGATAAAGCCACTTCTTCAGCCACTGAACGAGCCATTTCTTTTAAATACTCTGTTTTTCTCTCTTTATAATCATTAATATCAACATTAATATAGAATTGCTCTTCTATTGCTCTTCTTAATATTATTTTTAATAGATGCTGAATTTCAGCCAAAGTGCGCCCGTTTTCTCCAATTAAAACCTGCGGCTCTTCCATTTTTAGAGCAATAGAAATTGTCTCCTCGTCAGGTAAGGATTTTACTTCAATCTCTGTTTCAAAAGACATTTTCTTAAAAAACTCTTGTGTAATTTTTTTAATTTTTTCTAAATCTTGCTTGCTAATCATGTTGCTTGGATGTTTTTAATGTGAGATATTGCTGGACAATACTAAATAAGGTGAACACTATTAAATATAAAGCTAAAACTGAAGGCAATGTCCAAAGGATTAAAACAATGAAAACAGGAAAGAAATAAAGCATTTGTTTCTGCATTATATTTGAAAACTGCGCCATTGAATCTTTAGAACCAGACTTAGCTTTGCCTGATTGAGGAATAATCATTTTTGTTTGGAAAAACTGCAAAATACCAACTAAAATAGCAAAAGGCCAAAATGCTTCTGTAAGCTCTACCATACCTAAAAAAGAAGTATTAATATGATTAGAAAAATGAATAAAAGGATATAATCCCTGAAGCCCGTTAGAGTCAAATGTCCAAAATACTCTATAAAGAGCAATAATAATAGGAAGCTGGATTAATAATGGCAGGCAGCCGGAAAGGGGATTAACTTTTTCTTTTTGGTAAAGCTCCATCATTGCTTTGGCCTGTTTTTCTTTATCGTTTTTAAAGTTGTTCTGAATCTCTTTCATTTTCGGCTGCAATTCAGAAAGCTCTTTTTGCGCCCTAATGCCTTTAGCGCTCAAAGGATATATCGCTAATCTTATTAAGATAGTTAAGACAATCACAGCAATGCCAAAATCATGGCCTGGGATATATTTATATAATAAAACTAAACCATTAAATAATGGCTGTTGAAGAACCGTATAAAAAAATGAAATAAATAATTCAAACATCTTTTATGGTAGGTCTACCCCTCCCTTATTAAAAGGATGGCATCTTAAAATTCTTTTTATTCCGAAAAACAACCCTTTAAGTATACCATATTTTTGGATAGATAAATAACAATATTCAGAACAACTGGGATAAAAACGGCAATGTTTTCCTAACCCAGGAGAAATAAACCCCTGGTAAAACTTAATTATCTTTAAGAATAAATTTTTTATCATATTATTCCTGCTTTTTTTAAAATTTCTTCAACTTCTTGCTCTATATCCTTAAAGTTTTCTTTTTCTATACCGCTATTAGTTAAAAAAACAATATCTAAACCTTTTTTTACCGTGTCTGTTTTTTTCTTTAATATCTCTCTTAACTGCCTTTTTATTTTATTGCGAACCACTGCCTTATTTGAAATTTTTTTACTAACAACAACACCAAATCTAGTAAATCCCAAATCATTATCTAAAACTTTTAAAAATAAAAAGCCGTGCCTATATCCTCTTCCTTGTTTAAAAACTCTATCAAAGTCATTTTTCTTTCTTAAACGATTTTTTTGACTAAACATAAACTCAAAAATCCGAAATCCGAAATTAATTATTGCTTAACTCGGTTAAGTTAACTCGGAATTCTATACGACGCTTAATTTCCTTCTCCCCTTTCTTCTCCTTTGCGCTAAAATCCTTTTTCCACCCTTGGTTCTTTTTCTATCTAAAAACCCATGTGTTTTTTTTCTTTTTCTTTTTTTAGGCTTATAAGTAATACTCATAATAATATTTTAACATTATCATATTCTAATTAAAAAAACAACACGGTATATTAGTATGTTCTTTCCCACACTTTTTCCCCAGTTTATCAACAAATTTTAGCTATGCCTTTGCTTTTTAATTTATTTAAACTTAATTTGTCTTTATTTGACAATGTGATATGATAAAAACGCAATAATATGACTAAAGAAGAACTCTGGCAGGCAATACTTGCCCAAATTCAGTTTAATACTTCTCCAGCTAATTTTGCTACCTGGTTTAAAAACACGAAAATTCTTTTAAAAAAAGAAGGGAAACTCGTAGTTTCTGTCCCTAATCATTTTTCTAAAGAATGGTTGGATAATAAGTATAGTAAAACTATTTTAAAAATCGCCCACAGTTTAAATGAAGAAGTAAAAGAAGTAACATACGAAGTTCCTAGAACTGGATTAAAAATAAAAAAAGAGTTATCTAATATTGTAGATTCCTATATAGACGAAGAACAGCTTCAATTCCAAGAATTCAAAATTGATAAGGCTACTAATTTAAATCCACGTTATTTATTTGAAAATTTTGTAGTAGGGCCTTTTAATGAACTTTCCCATGCTGCTTCCTGGGCTATTTCTAAAAATCCTGGACTAACCTATAATCCTTTTTTTATCTACGGTGGGGTAGGATTAGGCAAGACTCATCTTATTCAAGCCATTGGTAACAAAACTAAAAAAAATTTTCAAGACAAAAAAATAAAATATATTACTACCGAAAAATTCACTTCCGGCATTGTTTCTTCAATCAAGAATCACAGTATTGAGGAGTTTAAAAACAACCACAAAAAAATTGATGTTTTAATTATTGACGATATACAATTTTTAGCTGGAAAAGAAAAAACTCAAGAAGAATTTTTTCATATTTTTAATACTTTATACGAAAACAACAAACAGATAATTATTTCTTCAGACTGTCCGCCAAAAGCTATCTCTAACTTAGAAGAACGTCTACGTTCCCGTTTTGAAGGAGGAATGATCGCTGATATTGGTTTTCCTGACTTTGAAACCAGAATGGCTATTCTAAAAGTTAAATCACAAGAAAAAGGGATAAATCTTTCTGATGATGTTTTAGAATATGTTAGTTCAAACATCAAAGAAAATATTAGAGAATTAGAAGGCGGCTTAAATAGGTTAATCGCTTATCAAAAATTAAATAACGAAACCCCTAATTTTGAAGCGGCTAAAACACTTTTAAAACATATTATCTCTACTCCAGCGAAAATAGTAAGCCCTAAAAAAATCATCCAAACAGTAGCTGAATTTTACGATTTAAAAGAGAAAGAAATTATTGCTGCTTCAAGAAAAAAAGAAATTGTTATGCCGCGTCAAATAGCAATGTATATTTTAAGAGAATCCCTAAATTGCTCATTTCCTTTCATAGGTAATAAATTTGGAGGTAAAGATCATACCACTGCTATTTACGCTTTTGAAAAAATTTCCAGAGAAGTAAAAGAAAACGAAAAACTTTTTGAGGAGATTAATTTAATTAAACAAAGGATATATTCTGTCTAAAAAAAGTGAAGAAAAAGTGAAGAAAATCTGAATTATAAAAAAAGAAATTTTAAACCATTTTTAATAAACAAATTTTACACAAGTTATTTATAGAAGAATTAAATTAAAAATAAAGATATACACATATATAATAACAATAATAAAATTTATTTAATTAATATTAATAATATGAAAATAATAACTTTAAAAGAAAATTTAAAAAAGGGATTAGATATTGTAGAAAAAATAACTGGTAAAAATTTCACTCTTCCAATTTTAAATAATGTTTTAATTTCTACTGAAGCTAATCTTTTAAATCTTGCCACAACTGATCTTGAAATGGGTATAAAATACTGGGTTTTAGCTAAAATAGAAAAACAAGGAAAAATAACTATTCCAGCTAAATTTTTATCTATCTTTGTTAATTTTCTTCCAAATGAAAAAATAATATTAGATGTAAAAAATAATGTTTTACATATTGAATGTAAAAATCAAAAAGCGCAGATTAAAGGTCAGGATATAGAAGAATTTCCAATTATCCCAAAAATTGAGAATAAAAAATTTTTAGAAATTAATATCACTCCTTTTTATGAAGGAATTTCTCAAGTAATTAACTTTACCAGCCCTAGTCAAACAAGAGTAGAATTATCTGGGATATATTTTAATTTTCAAAAAAACCAACTAAAAATAACAAGTACTGATAGTTTTAGATTAGCTGAAAAAACGCTTTATTTTAAAAATAAATTAGACAGCGATTTAATTCCAGAACAAGGATATTCTTTTATACTTCCATTAAAAACAAGCAGGGAACTCCTTAATATTTTTTCTGAAAAAGATAGTGATGTTGTTAGAAAAATGGATTCTAAAAAAATCAGGATTTATTTTTCTTCCAATCAGGTGTTATTTGAGATATTATTTCCAGAAATTACTAAACCACAAATTCAACTTATTTCTCGCTTAATTGAAGGCGACTACCCTAATTATCAGGAGATTATCCCTAAAAAATATGAGACACGGGCTATTTTAGATAAAAATGAATTTTTAAATAAAATAAAAACCGCTTCTCTGTTTAGCGGTAAAGTTAATGAGGTTAAATTAAAAACAGTACCAGAAAAGAAACAATTAGAAATTTCTTCTCAAAGCGCAGATCTTGGTGAAAATAAATCAGTTATTCCATGTAAAATCACAGGTAATGAAATAAAAGTTTCTTTTAATTGGAAATTCTTAATTGAAGGATTAGTTAATATAAAAAGTTCAGAAGTAATTTTTGAAATAAATAAAGAAGATGGTCCTTCTGTTTTAAAACCAGTAGGTGATGAAAGTTACCTTTATGTTGTAATGCCAATCAAATCCACTTAAAATTGTTTTTCTAAAAATTCCGGAGGAGTAAAATTTTCTTTAGGGAATTTTTTAAGAGCTTCTGACATAAATGCCTTCCAAATAGGCGCAGACAGGGTAACACCTGGTTTTTTATTTGTTGGAGAATTATCATTGTTTCCGGCCCAAACGCCGCATACAATGGAAGGGCTGTAGCCGATAGTCCAGGCGTCTTTATACTCCTCGGTTGTTCCTGTTTTAGCAGCTGTATTAAAATCTTTAATATATAGAGACGAATTATATCCAAAAAGAGGGGCCCTGGCTTCATTGTCTGAAAGAATATTATTGAGGAGTCGTGTCTCTTGAATACCTAAAACTCTTTGAGGAGTTTTTTTATTTTCTTTTATTATATTACCCTGCGCGTCTTCAATTCTTAAAATAGTTACTGGCGGTACCTTTAATCCTTCGGTAGCAAAAACGCCATAAGCAGAAGTCATTTCTAACAATCTTACCTCCCAGCCGCCCAAAACAATGGCTGGTCCGTAAGAAGGTCTTAAAGTAGTAATCCCCAGCTTTTGAGCGGTTTTAACGCTATTTTCAATACTTTCCTGCACCGTAGAGCCGCAAAAATTAACTAAAACTTTTACTGATGGCACATTAATTGATTGCGCCAATGCCTCTCTTAAGGTTACTTCTCCTCTAAATTTATTATCATAGTTTTGGGGAATATATTCTTTATCTCCCCAAAGACCAAAGTTTGTTTCTTCATCTATTACTGTGGTTTCACCGTCATAGCCGTTTTGAAAAGCAGTAACATAAACAAATGGTTTAAAAGCAGAACCGGGTTGTCTGCCAATGCCGTAAATAGCAATATTCACTTTGGGTGTAAACAGACAGTCCTTTTCCGGATTACATCCTTCAGGAAAAGATTCGCCAAAATAATTTTTTGAGCCAACCATTGCTAAAACCTCGCCGTTTTTCGGATTTAAGGCAACCAAGGAAGCATTATGGGCCTGATAGCCTTCATTAATTTTTGCTCTATCTTCTACTGCTGTTTCTGCTAAATGCTGAAGCTCCCAATCCAAAGAAGTATAAACCTTTAATCCGTTTTCTTTTAAAAAATTACTATCATCTTCTCTTTCGTATTCTCTTTCTAATTGGCTTTTAACATAAAGGGTAAAATGAGGAGCTTTGATTTCCACAAGTTTAGGAGCAAAGGATATTTCTCTTTTCTTTGCCTCTTCTGCTTCTTCTTTTGATATATATCCCTCCTCTGCCATTCCTTTTAAAACATAATCTTTTCTCCCTAATAACCTGTCTTCATTTTGACCATAAGGAGAGAGACGGCTCGGCCCGCAGACGAGCGAGGCAAGAATAGCTGATTCTTCCAAAGATAAGTCCTGAACCGATTTTTTAAAATAGGTCTGGCTGGCCGCTTCTACGCCGTAAGCATTAGAGCCAAAAGGAACCTGATTTAAATACCATTCCATTATTTGGTCCTTAGTATATTTTCTTTCTAATTCTATGGTTAAAATAATTTCCCTTATTTTTCTTTCAGCTGTTTTACTGAGAGTTAAAAAACTGGACCTGATTAATTGCTGTGTAATAGTAGAGCCGCCCTGAGCCGGTTTTTTTAATTTAAGATTTACTAATATCGCCCGCATAACGCCTCTGTAATCAATGCCATGATGTTTGTAAAAATTTCTGTCTTCAGCTGTGATGATAGCTTGGATTAATTGTTCTGGCACTGCGTCCAAAGCTATAATGGTTCTTTTTTCTTCTCCATAGATATTATATAAAAGAACTTCGCCAGTCCGGTCATATATTTTCGTTGATTCAATAAATTGCTTTTCCATAAAGTTTTCCGGCCTGGGCAGGTCTTTGGCATAATAAAAAAACAAAAAACAAAAAACAAAAAACAAAAAACTAAAACAAAAAACTAAAAATTTTGCCAATTTTTTAATTCGCCTTATTTTTTTATTTTCTCCAAATATTCTCCGATGATATACTCTTTTAGCCATATACTTTTAACTTTAATAGATTATGTTCTATTTGGCAAATTAAAATACTTTTGCTATGATAAGAAAATGATAAACACTAACTCTAAAAAAATTGAAGAGATTTTAGTGCGTGGTGTGGAAACAATTTATCCTAACCGCAAGGCGTTAGAAAAAGTTTTAAAATCCGGTAAAAAACTCAGGGTTTATAATGGTATAGACCCAACAGGTAGGCTTCATATAGGCCATTTGGCGGTTTTAAGAAAGCTACGTCAATTTCAGGATTTGGGGCATGAAACGATTGTTTTAATAGGGGACTTCACAGCCACTATTGGTGATCCGACTGATAAGAATGCGACAAGAAAAATATTAACTCGAGAACAGGTTTTAGTAAATGCTAAAGATTATAAAAAACAGATTGGCAAAATTTTAGACCTTAAGAAGGCAAATGTTAGATTTTTACACAATGAAGAATGGACTAACAAATTAAAACCTAAAGACATGCTTGAACTGTCCTCCAATTTTACAGTTGCCAGATTATTGGAGAGAGATATGTTTCAGAGACGAATCAAAGCAGGTAGAGATATTCGCGTACATGAGTTTTTGTATCCAATATTTCAGGCCTACGATAGCGTTTCAATGGATGTTGATTTAGAAATTGGGGGGAACGACCAAACCTTTAATATGCTGGCCGGAAGGACATTAGCTAAGAAACTAAAGAATAAGGAAAAATTTGTTTTGGCGACAAAACTTTTAGTTAGTTTTAAAGGGGAGAAAATGGGAAAAACCGAGGGAAATATAATTAACTTAAACGAAAAACCGAAGGAAATATATGGGAGGATAATGAACTGGCCGGATGAATTAATAAATACTGCCTTTGAACTTTGTACAAATGTTCCGATGTCCGAACTTAAAAAAATAATAAATCCAAGAGATGCAAAGGCAAAATTGGCTAAAGAAATTATCTTGCTTCTTTATAGTAAAAAAATAGCAGAAAAGGCAGAAAAAGAATTTAATAGAATTTTTAAAGAAAAAAAAATACCTTTAAAAATTCCTGTGATAAAATTAAAGCTTGGCAATTGGAATATTTTGGACTTGTTGGTGAAAATAAAACTAACTTCCTCAAAATCAGAAGCCAAGAGATTGGTTTTGCAAAAAGGAGTTAGAATAGATAATAAAATTCAAAATGACTGGCAGGCAAAAATTAAAACAAAGAAAGATATGATAATTCAAGTAGGGAAAAGAAAATTTGTTAAAATTATTAGTTATACTTAAATATTTAAAAATCCCGCAGAGGCGGGATTTTTAAACTATACAACCGGAGTTTCTTCTTCGCTTTTCTGTTCTTCACCTTCTTTTTCTTCTCCTTCAGCAGGAGCTTCAGGAGTTTTTTCTCCCTCAGCAGGAGCTTCAGTGGCTCCTTCTTCAGGAGTTCCTTCTCCTGTATCCTGGCTAGTTACTTCTTCAGAACCAGTTTCTTTTTCAGTAGAAGCAGGAGTTTCCTCTTCAGTGGTTTTTTCTCCTCCTTCTTCTGTATCTTGATTAATAAATTCGTAAATCATAATTTTTTAAAGAATATCACTCTCTTTATATTAAATAAAAAAAGAGTGATTTTTAATTTCTACTCTATTATCATCGACCTTTCCATCTACAGTTTCTATTATATTTTTTTAAGCAAGTTTGTCAACCCCTTTAAGGGTTTTTATAAAATTAATAGAACAAACTGCTATTGCTAAAGCATCAGCAGCGTCATCTGGTCTTGGTGGTTCTTTTAGATTAAGAATAACCTTTATCATTTTTTGGATTTGTTTTTTATCTGCTTTTCCATAACCCGTAATCGCCATTTTAACTTGAAGAGGAGTGAATTCATAAACCGGAATTTTTTTCTTGGCAGCTGTAAATAATATTACTCCTTTTGCCTGGCTTACTGGAAAAGCAGTTTTTAAGTTTTTAAAGAAATACACATTTTCTACGGCCATCACTTTTGGTTGATATTTCTTAATTATTTTTTTAAGTTCTGTGTTTATTTTTTCAAGCCGCGCCCCGTCAGTCAATTTCGGTGATGTTTTAATGCAACCGTAATCCAAACACCTAAGTCTATTTTGGTTTTTAGATTTTATATTACTAACCACGCCAAACCCCGTGTTGGCTGTTCCTGGGTCAATGCCGAGTATAATCATACTAACAAATGTTAAAATTACGAGATGTTTGAGTATATTTCCTGTACCGCTTCGTTTTCATCTAATAATTCAAATAATTTTTCTATTTTTTGCTTGTCTTTTTCTTCTAATTCAATCATATCTTTAGCGACCCAATCCAACGATGCAGATTCAATTTCAATATTTTGCGCTTCAAGATTTTTTTTAACTTTTTCCAGTCCCTCTGGCTTAGTATAGACATCTAATATGCCATTATGCCAATAAGTATCATCTGCCCCCGCTTCAATCACTTTCATCTCTAAATCTTCTTTGTTTATTGTTTTTTGTTCATTGTTGACTGTTATAGCTCCTTTTCTTTCAAACATCCACTTAACCGAACCTTCTCCAGCCATTTTACCGCCTGCCTGATTTAAAACCTGCCTGATCTCTCCCAGGGTTCTGTTTTTATTGTCAGTAATTCCTTCAATAATGATAGCTGTTCCAGCAGGTCCATATGCTTCAAAAATTACTTCTTCTAGTTTTTCTCCTTCTGTGCTTCCAGTTCCTCTTTTAATAGCTTTTTCTATATTATCTTTCGGCATATTTACTGACCTGGCTTTTTCAATAACTAAACGCAAACTAGAGTTGGTTTCTGGGTCGTTTCCTTTTTCTTTTACGGCAATCAAAATCTGCCGAGCTATTTTAGAGAAAATTTTGCCGCGCTTGGCATCGGTAATTGCTTTTTTATGTTTTATTGAACTAAAATGAGAATGTCCGCTCATGTTATTATAATTTTATCTTACTAAATTTTTAATTACTTTTCAAATTCTTTTTTAAAATTAAAATAATAATAGCTGAACAAAAAGCAATTATTAGAGCAATTACAACAGCCATTCTACGAGAACTGTTCTCGTAGAGTTGTTTAAATCCTTGGCTGATTCTTGCTTCGCTGGAACCATCTAATAGAAACTCGCTCTCCGTATGTTTTCCTGAACTATTAACAGCGCCAGGCGTTAAATTTTCTGACCATTGCCATTCAGATTCAAATTTATTATATGATTGTCCTAAGGTCGCTTTTTCAAAGTTTATTTCATCAACGATTTTTCCATTAGGATTAAAGATTTTTAATCCATCACCATTGTTATTTAAAGTAATTTTTGTTTCCGGACGCTCTAAAACCAAAAATTCTTTTCCTGGGATTTTTGTTCCTATTGGAAAAGTATAACTCTTAATACCACCAACAGTGTCAGAAATTTTCCAGCCAGAGATATCAGTATCAAAATTATTTTCATTAAAAATTTCTATCCATTCATTTTCCGCGTCAGGGCCCTCTGGCGAGGCCAGTATTTCATTGATAATTATTCCAGAAGGATAATGCTCGTTTTGAGGCGGCTCGCTTTGAGGCCGAACCTCCATAGGAGTTTCGGCCTCCATAGCATTTCCATCACTGTTTTTAGTTTTTGGTGTTCCGCCTGGTTTTTGGCTTGTCTGCCAATGAGCTTGTTGAAGTCCGACTTCAACAAGCTTTTCCATTGTTTGTTTTGTTTTATTGTCACCGGCAAACCATCCTTTGCCGCAATCCACTTTATCTATCAGATTTTTATCGCCATCAAAAAGTTCTAAAATTTCTCCTTTATTATTTAAAGCTCCTTTATAAATTATATCAGCAGAAATTTCAGCCGCACTATCATCATCAGTTCTTTCTAAAATATAAAAACTTTTACCTAAAATAATACCCATTAGTTCAATTTCCGGGCTTTTGTCATTAGCTTTTAATACCCAGCCATCAAGATTTATATCAGCATCGCTATTATTATACAACTCAATCCATTCGTCACTATGTGAGGCCTTTGTGCCCATCCAGCAAACTTCATTGATTACTACATCAAGCGATTTATAGGCTGAGACAAAATTATGCTTAGCTAAGCCAAGCATAAAGAACAAAGAACAAACAACATATAATAAAGAACAAAAACAAATTTTCCAAGTTTTTTTCATCTTATCTATCAACTATCAAAAAAACTGTTTAAAAACTGTCCAGAAAATGTTTAGAAATTGTTTAAAACTAAAGCAGATTCTGTTCCTTTTTATATTTTATTCCAAAATATTTATAAGCATTCAAAGTAGCCATTCTTCCTTTGGGAGTTCTTTCTATAAATCCTAATTGCATTAAGTAAGGTTCATAGATATCTAAAATAGTATCTTCTTCTTCAGAAGTAGCGGCTGACAGAGTTTTTAAGCCAACCGGTCCTCCTTCAAATTTTTTAATAATTGTTTTAATAATTTTTCTGTCTCCTGGCTCTAATCCAAACCCATCAATTTCTAAAAATTTCATAGCTGATTTGGTGATTTTTTCATCAATAATTCCGTCGCCTTCTACTTGAGCGAAATCTCTAATTCTTTTCAATAAGCGGTTAGCTACTCGCGGAGTAAAACGTGAGCGTTTAGAAATTATTGTTATCGCTTTTGGCTCTATTGCTATATTTAAAGTCTTACCGGAATACTCAATAATTTTTTCAATATCTTTGGAGTTATAAAAATTAATTTGGAAAATAGCTCCAAAACGGTTTCTTAAAGGCGACGACAAAAGAGCTAAACGGGTTGTCGCTCCTATTAAAGTAAATCTGGGCAGTTTCATTTCCATTGTTCGCGCCATTGGGCCTTTTCCTAAAATAAGATTTAACTTAAAATCCTCCATTGCTGGATAAAATATTTCTTCACAAACCTTGTTTAAACGATGAATTTCGTCAATAAAAAGAACATCACCATCACTAAGATTAGTTAAAATAGAAACTAAATCACCAGCTTTTTCAATAGCCGGGCCAGAGGTAGTTTTAATATCAGTTTTCATCTCTTTAGCAATAAGATGTGAGATAGTGCTTTTTCCTAAGCCAGGGTTTCCGTAGAAAAGCAAGTGGTCAGGCGCTTCATTTCTTTGTTTAGCTGCTTCAATAATTATCCTTAGATTTTTCTTTAATTTTTCCTGACCAACATATTCTTTCCAGTTTTTAGGCCGTAAAGCGTTATCTAAAACTTCGTCCTCTTTAGAGGGTATAGGGGTTGACAAATTCATATTATTTATTATAATTAAAGGCAAAGATAGCCTGGAGCTGGGGACACAGGAATTTCTTTTAGTTAATGGATAATTCAGGTAATGCTGGCTTATTCCTCAAAGAAATTCTGAACTTTAAGTTCTCAAGCTGAAGTCCTGTCCCCGGCTCCAGGCTATCTCACCCCCCACCACTTTGCCAAAAGTCAAAATAGATAAAAAAATATTTAGGAAATTTCAGATGGCGTTTTACAAAGTGGTGGGGGGTTACTCGCCAGCCACCCTTTCTATTTCCTCTATGTTTGTTTCTTGATTTAAAACTTTTAAAAAACCATCTTGCTTCATAGTTGTCATTCCTTTTTTAAATGCTTTTTTTCTTAAAGCAGCGATTGAAGGGTTTTTAAAAATAAAGTTTTCCATTTCATCATCAATCAAAATGGCTTCAAAAATACCAGCCCTTCCTTTATATCCAGAGTTATGACAATCTTCACAGCCCTTTGGTTTTAGAATTTTCAACCCATCACCAATTTTAGGAATTTTTATCTCTTTGGGAATTCCTTTCAATTCTCTTTTTAATTTATTTAAAATTGAGGGCGGGGCTTTTTCTAATTTAGCGCATTTTGGACAGATTTTTCTCACCAATCTTTGCGCAATAATCATATTTACTGCTGGTCCAATATTTGCCGGCTTCGCGCCTAAATTTATTAAACGGGCAATAGTGCCGGCAGCGTCATTTGTATGTAAGGTAGTCAAAACTAAATGGCCGGTAAGCGCTGATTGGATGGCAATTTTAGTTGTTTCTAAATCCCTGATTTCTCCAACCAGAATTGCGTCTGGGTCCTGCCTCATAATAGAACGGAGGCCGTTAGCAAAGTCGTATCCTTTTTCCGGTCTTACTTGTGTCTGGGAAATACCTTTGAGATGGTATTCAATAGGGTCTTCAATTGTTATAACTTTAACTTCCGGGCTTTTAATCCTTTTAAGAAAAGCATAGAGAGTAGTTGTTTTTCCAGAGCCGGTAGGTCCGGTAACAATAATCATTCCATTTGGCTTTTTTATTTCTTTTAAGAAAAGTTCAAGCAGATCTTTCCTTAGTCCTAAACTTTCAATCTCAATTAATGATTTAGGATTTAAAATTCTTAAAACAATTGACTCTCCGTATTCAGAGGGCAGGGAAGAGACTCTAATTTCTATTATTTCCTGTTTGGAAATAATAGAAAATCTGCCGTCTTGCGGCCGGTCAGAAACATTAAGCTTCAGAGCGCTTAAAAGTTTGATTCTAGAAAGAATGGATTCAAATATTTTTTTATCTAAAGAGACAACCTCTTGGAGTATGCCGTCAATTCTTATTCTGATTTTTGTTTCTTTTTTTCTTGGTTCAATATGAATATCTGAAGCATTTAGATTTATGGCGCCTGCTAAAATATTTTCTAAAACTTCAGTAATATTTTCTTGTAAAACTGATTCAATGTTTTTTTTGAAATCAGAAAGATTTTTTACTTTCTTTTCTATCTCAGAAAGTGCTTCATCTGAAATAAAGATTTGACCAGTTATTTTTTTATTCATATTATAGAAATGAGTAAGTATTATTTCAAATTAACTTAAATAAACAATCTCGTCAATGTGGAAAAAAAATATATCACAATAAGTACCCGGCAGACAAAAAAACTTGGAGAGAGCTTGGCAAAAAAAATTCTAAAACTTCCTCAAAAGAAAGATGCTTTAGTAATCGCTTTAAGCGGCGATTTAGGCGCAGGCAAAACAACCTTTGTCCAGGGTTTCGCCAAGGGGCTTGGCTTTAAGGAAAGAATTACAAGCCCGACCTTTGTAATAATGCGAAGATACGAAAATTTTTTCCATATTGATTGCTACCGTATCCAGACACCAGAGGAAATTTTAGATATCGGATTTAAAGAAATTATTTCCCAGCCAAAAAGCATTATTGTTATAGAATGGCCAGAGAAAATAGAAAAAATCCTGCCTAAAAACATTATCAAAATAAAATTCAAGTTCATTAATAAAAATATTAGAAAGATAACTTTATATGACAAGAACTAATAACTATGTTATGATAGTATAAATATGATATTACAAAAAAAGCTAAAACAGCTGAATAAAACTCTTTTTTGGGATATTCATTTTAAAGATTTAGATTACAAAAAAAACGCTGATTTTATTATTGAAAGAGTCCTGTCTTTTGGCGATGAAAAAGATTATAAAATTCTTCAGGAAATATATGGTTTTAAAAAAATAAAAAAAACAGCTGTTAAGATAAATTATACTAATAAAAAAACAATAAATTTTTGGAGTTTAATATTTAATATCCCCATTAATTCATTTTTATGCATCAAGAAGTTATCAACATTAAAACCAAACGCGTTTTGGAAGCGTTAAGCAATATCAAAGAAGTCCAAAATTTTTATTTAGCAGGTGGCACTGCCTTGGCTTTACAGTTAGGACATCGAAAGTCAATTGATTTGGATTGGTTTTCACAAAAAAAAGTTTCTTTAATTTCTTTGAAAAGAAAACTTTTTGCTTTTAATAATTTTAAAATAGAATCAGAAGATGATAACACGCTAAATTGCCAGTTGGATGGAGTCAAGGTTAGTTTTTTTATTTATCCATACAAACTATTATTTCCTTTTATTGAATTTAAAAAAATTGAGTTAGCCGATGAACGTGATATTATATGTATGAAGATAGATGCTATTTCTAGTAGGGGAGCTAAAAAAGATTTTATAGATTTATATTTTTTACTTGAAAAATATTCCCTTGAAAAGCTTCTTAATTTATTCGATAAAAAATATCAAGGCATTCAATATAATCGATTTCACATTTTAAAGAGTTTAATTTATTTTGAGCCAGCCGACGTAGAGCCGATACCCGAAATGATAAAAAAAGCTTCTTGGTCAGGAATTAAAAATAAACTCAAAGAAGAAGTAAAAAAGATAGTTGATAGTTAATGTCAGTGCTTAATATTTTATTCCCAAACCTTGCTTGTTAAAACAAGGTTTTTTATGTCCGATAGTTATCCACAGTTTCCTGATTGACAAGGACTTTTTAATATAAGAAAATAAAGTAATAATTTAAATATCGGACAATATTGAATATTATTAAATTTATGAGCGAAAAGAACGGTTATATATCATTAATGAAAGCAACAAGGTACTGTGATTATTCACAGGAGTATTTGTCATTGAGAGCGAGGCAAGGAAAACTAAAGGCGATTAAATTCGGCAGAAATTGGGTAACAAAGAAAGAATGGCTTGATGATTATTTAAAGCACAATTCCAAAAAGCATGAAGCCGAAAAAGCAGATTTTAAAAAAGCCCTGAATAAAGAGATAAACTTTCCAAAGCTTGGTATAGTAGAAACCATGGCAAATCTATTTAACCAGCCAAAATTCCGATATGCTATGCGATACGCAATAGCAGGAGTTTTGGTTTTTTGTTTAATCTTCACTGGTATTGTCTTTAGTAAAGATGCTATTTGGTCAGTCAAGGATGGTCTAACAAAAACCAGCCAAGAATTATCTGGTATAGTTTCCAATAAAAAACCGTCGCTTCCTGAATTACCTGAATTATCAATACCAAACATATCAATTCCTGAAATTGATTTGCATCCGGTCCAAGATTTTAAAAACACTATGAGTTTTGTGGCGGGCACTGGTTCTAAGGGACTGTCAATTATTTCTCAAAAAGCAAATAATTCATTAGATAAACTAACAACAATAATAGGCAGTTCTGTAATAAACTCAAAAGCAGTATTAGATACCTCTTTAGCAAATTCAACAACATTTCTCAATCAATTTTTAATAGAGATAAATAATTCAGTATACAAATGGAGAAAAGGAGAAATAGTAAATTCAGATAAATTAGAAAAAGAAACAAAAGGCTATTTCTATAACTTAGGAGCAAGTGTTTTACTGACAGGCAAAAACACTTATTCTTTTTTAGCTGAAGCAGGTGTTAAAGCAGGGGACGACCTTAAGTATAGTGTAAGTATTTTTCAGAGATTCACGCAATGGTATGGAGAGCAAGCCCTTGTTGTGGGTCAAAAAATAGTTAATACGGGTATTGTTTTTAGACAGGGTTATCAAAACACAAACGACTTTGTTAAAAATAAAATTTTCCTGGCTTGGCAGGAAATAAAAGATTCAGTTTGTTTTGCAGGAGATTATATTTTTAATGGCGCTCAAAAAATCTGGTCCTATGTTACGCGTCCAGAAACTTCCAAGCCGGCAAAACAAGGCATAGTAGTAATTCCTCCTGAAACAGATGAGGAGACAAAAAAGAAAATAGAAAGGGCTTTTTCAGATGAAGTGATAGTAGAATTACATGAAGATAAAAAATCAGGAATTATCAAGCCAATTTTTAAAGAAACAAAAGATCAGGAATACATATATATATTAGCGCCGATAATTGAGAGTGAATAAGGAATTATGAATTATAATTATGAATAGATGTAATATTGAAAAGTTCGTTATAGTGATTATTCTTATCTCGTTTATATTGGGAGGAAGTTTTAGTTTTGGAAAGTTGGTAAAAGCCCAAGAAGAAGATGTTGGACAAATTAAGAAATTAAGGATTTTGTATCAGGGTATTTTGTCTGATTCTCAAGGAAATCCAATTGAAGACGGAAAATACAATATAAGATTTAGAATTTATGACCAGCATGAAGAAGG
Source organism: Minisyncoccales bacterium (assembly GCA_049642725.1). Lineage (GTDB taxonomy): Bacteria > Patescibacteriota > Minisyncoccia > Minisyncoccales > JAGMDC01 > JAGLYZ01. The sequence continues at coordinate 45,979 of JBARPC010000016.1, read as the reverse complement.
AAATATTCTTTGGGAAGAAGAACACGTTTTTTATAATGCTATTTTTATCAAGAACGGAAACTTAAAAATACTTTTAGGCCGTAATAATCTTATTAATCTTGACTTAAGCCAAGTTCCGTTTTGGCTTAGTATTTCAATAGGCGATACGAGTGAGGATAATCAAATTGTTTGGCAGGAGGAAATGTGTCCAAGAAAAAAAATAACCACACTTTCAGAGGTTTTAGGGGAAGAAGAATTGACCCCGGAGCAATGGGAAAACCTTTCCAAGTTGATTAAGGAAAGGTTAGGCGATGAAACTAATGTAGTAATTTTATTTGATATAGAACAATTGGAAAATATAAATTATTCAGAAGATGGAGAAATCTCTAAAATAGATTCCCGCTTATTTAATATTTTCCAAGATTTGACAAATTTTTTGTCTGAAAAAATTGGCAATATTGAACAGGCATTAGCAAATATAGGAGAAAAGATTGATATTATTCTTTCTAAATTGGAAGATATAATTTATAACTTAGCTAATATGAAAAGCAAGATTGATATTCTGTATGATGTTTTAGTTGTTAAACAGGGTTTGGTCCCAGAGGAGCCGGCCAGTGATTATCAAATTACTGGCAAGGCAGTTATTTCTCAAGGAGCAAAAGTGATTAAAATAGTAAATAGTTCTATAAAAGAGAATTCTTTGGTTTTTATTGCTTTTTCTGATGAAGAAAATATTCTTTGGAAAGCTTCAAAAGATGTTTCTGAAAAATCCTTTAGCGTTATTTTGGAAAATCCGGCTGAACAAGATTTAAGTTTTGAATATTGGATTATGGACAGAAGCGAAGAAAAATCAGAAATAGAAGACGAGGTAGTTGAAGCGAATCAAGAAATTGAAACAGAGAATGAAGAAACAGAGAATGAAGATTTAGGCGCAGGAAAAGAAGAATTAGATGAGGAAGACAAGAACGAGCAAGAAATAGAGGAAGAAAATAATGAATCAGAAATTTTGAACCAAGAATCAGAAACAGAGAATGAAGAAGAATTATCGGAAGAAGGAAATGTTCAGGAAAACCAAAAAGAAGACATACAAGAGGGCATGGAGGAGCTAATTGAAGAAGATGTTCAGTTAGAAGAAGAACAATTACTGGAAGAAAAAAATCAAGGAGAAATAGAGACAAATTATTAATAACTTTCTTGAAGAAAAGTTTATTATATGAAAAAAAACTTTTTAGGCGTTATTATTATAGCCATAGGCATTATTGCTTTTTTTCAGGTTGTTTCTGCACAAGGAGAAAATCCTTTTTATAAACTAAGAACTTCTTATTTAGAAATTCAGGAAACTTCTTATCCGCAGAATATTCCTTTAACTAAAAAAGAAAATAACAAGGAAGAAATAGTTGGCAGCGCAAAAATTATTGATGAGTATTTGATTTCTGATTTGTTGGAAAATGAGTTTTTAGACGAATATCCTGATTTAAAACCAGGATTTCAGGATTTAAGTTTGTCAATTGAAGCCAATGAGCCGATTTTCAATAAACAGGATTTTTATCAGCCGCCTTCTTTTTGGGAAAAATCTGGAAACAGTATAAAATCCTTTTTAGGAATGGAAATTCAATCTCTTCCTGAATATAGAATCACGAAACAAATTGACCCCCACACCAAAGATTTTGGTGTGGGGGTTGACAAAAGCCATAGCATAAAAACCGAGGTTGACCTTTCCCAAATTTCCCTAACTACGCATTACAAGGAATTAGGAATTGAGAATAATGAATCAAGAATTAAGCAAACTTTAACTTTTACTAATAACAACGAGCAGGATTTAAATTTATCCCTTCTCCTGAAACATAAAATCAATGCAGAAAGAATACACTGGGATAATCGCATTTTTTCTCTTTCTGAAAATCCTCAAAAATTGGAAAGCCCCGGCAAGATTTCTTTCTATAGCCAAAATATGAAATATCTCTCTTTTTATGATTATTCAGATATTCCTAATGAATTTGAGCCGGAATTGTGGATTGAAAGAAAGAACGGGCAAGCTCTTTTGATTTTATCTTTAAATGTTTTTCTTCGGGCTGGTGAAACAAAAACCATTGACCCAAATTATAATACTGAAATAACTCCTCAAGCAATTATAGAAATGGAAGATGGAACTTATACCCTTAAATCTTCAAGTGGCGAGGTTATTGAAATAGGTGTCAAAAGACATTCGCCCCTAGCTCCCTATGTTAAACTTCATAGATGGGACGAGGAGTGTTTTGTCTCTGTAAGTTTGCCAACAGCCGTCTCCACAGATACAGATAGCAATCTCCAATTACAAGGAAACAAGCTGAAGTGGATAGAAGAGAAAAAAGAAGCCCATTTCTATCCGTTAGAGAAAACAGAAGAACACGCAGAGGGATTTGAATTTGAGGTTATCTTAAAAGAGAAGCCAGCGAGTAATATAATTAGTTTAGACATAGAAACGAAAGGATTAAAGTTTTATTATCAGCCAGATATGAGAAGTGAAAAAGGTGTGTTTCAACCTGAAAATGTAGTTGACTCTTACGCTGTTTATCACGAAAGTAAGGCAGGAAACTACGAGGCATTTCCGAATGGAAAGAATTACAGAGCAGGCAAAGCGTTTCATATTTACCGACCGAAAATAATTGATAGTGCTGGAACAGAAGTTTGGGGCGAATTGAATATAGACGAGCAAACAAAGACGCTAACTATTACCATTGATCAGAATTGGCTGGACAACGCCATTTATCCCGTGAGTGTTGACCCGACTTTTGGGTATGAAACAAAAGGAGGCACCTTAGACGATGCTCAAGGCGCTGATTATATGTATGGTTCTAAATTCACCAGCCCATCTGATGTGGGGACTATTCAGAATATAAAATTTCATTATTCAGTTCCTTCCTCAGGTATAAATATAAAAGGGATTATAGCATTGGCAAGTAATCTTAATATAGTAACAAATGGTATAAGTGATAGTGTTTATGACCCATCTTTTGCCTGGGACATATCAACCGCAGTGTATCTTCAGAACTTTTCTGTGGCAGGGCAGGACACATATCCACAGGCAGTATTCTTCAAGCCAGATGGGACCAAGATGTACGTTGTCGGGCGCATAGGAGTTGACGTCAACGAGTATGATTTATCTACCCCCTGGAATGTTGCTACCGCAGTGTATCTTCAGAACTTTTCTGTATCTAATGAAGAAGGAGTCCCAAGGGGAGTATTCTTCAAGCCAGATGGGACCAAGATGTACGTTATTGGGGATTCTGGAGATAACGTCAACGAGTATGATTTATCTACCCCCTGGAATGTTGCTACCGCAGTGTATCTTCAGTGCTTTTCTGTGGCAGAGGAGGAACAATCTCCACACGCAGTATTCTTCAAGCCAGATGGGACCAAGATGTATGTTATTGGGAATTTTGGAGTTGACGTCAACGAGTATGATTTATCTACCCCCTGGAACGTCTCGACCGCAGTGTATCTTCAGTGCTTTTCTGTGGCAGAGGAGGAAGCAGGTCCTCGTGGAATATTCTTCAGCTCAGACGGTACTAAGATGTATGTTGTAGGGGTTTGGGGCGATGAGGTCAATGAATATGATATATCAATGTCAACTGATTCCCTTGAAACAGCGAGTTATTCCACAGAACCAACTCTAACCGCTTCAACTGATTATGTTTTGATGATAGTTCAAGATGTAGCAACTGGTATGTATTATGATACTGGAGATGCTAATCAAGCATATGTAGATAGTACTAATAGTTATGATTCTCCTAGTCATCCAACAGATGCTACAAATGTTAATAATTATAAATACTCCATCTACTGCACCTATGCAACGGCGCCGAGTTTTACTGCGGGTCCTTCGGATGGCGGGTCTTCAGGAACCTCGCCCACTGATGTGGATTCAAATGTTAGTTTTACTGCGACTGGCACCGATGGTGATAGTGATAATTATTATTTAGCCATTTGTAAGGGAAATAATATCACCGCTAATAACGAAGCTGCTCCAACTTGTGACGATGGTAATTGGTGTATATCTTCTTCTACGTCATCCGGGTCTGAAGCCGGCTGTAATTATACAGCTTTAGTGGGTGATAGCGAATCCAATGTCTGGCATGCTTTTGTCTGCGACCACAATACCAGCTCTTTGTGTTCTTCCTCTTCCCAAGGCGCGGCTAACGGCGGCACAGAATCTCCTTTCAAAGTCAACCACCGGCCTAATTTTGCAGCTTTAGATATCAGTAAGGAATAGTTGACTAAACTGCCCGAATTTGATAAAATTCAGTCAGTTGAGTGACCGAAATTTATATCAAAATTTTATATGGAAACAAACATTTATATTCCCCAAAAACAATTACAAAATTTAAAGAAAAGTATTCGGCCTAATAGAGCAGTGATAATTTATGGTCCGCGCCGTTGCGGCAAAACCACGCTTTTGAATAAATTTTTAGAGCAAACTAAAGAAAGATATTTGCTTGTGAGTGGAGATGATGTCGGTATTCAGGAGTATTTAAGCAGCCAGTCAATTTCCAAACTTAAAAATTTGGTTGGGGAGAATAAGCTTTTAGCAGTTGATGAAGCTCAAAGAATTAATAATATCGGTTTGAATTTGAAACTTATCGTTGACCATTTGAAAAATATTAAAATAATTGCTACTGGTTCTTCTTCTTTTAATTTGGCAAAAGACGCTGGAGAGCCCTTGACTGGAAGAAAGCATATTTTGAGAATTTTTCCTCTGGCTCAATTGGAAATAAGCGGGATTGAACAAAAATTTGAAACTAAAGCAAATTTAGCAATTCGTCTTATCTATGGATCTTATCCAGAAATAGTATTAGCTGATAATAATCAGGAAAAGGAGCAATACCTGAGAGAGATAATTAGTTCTTATTTATACAAAGATATTTTAGAAATGAATGGAATTAAATATTCTGGCAAAATTGTCCGTCTTTTGCAATTGTTGTGTTTTCAAATCGGAAAAGAAGTGTCTTTCACTGAGATGGGGGCCCAACTTAGCATGAGTAAAAATACAGTAGAAAAATATCTGGATTTATTAGAGAAAAGTTTTGTTATTTTTAAGATTAGCGGTTTCAGCAGAAATTTGCGCAAAGAGATAAGCAAAAATCCACGTTATTATTTTTATGACAATGGCATTCGCAATGCTTTAATCAGTAATTTTAATCCCTTGAGCATTAGAGATGACATTGGAATGCTTTGGGAAAACTATATTATTGCGGAGAGAATAAAAAAGCAGGAGTATTCAGGAGTTTTTTCAAATAATTATTTCTGGCGCACTTACGACAAGAAAGAAATTGATTTTATTGAAGAAAGACGAGGTAAATTATATGGTTACGAAATAAAGTGGAAACAAAATAAAGTTGTCCCTCCTGCTGATTGGAGTACAACTTATCCGAATTCCGAATTTTCAGTAGTTCATCAAGCTAATTATCTGAAGTTTATTCAATAATATGCCTGATAATGGAAATGTAACTCTGCTAAAATTAATAGCTAATATGGCGAGAATTTCAGCACTTGGCTTCCTGAAATATCGGACTAAAACGGAAGTATAGGATAAAACATTAGAGAAGTTTTAAATAAATTAACAATAGATTAGAGCAAGATGAGCGTAGATGCCTGACATCTACGCCTCACATTTGACAGGTACAAAAATAAGTTAGATTACATTTATACGGGTCCAAATATGAAGAAAAATAAGAAAAATCTTAAAGGCGAAAAAGCTCTGAATTTTGGAAGGGTGCGGAGGAGACGGGGTACCTCGAACAGGGTTTCCATTGGTGGGTTGATTTTGATAATGCTTTTGGAGATAGTAGGCAGCGTGTTTTTGTTTTCCCCAATGCCGTTAATTCAGGAAGTTCAAGCTGATACTGATTCAGGAAACTCTGATCTTGAAGAATTAGAAATAAAACAAGATATAGCCCTAATAAAAGATAGAGAGTTTATAAATGATTTAAGGACAAATAACAGCGTGATTAAAAGAGGGAATATAACAAAAACATATAACGCTTTTGAAAAGAAGCTGTCTATTGAGAATAAAAATTTAGACAGGCGGATAGAATTAAAATTAAATTCTTCTTATTTGGTTTCCGTCTTGATTGCTTCCGACGATACAAAAGTGGCGGAACTTATTTTAAAGGATTATAAAAATACTAATTTATTTGAAGAAGTTAAATTTTATGATATTAAAAATAATTATCAGGAAGTAGAAAAAATTTTAAAATTCAAATATGGAATTGAAAAAGAAAAATGCGATGAAATAGAATGCCATAGCTATACAGAATGGACTGAATTTCAGGGCTTGAACGAACTGCCCCATAAAAACATTAAAATTGGAATTTTTACAAAAACAGAAGTTAATGAACATATTGAATGGATACCAAAAATACAAGGTTTTGAAATTTTAGAGTGGGCGGCTTGGGATGTTTCATCAGCAGAATGGCTTCAAGCTTTCTATGTAGGAGGTGAGGAAACATTTCCAACAGAGATATTTTTCAAACCAGACGGGACCAAGATGTATATTATCGGTTATAGTGGAGACGATGTCAACGAGTATGATTTAGACACTCCATGGGATGTATCTACCGCAGTATGGCTTCAATTATTCTATGTGGGAGGTGAGGAAACATTTCCAACGGGACTATTCTTCAAACCAGACGGGACCAAGATGTATGTGATGGGTTCTAATGGAGACGATGTCAACGAGTATGATTTAGACACTCCATGGGACATATCAACCGCAGTATGGCTTCAAGCTTTCTATGTAGGAGGTGAGGAAACAAGTCCATACGGACTATTCTTCAAACCAGACGGGACCAAGATGTATGTAGTTGGGATTGATTCAGGTAATGTCAATGAGTATGATTTGCCGCTTGTTGTTCTTGCTGTTAATGTGGGTGAGACCGTGATTTTTTCTTCTACTGCTTCGGATTCAGATATTGATACAGCTACTGATACAGTCAAGCTTTTTGTCTGCAAAACAGACAGCTTGACTTCCTGCTCTGCTGGATGCGCTTCCGGCACCTGGGCAAGCGCATCTTTAACCGCTTCTAATCCTTCAGCCACTCATGCTATTGCTTATACTGACGGCGTTGGCAATAAAAACTTTTATGGTTTTGTGTGCGACAGCCATAACTTTGCCGCCAGTTCGTCTATTTCAGGTGAATTCTATATTAATCCTGCTTTGACTTTTTCTATCACTGACACCTCTATTGGTTTTGGCGAATTGACCACATCAGATGATTTTTGGGCTACTTCTAATGAAGCTGGTAGTGCTTCTGAACCAGGAGCTGCTGACCCCATTCAGATAACCGTCTCTACCAATGCTCCTAATGGCGCACTTGTTTCTGCCCGAAGCAAAGGCAATGGAACTGGCGTTGAAGGCAATGGTTCAGCAGGACTTTACAAGTCAAGCTCACCTGCTCATTTGGTTGCCGCAGTTGCCAGTTCAACTATTACTGCCGGCGGGACTGAAGGTTATGGTCTTTATGTCAAGCAAGTTGGAAGTAATTTGACTGCTGCTGCAGGATTTGATAATAATGGCAGCAATGATATTGCCATTAGTGCAACTAATCAGACCATTCTTACGGCTTCAGGCGTGATAAGTTCCAACAATACTGCTGATATTGTTCTGAAGACCGCTATTTCTGCTTCAACGAAAGCCGGTTCTTATTCTGATGTCTTAACTTTGGTGGCAACAGGAAAGTATTAAATAGATTATAGCTTATTCTCTTTTAAAATGATAAAATATTAAAGAATAAAAAAATATGATAATATTAAAGAAATTTTTAGTTAAGGTTATTGTCTTGTTGACAGTGATAATGACATCGGTTCTGTTGTTTCCGCCAATTCATTTTTCCGGGGCTGCTGCTTTAACTAACATTTATGACCGGTTAAGCGATGTAGAAGAGAACAAGGATACTGGAGTGAGTCACTATATTGTTTTCACGCCTCCCAGCGCTCATACCGAGGATGGAAGTGCCGGTGGTAACGCGGTGATTATTAAGCTGGAATTCCCTGATGCCCATGATGGTCAGTGGTGCGCGACAGCGGGCGACGATCTAAGCGCCACAGCTATTACCGAGGACAGCGCTACTGGTCTGCCTGGTTCAGAACTAGTCGCGCGGTGTGTGGCGGGGAGCGGCGCTTCAAGTTATGACACAATTTATATCTGCGCCGATGACGGTTCGTCCCTGACAGGTAGTACCAAGTATGGGGTGAAGATTGCGGACGGTGCTACCGCAAAACTTGGGACTGCGACAACCGCGGCAGATAACATTAAGGTTACTGTCGCCACCGGGTTGGATACATCCTATACCACTGCCACTGCATCTACCTGTAGTGCCGTGGACACTTCAATTGATAGCGGAAGCTACGCCCTGTCTATCCTTTCTGACTCTACAGTTGCGGTAAGCGCTACGGTTGATGCTATGCTTACTTTTTCTATTGATGACCTTGACATCGGCTTTGGCACATTTTCCGCTACGACCGAGCGCTTTGCCACTGCTGATGGGACCGGTTCTACTTCAGCGGCGTCCAATGGTGAGCCGACAGAGATCACCATTACTACTAATGCTCCTAATGGCGCAATTGTTTCAGCCCGAAGCAAAGGCAATGGAACTGGCGTTGAAGGCAATGGTTCAGCAGGACTTTACAAGTCAAGCTCGCCAACCAAGCTGATTGCCGCGGTTGCCAGCTCATCCGTTTCCAGCGGCAGCGAGGGCTATGCTCTCTATGTGAAGAATGTGACAGACATTACAGGCACTTTGAACATTGACGAGGGCTTTGACGACGACACCAATACTGATCTCGCCATTAGCACGACCAACCAGACCATTGCTTCAGCTTCTGCTGTTGTTGATGCCACTGCTGATGTAGCTCTGAACGCGGCTATTTCTTCAACTACAGCGGCCGGCACTTATTCTGACGTAATAACTCTTACCGGAACAGGAAAGTATTAAATTATAGTGAATTTATGAAGATATTTATTCTGGTGATACTTTGTATTAGTGGAGGGCTGTTAATAGCTCAGCCAGTTTTTGCTTTAACTATTTCGCCTCCTCTTTACGAAATAGGGGCTTTTCCTGGTCAGGTTTTAATTACCGGTTTAAAGATTTTTAACGAGACCGAGAGAACTGATACTTTTTATTTTGAGGCACAAAATTTCCGGGCTAAAGAAAATGAAGAAAGTGAACCATTTTTTCTTATTGGGAAAGAAAAAGAAAACTTGGCTTCCTGGATTGAGTTTCCTGTAGAGTCAGTTACTTTAGACCCGGGAGAAAAGAAAACCATTGACTTTAAAATTAAGGTGCCGGAAAACGCTGACCCCGGGGGCCATTATGCAGCTATTTTTTTAAGCTCTTTACCGCCAACTAAAGAAGGAGAAAAAACTATAGGGGTGGCAAGTAAGATTGGAGCATTAGTGCTTTTAAGAGTAGAAGGTGATATCAGAGAAGAAGGAAGATTAATTGAGTTTAGGTTAAAAGAGAGTAAATCTTTTTATGAATATCCGCCAGTTGATTTTTTGGTTCGCTTTGAAAACACAGGCACTGTTCATATAAAGCCGGCTGGTAGAATTGAGATTAAGAATCTCTTTGGTAAAAAAATATCTGAAATTTTGGTCAATATTGCTGTTCAGCCTGATGGAAAAGAAGAGCCGGTTAGTAATGTTTTACCCCAGAGTATAAGGAAGTTTGAAAACAGCTGGACGAAGAGAGAAGTTGAAGAGATGCCTAAAGGATTTTTTGAGAAGCTAAAATATGAAAAAGACAATTTTGCCATTGGCAGATACAAAGCCGACCTTTGTTTAGAATATGGTTTGAGTAAAAAAACCGCTCAAGGAAGTTTAAGTTTTTGGGTTTTTCCCTGGCGCTTACTTTCAGTAATAGGAACGGGAATTGTGATTTTGCTGTTTTTTGTAATCTTTAGTATCAGAAAGTATAACCGATGGATTATTAACAAAGCCAGCCAGAAAATTGGAATTAAAAAAAACTGATTAGGAAAACTCTATTGAATTTTTTATAATGCAAAAAAAGATATTTTTTTTAAGTATTTTTTTATTCTGGTTAATTCTTATTCTTCCAATATCTATTCAGGCCGATGAGCAAGGAATAATTGATGTAGATGCTACTGTGCCAGAACAGCCAACGCCGGAAGAGCCGGGCGGCGGTGTTTTTATTTCGCCCATTCCTCCTGAAGTTATTCCAGGGTCTTTAGTTATTAATAATGATGATATTTATACTAATTCTTTAGATGTTACTTTAGCTCTTTCAGCTAAAAATGCCTTTCAGATGGCAGTCAGTAATTGGCTTGATTTCTCGGGAATCTCCTGGGAGCCATATCAAACTGCCAAAAAATGGACTTTGAGCAAAGGAGATGGAAAAAAGACAGTTTACGCCAAATTTAGAAGTTCTGATGGTGGAATATCTAAAAAGGTCTCTAATTCAATCATTTTAGATACCACTGCCCCGGCCAATGTGAGTAATTTTGAGGCAATTTCCGGAGATTCCCAAATAACTTTAAAATGGCAAAATCCGTGGGATTTTAAAGCAGTGAAAATAAAAAGAAGCACGGAATTTTATCCTGCTAACCCGGAACATGGCATTACAGTTTATAATGACAAAGAAAATTCATTTACTGATACTGGTTTAATTAACGAAGAAAGATATTATTACACTGCCTTTGCTTATGATGAATCAGAAAACTATGCTTCAGGAGCAATTGTTTCAGGTGTTCCTTTTAAAATAAAACCTCCTCCTTCACCGCCTCCTCCAGCTGAAGAAATAACCGATGAAGAAGAATGTGTAGAAGCCGGCTATTATTGGTATGATGATGCTTGTCAAGTGTGGCCAGAAATAATTTTTCCAGAGATTGAAAAACTAACCCTTGAAGATTTTGAGTTTTTTCAGGAAGACCAAAAACTCCTTATTACCGAAACAGAAGCTGTTGAAGTCGGACTTCAACAGCCAATAAACATTTCTATCCCATATGAAAAAGTTCCAGAAGTTTTAAAGATAATAATGATTACTTTAGAAAAACCTGCCAGATTGCCTGACGGCAGTCAGGCAGGCGAGGGGAAAAAGTCATTTTCGTTTCTTTTAAGAGTGAACAAAGATAAAACCTATTATGAGGCAAAAATAATGCCTCTGGAAGCTGGTCTTTATCCTATAACTTTTGCCATTCTTGATTACAAAAATCAAACCCTAAAACAGATTTTTGGTAAGCTTATCATAAAAAAAGAAAAGCCAGCAGTGCCATCGCCAGAGATTATTTGGTTTAAGAACCTAAAAACTTGGCTATATATTTTAGGAGGAATCATTATTTTAGTTGGATTATTGATAGGATTTAGGAGAACACTTCTCCGTAAGACATAAATAGAGAACTGTTTTCTGATAGCTTTTGTGTGGTATAGGAGAATTGGTTAATGCGGTTTATGGCTTTTTGACAGTTTTTTTTAAAAACCTTAAAAGAATTAAAACCGGACTATATTAAATAATCGGTTAAACTCGGTTAAACTAAACTCGGTTAAACCGAAAGCTATGATGAACAACGCTGCATTACTAAACGCATTGCTAAACCGAGTTAACTTAACCGAGTTAAGCAATAATAATTTATGCATGAAGGTGTTGTTGCATAATAGCTAATGTGGCGAGAATTTCAGCACTTGACTTCCTGAAATATCGGACTAAAATGGAAGTATAGGATAAAATATGAAAAAAATAAAAAGAGTTCTATTTGAACAATTAAAATTACATCTTACTAAAAAAGAAATTAGTTTTATTATTGGCCCCAGACAAGCAGGGAAAACTACTCTGATGCTTTTCTTAAAAGAACATTTGGAAGGAAAGAGAAAAAAAACCATTTTTTTAAATCTTGATATTGAAAGAGATAAGCAATTTGTCGTTTCTCAGGAAAAACTAATAAAAAAAATTCAATTAGAAATAGGAAAGGAAAAGGGATATGTTTTTATTGATGAAATTCAAAGAAAAGAAAACGCCGGCGTTTTCTTGAAAGGAATTTATGATATGGATCTTCCTTATAAATTTATTGTTTCCGGTTCAGGCAGTGTTGAGTTAAAAGGAAAAATTCAGGAATCATTGGTTGGCAGAAAAAGAATTTTTAATCTCAATGTTTTATCTTTTGAAGAATTCGTTAATTTTAGGACCAACTATAAATATGAAAAAAAACTTTCTGATTTTTTTGAAATTGACAAAGAAAAAACAAGAGAACTTTTTGAAGAGTATCTTAATTTTGGCGGCTATCCGAGAGTGGTTTTAGAGGATAGGTTAGAAGAAAAAAAGAAGTTTATAGATGAGATTTATCAAAGCTACTTAGAAAAGGATATTTCTTATTTTTTAGGGGTTCAAAAAACAGAAGAGTTCACCAATTTAGTTAGAATAATGGCATCCCAAATAGGAAATTTAGTAAATTTCTCTGAACTTTCTTCTACTTTGGGAATTTCAGTAAAAACAGTTAAGAATTATCTTTGGTATCTGCAAAAAACATTTATCTTAGAAAAACTGGTTCCTTATTTCAAAAATGTGCGCAAGGAAATCACCAAGACCCCGATTTTCTATTTCAATGATTTAGGCCTAAAAAATTATTCGCTGGGAGAGTTTGGCAATGTAACTATTGCGCAAAATCTTGGTTTCCTTTTTGAAAATTTTATTTTTAATATTCTTAAAGAGAAAATTTATTACAGTCCGTCAAGAATTCATTTTTGGCGGACCAAAGATGGAGCCGAAGTTGATTTTATAGTTGATACAGGAAAGGAAATTATCCCAATTGAAGTAAAATGTCAAGAATTAAAAGAACCGGAAGTTCCCCGTTCCTTAAAAAATTTTATCCTGAAATATCAACCCCGGAACGCTTTTTTAGTCAATTTGGGGCTTAAAAAAGAGATTAAGCTTAATAAAACAAGAATTCATTTTATTCCTTTTTATGAAGTGATTTCACCTTTTAGAAATACCAATCACCAAGATATAATAACTAAATCCGAAGCAGGAATAACGAAAAAATGATTAATATTAAATTTTAAAAATTAAATGAATGGTGTTGTTGCAAAACAAGATAAAGTATATCCAAGATTATTAAAAGAAGTAAGCGATGCGCCGAAATGGCTGTATCATAAAGGAAAATGGGATTCAGAAATTTTTGAAAACTGCTTGGCAGTTGTCGGCTCCAGAAGAATGACAACTTATGGTAAACAGGTTGTTGAAAGATTTATTACAGAAATTGCTATGGCTGGCATTACTATTGTTTCTGGCTTTATGTATGGAATAGATGCTGTTTCTCACAAAGCTGCTTTAATGGCCGGCGGCAGGACAATCGCAGTAATGCCCTGTGGAATAGACATTATTCATCCAGAATATCAAAAAGATTTGTACTTTGAAATTTTAAATAATAACTGCTTGATTATTTCTGAATTTGAAAAAGATTTAGCCCCAGCTTTTTGGACTTATCCAAAAAGAAACAGGATTATTGCCGGCTTGTCTAAAGCTTGTTTAGTAATAGAGGCAGGAGAAAAAAGCGGTTCTTTAATTACTGCGGGATATGCCAATAAATATAAACGAAAACTTTTTGCTGTGCCTGGGCCAATAACAAGTGAAAATTCAAAAGGCACATTACAGCTTATTAAGGATGGAGCAGAGATGGCAATTTCAGCTAAGGATATTTTGAGATTTTATCGTGAAAGCTCTGAAAATAAACTTTTCAAATCAAGACCCCTTTTCGCCCCTGCGGGGCTTACCTCGCCCGCTTCGCCATGGCTTCAGCGAGGCGAGCCCAAACCCTTTGATTTGAAAAGTTCATTTTCTCCGCTTGAAGAGAAAATAATCGCTTATTTACAGAGAGAGCCATTGGAAATTGATGCTATTTCCAGAAGTTTAAATGTTCCAGTCAGTAAATTAGGCACTGTTCTTTCTTTAATGCAAATCCATGGCATTGTTTCCAAACAAGGAAATAAATATTATGTTGATGATAAATAATTTTCAAACAAAAAATCCTGCTTTCGCAGAATTTTTCGCTGATCTTAACGTAATACGAGATCCAGGCCTATCATCCAATATAAGTATAGCAAATCAAAACATTTTGTCAATAGAAGAAACTGTGGATAATTTTAAGGTAGTGGAGATGCGGGGATTTGCACCCCGAAGGCCATGGATGATAAGCCCGACTTCGCACTACGCCATCCCCACCACAATTAAAATTATACCATAAAAATTAGAAATTTTAGTATTATGCTAATTAAAATAGGGTCAGCATTGAATATAGGATTAAAGACAATAGCGGTGGATGTGGAAATAAATATAGCAAGCAGGGGATTGCCTGGTTTTGACATTGTCGGTTTGCCGAGCAAGGCAGTTGATGAAAGCAAGGAAAGAGTGAGGACAGCTATTATAAATTCAAATATTGATTTTCCGGCCAGAAAAATCACCGTTAATTTGGCTCCGGCTGATATTCCCAAGGAGGGCTCATTTTATGATTTGCCAATTGCAATAGGTATTCTTTGTGCAACAATTGGTTTTCCTGTTTCAGAAAAATCCCTTTTCTTTGGCGAACTCTCTTTGGACGGGAATTTAAGGCATACCAGAGGAGCATTGCTTTTAGCTCTTTTTGCCAAAGAGGCAGGGTTTAAGCAAATTTTTATTCCTAAAGCATCAGCCAATGAGGCAGCCATTGTTCCAGAAATTAAAGTTTATCCTGTGGAAACCTTGTCCCAGCTTTTAGCTCATTTACTTAACAAAAAACTTTTAGAGCCGGCAAAGTATAATAATTCTGTTTGTTTTGGATTAGATGAGCATAGAGTTGATTTTGATATGTCAGAGATTTTAGGACAGGAGCAGGCAAAGCGGGCAGTGGAAATTGCTGCTGCCGGCGGCCATAATATTTTTATGGTTGGCAGTCCTGGGGCTGGGAAAACAATGCTTGCCCGGGCTTTGCCAGGAGTTTTACCGCCTCTTCAAAATCCAGAGTCATTAGAAGTGACAAAAATATATTCTGTCACTGGTAATATTCCTGCTCAAGGTTCTTTGGTAAGAATGCCGCCATTTCGTTCGCCTCATCACACTATTTCGCAGGTTGGTCTTATCGGAGGCGGAAGTAATCCCAGTCCTGGAGAAATAAGCTTAGCTCATCGCGGAGTATTGTTTTTAGACGAATTTAATGAATTTCCACGTTCTGTATTAGAGGCCTTAAGGCAGCCGTTAGAAGATGGAGTAGTTTCTATTGCTCGTTCTAAAGCAAGAGTGAGTTATCCTGCTGAGTTTATGCTGGTTGCATCTAGTAACTCCTGCCCTTGCGGATATTTAAACCATCCGAAAAAGGCCTGCATTTGCAGCCCTCGAGAAATTTTAAAGTACAAAAAACGGATATCAGGCCCAATTTTAGATAGAATTGATATTTATATTGAGGTTCCAGCAGTTGATATTGAAGAGCTTTCCCAAGACAAACCGAATCTTGAAACATCAGAAGATATAAGAAAGAGAGTGGAAAAGGCAAGAAAAATTCAGGAGCAAAGATTTCAGGGTGAAAGTGTTTACACTAATTCTGAAATGAAAAACAAGCAGATAAAAAAATTCTGTGCTTTATCAGGAGAAGTGGAAAAAATACTGCATCAGGCTGGAATAATGCTTCAAATTTCTGCCCGTTCTTATTACAAAATGATTAAAACAGCCAGAACTATTGCTGATTTGGAAAATTCTCAGGATATTCAGGCAAGCCATATGGCAGAGGCCTTGCAATATGCTTTACCGCCAAAGATATATGACAGAGCATAATCTTCAAATAGGGCGGATAGGAGAAGAGATTGCTAAAGAATATTTAGAAGACAAGGATTATAATATAATGGAACAGAACTGCCAAACCAGATATTCAGAGATTGATTTAATTGCTAAAAAAAATGATGTTCTTGTTTTTGTAGAAGTAAGAACAAAAACCAGTGAAAAGTTTGGTTCTCCCGAAGAAACCATTAATAAAGAGAAAATCAGAAAATTAGTAAGAAGCGCTAATGCTTACAGCGCCAGAAAAAGATGGAAAGGACAATGTCGCATAGACGCTGTTTGCGTAGTTTTAGACCAAAGCCATAAATTAAACCGTATTCAGCATTATGAAAGCATTGTCTAACTTTAATTCTTTATGATTCAAGGCGGATTGGTTGCGGCTTTATTCACTCCATTGGTTATTTTACGCATTGATAGCTTTTGTGTGGTATAATTGAAAAATGGAAGAGAAAAAAAAGTGTCTTGTGATTATTGACAGCAATGCTTTGGTGCATAGGGCATACCATGCCCTGCCTCCTTTTAGAACAAAGAAAGGCGAGCTGGTTAATGCTGTTTACGGATATTTTTCTATTCTTTTAAAGGTCTTAAAAGAACTCAAACCAGATTATATCGCTGCTACTTTTGATTTTCCAGCACCAAATTTCAGGCATAAAAAATTTACTGAATACAAAGCAAAAAGAGTAAAAGCGCCGGATGAATTATACGAGCAAATTCCAAAAATAAAGGAAATTTTGAATTGTTTTCAAATCCCTATTTTTGAAGAACAAGGATTTGAAGCGGATGACTTAATTGCCACTATTGCGAATACCCCCCACCACTTTTATTCTAAAAGTGGTGGGGGGCCTAAAATTGAAACCATAATTTTAACAGGCGATTTAGACGCGCTTCAGCTTGTTAATCAAAATGTTAAAGTTTATACTCTGGGCAAGGGGATTAAAGATACTGTTATTTATGACGAGGAGAAAATTAAGGAACGGTTTGGGATTTTGCCAAAGCAAGTGGTTGATTTTAAGGCCTTAGCCGGCGATCCATCAGATAATATTCCAGGCGCTGCCGGCATTGGAAAGAAAACAGCAGTTGAACTGCTTCAAGAATACGGCAGTATTGAAAATCTTTATAAGACAATAGAAGCAGGCGAGGCATGGGATTTAAAAACAAAAATCAAGGAGCTCTTATTGAACTGCAAGGAGCAGGTATTTTTTTCTTATGATTTAGCAAAGGCGCGGACAGACGCGCCTTTAGTTTTTAATTTGGCAAAATGTGAAAGGAAAGGTTATAATAAGGAAAAGGTGGTTGAGATTCTGAAAAAATATAGCTTTTATAGCTTAATTAATAGAATACCTTAAAGTAAAAGGTCGAAAAGAAAAAAGTAAAAAATAATATAATATTATGATTAAAGTTGGCGTAGGAAAAAGTAATAATTCTGATGCTGTTGAAGCTGGAAATGAGGCATGCCAGCAGGCCTTAAGCAAGGCCGATGGTAAAGCTGATTTAATAATTGTTTTTTCCAGCGTTGTCTATGACCAAAAAAAGATGCTTCAAGGAGTGAGATTTGTTTCTAAAGAGACGTCATTAATCGGCTGCAGTGATGCAGGAGAAATAACTGGCGAAGGGCCGTCTTCAAAGCATGTGGCGGTTATGGCATTAAGTTCTGACCAAATTAAATTTAATATTGGATTAGGCGAAGCCGCCCAAAAGAATTCTTTTGAAGCAGGCAGGAAAGTGGCAGAAGATATAAAAAACAAAGCAGAAGAACAGATTTCTTTATTTACAATGCTTCCTGACGGCTTAGCCGAGAACGGTGCAGCTCTTGTTAGAGGGGTTCAAGATATATTAGGAAAGAATTTTCCTATTATGGGCGGTTCGGCTGGTGATGATTTCAAATTTAAAAAAACATATGAATATTACCAGGACCAGGTTTTAAGCGGAGCGGTAGTTGGTTTAGGGCTTTCGGGTAAATTTTCTTTAGGCATAGGTGTAAAACATGGATGGGAGCCGATTGGTTTGCCAATGAAAGTAACCAAAGCAGAAGGAGCAAAGTTGATAGAAATTAATAATAAGCCAGCGTTGAGTATTTATGAAGAATATTTCGGTAAGAGGGCAGAAGAACTAATTAAAGAGCCGATTGCTAAAATGGCTTATACTTATCCTTTAGGAATGAGCGTAGAGGGAAGCGATGAGCTTTTAATTAGAGATGTGGTTATTGCTGATAAGGAGGGCAGAATTGATTGCGCGGCAGAAATTCCTCAAGGTTCTGAAATTCGTTTGATGTTAGGAGATCCAGACAAGGCCATTCAAGCAGCTAAAGAAGCAGCAGAGAGCGCCAAAAAGCAGCTTAAAGGAAGCAAGCCCAAGGCCATTTTTGTCTTTGATTGTATAGCCAGAAACAAGTTATTAGGTTCAAGAATTGGAGAAGAGATTAAAGCCATTCAAGGGGTTTTAGGAAAAGAAGTTCCTTTAATCGGATTTTATACTTATGGCGAGCAAGCACCCTTGGGAGGGCGTGTGGGTCCGGAATGTTTTTCTGTTTTCCATAATGAGACAATGGCTTTAATGGTTTTAGGAGAGTAAGGCAGGTTGGAATTAAAATTTTAAAATTATGATAAGGGCTTCCAAACAGCTTTAAGATTTTTTGTTTTCTAAAAATATTTTTTAAAAAAAATGCTTAAACCTAAAGGACAAGAAAAGAGGATTAAAGAATTAGAAGAGATGGACAGAATTGCTAAGCTTTTAGTGAGACGTGATTTTGAGTTGATGAAAACCAGAGAAAAAAGGGAGGAAGAATTTAAAGAATTAGAAATACTTAAAGAAGAATTAGAAGATGCCAAAACAACGCTTGAGATAAGAGTAAGCGCAAGAACAAGAGAACTTAGGGAGCTGGCAAAGAGCTTGGACCAAAAAGTTAAAGAGAGAACCAAGGATTTAGAAAAATCAAAGAAGGCGTTGATGAATACATTAAAACAAACTGAATTAGAAAAAAACAAAACATTAACTATTATTAATAATTTTACAGACGGCTTATTAGTTTTGGACAGCAAGGACAAGGTTTCTTTTGTTAATCCTATGGCTGAAGCTTTTTTAAATCTAAGAAGTAAGAACTTAATTGGCAGGACTATTTTAGAATTAAGTAAAATCTCCGGAATTGAGTTTTTAAAGGCATTTAAACAAAGCAAGAAAATAAATAAGAACGTTTTTAAAAAAGAAATTAAACCAAGAACGGATTTAAATATAGAATTAATTATAGTTTCTATAAAAAAAGCAAGACGCAAGACGGGAACCCTATTTATCTTACATGATATTACTATGGAAAGAAGAATTGAAACAATAAAAACAGAATTTGTTTCTTTAGCCGCCCATCAATTGAGAACCCCTCTTTCAGCAATTAAATGGACTTTAAAGATGATTTTAGATGGAGATTTAGGAAAACTGAATAAAGAACAGGAAGAATTTATTAGAACAAGCTATGGCTCAAATGAAAGAATGATTACTTTAGTCAATGATCTTTTGAACGTGACTAGGATTGAAGAGGGAAAATATCTTTACAAACCAGTTCCTGCTGATATGAAAAATATAATTCAATCAATAATAAATAATTACCAAGAAGAGATTAAACAAAAAAATATTGAATTTAAATTTAAAAAACCTAAGGATAAATTGCCAAAAGTATTAGTAGATAAAGAAAAAATATGCTTGGCCGTCCAAAACCTTTTAGATAATGCTATTATATACACAAAGCCCGGAGGCATAATAATAATTTCTTTAAAGAAATTTAAAAACAAAATAGAATTTTCAATTGAAGACAACGGAGTGGGAATTCCTAAAGAACAGCAAAAGAAAATCTTTTCAAAATTTTTTAGAGCTGCTAATGTAATTCAAATGGAAACAGATGGAACAGGGCTTGGTCTTTATATCACTAAAAATATTATTGAAGCCCATAAAGGTCGAATTTGGTTTGAGTCAAACAAAGGCAAGAAAACAACTTTTTATTTTGTTCTGCCTATAAAAGAATAAATAATTACTAATATGGCAAAGAAAATTTTATTAATAGAAGATGAAGAAATAATGATTAAGCTTCTACAGAAGAAATTGACTCAAGAAGGTTATGATGTCTCAACTTCAAAAAATGGAAGACAAGGATTAGAAATGATAAAGAAAGAAAAACCTGATCTTATTTTGTTAGATATTATTATGCCGGAAATGGGAGGATTTGAAGTAATGGAGAAGTTAAAAGAAGACAATGAGTTAAGAAAAATTCCAGTGATTATTATTTCTAATTCAGGACAGCCGGTTGAATTAGACAGAGCCAAGAAATTAGGAGTCAAGGATTGGTTGATAAAGACAGAATTTGATCCAATGGAAGTTATTGAAAAAGTAAAAAAACAAATCTAACAATAGTTCACATAACACATAACAATTATATGGCTAAAAAAATTCTTATTATAGAAGATGATAGATTTTTGAGAAAGATAATTGTAAAAAAACTAACTCTTGAAGGTTTTCAGACATTAGAGGCATTAGACGGAGAGGAAGGTATGAAAAAAACAAAAGAAGAAAAACCAGCATTGGTTTTACTTGATTTAGTTTTACCAAGGATAAATGGTTTTAAAGTTTTATCTCATATAAAAAAAGACCAGGAAACATCTAATATCCCAATTATTATTTTGTCCAATTTAGGCCAAAGAGAAGAGATAGAAAAAGGGTTAAGATTAGGAGCGCATGATTATATGATTAAAGCCCATTTTACCCCGGACGAGATTATTGAGAAAATCAATAAAATTTTGAAATAAGGTTTTATTTATAGAATGAAGCATTCTATCTATATTAAAGTTTTAATATTTCTTTTAATTTTTGCAGTTATAAGTTCTGCATTAATATTTTTTTCTTTAAACCAAAGCAGAACTGAATTAACCAATATTGTTTCCCAAGGGGGCGCAGAGAAAGAAATAGACGAGGCAATTCAGGGGATATGGATTCGCGATGTTGTGACGCTTTTTAGCATATTGCTATTCTTTGTTGCGGTTTTGCTTTTTATGTTGATTAGGTTTTTAAAGCCGTTAAAGGACATTATTTTCGCCTGCCAGGAAATAAAAAAAGGCAATTTGGATGTTAAAATCCCTGTTTCTCCCGGCACAGAAATTGGCGAATTATCAGAAACCTTTAATGCTACCATAAAAAACTTGAGACGTTTTAATGTTTATTTAAATGAAGCAAGATTAAGAACAGAGGAAGAAAAGAACAAGACATTGGATATTATTAATAATTTCAGCGATGGCTTATTAGTTTTTAATAAAGAAAGACGCCTTACTTTAATTAATCCGCAAGCTAAAGAATTTTTAAATGTTGAAAGCGAGGAAGTTATTAATAAACATATTGCAGAACTTTATAAGTTTGGGGATTTTGGGAAATTAATAGATCTTTTAGGAGAGGAGGAAAAAGAGATATTTAGAGAAGAATTAATTGTGCGTAAAAATCTAGTTTTGGAGATTTCTGCTATTATTGTTATACGTGGGAGGAAAAGGACTGGCAGATTGGTTAGCTTACACAATATTACTCGGGAAAAAATGATTGAAAATTTAAAGACAGAATTTGTAAGTATTTCGGCGCATCAATTAAGAACGCCTTTATCAGCTGTTAAATGGACATTAAGAATGTTATTGGATGGTGATTTAGGCGCAGTCACTGAAAAGCAAAAAGAATTTTTAGAAAAAACATATAAAAGCAATGAAAGAATGATTACTTTAATTAATGATCTTTTAAATGTTACCAGAATTGAAGAGGGAAGATATATTTTTAAGGTTTTTCTTTTTGATATTCAAGAAATATGTGAAACAGTTGTTGATTCTTTTCAGGAAATGGCAAAACAGAAGAATATTAAGCTTGTTTTTCAACAACCAAAAGAGAAATTGCCTAAGATTAAATTAGATAAGGAAAAAATAACATTAGCTATTCAAAATCTTATTGAAAATGCTCTTAGGTATACGCCTTCCAAGGGAGAGGTGACAATTTCTCTAAGAAGTGCTAATATGAAAATAGAGCTTTGTATAAAAGATACTGGCATAGGAATTCCTAATGACCAGTTAGACAGAGTGTTCTCCAAGTTTTTTAGAGGAGCTAATGTGTTGAGAATAAATACAGAAGGCACTGGGCTTGGCCTTTATATCGCTAAAAATATTATTGAAGCTCATAAAGGTCGGATTTGGTTTCAATCCGAGGAAAGGAAAGGATCCACTTTTTGTTTTTCACTCCCAATATGAAAAAAATTTTAATTATAGAAGACGAAGAAATTCTTCTTAACTTGCTTCAAAAAAAATTAATTGAAGAAGGGTATGATGTTTCCATTGCTGTTAATGGTGAAGAAGGACTTGAAATAATGAGGAAGACAATGCCCGACCTTGTTTTACTTGATATTGTTATGCCCAAAAAAGACGGCTTTGAAGTTATGGAAGAAATGTGTAATGATGAGGCATTAAAAAATATTCCAATAGTTATAATTTCTAATTCCGGACAAGAGATGGAATTAGACAGGGCGAGAGAATTAGGGGCAAAGGATTGGTTGGTGAAGACCGAGTTTGACCCTATGGAGGTAGTTGAAAAGGTTAAGAAACAAATCGGCTGATAGTTTATATAACACATAATAATTTATATGGCTAAAAAAATTTTAATCGTAGAAGATGATAAGTTTTTAAGAGAATTAATTGTTAAAAAATTAAGTGATGAGGGTTATGAGGTGCCATCAGCAATTGATGGCGAAGAAGGCGTGAAAAAAATCAAAGAGGATAAACCCGATTTAGTTTTGCTTGATTTAATTCTGCCAGGCATTGACGGTTTTGAAGTTTTATCAAAGATTAAAAAGGATTCTGAATTATCTGAAATACCAGTTATTATTTTATCCAATTTAGGTCAAAAGGAAGATATAGAAAAAGGTTTACACTTAGGAGCAATTGATTTCTTAATTAAAGCACATTTCACTCCCAATGAGATTATTGAGAAGGTGAAGAAGGTGCTGGAGTAAACATTGTATATTTTCATCATAAAGAGGCAAAGATTACGCCCCTGTTAAAGGGGTGTTTTCTAAAATTAAAGACTTAAAGTAATTATGTTTTTTAGATTATTTAATTGGCTGGTTAAGAGAACTCCTTACACCCTTGCTTTTGTTTTGGTTTGTTTTTCTTGGGCTAGTTTAGTTGCTTTTTTTGGTTTTTTATTAGTTTTTATTGGAGCTGATTTTGAGGCTACAAACACGGGAGATGAATTTATTTTACTTTATTTCTTATCGTTTGGCATTGCTTCTTTGCTTATTCTCAAAGAATATGGTTTTTTGCGGCTTTTTGGGATAAAATGTGAGAGACAGGAATTTAAGATTCTAAACGAGAATATTTTAAATGGTCATCTTCGTCCAGACATTTCTAATGAGACACTTTTACAGGTTTATGGTTCTCTTTGTAAAATAACAAGGCAGAAGGAGAGAAAAAATATCTTATATGGCCAAATAATAGTTATCACGGTTACTCTGGGAGAATGGTTGTTTAGCGGCCAATTAACAAATGTCCCCATTGTGTTTATAGGATTAAATATTGCTACCTGTTCACTTTATATATATGGAGCTGTTTTTCACGACCTGATAACTGCTTCAGCTCGTAGAGAATGTAAAATACTTTTATCTGATAGGGGCATTCATTTTAAAGAATTTCCTTTTATAGATTTAAAAACCAAATCAAAATTCTTTATTATTTTAATAGGGCTTGCTATTTTGGCAATTTTAATTGTTGTTCATTCATTAAGTCTGGTTTTTATAGTCCTTTCTGCTATTATTTTGACTATAATTGGTTTATTAAATAATTTTGTCTTTTTATCTATTTATACAGAGCTTATAGAGATAGAAAAATCTTCTAAAGATTTAGCAAAAGGAGAAAAAGCCATATTTTTTTCCGGCAGTTCTGATAAAGAGATACTTAGCTTGTCTCAAAGCCTGAATAAAACAGCAAATGAAATTTACTCTAATAGAAAACGATTAGAAGAAGAAAAAAATAAAACATTAGCTATTATTAATAATTTTGCTGATGGATTGCTGATTCTTGATAATAAGAATAAAATTTCCCTGATTAATCCTAAAACTGAAATTCTATTTAATACAAAAAATAAAAATATTGTTGGTAAAAGTATTTTAGAAGTAGAAGTTTTTAAAGATCATTCTTTATTAATTAGGGGAAATAAGAAAATTTTTAGAAAAAAATTTGAAGTTAATAAAGATTTGGTTTTAGAAATAACTGTTCTTCCGATAATAAGCGAGAAAAGAAAGTTAGGAATTTTAGTCATCTTCCACGACATTACTCGAGAAAAAAGAATTGAAACAATGAAAACAGAATTTGTCTCTTTAGCTGCCCATCAGCTGAGAACCCCTCTTTCAGCAATCAAATGGGGTTTAAAACTTTTTTTAGAAGGAGATTTGGGGAAAATGACTAAAAAAAAGAAAAAGTTTATTCAGGGAATTTATAATTCAAATGAAAAGCTGATTCTTTTAGTTAACGATCTTTTGAATATCACTTCTATTGAGGAAGGGAAATATCTTTCCAAAAAGAGTTTAATTGATATTCAAGATATAGTTCAATTCTCAATAAATTCTTATGAAAAAGAAATTAAGAAAAAAAGAATTAAATTTAAATTTCAAAAACCAAGAGGGAAACTGCCCAAAATAAATATAGATAAAGAAAAAATTACCTTGGCTATTGAAAATCTTTTAGAGAATGCTATATGGTACACAAAGCCTAAAGGGAAGATAATGGTTTCTTTAAAGAAATTTAAAAACAAAATAGAATTTTCAATTGAAGACACTGGAACGGGCATTCCTAAAGAACAGCAAGAAAGGGTGTTTAGTAAATTTTTCAGGGCAGATAATATTGTCCGGATGGAAACCGAAGGCACAGGACTTAGTCTTTTTATCGCTAAAAATATTATTGAAGCCCATAAAGGCCGTATTTGGTTTAAATCCGAAGAAAACAAAGGAACAAAATTCTATTTTACTTTACCGTATTAGAATTCTATGATTATTCTTATTTATGGTCCAGATACATACAGGTCGCGCCAAAAGCTAACAGAGATAGTTGAACATTACAAAAAAATCCACCAGAGCGGATTAAATTTAAAGTTTTTAGACATAAAAGAACAGACCTTTGAGGACTTTGAAAATCATTTTCAAATAAGCTCAATGTTTCAGGAGAAAAAGTTGATTATTTTAAAAAATGCTTTTACAAACCAGGACTTCAAAGAAAAGTTTTCTAAAAACAGGAAGAAAATTAAAGAATTAAAAGATATTATTTTATTTTACGAGGAAAAAGAAATCCATAAGAATAGTAGTTTGTTCAATTTGCTTAAAAAAGAGGCTCGCTGCCAGGAATTTAAATTATTAAACGGTTTACAATTAAAAAATTGGATTAAAAAAGAATTTGATGGGTATGGAACAGAAATAGAACCAAAAGCATTGGAATTACTTATTGATTATGTTGGTCAGGATTTATGGCGGATGTCAAATGAAATTAATAAATTAGTTAATTACACCAGGCATAGAACATCAACGGCCGTCAGTGATATATGTCTTTTAGTCAAGCCGAAGATTGAGACAGATATTTTTAAAACAATTGATGCTATTGCTTCAAGAGATAAAAAAACAGCTCTTTTTTTAATTCATAAGCATTTAGATAAAGGCGACTCGCCTTTATATCTTTTTTCAATGATTGTTTTTCAGTTTAGAAATATACTTGCGGTAAAGAATGGCTTGTCTCAAATCACTGGTATCCATCCATATGTTGCAAGAAAAAGTTTTTTTCAGGCAAAGAAGTTTAAATTAGAAGAATTAAAAAAAATCTACCATAAACTATTTGAGGCAGACCTTGGCATCAAAACAGGGAAAATAGAACCAATTATTGCTTTAGATTTGTTAGTTGCCGAAATATAGAATACTCATTCACTTTATCATCTTGGTGATTCTTGATTTTCTTCTTGAGGCAGTGTTTTTTTTGACCACTCCTTTCTTAGCTGCTTTATCTAAAATTTTATAAATTTGTGGCAGAAGTTCTTTTGCCTCTTTTGTTTTCTTTTCTTTAACCAAAGCTTTGGCCTTTTTGATAAGGTCTTTTATTTTATTTTTGTAAATCAGATTTCTTTTCCTGTGTTTGATATTTTGGCGCATCGCCTTTTTTGCTGATTTAGTTATCGCCATATTTAATATAATATCATATTTTTATTTTTTATCAATAGCTGTTATAATAAAATAATGATTAGTTGCCTTCAAGGGAAAATTATTTTAAAGAAAGAAAAGTTTATAATTTTGAACGTTAATAATATTGGTTATAGGATTTTTCTTTCTAAAAAAACTCTCAACGCCATACCAAAAGAAGGAGAAATAATCAAGATTTTTTCTTTTCTATACGTGAGGGAAAATGTTTTAGATTTATATGGTTTTTTAAACTGGGAGGAACGTGAATTGTTTGAATTTTTAATTAGTATTTCCGGAGTAGGACCAAAAGCGGCATTAGAGATTTCTGCGTTAGGGCCTTTGGATAAGTTAAAACAATCAATTAAACAGGGAAACGAGACAATATTTGAAGGAATTTTAGGCATTGGCGGAAAAAAAGCCAAAAAAATTCTTTTAGAGCTTTCTGGTAAAATAAGAGAAGATGAATCTTTAGAAAAAAAACAAGAAAAGGCGATAGAGGATCCAGCTTTTGAGGCGCTTGTCAATTTAGGATTTCCTAAGACAGCAGTAAAAGACGCTTTGTCTAAGATACCAAAAAATGTGGAAGGATTAGAAAACAGGGTTAAGGAGGCGCTGAAAATAATAGGACATTAAATTTTTAATTATGCCAACATTTTTTTACACAGCTAAATCATTAGAGGGGGAGGTTCATTCCGGAACAGCTGAAGCCAAAGACGAACGTATATTGGCTCGTGATTTGCGCAATCAAGGTTATATTTTAGTTAAAGCAGAGGTAAAAAGAAAAGTAAGAATAGGAAAAATGGATTTTTCCATTCCTTTTTTAGGCGTGAGCGCAAAAGAGAAATTATTTTTTACCAGAAACCTGCGTATTATGATTACTACCGGCATGTCTTTGCCGCGCGCGTTAGATACTTTGGCCACTGTTTCTAAAAACAAGAAATTTAAAGATGCTTTATTAAAAATAAAAGGCGAGATAATAAAAGGCAAAACTTTTTCTGAATCTTTAGAAGCATTTCCTAATATCTTTTCCGAACTTTTTTGCAATATGGTAAAAGCAGGAGAGGAATCAGGAACACTGGAAGATGTTTTAAAATCACTTACCCACCAAATAGAAAGAGAAGTTGAATTGAAATCCAAAATAATAGGAGCGCTGATTTATCCGGCAGTAATTCTTTGCGCTATGATTGGAATTGGAATTTTAATGCTTGTTATCGTTGTGCCGAATTTAGCGGCTGTTTTTAAAGATTTAGGCATGGAACTTCCAATTACCACAAGATGCGTCATTTTTCTTGGTACTTTTATGGCTGAAAAGTGGTACTTGTTCATTCTAATCTTAATTGCTTTTGCATTTCTTTTCCGTATGACCTTAAAAAGCAAAAAAGGAAAGAAAAAACTTGATGCTCTATTACTGAAAATTCCAGTTATTTCTTCTTTGATTAAAAAGACAAATACTGCTTTTACATCCAGAACTTTAAGTTCTTTAATTTCTGCCGGTATTCCCATTGTTCGTGGTTTAGAAATTACTGCTAATTCATTAACTAATTTTTATCACAAGAAGGCCTTGAATGAAGCAGCTAAAAAAGTTGAAAAAGGAGAAAAACTGTCTGATATTTTAATGTCTTATTTAGACATCTATCCCTTAACTATTGTCCAAATGATTAAAGTCGGAGAAGAGACAGGTGAGACAGCAGAAATTTTAGGAAAAATGGCTGATTTTTACGAAGAAGAAGTTTCTAATGCAACTAAAAATCTATCTTCTATTATAGAGCCGGTTTTAATGCTCATTATTGGAGGCGCAGTTGGTTTTTTTGCTGTATCTATGATTCAGCCAATGTATTCAATGATGGGAGCAATGTGAAAATTTTTAATTTTTAATGAAATTCCAATTTCCAATTTTCAAAAAATGTAAGAGTTTTACCTTAATAGAGGTTTTGGTGATTATAGCTGTTATTATTATTCTGTGCGCAATAACAGCAAACGTTTATTCTTCTTTTCGTTCTCATAGCGAATTAAACACAAGCTCAGAGAAAATTCTTAGCGCTTTAAGATTATCACAGTCAAAAACTTTGAGTTCAGAGGGCGCTTCTGAATACGGAGTCCATTTTGAACAAGATAAAATAGTTTTATTCAAGGGAAATGTTTATGATGCCTTGGATTCTAATAATGAAAGGTATGATTTTTCTTCTAGAATAGAAATTTCAAACATATCTTTTAATGGAGGCGGTACAGAAATAATTTTTGATAGAATCAGCGGCACTACTTCTGAATTTGGCACTGTCAAACTTGAACTGAAAAAAGATCCTAATCAGTTTAGGGTTATAGTAATAGCTTCATCGGGAGAAGCAAGTATTCAAGGAACAGCTGTCCCTCTTTTAGGCACCCGTATTACTGATTCGCGGCATATTCATTTTGTTTACGATAGAAATATAGATACGATTAATGAAATAATAACTTTAACTTTTAGCGACCCTGCTACTGTTGAAAGCATAAAAATTAGTGATTTTATAATAGGAGGACAATTTGATTGGGAGGGAACGGTTACAGTAGGAACTGATGATCAACTGATTCATATTCATACTCATTGGCTAAATAATCCTGATACTATGTTTTGTATTCATCGCGATAGGAGATATAATAATAAAAGCTTAACTGTTAGCATCAGCGGAGAAGCAGGTACTTTGATTAGCTATACTGCAGATGGAATAGTAGAAAAAGGCGATTCTATCTATGTAGTAGAAAATTCTCTAGAACTACAATAATGTTTTATCAAAAATCTTTTAGTGTAATAGAATTAATGATGGCCGTTTTTATTCTGGTAGTGGCTTTTATTGGTTTTTACCAAGTTGCTGTTTTTTCTTTCACAACTTTAGAAGAAGCAAAAAATGAGATGAAAGCAGATTATTTGGCAGAAGAATATATAGAAGCAGTTAGAAGTATTAGAGACCAAGTTGATTGGGATGACCCAGTTGATGGTGAAACTGGTCTTGGAGAAATTGATACTGCTAATACTTATTATTTAATTATTTCTGGAGGAAGCTGGGAAATAACTACTGTTGGTCCTGGTCTTATTGATAACCTCTTTAGCCGAGAAATTATTTTTGAAAATATTTCTCGAGATCCTGATACAGGAGACATTGAAGATGTCTATAACGTTTCCAATAAGGATGATAATTCTCTGAAAGTGAAGGCGAAAATCAACTGGCTGGAAAAAGGCGAAACAAAAGATTTAATATTAGCGACTCTTATTACTAATTTTTAATATGAAAAATGGCTTTACATTTATTGAAATTTTAGTTTATTCAGCTATTTTGGCTGTGGTCGCAGGCGCTATTGTTGCAGCTATGCTTGGTTTGATTGAATTTTATAATATCAGCCGTTTTAATAGAGAAGTTTTAGTTAATGCTCATTCTGGTTTAAATACTATTCTTTTAGAAACAAGACATGCTTCCAGTATTTATACTCCTACAAGTAATATGAATCAGCTTAGCTTAGAAACTAATCTCAATCCTCCATTTGGAGAAACAAATACTTATGTTGATTTTTATTTAGATAATGGAATATTATGCGTAAAAAGGGAAGGTGCAGCTGCACAGCCGTTGACTTCAGAAAAAGTAGAGGTTACTGTTTTAACTTTTGATTATTTAGTTGGTTCAGTAAAAACTGACATCACTGTTCGTTATCGTTCTTCCAAGACCAAGTATCAAAGAGAAATAACTTTAAGCTCAAGCTCAAGTTTAAGATAAATGAAATACATATTTCAAGCTCAATCTCAAAATAAAGGATTTGCTGCTCTAATAACAGCTATTATTGTCCTGTCTGTTTCTTTGATTATTACTTTGGGTTTTGGAACTTTAGCCATAAATGAAATAAAGATAACTAAAAACTTTACTAAATCTTTAAAAAGTTATTATGTGGCAGAAGCAGGAATAGAAGATATTCTTTTAAGAAATAGCAAAAACATAAAGCTACCCGCTGTTAATCCTAGTACTTTGAGCCTTGGGGAGGGAACAGCTATACGCGATATTGGAGATATTGTTGCCGGGACCAGGGATATAATTTCAGAGGGGAATATTGACGATAAAATCAGAAAAGTAAGAGTTGTTATGACTATTTCTACTACGGGCATCTCTTTTCATTATGGCGCTCAAGTCGGCGATGGAGGGATGATAATGGAAAACAATAGTAAAATTCACGGTAATGTTTTTTCAAATGCAAATGTTATTGCCAGTGGGAAGGGTTACATAACTGACAGTATTATAGTAGCTGGCAATGGAAATAGGATTGAGGGCTTAGTTGTTGGCGATTTAACTGAAAATACAGGCGACGCAACAGTCCATACCTGTAAAGATTCTGATATTGGGGGGACCTTAATATATGTTTCTGACGGCATTAATGATAATTGTAATGCTGGAATTGAAACAAAAACTCGGCCCAATGATATAGACCCTCTTCCTTTACCAATTCCTGATGCGCAAATTGATAGCTGGAAAAATGAAGCTAGTGTTAATATTTTTAACGGAGATTATATAGTTGGCGGAGGAGAGGCCGAATCTCTTGGTCCTATAAAAATTATTGGCAATTTAGAGATAGAAAATAATGCTACATTAACAGTCACTGGAACAATTTATGTAGTTCAAGATATTATAACTAACAACAATACTGTTGTTAAACTGGATGCTGGATATGGTGCAACCAGTGGAGTGATTATTGCTGACGGGGTTATTGATGTTAAAAACGGCAGCACTATTCAGGGTTCAGGAATAGAGGGAAGCTATACTATGCTTCTTTCCACTAATTCTTCTTTAGATTCTGCCAATCCAGCTATTGATGTAGGCAACAATGCTGAAGGAGCAGTTTTTTATACATCTAACGGCTTAATCAGTTTACGTAATAATATGAAAATTAGAGAAGCAACTGGATATAAGCTTTATCTTTATAATAATGCTGAAATTGAATATGAAGTAGGCCTTCAAAATATTAGCTTTTCCAGCGGGCCGTCAGGTTCTTGGAAAATAGCTGATTGGAAGGAAATAGAATAAATATATGAAAATATTAGATTATCTAAATTTAAATCCAGAAGCATTTGGTATAGACATATCTGATTCGTCTATAAGGATTGTGAAGCTTAAGAAAAAAGGCCGAGCCTCGCCTACGGCGGGACAAGGACTGTCTTTGGCTTCTTTTGGACAGACGTCTATAAAACCGGGTATTATAAGAGACGGGAAAGTTAGGAATGAAATTGGCTTGGTAAAAGCTATCCAAAAGGCAGTTAAAGATGTAAAAGGAGAAAAATTGAAAATAAAGCATGTTGTGGCTTCTTTCCCTGAAAAAAATGCTTTTTTGCAAATGATTAAAATGCCAAAAATGGGAAAAGAAGAAATGGAAAGCGCTATTCGATTTGAGGCAGAAAACTATATTCCTATATCTGTTCATAAAGTCTATCTTGATTTTCAAATTATTCCTTCTGTCAACAAGAAACAGAATTATTTTGAGGTCTTGCTTGTGGCAATGCCTAAAGACATAGTGGATTCTTATGTCGCCTGTTTTAGAAAGGCCGGGCTAAAAATTAAGGCGCTGGAAATTGATTCAATTTCCATTGCCAGGGCTTTGATTAAAAATAAAGAAAGTTCAAATCCTGTTCTTTTAATGGATTTAGGGGCAACTAAAACTTCTTTTATAATGTTTAATAAGAATTCTTTAAGATTCACTGCATCTATTCCTATTTCTTGCCAGAAGTTTACTGAAGTAATTTCTCGGGTTTTAGAAGTTGATATAAAAAAAGCAGAGAAATTAAAGACCAAATACGGGCTAAAAAATCCGGAAAGAGTTCATTTAAAGGGCAAAAGAAACAAAGCAGGGTTCAAAAAAGAAATTATTTGCCAAGAAAGAATTTTTGAGGCATTAATTCCAATTCTTACTGATTTGGTTGAGCAAACTAAATCTTATCTTGATTATTACAAATCACATGATGTTTTAGGCGGTTTTTCAGGAGAAAAAAAAGAGGTAGAAAAAATTATTCTCTGCGGCGGCGGGGCAAATTTAAAAGGCATTTCTAGTTTTCTTTCTCTTGAATTAAAAGTCTTGGTGCAGTCAGGAAATCCTTGGATTAATATTTCTAAAGGAATAGAAATGCCATTGGAAGAATCACTTGAATACACTACAGCCATAGGGCTAGCTCTTATGGGAATAAATAAATAATTTTCAATATCACATGATTAATTTACTTCCACCAGAATATAAAAAGGAATTATCAAAAGAGGAACAATATAAAATCGTTCTTACTTTGGGAATTTTTGTCTTACTTTTTTTAATTTGTTTTAGTTTGATTTTACTTTCTATAGAAATTTATGTTTCTGGCCAACTTGAAATAAAAAAGGAATTTATCAAACAGTCTCAAAAGGAAATGAACTTTTCAGAGATTGAAGGTTTAGAGCAAAAAATAAAATCTGTTAATGAAAATATTTCTGCATTAGTTATTTTTTACGGAAACCAAACCTCTATTATTAAAATTTCAGAAGAAATTTCAAATCTTATTCCATCTGGGATTTATCTGAATAATATCTCTATAAATTCCAGTAAAGAAAAAGATTATAGATTTTTAGTTTCTCTCTCTGGTTTTTCTCCAAGCCGTGAGCTTCTGCTTGAATTAGAAAGCAATATCAAGAAAAAAGAAGAATTTTTTAAAGCTTCAAGTTTTCCTCAATCTACCTGGACAAAACCTGTTGAAATAGATTTTTCTCTTAATCTTAAAATATGATGGATTTTAATAAAAAAATTTATATATCTTTATGTTTTTTTACTGCGACAGCTTTAGTTTTTGTATTTTTTCTTATTCATCCGCTTTTAAATCAGATTAGAGAAAATTCGTATAGCTTTGTGCTGCAAAAAAACAGTTTTGCCGAACTCCAGGAAAGAGAAACAAATTTCAAGAAATTAAAAAATCTTTGGCGACTCTATGAACAGGATTTGAAAAAGATTGATGCTTTATTTATTAACTCAAGCGATCCTGTTGAATTTACTGCTTTTATGGAATTTTTAGAAAACAATGCTGGCAATTGCGGTCTTTCAATTGAAATACTAAGTCTTCCGACTAAGAAAGCAGAACCAGATTCATGGAATTTTAATAATTACCAGTTATCTCTTAAGGGTTCATTTTCTAATGTTTTAAAATTTTTGGAAAAAATAGAAAACGCTCCTTATTTAATTGAAGTTTCTAATTTGAATATCAAGAAAGATTCTACTGATTTAAATAAAAATACTCAAACTAATTTAACCATAAAAGCTTATATTAAGTAAAAAGGAGCTAAGCTCCTTTTAGAAATTATGAGGAAAATAAAAATAGAGAAATGGGAAAAATTTTTTAAAAAACTGCCGAGAAATTTAGCAGAAAATGCTTTTCGTTCTTTTATGATTTTAGTTTGCCTCGCTTTGATTTTCGGCAGTGTTTTGTTTTATAAATATAGTGTTTTAGCTGAAAAAAAAGAGCCAGAGGTTTTTAAAAAACCAATTGAATTTAAAGAAAATATTTTTGAAAATATTTTAAAAGAATGGGAGGAACGGGAAGTAAAATTTAATGCAGCTGATACAAAAGAGTATCCTGATTTATTAAAGGAGGAGGTTTTGATTTCAGAAGAGGCGTTGCATGAGTAAAGTTTTTAATTAAAAGATTTTAAAATATCCTTTAAGAGTATTTTATTTTACAAAATCGAACTAGTATGCTATATTGAAATAAGAAATATTACATGTTTGATTTATGAAGTTAAAAGAGAAAATTAAAGCGATACATTTAAGAAAATTAGGGAAAAGTTATAGTGAAATAAGGAGAATAATAAAGGTTTCAAAAAGTACTTTAAGTCTGTGGTTGAGAGATATAAAACTTACACCTATACAAGAAAAGAGAATTTATGTAGAATTGCGACAGAAAAATGCTTATAAATTGGCAAAACTTAGTCAGAAAAGAAGAATAGAAAAAACCAAAAAAATTTTCAAAGAAGCAGAAAAAGAAATTCCAGTATATTTTAAAAATTCCTTATTTCTATCTGGTTTGATGTTATATTGGGCAGAGGGTGACAAATCTAAGAGCAATGAGCATGTAAAATTTACTAATTCTGATAATGCTATGATTATGTTTATAATGAAATGGTTTAGAAAAATATGTAAAGTTCCGGAAACTAAATTTAGAGTTTGTCTTCATATTCACAAACTACACTGTAGGAAAAATATAGAGCAATATTGGTCTCACATTACAGGAATTCCTCTTTCTCAATTTTATAAAACACAGGTGAAACCAACGTCTTTAAAGCAGAGAAGAAATAAACTATATGATGGTACTTGTGCTATAACTGTATGCAATAAAGATTTATTTAGAAAAATAGAAGGATGGAAATTGGGTTTTTTAAAGAAAATGGATATAAAAAATAAAAATAACAGTGAGTCCCCGTAGCTCAACTGGATAGAGTAACTCCCTTCTAAGGAGTAGGTTCGAGGTTCAACTCCTCGCGGGGACGCAGAGATGTCCGCTCGGTTATCCAATCGGGGGGTGCCGAGTCATAATGGCTGGGCGGCTTCTCGCAAGGGCATATGGCGGACGTAGTGTAGTGGTTAGCACTAGATCCTGTGGAGATCTAAGGGGGAGTTCGAATCTCCTCGTTCGCCCAAGCTGGCCCATCTCAGATTGTTTACAACTTTTAATTTTTAATATATACTAAAGTTGTAAACACATTATGGAACAGCAAGATATCAAAAAGCTAATTCTTCAGTTATTAAAAAAGAAAAGACAAATTACAGCCGCCGATATAGTTGGTCGGACTGGATTTTCGCGTGTTTATGTAAATCGTTTTTTTCGCGAATTAAGAGAGGAAGGTAAAATTATTCTTATTGGCAAGGCGAATAAGGCGCGATATGTTTTAGCTCATAAAAAAGCAGTGACAAGGGCGAAAAAAACATTACTAAGCTTTCATAAGATATTAAATAATAAGAATCTTTCAGAGGATTTTGTTTTGGAAAAAATAAAAAGAGATACTGGTATCTTTTTGGGAATACCAAAAAACATCTCAAGTATCTTAGATTACGGTTTTACTGAAATGCTTAATAATGCTATTGAGCATTCTAAATCAAAAACCATAGAGATTAAAATGAAAAAAGATGCGGCTAATATCCGTTTTGACGTGATTGATTGTGGGATTGGAATCTTTCATAATATAATAAAGAAAAAAGGCCTAAAGAATGAACTTGAGGCAATTCAGGATCTTTTAAAAGGAAAACAAACAACAATGCCGAAGGAACATAGCGGAGAAGGTATTTTTTTTACCTCCAGGGTTGCTGATATTCTTATTATACAGAGTTCAAACAAAAAATTGACATTTAATAATATATTGAAGGATATTTTTATTGAAGATACGAAATCAATAAATGGCACAAAAATAATATTTATTATAGGATTAAAGTCAAAAATAGAGCTTAATAAAGTTTTTCGTGAATATAGCGGTGATTCATATGAATTTAGTAAAACTAAGGTGAAAGTTAAGCTTTATAAAATGGACACTGATTATATTTCACGTTCCCAGGCGCGGCGAGTTTTGATAGGATTGGATAAATTTAAAACAATTACGCTTGATTTTAAGAATGTTAAGACAGTAGGACAGGGTTTTGCAGACGAGGTATTTCGAATCTGGAAATTTCGCCATCCAGACATCAAAATTATTTCTCAAAATGCTAATGAAAATATTAATTTTATGATAAATCGCGTTATTAGACGTTAGTCACCGTACTGATTTGTTATACATAAAAAACGCTCTGGTTTTTAGCCAGAGCGTTTTTTATTTTTTAAACTATTTTTTAAATTTCCTTGATTACTTCAATATAAGTGTTTTTTACTCCAAAAGTTTTTGCGCCCCAATAGGAAGAAAACCATATATCAACATGATAATACCCTTTTTTCCAATGCATTCTATCTTCTACTATAAAAATCTTATCTCCGTAAATTTCAGGAATACGGATTTTTGTGCCAAAAGAAAGGAGATTATTAGCTACAATTCCGTCTTTGACATATGTTCCAGAAGCAGTAATAAAAGGCGTGTCATCTGTCTGGCATACAGTGCTGGAATAGGCAGTGGTCAAAACTCTCATTGTTTTGACCACTTTTATTTCTGTTTGCGGCATAGAAGAAAGAGGCAAAAGAGTGTTTTCTTGAATAGTAACAAATTCGGAATTAAGATTAATTTCTTGTTTTTCTATTTCAGCTTTGCTTGCCTTAGAATAAAATAAAAAACAAACTAAAACAAATGCCATTATGAGAAATGCCACTATAAAATATTTTTTATAATCTTTTTTAAATTTTTGATTCATTCTTTGTCTTGTTTTATTTTAAAAACCCCTTTCACAGGGGTTATGCCATCTTAACAAGTCAAGAGGATTTGTCAAGGGGTTTTAAGGTTGGAGCGGGTGAGCGGAATTGAACCGCCGTTTTGACATTGGCAATGTCATGTAATAGCCACTATACTACACCCGCATTAAAATTTTTTTGAAATACCTTGAATCCACCCTTTAACTTTATCTGTTATTTGTGTATCGTATATTGCAATTCTTAAGGTTCCATAAGGAAGAGTATTAAAGGGACGTTTTTGTTTGCTGCTTGAAGTTAGTCGCGAGTAACATTTCGTAAATTGAGTTTTTGATACTCCGCTAATCCTAGACCAATAATTGATTGCTTTTTCAGA
Source organism: Minisyncoccales bacterium (assembly GCA_049642725.1). Lineage (GTDB taxonomy): Bacteria > Patescibacteriota > Minisyncoccia > Minisyncoccales > JAGMDC01 > JAGLYZ01. Next base: position 9,278 of record JBARPC010000016.1, on the reverse strand, counting down.
TGTAACATTAGGATGGATTTGAACGGTAGCCCTTATTTTTTCTTTAGGAGATTTACAAATCTTTTTAAAGAATTTTATCATTAACTTTATCATTACAGGGTCGCTGTTAGAAAATTGTAATGTTCCCCTCCTTTTTTTATAACCTTCTGCCCAATAAAGAGCTGCTCCTACTAAAAGCAATTCTCTTTGAGTAAGTTTGTTGATGTTCCTTGATGCGATTTTTTGAAATTTTTCAGATTTTTCTCGTGCGACTCTGGCTCGTTTTTTATTAAACTTAATTATGTTTTCTGCCCATTTCTTCCTTGTTCTATTCCAAAATTTCGTTTTAATTTCTGGTGGTATTTTTATATCTCTAAGCCAATAAGACAGAGTACTTTTAGGAATTTTTAAAATTTTCACTATTTCATTATAGCTTTTCCCTTGCTTTCTTAAACGAATGGCAAAATTTTTATCTTTTCTCATTGAACTCAAGATAGTTATTATATTTCTATAGTATCTAAAGTTCAATTTTTAGTCAATGTGGATAGTTATTTATAAAGTGCCGGGAGGGGGAATCGAACCCACGACCTCTTCTTTTTCAGAGAAGCGCTGCTACCACTGAGCTACCCCGGCTCGCTTTGCTCGCCGTAAACTATTCTTTGCTTAAATTTTGTTATAAGCTTGCACTGAAGAAATTTTAATTTCTGAAGTGTGGACGGTATAGGATTTGAACCTATAACCTCCGCGATGTAAACGCGATGCTCTGCCATTGAGCTAACCGTCCTGATTTGCCCTTGAGAGGAGTCGAACCTCTATCACAAACTCCGCAAGTTCGCATTCTATCCATTGAACTACAAGGGCGTAACTGGCGGAGAGGGCGGGATTTGAACCCACAAGCGGCTTTTTACACCGCGAGAGATTAGCAATCTCTTGCCGTACCATTTGGGCCACCTCTCCTATGTTTCAATTTTATCCATAAAATAGCGTTTAGTCAATGTTTTTCTTCTCTTGCCACGGTTATTGCCCATACTTCGCTATCGCCAGCCGATTTTAAAACCTTAGCACACTCATTCATGGTAGCGCCGGTGGTAAAAACATCATCAATTAAAAGAATTTTTTTATTTTTTATTTCTTCAATATTTTCACAAGCAAAAGCACCTTTAATATTCTCTTTTCTTTGCTCTCTTGAAAGTTCTGTTTGGGATTGAGTTTCTTTTATTTTAATTAAAGCATGTTTTACTAATGGAATTTTCAAAGATTGAGAAAGTTCTTTAGTAATTTCTTCTGATTGGTTAAAGCCGCGCATTTTCATTTTTTTCCTGTCCAAAGGCACTGGTATTAAAACAGGTTTTCCTAAAAAAAGGAACTCAATATTGTTTGATAAATAAAAATGAGTTATTATTAAAGAAGCCAATGTTTTTGATAAGTCCTTAATAAATGGTTTATACTTAAATTGTCTGATCAGTTTTTTAATCATCTTATCTTCATAAGAAACAGCAGAAAAGACGCCATTAAGTTTTGTAGTCCTTGAACAAATAAAGCAAGTTTTCCCATTAAAAACTCTTTTATTGCAAACCGGACAGAATTGCTCTTCTAAGACATCAATTAAGGATAAGCAATCAGGACAAAGATAATCTCCCTCTTTTCCGCAATTTAGACAGAATTTAGGGAATAAAACATTTATTCCCCACCTTGAAAATTTTCTTATTTTCATTTTCTTTTAAATGATGGTATAATAAAAACTGAATTTTAGCAAACTTTGTTTATGGGTTTATTCGGAGAGAAACAAGTTAAAAATTGCCTGGGTGTTGATATTGGAACTAGTTCTATTAAAGTCATTGAACTGTCCAAGCCAAAGGAAAATATAAGATTAGAGAATTACGGCGAAATACCTGTGGAAGATATTGAGTTTGATGATTCCAGGATGGATATCCAAGGCAATAAAAATATTTCCTTTCTTTCGTCTTCAACTAAAGAAGTTTCAAAAGCAATTTCTGTTTTAATAGAAGAAGCTGGCTTTCGCAGTAAAAAAGCTGTATTTTCCATTCCTGATTTTTCTACTTTTTTTACTAGTTTTGATTTGCCGCCCATGAGAGAAAAAGAAATTCCTGAAGCTGTAAAATTTAAAGCAGGAAAATATATTCCTTTACCGCTTTCAGACATGAAAATTGACTGGGCTATTATTGATGGGACGCCGAGTAGAAAGAAAAATATTTTTAGTAAGGAGACAATAGGCACTAAACTGAAAATTCTTTTAGTAACAGTTCCCAACGAAGTAATTTTAAAATATCAAGATGTTGCTAAAATAGCCGGTTTAGAGCTTTTAGCTTTAGAGGCAGAAGTTTTCAGTTTGGTAAGGTCATTGATTAAAAAAAATAAAGGAGTTATAATCTTAGTAGATATTGGAGGCAGAAGCACCACTTGCAGTGTAATTAAGAACGGAGTTTTGCTGTCAAGTCACAGCTTTGATATTTCCGGCAATGAGCTTACTTATTCTCTTTCCAGATCTTTGAATATTGATTATAATGAAGCTGAACGGCTTAAAAGAGAAATTGGCATAAGAAAGGGCACCAAAGAGGAAGAGATATTATATCCATTGATTGATCTAATTTTAAAAGAAATTAAAAAACTCTCCGACTCTTTTTCTCAATTTGAAAATGACAAGGTGTCTAAAATAATTTTAGCTGGCGGAGGAGCTTTAACTCCCGGGCTCAAAGAATATTTTTCAGAACAGCTTGGAATAGAAACGGTTATTGTTAACCCTTTTGAAAATATTGTTTGCCCTTCTCCCTTGACTGAAATTCTTAAAAAAATGGGACCGTCTTATGGTATAGCAATTGGCTCTGCTTTGAAAGGATTAGAAATTGTTGTATAATAAAACTATGGCTTTTAATGTTATTCCAAAAAAAGAAATAGAAAGAAAACCTTGGCTGGACTGGGTTTTTTATTTTTGTTTTATTTTACTTATATTATCGGTTTTAAGTTATTTTGTTTTAACGTATTCTATGCAAAAAACAGAGGAAGCGTTAAACGATGTAGAAGCAAAAATATCTGAACAGGAGCAAAGTAAGGAAAATAAAGAACTTAAAGAAAATCTTCTTGCTCAAGAAAAGAAAATCAATGATTTTTCAAAGATACTAAAAGAACATAAACTATATTCCCAGCTTTTTAGTTTCATTGAGAATTTAACTCATCCAGAAGTAGTATTCGCTGATTTTAATTTTAGCAGCGCGAATCTAATCCTTGTAATTTCCGGCACAACATCCAATTTTAAAACATTAGGCGAGCAGCTTCTTGTTTTACAGGCGCAAAGCGATATAAGGAGCGTGGAGCTTTCTAATATATCTTTAATGGAAGACGGAAGCATAGATTTTAATTTGGATATTTCTTTAAGCCCGAAGATATTTATTCCTTCAACATGAAAAAACCTATTATTTTCATAACCATTACATTTTTAATCGTCATTTTGCTGGCATTTTTTGTGCTTTTGCCAAAATATGAAGAATTGGATGCTAAAGATTCTAAACTTGAAGGAAGAAAAGCAGATCTTGAAAAGATAAATGATTATTTTGACAATCTTGTTTTTCAAAACGAGAAATTAGCAGAGTATGAACAAGAAATGGCAAAGATTGATTCAGCTTTGCCAGATAAACCTGCCATGCCTTCAGTGTTTAATTTTATTCAAAATACAGCTGGAGAAAACGGGGTTTCTTTAACATCAGCAACATTAAGCTCTTCAAGGAGAACAACCCAAAAAGCAAAGGCCGGAGAAATAGAGACATCAGATATAAAAGAAGATATGTTTTCCATCACTGTTGCCGGTTCTTATTCTTCTTTTAAAAATTTTCTTTCAGTTTTAGAAAAATCAGCGCGTTTGATTGATGTAGAACAATTATCCTTTTCTTCTTTTGGAGAAATGATGATGGCTGCCGGGATGCCTGATTATTCTTCAGATACTCTCTTATTTAGTTTACAAATGAAAGTTTATTCTTATTAATTAATATTATGGATTTAAATTTAAATGAAGAAAAACAAAAAAGATTAGTGTATTTAGTTATTGTCCTTATTGTTTTGGTTATAATAGCTTTATTTGTTTTCAGTAAAAGCTTTTTTGTAAAACAGCCATCAATCTCTCCGGGGATTAGTTTCGGCCTAAAAGAGATTAGTATTAATTTTAATACTTTAGAAGATTCTTTTCTGCAGACACTTGAACCCTTTGAAGAAATTTCTTTTCCTTCAGAAGAAATAGAAATAGGTAGAGAAAACCCTTTTATTACATACTAACAAAAAATAAAATCAGAAATGAGTTTAATAAACGAGTTAAAGGAAAAAGGAATTTTGGATAAAAAAGGAGCTGCTTCTTTAAAAGAGGAAGTAAAATCATCAGGTAAAACAGAAGAAGAAATTATTTTACAACAAGAAATAATTAAGGAAAATGCCCTATTTCAATTAAAAAGTGATAGCTTGAAAATTCCTTTAAAAGAAGTTGAGTCTTCAGAAGTTCCTTTAGAAGTTTTAAGGTTAATCCCTAGGGAAGCGGCTGAGTTTTATCATATGGTTCCTATCAGTAAAAAGGATAGGATATTGGAGATAGGGATGGTTTATCCGGATAATTTAAAAGCCCAGGAAGCTTTAAAGTTCTTAACAAGGCGCGAAAACTATTCTTTTAGAGTTTATCTGATTACTTTATCCAATTTCAGGGAACTCTTAAAACGATATTGGACTCTTAAAAAAGAAGTAAAGAAGGCGCTTACAGAAGTGGAAACAGAAATAACTGAAGATGAAATTGAAATTTCCAAGAAAGCGGCTGAATTAGAAAAACTAGGAGAAGAGGCGCCTATTTCTAAAATTGTTTCTGTTATTCTGAAACATTCTGTGGATGGAAATGCTTCTGATATCCATATTGAACCAGTAAAAGACCAACTAAGAGTAAGGTTTCGTCTTGATGGAATATTGCATTCCTCACTTTTTTTACCTTTGAAAATTCATCCGGCAGTCGTGGCTCGAATTAAAATTTTATCAAATCTAAAGATTGATGAAACAAGGGTTCCTCAAGACGGCAGAATCGGTGCTAAAATCAGCAATAAAAATATTGATTTCAGGGTTTCTACTTTTCCTACTATATTGGGAGAAAAAGCAGTAATGAGGGTTCTTGACTCATCAAAAGGATTAAAAGATTTTAAAAGATTAGGATTAGATGGAAGAAATCTTGAGGTTTTAAACAAAGCATCTAAAAAACCTTATGGAATGATTTTATCTACCGGTCCTACCGGTTCTGGAAAAAGCACCACCTTATATGCTGTTTTACAAATTTTAAACAAGGAAGGAGTAAATATTGTTACGATAGAAGATCCAGTAGAATATTTTATGGAAGGCATTAACCAATCCCAGACAAAAGAAGAGATTGGCTATGGTTTCGCTACAGCATTGCGTTCTATTTTAAGGCAGGACCCAGATGTCATTATGGTAGGTGAAATTCGAGACAAAGAAACAGCAGAATTAGCTGTTCATGCTGCTTTAACCGGGCATATTGTTTTATCTACTCTTCATACAAATACAGCTGTTGGCGCACTGCCTAGATTAATGGACTTAGGTATAGAATCATTTTTACTGTCTCCAAGTTTAAGCGTAATTTTGGCGCAAAGATTAATAAGGCGGCTTTGTCCTTTTTGCAAGCAGAAAGTAAAGGCAAATATTAAAGTTAAAGAAAAGATTTTAAAAGAAGTAAATTCCTTACCATCCTCTGTTAGGGCAGAAATGAAAATTCACGAACCAATATATATTTGGGAGCCAAAGGGTTGTAAAAAATGCAAAACACAGGGATATGCTGGAAGGGTTGCTCTTTTTGAAATTTTAGAAATGACTAAAGAACTTTCAGAATTAATTTTAAATGAGCCGTCAGAAAATAATTTTCAAAAAGAAGCAAAAAGACAGGGTATGATTACAATGACTCAAGATGGTATAATTAAGGTTTTAAATGGAATTACCTCTATAGAAGAAGTGATAAGAGTAACCGAAGAATAAAAATAATATGAATACTGTTTTATTGGTTGAAGATGATACTTTTTTAATAGACATCTATACAACTAAATTAGAGCAAGATGGTTTTTCTGTGAGAGTGGCTAAAAATGGGCAAGAGGCGTTTGAGCTATTAAAAAAAGAAATTCCAGACATTTTAGTTTTAGATATTGTTTTACCTCAAATTGACGGCTGGGAAGTTTTATCCGAGCTTAAAAAAAATGCTCAATGGAAAGCAATACCAGTAATTATTCTTTCTAATCTTGGTCAGAAAGCAGAAGTTAAAAAAGGACTGGATTTAGGCGTCCAAAAATATCTCATTAAAGCCCATTATACTCCTGAAGAAGTAGTAGAGGAAATAAAGAAAATACTTAAGTGAAATTTTTATATTATGGCTTCTTATCAAGAACAACTTAATGAACTGCTTCAATTAACAGTTCAAGAACAGGCATCTGATCTCCATCTTTCTGTTGACCATCCGCCAGTTTTAAGAATCAGCGGTCGTTTAATTCCTTTAAGTAAAAGAAGCAAGCTATCAACAACAGATACACAGGGATTGGCTTTAGCTTTAATGGCAGAGGAACAGCAGCAGAGATTTTCGCAGCAAAAAGAAATTGATTTTTCATATCATTTTGGAGATAAAGCCAGATTTAGAGTAAATGTTTTTCATCAAAGAGGCACTGTTTCCTGCGCTCTCCGTTTGATTCCTCCTAAAATTAGAACTATTGAAGAGCTGGGTTTGCCTCCTATTCTTCACGAATTTACCAAGCCAATTCAAGGTTTTGTTATTGTAACCGGGCCTTCAAGCCATGGAAAATCAACTACATTGGCTGCTATAGTTGATGAGATAAACCATACCAGAACAGACCATATTATTACGATTGAGGACCCCATTGAATATGTTTTTGATGACGATAAATCAATTATTGACCAAAGAGAAGTTTATCAAGATACTTTGTCGTTTGCCCGGGCACTTCGTTCAACTTTTCGCCAGGACCCGGATGTGATTATGGTAGGCGAGATGAGGGACCCGGAGACCATTTCCACGGCAATTACGGCAGCAGAAACCGGGCATTTGGTTTTCGCCACCTTACATACTAATTCTGCGGCGCAAACAATCCATAGAATTGTTGACAGTTTTACAGCGGAACAACAGGATCAGATCCGGGCGCAGTTATCTGGTTCCCTGCTCGGTGTTATCTCGCAACGTTTAGTCCCCAGAATTAGGGGCGGCTTGATTCCAGCTTGTGAAATAATGCTTTCCAGCCCAGCAGTGGCTAATTTAATTCGTGAGAACAAAATCCATGAACTGCCTTTAGTCATTGAGACAAGCAGAAAAAAAGGAATGGTTTCTTTAAATTATGCTTTAGCCCAATTAGTTCGCAATAGAGAAGTTGCTTTAAAAAATGCTTTAACTTATTCTTTAAACCCGGTTGAATTAAAAAAACTTTTGGACTAAATTAGACATTTTATTATGAAGTTCAAATATCAAGCAAGAACAGAAGAAGGGGAAATGCAAGAGGGTGTTATAAAGGCAAGTTCAAGAGAAAGCGCCTCGGATGTTTTAGAAAGCCACAATCTTTCTGTAGTTTCTTTAGTTGAAACCAGTTTAATTCCTGTTTGGTTAAGGGATATAAAGATTTTTAATCGGGTAAGCCAGAAAGATATAGTGATTTTTTCCCGTCAGCTTTCTATGATGTTTGAGGCAAGTGTTCCCTTAATAGAGTCATTGGAAACATTGGGCTCACAGCAAAAAAACCCTGTTTTTAGAGAAAAGGTCTTAGAAATAGCCAAGTCAGTAGAAGGAGGCACAGCTTTATCAGAAGCATTTAAAAGGTATCCGGAAGTTTTTTCTCCTTTTTATGTTAATATGATAAAGTCAGGTGAGGCGTCTGGAAAGCTTTCTGAAGTTTTAAAGCATTTAGCAGATAGATTAGAAAGACAGTATGAGTTTATGTCAAAAATAAAAGGGGCAATGGTTTATCCAATTTTGGTAATATTTGTTTCTTTTATTGTAATTGGCATAATTATTTTCTTTGTTATGCCCCAGTTTGCTGATATATTTGCTGCTTCTGAAAACGAACTTCCCTTATTCACCAAAATAGTTTTGGCAGCATCTGCATTTTTAAGAAAATGGCTTTTAGTTATACTGGTTTTGGTTTTGGGTCTTTTAGCTTTTGCTTTCTTTTATCTTAGAAAGACAAAGGAAGGCAAGGAGTTTATGGATAAGCATATATTAGATATTCCGGTCTTAGGTAATTTTTTGAAAATGTTTTATCTATCCCGCTTTGCGCAAAACCTTTCTACTTTGATTGCCGGCGGTTTGCCTATTGCCCAGTCCCTGAGAATTTGCAGCGATATTGTTAATAATAATATTTATAAAGATATTGTTTTAGAGACCAATGAAGGAGTCAAAAAGGGAAGAACCATAAACTCTGTTTTAATCAGACATCCTGATTATTTTCCGCCTATTTTTACCCAAATGGTTGCTACTGGAGAAAAAGCAGGACAGCTGGAAGGCAGCTTGAGCAAGATAGCTATTTTTTTCCAGAAAGAAGTAGAAAGAGCGCTTGATGTTCTTTTAAGCGTTATTGAACCTGCCTTGATTGTTTTTTTAGCTTTAATTGTAGGAATTATTGCTGCGGCTGTGTTTATTCCTATGTACAACTTTATTGGAACAGCACTATAGAAAATGCAAAACACAAAACAAAAAATCCAAAAATACAACGAAAAACCCAAAAATAATTTAAAACAGAGAGCTTATAAATATTCCCTTAATCTTATAGAATTTATTGATAAATTACCAAAAGATTTTTCTTCTCAGATTATAGCAAAACAACTTTTAAGGTCTGGCACAAGTATTGGAGCGAATATTATTGAAGCGCATGGTTCAAATGGACGCAGAGATTTTGCCAATTTTTTTAGCCATGCATTAAAATCAGCTAATGAAAGTAAATATTGGTTAGGACTTCTTAGAGATACAAATAAATCATCTAAGGAAAATGCTGATGTTTTACTTAATGAAACGATAGAGTTATCTAATATTGTAGCTGCTAGCTTAATTACTATTAGAGGCAAGAAAACTTTTTGATTTTAACTTGTATTTTTTTGTTTTTTGTTTTAAATTTTTTACTTCCTGAGTTTTCCACAGGTGTAATTTCCAAAAATGGGTTATAATAAAAAAAGAAAATAATAAAAGGTCGAATCCTAAAAATTAAAAGCTTTTAATTTAAATTTAATATGAAAAAATTTACTAAACGAGGTTTTACCCTAATTGAGTT
>JBARPC010000015.1:0-34040 GCA_049642725.1 Minisyncoccales bacterium | reverse complement strand
CTATTAGCGGAAGCTGGAGAAAAATAAATAAGGTATTAGAAAAAGATATTAGAGATAATGTAAGAGAAATTATAAACAAAGGAGACGGAATTATTACCGGCGGAGCTTTAAATGTTGATTCCATTGCTGCCGACGAAGCATTAAAATTAGACCCAACCGCTAAAACGATTAAAGTATTTCTTCCAACTACTTTAGAGATTTTTGCTTCACATTATCATAAACGTGCCGAAGAAAGAGTTATTACTAAACAACAAGCCAAAGACCTTATTACTCAATTAACAAAAATCAAAGAAATAAATCCACCATCTCTCGTTGAGAACCGAAAGAATAAGGTTTTAAACAAAGAAACATATTATGAGAGAAATTCAGCGATTGTAGAAGTAGCAGATGAATTGATAGCTTTTCATGTTAATGAAAGTATGGGCACAAAAGATACTATTAATAAAGCCCACAAAAAGGGAATTCCAGTAAAAGTTTTCACTTACAATATTGAATAATCAAAATTTAGTCCGAAGTTGAGAGAAATTTAATAAATTAAAATTATATGAACCAACGAGAAAATAATTACGCTTTCATAGATAGCCAAAATCTTAATTTATCAATTCGTAACCAAGGATGGGTGCTTAATTTTGGACGATTTAGAAAATATTTACAGGATAAATATAGGGTTAGCAAGGTATTTCTTTTTATTGGCTACGTTACCGGCAATGAAGCGTTATATACTTCTTTGCAACGGCAAGGATATATTGTAATTTTTAAACCCACTCTTTATTTACCCGATGGCAAAGTGAAAGGCAATGTTGATGCTGAATTGGTTTTGCACGCAATGATTGAATATCCTAACTATGACAAGGCAGTTATTGTTTCCGGTGATGGCGACTTTCATTGCCTAATTGAGTATCTTCAGAAACAGGGCAAATTATTAAAACTGATTGTTCCCGACTGGGATAATTACTCATCTCTTTTAAGGAAATTTATTCCGAATATTGCTTTTATGAATACCTTGAAAGAAAAATTGAAGTATGAAAAAACCCCATAAGAACGAAACCTTGCAGGGGTGTTTTCAAATAAGGAGAAATAAGGAGGGGCATTAACCTTCGGACAAAACCTTAGGTGTGTCCCCTCATCGTGATATATTCATTATATCAAACCCATGCTCCTTGTCAAGAGATAAGATAAATTACTAAAATTTAGGCCGAACTTTAGGGGAATTTAGTAAAATAAAATTATGGAAAATTTTTTAAAGCCGATTAAGGTTAAGGTTTTCCCAAATTCAAATAAAGAAGAAGTAATTGAAAAATCAAAAGACAGTTTTGAAGTTCGGGTTAAAGTAAAGCCGAAAAAAGGTTTAGCGAATAAAGCAGTAATTAATGCCCTTGCTTCCCATTTCAAAATTCCTGAATCAAAAATTAGATTGATTAAGGGATTTAAAGAAAAAAATAAGATTTTTGAAATAAGCAATTAAGAAAAAAACTTGAATATAAAATGAAAAAGCACCGCGTAAGGACAAAACCTTAAAAGGTGCTTTTTCGTATGTATTCTATTATTAGAATAGCAAACCATAGACCCTCTGTCAAGAGGCAAGATAAATAACTAAAATTTAGGCCGAAGTTGAGAGAAATTTAATAAATATAAAATTATGTTTAAATTTTTTGGTAAAGTCTGTGTGGATTAGCAAAACTTCTAACGGGGTGATATAATAAAAAAAAGAGAATCAAAATATATGTTCAAGCCGAAATATATAATTACTCATAAAATTCTAAATCGCCTAATAGAGATTGCCGAGGTTAGGTCATTGGTTTCGCATACCTCAATTCTTCCCAAGCAAGAAGCAAAATTAAGGCGCCAGGCCTTGGTTCGAATGATTCACTCTTCTACAAGCATTGAGGGGAATATCCTTAATCGTTACGAGGTTGAAAAGATATTGACTGGCCAGAAAGTTGATGCGCCTAAACGAGATATTTTTGAAATAAAGAACTATCAGGAGGCAATGTATTACGTGTTTAGATTTGTAGAGAAAAAACGAAAAATTACGGTTAAGACAGTTTTAGAAATTCATCGACTGGTAACTAAGAATACTCTTGCCGAGGAAAAATGCGGTCATTTTAGAAAAGATAAGGTTTATGTGGTTAGTCGTCGAGGTAGAGAGATTATTAAAATATCCTATACCGGACCGGAAGCCAAAAATGTGCCGAAATTAATTAAGAACTTAGTTAATTGGATAGATAAAGTCAAAAAAGAAGATGTTTGTCCTGTTATTGTGGCTGGTATTGCTCACGCCGAAATTGCGGCTATCCACCCTTTTGCCGATGGAAATGGCAGGACAGCCAGAATTTTAGCCACCCTTATTCTTTACCAAAGAGGATATGATTTCCGTAAGTTATTTGCCCTGGAAGATTATTATAATCAAGATAGGCCGGCCTATTATAAAGCCATTCATTTGGGTAAAAATTATCAGGAATGTTTGAAAGCAGATTTAACCAATTGGCTTGAATATTTTGTTTGGGGTTTTACTTCTGAAATGCAGCGTGTTCGGGAGACACTTATTCCGTTAAGTCTTGATGTAAAAATGAAAAATAAAATTGGGAGACAACTATATTTGGATAAGAATCAAATAAAGATAGTTGATTTTATAATAACAATGGGCAAAATAACAAGTGATGATATAGTAAATATTTTGAATATTAATAAAAGAACGGCCCAACGGTACATTAATGAAATTCTAAAAACAAAATTGATAAAAAAAGAGGAGCGGGGACCAGCAAGTTTTTATGTGTTAAATATTTAGTGTCGTGATTAGTGTCGTGATTTTGTCGCGATTTTTAAGTCCAGTAAATAAGTAAAAATAAAAAAAATTGATATGAAAAGTAAGTTGTTTTTAGATAAATTCTTTAATAATCACTTCTTTGCTGTTTTACACCAAAGAAAAATTAAATTTTTGATGAAGGTAGAGTAAATTTTGACAAATGCGGCAATGCCGCATATTATTATAGCAGAGCAAGCATATTTCAAAAAATTACTAAATTATGGCTTCAAGACATATTATTTCTTACATTATTTACGGCTTAATATTGCTGTCTATTTTTATAGTACCTAGCATTTTTCGGATGCTTACTGATTGGTACTGGTTTGAGGAAATTGGTTTTAGCAATATTTTTTTTACAATTCTCGGCGCCAAAATCTTTCTGGGATTAGGAGTGGGCATTTTGAGCTTTTTTATTATCTACGGTAATTTTTGGCTGACCAAGCGGCTTGTTGTATCAAGGCCATTTGTTATCCGTTCGCGCGAAAGCGTACAGCGCGGAGTCGGCCAGATTAGAGAGTTAAATTTAGAGAAATATATTGATAAATTCATTTTGCCGGTTTCGCTGTTATTCGGACTTTTGACCGGCTTGGTCGGAGCAGGCAAATGGGAAACAGTGCTTAAGTATTTTAACGCAGTGCCTTTTAATGCGTTTGACCCGATATTTGGCCGCGATATCGCTTTTTATTTTTTTAGTCTGCCGTTTATTCAGTTTTTGCTCGGGCTGGGGTTTTGGATTATTGTTATGTCTCTAATCAGCGCGGCTGTTATTTACTTTTTGCGGGGCGCCATTACCTTAAGAGACACAACGCCAGGCATTGCGGGAGCGCTGTTAATAGAAAAAACTGCCAAGGTTCATTTATCAATCCTGGTTGCTCTTTTGTTTATTTTAACAAGTTTTAAAATTTATGCTGTCAAAATACCCTCTTTGCTTTATAGCTCTACAGGACCGTTTACCGGCGCCAGCTTTACTGACATTCATGCTGTTTTGCCGTTTTTGAAAATACTCGTTTTTGTTGCCGCAGTTGCTGCCGCGCTGGCTGTGCTTAATATTTTTAAACCGGGCAACCGCTTTATTGTTTTAGCTGTCAGTATTTATGTCGTAACTTTAATTTTGGGCGGCTGGGTGTATCCTGTTGCCCTACAGAGATTTGTGGTTTTACCAAACGAGCTGGTTAAAGAAACTCCTTATATTAAACACAATATTGAGGCCACGCAAAAAGCTTTTATCCTGGATACGGTAACAGAGCGCGATTTAACCGGCGAAGCCTTGCTTACCATAGATGATATTAACAACAATCGTTCCACTATTAAAAATGTGAGGATTTGGGACCGCGAGCCCTTGCTTGATACTTTTGGCCAGCTTCAGGAAATCCGCACCTACTATGATTTTGTTTCCATTGACAATGACCGCTATCAGTTAAACGGCGATTTTCGCCAAGTTTTGCTCTCTCCCAGAGAGCTTAATTCCACAAGCCTGCCTCAACGTACTTTTATCAACGAGCGCCTTACTTTTACTCACGGCTTTGGGCTTACTTTAAGCCCGGTTAACGAGGTAACCCCAGAGGGTTTGCCAGTGCTGTTTTTGAAAGATTTGCCACCTTCCTCTGATATAGAATCGCTTGCAGTGAGCCGACCGGAAATATATTATGGAGAGCTGACTAACGACTGGGTGGTGGTCAACACCAAAGCAAAAGAGTTTAATTACCCCTCGGGCGAGGAAAATGTCTTTACAGAATATGAAGGAGAAGGCGGCGTAAAAATTGAATCAATTTTTCGCAAAGCGCTGTTTGCCCTAAGATTCGGGTCTCTGAAAATTCTTTTATCCAACGATATCACTGAAGATTCAAGAATAATGTATTACCGTAATATAGAGGAAAGAGTTAGGCGGGTTCTGCCTTTCCTGAGCATGGACCACGATCCTTATATGGTCATTACCAAAGAAGGCAAATTGAAATGGATTTATGACGCTTACGTCACTTCAGATCGTTATCCTTATGCCGAATTGGTCAAAGACGTGTTTAGTTCTTTTCCCGGGAAAAACATCAATTATATCAGAAATTCAGTTAAAGTGGTGATTGACGCTTATGACGGAAGAATGACGTTTTATATTGCGGACAAAGACGATCCGGTTATTAAAACCTATGCCAAGATTTTTAAAGATTCGTTTTTGCCGCTTGACGAGCTCAGCGATGATTTGAGAACTCACATCAGATATCCAGAGGATTTATTCGCCTATCAGACCGGACTTTACACGATTTATCATATGGATGAGGCGCAGATTTTTTATAACAAAGAAGATCAGTGGCAGATTCCGATTATTGTAGGCGGAACGGAGGCTGACCCAATGATGAGACATATGATTATGAAACTGCCGGGCGAAGAGCAGGAAGAGTTTATCTTAATGATTCCTTTTACCCCGCGCGGTAAAGACAATCTCTCGGCTTGGATGGTAGCGCGCAATGACAAAGAATTTTACGGCCAGTTGGTGGTTTACCGTTTTCCCAAGCAAAAACTGGTCTTTGGTCCAAGTCAGATTAACAATCGCATTAATCAGGACGCGGATATTTCACGCCAGATTTCCCTTTGGGACCAGAGGGGTTCTGAAGTTATCAAAGGCAATCTGCTTGTTATTCCGATTGAAGAATCGCTTATTTACGTTCAGCCGATTTACCTGCGGGCTGAAGGCGGCAAGATACCGGAATTAAAAAGAGTAATTGTTGCTCACGAAAACCGCATTGCTATGGAAGAGACCTTGGAGCTTGCCTTAGCCGACGTGTTTGGCGGAGCAATCTCTGCTGACCAGGAAGCAGTTAAATTCGCTCCAGTAAAACCTTCTGCGGGTTTGGATTTAATCCAGCAGGCCAAAGATTATTTTAATCGCGCTATACAGGCTCAACGCAGCGGCAATTGGGCTTTGTACGGTGAACAAATGAAAAAACTCGGTGAGATATTAGAGAGCGCGGGACAAACACAGTAGAATAAAATATAATGAAAAAATTATTAAAGAGATATTTTGGTCACGAGCAATTCAGGCCTTTTCAGGAAGAAATTATAAACAATGTTTTAGAGAGAAAAGATTCGTTTATAATTCTGCCAACCGGAGGAGGAAAATCTCTTTGTTATCAATTCCCGGCTTTGAAATTCAAAGGATTTACATTGGTAATTTCTCCCCTTATTTCTTTAATGAAGGACCAGGTTGACGCCTTGAAGTCCAACGGCATTGCGGCAGAGTATATCAATTCATCGCTTTCTTCTAAAGAAATTTTCCAGATTCAAAAGCAATTATTGGAAAAAAAGATTAAAATTCTTTATGCGGCTCCGGAGCGATTGGCATTGGAAAGTTTCCGCAGTTTTTTACAAACCTTAAAAATAGATCTTATTGCCGTTGATGAGGCGCATTGTATTTCTGAATGGGGCCATGATTTTCGTCCGGATTACCGCAATCTTAAATTTATTAAAAAACAGTTTTCAGGAGTTCCTATTATCGCTCTCACGGCAACGGCTACGCCGGAAGTGCAGAAAGATATTATAAAACAGCTTTCTTTGGATAGGCCGAAGATAGCTGTTTCCAGTTTTGACAGAGAAAATCTGAGTTTTTTTGTTTTCAGGAAAAGAGGCAATAGCACTTTTTCTAAACTTATTCAACTCCTTGAGAGACATAGAAATGAGTCAATAATTATTTATTGTTTTTCCAGAAAAGACACTGAAAATATTGCCACTAATCTAAATATAGAAGGGTTTAATGCCCTGCCATATCACGCTGGTCTTAATAAAGAAACTAGAAAACGCAACCAGGAAATGTTTATTCAAGACAATGCCTCTATCATGGTTGCGACCATTGCCTTTGGTATGGGCATTGATAAGCCGAATATCCGTTTGGTTGTTCATTATACATTTCCTAAGACAATTGAAGAATATTATCAACAGATTGGCCGGGCCGGAAGAGACGGGCTTCCCAGTGAATGCGTTTTATTTTATTCTTATGGAGATAAAATGAAGCATGAATATTTTCTTGAGCAGATTAGTAGCCTTGATGAGCGGAATCATATTCAGGGAAAGATAAATCAGATTGTAGAATATTGCGAATCCAAAAATTGCCGAAGGAGGTTTCTGCTTAGATATTTTGGAGAAGAGTTTACCAAAGAAAATTGCGGCGCTTGTGATATTTGCTTAAACCACATTTCTTAAATGTTATTATTCGGCGGCAAGGGAGCTTGCTCTAAAAAATCGCCTCTGTCAGTTGGCGGAAAGGCGATTTTTTGATAGGATAAAGAATATGAGAAAAGCAAAAATTATAGGTTTGCAAAGAGGAAAGGTTAAATTATCTCCTTATGTGCCAGAATGGAAAAGGCTATACAAAAAAGAAGAAAAGTTGCTGTGTTCTTCAATTGGAAAGTATATTGAGGACATTCAACATGTTGGAAGTACCTCAATACCAGGAGTGAAATCTAAACCTATAATTGATATAGCTATCGGTGTGAAATCTTTAAGAATTGGAAGAAAATGTATTAAACCGCTTGAAAAATTAGGTTATGAGTATAAAGGAGATGCAGGTATAGCAGGAAGACACTTTTTTGCAAAAGGTAGCAAGATGAATAGAATCTATTATATACATATTGAAAAATTAAATGATAAGCTTTGGAAAAATCACATAGTTTTTAGAGATTATCTTCGTAGACACAAAGAAGCTATTAAAGAATATAATAAATTAAAAGAAAAGTTAGCAAAAGAGCATAAAGATGACCGTGATACATACACAATTAAAAAAGCAACTTTTATTCAGAGAATCTTAAGAAAAGCGAAAGCAGGTTAAAAAAGGTACCTGACCCCTTTTACCTAAAGCTTTGCTTTTGTGCGGGACGGTTTTTTGGTAGAATGAAATATATTAATATATTAATTCACCAATTTATATGAGTATAATTAATTCAAAACAAAAAGATAGATTATTCAGAGAAAATATAGAATTGAGGCGAAAAATTGCCAAGTGTGAGAAAATAGAGAAGGAGCTGAAACTATTTTCGCACTCTATTGAGAATTCGGTTGACGGCGTGGCTATGGGCAGTCTTAATGGTAAGATTACCTATATGAATAAAGCATTTATTAAAATGTTTGGCTATAGAAAAAAAGAGTTAATAGGGAAAGAAATTGCTTTCATCTACGCCAAAGATCAGATACAGAAGTTGAAAAAGGCGCTTAAAACTACAATGGAAGGCGGCTGGATAGGAGAGTTGGTCGCCAAGAGAAAAGATGGTACGCTCTTTCCGATAATGATTTCCTCGTCAAGGGTAGCAGATGTCAACGGAAATATTATTGCCCAAATGGCAGTTCATAGAGATATCACCGAGGGCAAGAAAGCAGACGAAGAAATTAAAAACTATCAAAAGAAAATTGACCTGCTTATCAATTCCTCAACTGACATTATTTTTCTTAAGGATGAAAAATTTAGGTATTTAATTGCCAATAAAAGACATGAAAAACTTTTCGATATAAAAGTAAAAGATATAATCAATAAGACGGATTTTGATTTTATGTCAAAAATAGTTGCTAAGCATTGTAGAAAAAGTGATATAGAGACCTTAAAATCTGGTTTTGTCTCTAGGGAAGAGTTTCTTGGTGAAAAATGTTTTCATGTTGTTAAGCAAAGAGTTGTGAATACAGAAGGAAAAATTATAGGAATAGCAGGTGTAATTCGTGACATCACCAAGCGTAAGAAGATAGAGGAAGAGATTGTATATCGAAATCAGCACGATGAGTTAACTGGTTTGTATAACCGCTCCTTTTTTGAGAAAGAAATGAAACGGTTAAACACTAAAAGACAATTACCGATAAGTATTGTTATAGGAGATGTCAATGGTTTAAAACTCGTTAATGACGGCTTTGGTCATTCGCAAGGCGATAAGCTGTTGCAGAACATAGCCCAAGCGCTAAAAAAAGCTTGTCGAAAAAAAGATATAATCTCTCGGTGGGGAGGAGATGAGTTTGTTGTCCTTTTACCTAAAACTAGCGAGAAAACAGCCAAAAGGCTTTGTAGCCGAATTCAGGATGTTTGTTTCAAGTCTGTTCAATATCCAATATCAGCCAGTATTACATTAGGGATAGCCAGTAGAATGAAACCGAAGCAGAATCTGCGGGAAGTGCTCGCAAAAGCTGAAGATATAATGTATACGAATAAAATATTTAATGAGAAAAAAATCCGTAGTGTAATATTTTCATCTTTACAAAAAACGTTGGCTAAAAAAAGCTATGAAAGCCGGGAGCACGCTCAACGTTTGCGGAGATTGGCGGTGCGGATGGGTTACTGCCTTGGTTTATCAAACAGCGAAATGGATTTATTAGAACTTTTAGCTGTTTTGCACGATATTGGTAAAGTGGCTATATCAACAGATATACTTACAAAATCAGAACCCTTAACTCCAAAAGAGTGGGAAGAGATAAAAAAACATTCTAAAATAGGTTATCGTGTCATTAAATCATTACCTGAACTGATGCCTGTTGCCGAAGCCGTTTTAGCTCACCACGAGTGGTGGAATGGAAAAGGCTATCCTTACGGATTAAAAGGAGAAGAAATTCCGCTTATTTCCAGGATAATTGCTATTGTTGACGCTTACGATGTGATGGTTTATAGCAAAAGGCCCTATAAGAAAAGAATTAGTTCACAAGAAGCTCTAAAGGAAATAGAAAAGCAAGCTGGCAGCCAATTTGATCCTGATCTAACTCGACTTTTTATTAAAATAATAGATAAATTAGGTGAAAAAGCTATTTCTTGAAATAATTGTTTTCCACTTGACACGGTTTTTAGAACAGTTATTATAAAACAATAAATAGAATAATAAAAATTAAAGCCATACTTCGAGTGATCGAAGGACGGAAAGCCACGGGGCTCAAAATAAATTTTTAAGTCAGCCGGGTTGCCGAAAAAACTTCGTAAAAGTTTTATCAGCAACCCGGTTTTTTTTATTTTTTTAATGGAAGAAAAATTTTACTTAACTAAAAGAGGATTAGAAAATATCAAAAAAGAATACGAAGAATTAAAGCAGATAGAATTTTCCGAGACAAAAAAGGAGTTCTCTCAACTTTTGCAATCCAGTAATTTGGATTTTTTGCAAACAAAAATAATTGAATTAGAAAATATTTTGAAAAATGTTGAATTAATTAAAAAACCTTCCAAGCAAAAGCGGAATATTGTAAATTTGGGAGCCGGAGTGACCTTAAAAGAAAAAGATGGTCAAAATAATGAGTTTATAATTGTTGGAGAATTAGAAGCCAATCCCGATGAAGGAAAGATATCTTTTCGGTCACCAGTAGGAAAAGCTCTTTTGGGCAGAAAAGTTGGCGATGAAATAATAGTTATTTGTTCAAAAAGGACGGTTTATAAGATTATGAAGATTAAATACGACTTTATGTAAATTTATATTATTAAAAGAGACATGGGATTTTATGAAGAAAATACTTTTGATTGAGGATGAAAAATTTTTAGCAGAAATTTATAAAGAAAAGTTTTCTCAAGCCGGGTTTGAAATAATTTTAAGTTTAAATGTAAAAAAGGGCTTGGAATTAGCCAAAAAGGAAAAACCGGACTTAATTTTACTTGATATTCTTTTTCCAGAAGAAGATGGAATTTTTTTTCTTAAGCAACTAAGAAAAAATTCAAAAACCGCTTCGCTTTTAGTTGTTGTTTTTTCAAATTATGATGGCTCGAGAATAAAGAAACAGGCGCTTAAATTAGGAATTAGAGATTATTTAGTTAAGTCCAACTATACACCAAAAGAAATCGTCCATAAGATAAAAAGTTATCTTAAATAAATTATTCTACATAATAAAATTATGAAAAAAAAGCCAAGAAAACTTCAACGAAAATTACAGCAAGAAAACAAAATAGCTTTAATTATAGAAGATAATGAATCTTTAATTAAAAGGGTCAAAAGAAGACTTGAAGAAAATGGTTTTAATGTATGGACAGTTCATTCGTTTGAACAAGCTCTTTCTTATTTAGATTTTGAGATAGACGATCGCAGGAAAATTGTTGTTATTTTTTTGAGTAAAAACAATAAATTTAGTCAATATAAATATGACTAAACTAAATAAAAAAATTCTTATTATTGAAGGAAAATTATCTACACTGATGTCGTTGGTTAATAAATTTAGCCGAGAAGGATTTTATGTGATAAAGGCAGAAAATGGCAAGGAAGGATTAAAACTTGCTTTGAAAGAGCATCCTGATTTAGTGTTACTTGACATCGTACTGCCGAAAATGGATGGAATTGCTATACTTAAGAAGTTGCGAATAGATGATTGGGGCGAAGGTGTTCCAGTGATTATTTGGACAGATTTAAATGATATTGAAATTACAGCTGTTGCCTTAGAAAATAAAGTTTATGATTTTTTACTTAAAACTGACTGGAAGATTGAAGATGTAGTAAAAAAAGTTAAACAAAAATTGAGAATTTTATAGCGAGTTTTTTACCAGAGGGAAAAATGGTGTTAACCCTCCTCAATTGTTTTAGGTTGACTAATTGTTTTTTTAATGTTAATCTTATTCATGTAAGATAGTTGTCTAGTAAAAATTTAGTCGAGTTTATTCTGGGAACTAAACTTTAGGATAAAACCTTAAAACATTAATTAAATTAACTTATATCTAAACTATATGGAAGGAACAATTAAAACCCTTGTTTCAGATAAAGGATTTGGATTTATTACCGTTGATGGCGAAGAGAAAGATTTGTTTTTTCACAAGAATGAGCTTAAGGGCGTAAATTACGAAGAGCTAAAAGTAGGTGACAGGGTGTCTTTTGAGAAGACTGATTCTGAAAAAGGACCAAACGCAACAAATGTAGCTCGCGTTTAAAAGTTGATACTTCGACAAGCTCAGTATCAACCCTGAGTAATAACCGAAGGGTTGATTCAGCAAAATCAGACAGATGAAAACCAAGCCCATTCTCGGGCTTGGTTTTTTATAAAACCAGCTTCTAACATCGTCCGTCCCTCGGAGCATTGTAAAACATAATAGAGCATAGAGAACTCTGATTTTCTTAGTTACCAAAACCTGCTATAATTAAAGCAGGTTTTAAATTTATTTAAGGTTTAAACTATGACAAGAAATAAAAAAATTGCAATCATAGGTGGGATAATTTTACTAATAGGGATTCCTATTGGAGTATACCAATGTTTATTTTCAGCACCAGAAAAAGAATTAGAAATGGAAAGAATCGTTATTAATCTCGGTACAACCGAAGAAGAATTAATTCCCAAATTAAAAGAGCAGGGATATATAAGAAGCGAATGGGCGTTCAACTTCGTTTTAAAAACAAAAAGTTGGCAAGGAAAAATAAAACCAGGGAGTTATAAAGTTTCAAAAAATATGAGCGTTTGGATTTTAGCGGAAACACTGGTCAATTATCCATACCAAAGATGGATAGTGATACCCGAGGGGCTAAGAAAAGAAGAAATAGCAGAGACAGCACAGAGAGGACTTGGCTGGACAGAAAATACAACAGAAGAATTCCTTACTAATATAGAAGAAGGATATTTATTTCCCGACACTTATTTACTTCAAGTGCTAAATTTTGAAGATGCTGGAAAACAAGCAGCCAAAAGAATGGAAAATAATTTTAATGAAAAATGCCAAGTAATCTTCAAGGAATTCAAAGAGCAGAACATCCGTAACGATACCGCAATTATCCTCGCTTCAATTATTCAAAGAGAAGCGGCCAACGAAGAAGAGATGCCATTAATAGCGGGAATTATTTGGAATAGATTACTTAAACCAATGCCTCTTCAGATAGACGCTACTGTTCAATATGCTTTAGGAAAACCGGGAAACTGGTGGCCGATTATTAAGCCAGCAGATTATAAATTCGATTCAACCTATAATACCTATCTGCATGAAGGCAAACCACCGGCGCCAATCTGTAACCCGGGACTGGCAGCAATTGAAGCAGTAGTCCGCGACCAGCCCAGCGATTATTTTTATTATTTACACGACAGCGAAGGGCAAATTCATCCTGCTCTAACCTACGAAGAGCATTTAGAAAATATTCATAAATACTTAATGGATGAAAATAGCGAATAACAGAAATTTAATAAAATAAGTTTGTATGACTAGAAATAAAAAAATCATCGTAGGAATCTTAATTGTGGTAGTTGGTTGGATCGGTTTTAGAACAGCAGTAGTTAGTTATTCTTTCTACCAAGATGGATGGCGGCTGGGAGATTGGCAAAAGGCGGTAGCAGAAGTTGGCGATTACATAAAATATAGAATAAACGAATCAGAGAAAGACATCGTCAAGGAAGAAACCGTAAACGAAATAATAACACCAGAACAAGCATTGGCAGAATATAATCAGACCAGAACCGTCGAGCAAAGAGAAGAGGCAATCCAAAACATTAAAGCTATGTTCGGAGAAGATTTAGAAGTAACCTTCAAAGAGGTAAAAACGGAATACTTTAATGCCGGGATACCCGGAGCCGCCGTAATGACAGATTTTACCCAATTAAGGGTGCTTGAAATCTACGAAGACAACAAAGGTTTCACCACAGAAGTAGATGTAAAAACTAATGAAACACTAAAGAGAACACAATCCTGCACAAAAGAAACGCAATGGGTTACTCTTGACCAAGCGAAAGAAACTGCCAGAAATCTGCTGGTAAAGATAGTAGATGACCCAGAAAATTACGAATTGATAAACGAAGACACACACAGAAAGACCTATAATGCTTTCTGGAGAAAAATGAACGAAGGAGATTTTTACAGTAAAATCCTATCGAAAAAAGGACAATTTTTATCAAGAGCAGAGGATAGGTTTATAACGATTTGCCTGCTTAATGGGGAATTAATGAGTTACGAATATAACTTTGCCCTGACCGAAGAAGAAATTACAGAGATGGCAGAGAAATGGGAAGCGACCCAGAAGAAAGATAAAGAAGCAATAAGAGAATTTTTGGGCGACCCAAATGTAGAACTCACTTTCGTAAATTATGTAACTGCCACCGCAGAAAATAAAACTTACAGAATTTACAAAGACGAGAACGGTAATTACTACACTGTGGACGACGAAGGAAATGTTTTTTTAGGCAGAGAGCCGCCTCTTTCTCGCCCAGAGCCTATTAGCAATGAAAAACTTGAGGAGATAAGAAATTTTAATGGAAGTCCAGAAGACATTGAAAAAATAAGAAAATTCATTGGAAAACCAGACGCCAAAATCGTTTTTGAAAGGAACGAAATAGCAGAAGGCAAATGGATGAAAATTTACAAAGAAGAAGGTGAACGATGCGTGAATTATGGGATAAGCCCAAGTGGTAAAATTTATCAAGGAAGAGAACCATTAGAAGGGTGTTGGAGGTCATAAAAGTTATTATGAGCATAAATAAAAAAATTATCATTGGAATTTTAATAGTTTTTATTTTAATTCTTGGTTTCCTTTTCCAAGACATAATAAGGTGTTTCTCGCAACCTTTTATAGAAAAGATTATAAATGAAACTCCCGAGGCCAAAATTAATGCTTACCTTAAAGCAGTAATGAAAAATGACGAAAGAAAAGTTTTAGAGTTTTGGCGGTTGTCTGATTGGAAAGAAGACCCCCTTTTAAGTAATCGTCGCGAGAATATAAGCAAAGAGTTAATTGCAATGGGCACAAAAGATTTTGATATTCTTAATATTGAATGGTGGAGAACCTGTTGTGTGGCGGGCGTAATCAGTAATTCTCAAGCGGCTGGCGGAGCCCGCGCGCGTGTTAAGTTGATAAGTCGCGATGATGTTGAATATATTTATATTTTTGATATTTTCCATCAAAAAGGAGCTTATTGGGGCGCGGCTGAAGGTTGTCAACTTCGGCACTGGGTTTTGCGTGATGTTTATCCCTCGGATCAAGAACCGCTATTTTGGACCATTAAAATAAACTCGTATGACGAAAAATAAAAATTACTTTATGGAATTTAGAAACATCGCAAAAAATAAGAAAAGAAAATTATTTTTGGCTATAGTCCTTTTAATATCTTTAGCGTTCTTAGGTTGGTATAGTTTTTTATTTGAACCAAATAATATTAAAATTGAAAGAATAAGCGTTGAAATAGAAAATCTGTCCAAGTCGTTTGATGGAGTGAAAATAATTCACTTAACTGATTTTCATTCTCGTAATTTTGGCGAAAGAGAGAAAAAAATTTTAGAAATTATAAAAAAACTAAACCCGGATTTTATTTTTATCACCGGCGATTTTATTGATCATACAACCGAAGATATTGATTCCTGCCAAGAATTTTGGCGGGAGTTAGGTAAGCAGGAGCAGGGGAAAATTTTTGGGGTGTTTGGAAATCATGAACATTATTGGAACAAAAACTTTAGCATCAATTCTCTAAAAAATTTATTGGAAGAAAGCGAAATTATTATTTTAAGCAATGAAAATAAAAAGATATTCAGAGATGACGGGTATTTTTATTTAGTCGGAGTAGACGACCCGGACACTGGAAATGATGATCTGGGAAAAGCAATGGGAGAGACAGAAAAAAATATTCCTAAAATATTACTGGCTCATTCGCCGGACATTATTAATAATTTAGACAGTTTGGGGAAAGAGAAAATTGATTTAATTTTGGCCGGACACACGCACGGCGGACAAATTAGAATTCCTTTTATAAGGCCGTTTTGGGTGCCAACAAAAAATCGCGGCAAATACGCCAGCGGGTTGTTCAAAGTAGGCAGTGTCTATTTATATGTTAATCGCGGCATCGGCACAACTATTCTGCCAATAAGATTTAACTGCCCGCCGGAGATTGCGGTGATAGAGTTAAGAAAAAAGTAAAAATATGAAGAAAATAGTTTTATTCTATGTAATTTTGGGAATTTGTATTTTTGTTGTTGCGGGAGTTTGCGCCTCTCGTTATTTAGATAGGCCCATTTTTACAATTGAGCCGCCCGACGGAGTCAGTCCGAGCGAATGGACGCCTTTCAGGGAAGGATGGCCGGCAATAGTGGAAAAAATATCTGTCTGGGAAAACGGTCAGGAACAGATTATTGAATTTGGGAATCTTGAAAATCCAAATCCAGAGTATCTTGAAATCGGAAGAATCCTTTTTCCGACTCTTCATAAATTAAACCTTCAAGCAAGATGCGTTTTCACCGAAGAAAGGATGCAGGAGATTGTTAAAAGCAAAAATAAAGCCGTGGAAATGGTTTTAAAACAAGCAAGCGATTTTCCGATTAGCCAGTGGATTGAGCCGGAAGATAGAAATTATATTAAAACCGATGAAAACGGTTTCAGAATTTTAGAAAAACTCAAAAGCGTCATTTTTGTTTTAGGAGATAACCTGGCCGAAGGGCAGGAAGCGCATGTTTTAATTGGCAACGAAAGAAAAGATGGAGAAGAAAAAATATGGTGGAGTTGCTGGGCGATACAACAGGAAAAAAGCAGCGAATTAGACAAAACTTGGATTGATAGTTTAAACAGATTAATGAAATAATTATGGCATTAAAAGTTGAAAATCTTACGAAAAGTTTTGATAGCAAGAATGTTCTTAATGATATCTCGTTCTCTGTAAAAAAAGACGAGGTTTTTGGTCTTCTTGGCCCGAATGGTGCCGGAAAAACAACAATGATCAGAACAATTCTTAATATCCTAAAACCCGACGCTGGCGAAGTAGAGATATTTGGTAAAACTTTTTCGGAGAAGATAAAGGAAAGAATTGGTTATCTCCCAGAGGAAAGTGGTCTGTATAAAAAGATAAAAGTTTTTGATTGTATCAAATATTTTGCAACCCTAAAAGGAATGGGGAACGTAGATTCAAAAATAGATTATTGGTTAAAGAAACTGAATCTTCAGGAATATAAAAACAAAAATGTCCAGGAATTGAGCAAAGGTATGCAGAGGCAGCTACAGTTCATAATCTCAATAATTCACAATCCGGATATTCTAATTTTAGATGAACCGTTCTATGGATTAGACCCTATAAACAAAAAATTGAATAAAGATATTATTCTTGAACTGAAGAATAAGGGTATGACTATCATCATGAGCACCCATCAGATAGATGAAGTGGAGAGAATGTGTGACAGGATTTTAATGATAAATAAAGGCAGAAAAGTGCTTTATGGAAATTTAAACGAAATTAAAAGCAAATATGGATTTTCGCTAATGGTTGAATATGAAGGAAAACTTCCAAAACCTGAAGGCATCAAAAAAGTAAACGATTATGGAAACTATGCAGAGTTAATATTAGAAAAAGATGCAAACACGCAAAACATCCTAAAAACTTTAGTTGGGAAGGTTGAACTCAAAAAGTTTGAGGTGAAAACTCGTTCATTAAACGAAATATTTATTGAGGTAGTTGAAAATGAAAAATAAAAGTTTGATTGTCGCAAAATACGAATTTCTAAAAACCGTCAAAAGGAAGGGATTTTTGTTTTCCGCAATATTTCTGCCTCTGCTTGTAATGTTTCCATTAATGTTTGCGATGCATTACATTCCTTCATTAATCTCACAAACCACTGCTAACGAAAAAATAGGATTTGTGGATTATTCGGATTTTTTGGAACCAGACCAAAATTTTATAGGATACACTGATATTGAAGCAGCAAAACAGGCATGGATAAATGACAATATTTCCTCATTTTTTGTTATACAGAAGGATTATTTTAATACAAGCAAGATTACAATTTATTCAAAAGATGAATCTTTCTTTAGTTCAACTCCGACAAAAACCATAGAAGGTTTTTTGATGAAAAATCTGTTAAGATACGGAAATGTTGATGATGTAATTGCTGAAAAAATTGAAAATCCTATGGTAGCAGAAAAGATAACATTAGATGAACAGGGCAATATTAAAGAAGAGAAATCGAAAGCGGGTGGATTTTTACTTCCTTATGCCCTTACTTTTTTGTTGATGCTTAGTATTATGACTTCATCCGGGTATTTGATGCAGGGGATTGGAGAAGAGAAGGAGAGTAAAACAGGAGAACTTTTGTTATCATCTATATCAGCAGACCAATTGCTTAGAGGAAAGATTCTTGGATACGGAAGCGTTGGTTTACTTCAGATTGGCATCTGGATTCTTGTCGGTCTTATTATGATATTTAATAGTCCTCTTGCGGGTTTATTTGCTGGGATAGAAATATCATCGGTGTTTGCTCTTGCGATTCTTTATTTTATCCTTGGATATTTTTTGTTTGCGGTTTCTATCGCATGCGCCGCAGCTATTTCCCCATCAGCAAGAGAAGCGCAACAAACTTCAATGATATTCACCATATTTGCAATTATTCCTCTGATGTTTGCGCAATTTATAATGATGGCTCCAAATTCAATGGTCGCCAAGATTTTTACATATTTTCCATATTCCTCCCCGTTTATTACAATGATGAGATTACCATTAACCGAAGTGCCATTTCATGAGATTGCTCTAAGTATTGTGATTTTGATAATCTCGATTAGCATAATCACGAAACTTTCAGGAAAAATTTTCAGAATGGGAATGTTAATGTACGGAAAGAGAGCAAGCTTGAGAGAGGTGGTTGGATTTTTTAAAGAGAAATGACGCAAACAAATTAATGGAAGCGGGTTTGTTTTTCTTGTAGTTTAGCAAAATATTAAAAAACTCATTATAATAAACACATCCTCTGCACGCTTTAATTAAAAATGCAACCTTTTGTCTTTAAAAACGTTATACTGTAAGAGTGTAAAAGCGCGCTATATTTTTGTATT
The DNA here is from genome assembly GCA_049642725.1 of Minisyncoccales bacterium. Lineage (GTDB taxonomy): Bacteria > Patescibacteriota > Minisyncoccia > Minisyncoccales > JAGMDC01 > JAGLYZ01. The sequence continues at coordinate 15,548 of JBARPC010000015.1, read as the reverse complement.
GGTTCACCCCCACACCAAAATTTATAAAATTTCTGGTGTGGGGGCAAGCTATGGATTTAAAAGAAGAAAAAGAACTGGTCAAAAAGGCCCAAAAGAACCCGGAAGCTTTTGCCAAACTCTATGACCAATATTATTCCAAAATTTTCAGCTATATCTTAAAAAGAGCAGCCGATTTTGAAATTGCCCAAGATATAACTTCAGAGACATTTTTCAAGGCCCTAAAGAAACTCTGGCAATTCAGATGGCGAAATATTCCCTTTTCCGCCTGGCTTTACCGAATTGCCAATAATGAGATTGCCAACTATTTTAGGAAAAATAAACATAAACCCGTTTCTTTAGATAAAATTCCAGAACCTTTTACTGTTCACAATCCTTCAACTGAAATTTTAGAAGCTGAACAGGAACTAAAAAAGCGTCAGGATTTTTTGACTATTCAAGAAAAAATTTTTAAACTGCCCGTTAAATACCAAGAAGTAATTGTATTAAGGTTTTTTGAGAAAAAGAAAATTAAAGAAATCGCTGAAATTTTAGGCAAAAAACAAGGAACGATTAAATCTTTATTACATCGGGGCTTAGAAAAATTAAAAAATTTAATAGAATAATGCAACCTTTTTTGACCCAATGCGTTATATTTACAGAGAGTCAGAAGGTTCTCGCAAAGGTCGAAAAAAGTAAAAAATAATTATCTAAATGTTCAGAGTTATTATATGAAACAAGAGGACTTAATCAAAAAAACTTGTAGTGAGATTGCCGAACTATTAGAAAGTATAGAAACTCCAAACATTGAAATTCAGAGCCATAAACAAAAACTCAAAATGGCTCTGCTTAACTCTGGATATTTTAAGGAGAAACCAATTATGTTTTGGACAAAAAGATTAGTTCCAGCTGGCGTTGCTTTGGCTTTAATTCTGGTTGTAGGATTTGGTGTAATTCAGCCAAAATTACAGATAGCCAGAGCAATGGAAATCGCCAAAAACGACCCTCAAATTAAAGAGTTAATGGAGGAATACGGCGTAGAGATTAAACAAGTAAAACTGCAGGACGGTAAAGCTTTCGTTCTACTTACTCTTCCAGGCGAGAATTTACCTCCTGAACTGGAAGAAAGAACTCTCGGTACAGAGGAGGACGAAGTCGCTACTAAGGGCGGAATGCGCGGACCCGGACAATTTTACATCTCCTACCAAGATCCTGTAACAGGCGAAATAATAGAATCTTCTGGTTCAGTTGCCGAAATAGACCTTAAGGCAAAGAAAGTAGAAAAACTTGAAATGGTTGAAATGAAGATTAACATCACTCCCTTAACAGAAGAAGAAAAAGTTAGAGCGATTGAAATTGCCAAAAGCGAGCTAAAGATTAAAGAAATGATTCCTGATTTAGAAGAAAGAGAAGTAATCGTCAAACCAATGCCTCCTCTTAAACTCCGTTTAGATGAAGACCCTGATGACGGGATGGAAATTACTTCCGCTGACCCAAATGAGCAAAAAAGAGCTAATGTGATTTTCAAGTCCGATGAATATCAGGACATAATCACAGTGAATCTGACCACAGGCAAAGTAGAAGGAGCGGTGTCATTCTCAACTGGCAGAATTGAAAGACCCAAATCCGAGTATCCTTATCCTATTAAGCAGAAGCTTTATCTTGAGCTGGACAGAGTAGAAACACTTTTACCCGATGAAGGAGTGGTAATAAGCGAAGTTCAACTAAGCGGACCAGGGAGCGCTACTGAAAAAGAAATGTTTGCGATGCTCCTTAAAGAGATTGGCGAGAAAGACGACAGAATTAAAGATTTATTAAAAGATAATGATTATGAGATTCTGGATGTTATCAGTTCAAAACCGATTATTACTAAAACCGAGACAAGTATAGAAACACGAGTAGAAACTGCCACCGTGGTTTTAGAGAAAGAAAGCACAGGAGAGAATTACTGGATTACCATTGATTTGGCAAGCAATACCGTAAAATCAATAGAAAAAGAGTAATTCTTCTTTCACCTATAAAAAACAATCCCGCTCGGCGGCCGGTGCGCGGGATTGTTTTAATAACAGGGGCTCCGAAGCAGAGCAAAGCTCGCTCCCAATTTTTTAATATTAGCTCTGATTTTTAACTTTTTAAGTTTTGTTTTACCATGGTATATTTTTTTTCAGTTTTTTGGTAAAATAACATAAAGGTCGTCATATATTTATTAAAAACAGAATCTGCTCATTTTAAGTAAGCAGATTCAGGGCGCGTAAATTCTAAAAAATAAAAATATGAAAAAGTTTGGTGCAAAATTTAAAATATACAAACCATTTGAAATTGAACATTTAGCCATCCCCGCTGTTGGGGTCACCTCGGGAGCAAAATTTTTAAACAGGTATGGATTGCAAAGAGAAAAATTAACAGAAGTTATGCCAATGGAAAAAACGCGTATTTATAAAATGCGGAGGGGAGGAGAACCCCGTCCGCTTAAAGTAATTGGTAAAAGCAGGTCTCTTAATAAAATCAGAAAAGAATTAAGTAAGGTAGTAGTGGGAGCGGCGCCGGGAGCCAACGTCTATCAAATTCCATCTGACCAACCGGATTTAGCCAAGTCAATCAAGAATACGCTTGGTGAATTTAATTATTATATTGTTGAGTTAGGACTAAATGTCATGCTTGGCAGGCAGTTTAAAATTCAAGAACTCCTTTTTCAGGTTGATTTAAAAAGTGATGGTCAAAATAAAACAGATGTGACTGCCTACGATATTGCGCCGGATGATAAAATCAAACGCGTTAAAGTTTTGAGCGGGAAGATAAGTTTAGGGGTAAATAAACTTTTAAAACTTATTCCCTCGCCAATCGGTCAAATAGTTTCTGATTTAATTGAGATTGAAATTAACCCATGGGAATTTGATTGGGGTTTTAAAAAATTCATGATAGATGCTTGCGGCAGAAAAAATTATCATCTTTATTGGAAAGTTTACAAAACAAACGTGATTCAAGGTTTTAACCCGTGTATGATTTTGAAGGTCAGGAAGAATGTCAAAAATATTTCTGCCAGCGCTAAATGTATTTATAAACTCAAAACCAGTTGGTGGGATATTACACCGGACATTAAAACCGATGCTCAAAAAATTAAAATTTGGCCAATGTAATAAAAACGGTTTAAGATAAAGGTGTTTGAGTTGAATGCAAAAATGGTTCTAAATGCGTCCAATAGGCGGAGAACGATTTTTTCGTTTGAGATTTGTTGTTTCTTTTTATTGTGGTAAAATAGAATGAAAGGTCGATAATATTAAAAATAAAGACATAAAAGAAAAAAAATATGAAACGCGCTGCTCATGGCTGGATTGCCCTTCGGGCTTTTAAACTTATAGATGACATTAGCGTTAAAGGTAAAATAGGGAATGTATACCATACCGACAAATTAATAGAGCTTCTCTCATATTATCTCTCAAATGTATGGGATGGAGCATGGATTCCTGATTCTTTAATCTGCGATATGAAATACGGCCATATTTTTAAACAGACCAACGACCCCAAAATTCTGGGTTCTAAAAGTAAAGATAAAAGAAGCAGGGCGCCCTACAAAGAACTTAAATCCCGGCTCAAGGGAAAACGTCTTTGTTTAGAACGTCTTAAAGAAGAAGTAGTATTAAATGAACATTATTGGTCAAAGGAAGGATATTTGCCTAATCGAGTAATCGCTCTTACTCATAGCGTCGGCGATATGCTTAAACTCGGCGATTTTCCCTTGGCTTTTTATCTTAGGGAACGGAGGAGAAAAGCTTATGAAGGTGATTTGTCTGCCGCAAGCATAAAGAGTCTTTCTTTGTCTCCCACTTTTTCCGCCCGTCAAATTGCTACTACCCTTTTTATGCTCTCTCATTACATTACAGACGCCTATATGCCTTTGCATTGTGATTACAGGGATTATACCAGAGCCAAAAGAGTAAGGCCTATTCCACCCCGTTTACATCCTTCCATAGAAGAAGAATGGGAAAAATCTTTTCCCAAGGAAAGCATAGTAGAGATAGGCAAATATTCCAAAAATTCAGTGGATAATATTGTTCTTAATCTGCCCAAAAGTTCTATAATTAAAATAGACAAAGAAGAAAGATATAAATTAAGCGCAAGCGATAAGGGGCTGAAGAGAAGCAATAATGACGTTTGGCAGGAAATGGTAAATGTTTGCAGAGTATCTTATGGTCTTTCCCTGGCGTGGATTAACAAAGAAGACGCGGAAAATAAAAAATCAGGATACGAAGATGTAAGAGATTTAATCAGAAGAAAGGGGAAAGAAGAATTTATAGATATTACTAATTTAATTTTTCACGATGCCGTTGAATCGGTAGCGCGAATTTGGCTTTTAATTTGGGGAAAATTTACTGAAAGGCCTAAAATTTTATACATCGGAAATAACGATAAAAATCATATGGAAGTGCATCAACATACCTGTCCTTGGCTTGAGTTGGTTAAGAGTATCAATAAAGTAAAATTTATCAATCTTATTGATGCTCATAAACAAGGGTTTGATAATTGCGCCCATTGTCTCGGCGGATCAAAAAGGTAGTCTTAAATTACTTAACGGTTAATAATGATGTTTGTCAGTAATATCTTAAACAGGTTCTAACAGCGTCCAGTTGGCGGAGAAGGCATTTTTGCTTTCCACGGAAGCGGTTTTTGGTAGAATGGAAACGAAAGGTCAAAATATAGGTTTTAATAACAAAAACATATGTCAAAAACAATAATTGCAATCATTATTATAATAATTGTCGCAGGATTAGGCTATTTGGTTTATCAATCAACCTTAGCGCCTGAAGAGCTAACTGAAAAAGAACAAGCTTGCATAAATTCGGGAGGAACAGTATCAACATCATTGTGTTGTAAAGCAACTAGTGATTTTCCTAACTTGTGTCTTATCGGTCCCTGTGGTTGTTCACCAGAAAATAGCCATCAAGTGAAAATTTGCGACTGTGGACATGATAAGTGCTTTAATGGAAGCGAGTGTGTATTTTTAGATGAGGCCTCAAATCTTCTTGAAGACCTTAAACAAGAAACTGGAATAGATTTTTCAGGGATAGAAGAGTTTCAATTTAAGTGGATTGTTAATGTAGATCCCGAAGTAAGAGAAGAAACTGTAGCTGGAAAAGGATTTGAAGCTGAACGCATATCAAGTGAACAATATGATAGTATTGAACAGTTTTTAAAAAATAATGGCTTTGAAGTAGATATTTACAATATATCTGCTGGCACTATTTCAGAATTAATCGGTTATAGGAAGGATAAAGCTGTTTGTGCGGTTTCCGGAGGTCTGACCGGATACAAAGAGGCAGAAGGCCAGTGGGTTCCAACTGATACTGATAACTGGGACATAACTATCAAATGTGGAAAGGTAGGGAAAACCAAAATAGAATACGCAACAGAGGATTGGCAGATTTATATGAATGAAAAATATGGATATTCTTTGAAATATCCTACAGACTGTCTTTATGGTCCTTTGCCGGGTTATTGCAAACAAAGTCCACCAGAAGAAAGACCCCGGGAATGTCTGTGCTATTTTAATGCTGAAGATCCAAACAACGTGTCTCTGGCAACATTTACCGGCACAAAATCTGATTTAACAGGTGCTTTTTTTGATGTTTTTCATTCTATTTTTGTTGATAGTTACAGTCCGCCCGCTGGCACAGACCTTGTTAAATGGGTTAAAGAAAACTTTCCTCACCAAAACGTTCCCGATGAGATAAATATGGAAATAGACGGAATACCAGCTGTAAGGGTTTATACTCCCCAATCACCTATGGCTTGGTCTCAAGAAGATATTTACTTTATAAAGAATGATAAACTGCTTAAGATTCAGATACTAAACGTGGACGATGAAGGCAATAGAGCGCTCTACGATAAAATACTTTTTACCTTCAGTATTTTAGAATAACTAAACCCTAAAAAAGTTATAATATTAAATAATTATGTTTAAGAAAATTATTACAATCCAATGGAACCAGTATCAGGAGAAATAACAACCCAAGGGTATGTTTATGACGATAAACTCGGCTATGGTTTTGAGTATCCTGGTGGTTGGGAATTATATGTTTCGGAAGACGACTTTCCAGATAAAAATATTAAAAAAAAGGTCGAAAATATTAATATTAACCATTAAAAAATATGATAAATACAATATATCTTATTTTAGGAATAATCGCGTTTATTATTCTGATTTCTATTAAACAGATTAACCAATATCAAAACGGAGTTAAGTTTACCCTGGGTAAGTATTCCGGTTTAATGCCGCCCGGTTGGAGATTGGTTTGGCCAATTATTCAGTTTTACCGAAAAATAGATTTAAGGGTTAAGGCAGTAGATGTGCCAAATCAGGAGGCAATTACCAAAGACAATATTTCAGTCAGCGTTAATGCGGTTATATATTATAAAGTAAGTGCTGCTGATAAGGCGGTTTTAGAGGTAGAGAATTTTTACTATGCTATATCACAGCTGGCGCAAACCACGATGAGAAATGCCGTCGGACAGGTGGATTTGGATCAACTTCTTTCCCAAAGAGACAGGGTTTCGGAAAGCATCAGGGACATTATTGATAAAGCTACCGACCCCTGGGGTATCAAGGTTGATAATGTGGAATTAAAAGACATCACTCTTCCGGAAGAAATGAAAAGAGTGATTGGCAAGCAGGCCGAGGCAGAAAGAGAAAAAAGAGCAATAATTATTAAGGCCGAAGGAGAAGTAATTGCCGCTGATAATATGGCAAAAGCCGCCCGAATTTTATCTGAAGCAAATGGCGCTCTTCACTTAAGAACTCTTCAATCCATCAATGATATCAGCTCTGATAGGTCAAACACCATTGTCTTTGCCGTGCCTCTGGAAATCTTAAGGGCTTTTGAAGGAATGGGCAAAAAAATATTAAAAGAGAAAGATAGTGAACAAGGAGAATAAGGTTAAAACCGCCTCGCCAAAGAGGCGGTTTTTTTGTATAATAAAATATTATGAGAATTATAATTTGCGCTAGTTTGGATTTCACTATAGATGGAAATTTAGATAAAATTCTTTAATTCATTTTTTATTTTATGACCAAACTAATTTTAGCTACAACTTCTCCCTACCGCAAAGAAGCATTTGGATATTTAGGTATTGATTTTGAAACAGAAGGAAGTAATGTGGATGAATCTCAAGCGGAGAGAAATAATCCAGAAGAATTGGTAAAAAATCTTTCCAGATTAAAAGCGGAAGCAGTGGCTAAAAATCATTCCGATGCTATTGTAATTGGAATGGATTCAGTTGCATATTTTAACAATCAAATTCTTGAAAAGCCAAAATCAAAAGAAGAGGAATTTCAGCGGCTGCAATCTCTGTCTGGAAACAACCATCAATTTTATACAGGGATTCATATAGTTAATACAGCTTTAGATAAAGTAATTTCAAGAGTTGTTAAAACAGAAGTATTTATGAGAAAACTTTCAGATAAAGAGATTGATAAATATCTTGATGAAGACCCTCATTTTAATACTTATGCTTTGGGGTATGACCCAGAAAGTCATTCCAGTTCAACATTTGTTAAAAGAATAGAGGGAAGTTATAACAATCTTTTAAGAGGCATTCCTTTGGAGACAATAGTTGAAATGCTTCCCGAGGTTGGTTATAAATTTAATCAAGTTTAAATCTTAATTATGAAAATAACAATTTGCTCATCAGCATTTTTTACAAAAGAATCCTACGAAATTAAGAAAAGGTTAGAAGAGGAAAACCATCTTATTTTTATCTGGTCGCAAGAAATTGAAGTGAATGGTAATGCTGTATCTATGAAATATTATCACGCAATGAGAAAAAACAATCTCACAGAAGATTTATTGAAACTCAAAAAATCATTAATTGATGAACATATAGAAAGAATAAAAAATAGTGATGCGGTTTTAGTTTTGAACTTTGATAAAAATGGAATTAAAAACTATATCGGAGGCAACACTTTTTTAGAGATGGGATTTGCTTATATTTTAGGCAAAAAGATATTTTTATTGAATCCCATTCCTGACATAAATTACAGGGAAGAAATAGAAGCTATGAGACCTGTTGTTCTTTATGGAGATTTAAGTAAAATTTAGCTGGCGGATAATTTGCCGTCTATTCAGAAAGACGGTTTTTTGGTAGAATAGAAATACAAAGGTCAAATATGAATAATTTTATAATATAGAAATATGGACAATAAAACTTTAAACAATTTAAGAGAAGATTTAGTAGGAGAACTACAAGCTATTAATCAATATCAGAAACATATAGAAGAAACTGACAATGAGGAAGTTAAAAAGATATTAGAGCATATTAGAGATGACGAAAAAGAACATTTTGCGGAATTAACAAAGCTCATCAGAAAATTGGACGAAATTCAAGAAGAGAAATTTCAAAAAGAAGAACTTTAAGCCGCCAAGCAGGCTCTAACAGCGTTTAGCTGGCGGGGCCACGAAAAAAATCGCCTTTCAAGCGATCATATTGAACCATTGGGGAATGTTTGATATAATAAAAACGAAGACCTTAAGTCAAGGTCGAAAGGTTCTTCATTACATTAAATTTATTTTAAATTTATGGAAGAAGTTACTCAAAAAAATTACAACCCGCCTTCCGCATCCTCATCTGATAAGCCAGAGCAGGTCTCTGAAAAAAAAGAGAAAGAAAAAGATTTGACGGTAATTCTTAGTTACATAGGCATTCTTTTTTTAGTTCCGTTGATTGTGTGTAAAGATAATGCCTTTGCTCAATTTCATGCCAAGCAGGGCTTAGTTTTATTTATTGCTGAAGTTGCCACGATGTTGATTGCCTGGATTCCATTTTTTGGATGGTTTATTGGATTTATATGCTGGTTTATCTGGGTGATATTATCTCTTATAGGGATAATTAATGTTATGAAGGGCAAACAAGTTTCGCTTCCCATTATCGGAAAATTTGCCGAGAAATTTAAATTTTAGGATTGTTAAAATTCTGTTTTAATTTTATAAAAGTGTTTTTAATCAGATATTTATTTACAAGCTGGATAGCCATAGGAATATTTATCTACAAAAAGGCCGTTTTCATCCCGCAGATAAAATGTATCCCAGTCATTACTAACAACAATGTTTCTATTTAGATAAATATGCCAATTATTTTCCAAAAAATCTTCATCTTTAGAATAATTTCTATAACAGCCGGCATAATTTAAATTATCAACAAGATAAGAAACACATTCTGAATCAACCGAGATTCTTAAATTATTAGAGTAATTAGGAATTTCACATCTTCCTAGTTCAAGAATAAATTCTTTACAGCAGGGACTAAGAAAAAAAATCTCTTCTTTCTCTGGCTTAGGACAGTTTTTTGATATAGGAATGGGAAAAGAACGATAATTGATAAAGTAGCCTAAACATTTATTAGTCCGAAAATTTTTATTTCTTCCAAAAGGATTTTGGCTGCCAGACAAATATATTTTATCACCCTTTTTTATCATAATATTTTCAATTGGTTTTTGATAATTAGGATGAAATTTTTCTATCCCTTGAGTAATAAGAAATTTCCCTTTCTTTCCTTTAATCTGCCAGTCAGTGATATTAATTTTTTCATCTTGTTGAAGATAAGTTCTTAGGGTTATTAAAGATGGGCTGGAAGAGGTTTCTGTTTTTACATTTGAGATTTTTATTTTGCCGAAATAAGGAGAATTGTTTATAATAAAAGTTCTTTTGGCTGAGGTTATTTTAGCTGAATCTTGAATTTTTGCCCGGACTAAAAAAGTATATTCCTGATAACCCGGAGGAAACTTAACTGTCCTTTTTTGGGAATAAGTTTTTTTCCAGTCATCATCTAACCCTTCAACTTTTGTTTCAAAGAATATCCTCTCTTTGTTTTCTTCTGGATAAATTTTTGCTTCAAATTCAAAAGTAATCCTATCTGTTCCTTCTATTATTTCTCCTTGCTCGGGACCAGCAGTGATATAGGTATTAATAAAAATAGGCGGCTCTTCAGTTTTATCTTTTTCTGTTGGTTCAGGAGTTTTCTCAAGGGATTTTTTTTCTGAAGCTTGTTTTGGAGAAACGCTTTCTTGAGATTGAAGAATATTTGCCAGTCCAAAATCAGCCAATCTATCTTTTGGACCCTGTTCGCAAGCAATAATGACAATTAAGACAATAATAATAGCAATAATAGTAAGAATTGATTTCATATAAGATATTATATCATATTTTCGTATAAAATCAAGGTTGATTGTTTTAGTTTTAATATTATGATAAAATAATATAAACCCCCACACCAAACGAACATTGCGCTACGGGCGAATAAATAAAATTTATACTCGTTTGGTGTGGGGGTAAAGGTCGCGTTATTTTAAATTTTATAATTTTTAATTATGCCAAAAGATAATATTTCAGAAGAAGCTCAATGGTTTTTAAAGAACCTTCAAAAGCTGCAGGATGATTTTGCTGAAAGTGTTGGAGCCCAGATTGTAACAACAGACAGAGATGGAAGCTTAGTAACTGAAATGAGCGGCGCTCAAAGGGTTTGTAAAATAATTATGGGAACAGCAGAGGGGAAAAAGAAATGTGAGGAAGCTTATAAAATGGCTTTAAGTTTAATAAAGACCCAAAAAGAGCCGGCTTTTATGGATTGCCATGCTGGTTATGCTTCTTTATGGGTTCCAATTAAGGTTGGTGGCGAGATAGTTGGTTCTATCACTGGCTGTGGAGGGAGATACGAGAAAGGAGAACAAGAAAGCGAATTAAGAGAAAAATTCGCTAAGATAGCAGGTGAATTAGGGGTAGCAGACAGAGAAGATTTTCTAAAAGCGGCAGTGGATGAAATTGAACCGGTTACCGAAGAGGAGATGAAAAAGAGAGCCGTATGGTTAGCAAAACTGATGGGAATTTTAGCCGAAGAAACCGCCTTAAAAGAGGTCTTTCAATAATAAAAATTTTTTGTTTTCACTATAAAAATTACCTATGTCTTTATCCATAGGGATTGTTGGTTTACCCAATGTAGGCAAGTCAACTCTATTCCAAGCCATTACTAAAAAACAAGTTGACCGTTCTAATTATCCTTTTTGCACTATTAATCCTAATATAGGTGTTGTTGCTGTACCTGACAAAAGAGTGGATAAATTAGCTGAATTGACAAACTCTAAGAAAAAGATTTATGCAACAGTAGAATTTGTTGATATTGCTGGTTTGGTAAAGGGAGCCAACAAAGGAGAAGGACTGGGCAATAAATTTTTAGCCAACATCAGGGAAACAGATGCCATAGTTTATATTTTGCGCTTTTTTCAGAATGAAAAAGTTGTTAATACCCAAGCAGAAGTTGATGTTTTAAGAGAAAAAGAAATTTTAGACACAGAAATGGCTTTGAAGGATTTGGAAATGCTGGAGAAAAGGATTGAAGATTTAGAAAAAGATGCCAGGGCAGAAAAGAAAGAAGCAAAAAAAGAAATAGAGATTTTGAAAAAAGCGCAAAAAATTCTACTGGAAAACAAACTCTTAGGCGAACAAAACTGGGACAGCGAAGAAAAGAAAAAATTAAATTACTATCAATTATTGACCTTAAAACCAAGATTATATTTATTAAACGGTTCTGAAAAAGAAGTTCCTGAAGAAATGAAAGAAGTTTTTCAGAAAAAGAACTGGCCATTTTTAGTTATTGATATCTTGACAGAGTTTGATGCCGCGGATTTATCTTCTGAAGAGAGAAAAGAATTTGATTTGCCTAAAGAACTAAAAATAAACAGTTTAATAAAAGAATGCTATAAATTGCTTGGCTTGATAAATTTTTTTACTACTGGTCCAGATGAGACTCGCGCTTGGACTTTAAAGAGAGAAGGAAAAGCGCCGCAGGCAGGAGGTGTAATCCATAGTGATTTTGAAAAACATTTTATCAAAGCGGAAGTAATTAGCTGGCAGGAGCTGGTTGGTGTCGGCGGATTTAGTAAGGCGAGAGAAAAAGGTTTAATTAGGACAGAAGGAAAGGATTATATTGTCCAAGACGGCGATGTAATAGAAATCAAAAGCAGTGCTTAATAAGATTAAAATGTTCAATATGGATAAAGAATCAATATCAGTTTTTAGCATTTTCGCTAATATTTTTTTAGGAGCTATTAAACTAATAGTTGGTTCTTTGATTAACAGCGCTGCTTTAGTGGCTGATGGTATTCATTCTATTACTGATTTTATTTCTTCTTTAGGTGTTTTTATTGGAATTAAAATTGCTAAAAAACCGGCTGATAAAGAGCATCCTTATGGCCATTATGCTGCAGAAACTCTAAGCGGATTAGGCGTTGTTCTGCTTTTAGTTATTGCAGGTATATGGATTATGTATGATGGAGTAGAGAGTATTTTAAATAAGAATATTATTGAATTAAGTTCAATAGGAATTATAGTTGTAGTTTTTTCCATATTTCTAAATGAGCTTATGGCTCGTTTAAAATTAAAATATGGTCGCAAGGAAGATTCGCTGGCTTTAATTGCTGATGCCGAACATTCCAGGGCTGATGCCATTTCTTCAGTAGGTGTTTTGGCTGGCTTGTTGATTGCTTCTTTTGGTTCAGGTTATTTTTTATATGCTGATGGATTGATTGCTATTTTTATTGGTATGTATATTTTAAAAGAGAGCTATGGCTTAGGCAGGGAGGTAGTTGATAATTTATTAGGAATTATAGACAAAAAAGCAGAGGAAATTATTAAGCAATATTGCCAGGCAGAAAATATTTCTTTAACTTCCTTAAAAACAAGAAAAATCGGGCCAGTCATTTCCGCAGAAATCACTATTAAGCTGGATGCTCGTTTGAAAGTAGAAGAGGCAGATGAAGTGTCTAAAAAATTACAAAATGATTTATTGGCTAAAATCAAAAATTTAAAATATGTGGTTATTCAGGTTGAATCCCATAAAACAAGGCAGGGATTTATTAAGTCAAGATGGGGAAGAGGGATTGGTTTTCGCGAGCGATTTGCATCTTTAGGCCCAGAAAAAAAAGGTTATAGAATAGTTATTCCTTTTAGAGACGGAAAACCTTATTCAGATTTTGGAGCGCCGGAATATTTAGTAATTGACAAAAAGGAGGAGAGCGTTTTACAAAAACAGATAGTAAAAAATCCTTTTTTTGAAGAAGGAATGGGTGGCGGTATGAGATTTGTCAAATCGCTTAATCCAGATGAAGTCATTACTCAAAAAATAGGCCCTGGCGCTAAAGAGCGATTAAAAGAACTAAAAATCAAACTAACCATTATTAAAGACGAAAGCAAAATAAAGAAGCTTAGTTCCTGACTTTTTTGTTGACATATCTCTGTAATTTGATAAGAAAAATACAGCAAGCGGAAAAGAGGTTCTTTTCAAATTCAATATCCCGCTTGGCTGAAAAAAAGAGGTGATAAAAATGAATGATAGACCGAATATAAAATGTATAGACACCCATGTCCATTTTCGGGATTGGGAAGAGGATTATAAAGAGACAATTAGGGGTGGTTCTGAAAAAGCAGCAAAGCAAAGAATAATCGCAGTGGGCGATATGCCAAATACTATTCCGCCAATACTGTTGAGAAAGAGCGCTATTAGAAGATTAGAAACAGCAGTAAAAGAGAAACCATTAGTAAAATATTTTCTTTGGATAGGCATGATTCCAAATAGAGACCAAATAGAGGAAGCAGTGAAAGCAGTAAGAGAAATTCCAGAAGTGCTGGGTATAAAGCTATATGCCGGACCAACTACTAATGCCTTGGGTGTAAATAGTGAGAGAAAACAAAAGATGATTTATCAAGCGCTTACAGCAGATTTGGATTATCAGGGAGTTTTAGCGGTTCATTGTGAGAAACAAAAAGAGTTAAGGCCAAAATTATGGGATCCGAAAATACCTTGGTCTCATAATTTGGCTAGACCTCCAAAAGCAGAAATAGAGTCAGTAAAAGACCAGATAAAATTTGCCAAAGAAACAAATTTTTCCGGGCATCTTCATATCTGCCATATCTCTCAACCAGAGACATTATCTATAGTTCAACAGGCAAGAGAAAACGGTTTAGATATCAGCGGCGAGGTAACTCCCCACCATCTCTTACTTAGTGAACTAAATATGGTTGAGTTAAATAGAATGTACGCCAGAAATGAAGGATTAATGCTTAAAGTTAATCCGCCATTGAGTACATTACCAGCAGTAGAAGAGTTGAGAGAAAAAGTAATACAGTTAGTTCAAAAAGAAGTTGATTGGCTCTGGCTCGCTACTGACTACGCACCGCATACTTTGAAAGAAAAGTTAAAACCACAATATCTATCAGGAATTGCCGACTTTTCTTTATACGGTCAGATTCTGACTCGGCTGAACGAAGAGGGATTATCCTGGGAACAAATAGAACGATTGACTTATCACAATATTATAAAAGCATTCGGAGAAAAGTTTAAAGGAATTGGAGAGATAAACGAGGAGGTTAAGTAAAAAATGGAAAGGAAATCAGCAGAGATAGGAGAAATAATTTATGGAAAAGTGATAAGGCCGTTTTTACTGAAAGCCGTGCATAATGATCCAGAGAAATTACATAAGGCGTTTTTATCAGGGCTCCATTGGATTGGAGAAAGAGAAAGATTTGCCAAAGCAATTGAGAGAATTTTAACTTTCAAAGACCCTGCATTGGAGCAAAAGTTTTGGGGACTTGATTTTCCGACTCCTATAGGACTTGCTGCCGGGCTTGATAAAAATGGAAAAGCTGTTCGTGGAATCTCTGTTTTAAACGTCGGCTTTCACGAAATTGGTACGACAACTCCAGGTCCTCAAATAGGTTTTGAGCAACCACGTATTTGGTATCTTGAACAAGACAAGGCGTTAATCAATAAAATGGGTTTCCCCAACGATGGAGCAGACGCTGTAGCAAGACGATTGATAAAAATAAAAAAACCTTTGATTCCGGTAGGAGTCAATATTGGCAAAGGCATAGACACTCCAATAGAAAAAGCGGCTAACGATTATATTCTCTGTTTACAAAAGTTATATCGTTGCCCTGTTGTAAGCTTTTTTACGGGTAATTTCAGCTGTCCACATATGCCGGGTATGTGCGAACTTCGAGAAGAAGAATATTTCAGCGATGTTATTTCTGCTATTCAAGGAGAGATTACAGAGCTTGCAAGACAAACAGGAATTAGTAAAAAGCCCTTTTTAGTGAAAATCTCGCCTGACGACGAAAAAGACAAACTTGATAAATTATTAGATGTTTGTCTTGAGCTTAATGTTGACGGCATAATCGCTGTGAATACCAGTTTATTGAGGGAGGGATTAAAATCTCCCAATAGAAATAGAGAAGGAGGTTTGAGCGGAAAGCCACTTTTCAGGAAAGCAATTAACACAGTGGAATACGTCAGTGAATATACCGAAGGCAAAATAACTATTGTGGGCGCAGGAGGAATCTCTGATGCTGGAAATGCTTACGAAATGTTCAAGGCAGGAGCGAGCTTGATACAAATATATACGGGTTTCGTCTATAATATCTGGAAGGGTCCGTTCTTTTTCCGAGAGATAAGCCAAGGAATAAAAGAAATGATGGGCAGAGATGGAATAAAGCGAATTTCTGAGATAAGAAAATAAAAATTATGGGCGTTTA
>JBARPC010000014.1:0-8276 GCA_049642725.1 Minisyncoccales bacterium | reverse complement strand
ACCCTGTTAAATAAGACTTGAGCCTATTTTTTAGGAACATCTTTCCTAAAATTGTAAAATATAAATATAATAGAACATACACAAATTTAAAATTATTTAACAAGGTGAATTTAAATCAACTTATTTTCTTTGAAGCTAAAAGGCGGTTTGTCTTTTTAGTTCGGATAGTAAAACTGTTTTGAAGTTTTTGATTATTGCTTGTTGGTCTTGCGGCAAAAGGACGCCTAATTCAGTTTTAAAATCTACTTCCTCTGTTTTCAAAATAATTTTATCTTTAATATCGTTTAATTTTTTCTTTTGCTCGTTGCTTAATAAGCCCTTGCGCATAATGAAATATAAATCATAAAAATCGCGGGCTTTTTTACGTTGTAATAATGCGCCAAAAACTTTTTCATTAATAATCTCTGTTTGTGATAAATGAAATATAGTATAAGTCGAGACAAATTCGTTAGCGATGCTATCTACCTCCCCTTTTATTTCGCGACCGTTGCGCGAAGAAATATTTATTGATACTCCAACAAAGGGATATTCGTAGATTTGAAATTCAGCATCACCATAATACCCCTCGGCAGTAGAACCTGGCTTTGGTCCAAGTTCTACTTTTATACCAATTTTTTCAATTTTGGCTAAAACCGCAGTGAAAACATCTTCAATAAAATCTCTTTGTCGACGAGGCTCTATGCCAAAGATTGAGAAATCCAAATCCTCGGAAAAACGCGGGCTGCCGTAGATAATTCTTAAAGCAGTACCGCCCTTAAAAAGAAGGTTGCCAGCGTTTTCAATTACATAAAGTTGGTATAAAAAAAGGTGTTGAAAATATTCGCGAATAATATTTGGGAATTCGCTGGTTTGATATTTAGTTGCTAATTTTTGAATTGTTTCTTGAGAAATCATTAAAGAGTAGTTTTAATAATGCTAATAAGTTTGTTGTTATTAAACAATTTAGCGTATCTAAGCGCTTTAGTTTGATTAATTTTTTCTTTATTGAAACGGCTGATGGGCTTTTTATTGCTAATTATCCGTAAATATGTCAAATCAATAAAGGCTTTTTCTGGTTCGGCAATCAAGAAAGTCAATCCTTTTTGCTGATTTACAGAATAGCCAGTGAACGCTTCTTTTTTAATCTTTCGATAAGTAAATACTTTTCCTAAAGCATTAAAACGACGAGTGGCTTTTGTGGTTACCGAAGTAATTTCGTAAACAGTTTCCGGAATAACTCGATGATAAGACAAAGCAAACTCAAGCGACACATAAGATGGTTCGTAAAGTTTATTTGCTAAATAAAGATCTGGAACGGTTGTGTCGTATAAGGTATAAATTCCTTGTTTCACCCGTTTAAGCAGGCCTTGCTTAGTGTAACGATGAACTAAAAAAGTTGCCGCAACCTTACTTACACCAAAAATGCGCCTTATATCTGTAGGTGTGAATATAATAAGGTTTTTCTCTTTCAATTTTCTATAAAAAATTGCCCAGTTCAATAATTTAGCCATATTGCTAATATATCAAAACATACCTTATTTGTCAAGAATTATATGAGTTTATTTTCTTTGAAGCTGAATGCTTTGGTTTTGGTGATGATTATGTGGTCTAAAACATCTATGCCCATTATTTTGCCGGCTTCAATAATTCGCTTGGTTATTTCTAAATCGTCTTGCGAGGGTTCTGAATCGCCGGACGGATGATTATGAACTAAAATTATTGAAGCTGCGTTTTGTTTTAGGGCCTCTTGAAAAATTTCTCTGGGATGGACTAAATTAGCGTTAAGGGTTCCAATAAACATTGGCTTTTTATAAACCATCTCATTTCTGGCATTGAGATAAATCGCCATTAAATGTTCACGAGATTTATCTCGCATATAAACTGCCTGTGCAATAACATCTTTTGTGGATTGAATAATGGGCAGGGTTTCATCTCTAACCTTCAAAGCCCTTTTAACTAATTCTTGAGAAGCCAAAATTGTTGATGCCTTGCTGGAATTTATTCCTTTGATTTTGATTAAATCTTCATATTTCATTTTCAAAAGCCGCTTTTTGGAATATTTTCTCAAAATTTGTTTCGCCAAATCTAAAACATTCTTCCCTTCCCTGCCTGTTCTTAAAAGAACAGCTAAAAGCTCCTCGTCTTTCAGGTTTTCAGTCCCTTTAGAAATCAATTTTTCTCTTGGTCTATCAACTTTTGGCAGGTCTTTGATTTTCATATTCAAGTATCTTTGTTTTAATTTACCTTAATTTTTGGGCTTGGTCAACTTTGATATTCGGACAAATGAACGCGATCGCAGCGAATTGTCCGGATTTTCTCTTAGACAAAAACAGGGCTTTTCAGCCCTGTTTTCGCTACTCTGTTCTGCGGGTAGGACTCAAAATTTTTTTAATTAACAAATGTTAGGGCTTTTCCTCGCTTAGTCCCACGGCCAGTTCTTCCAATTCTATGAATGTAATCATCGTACGTTTCTGGAATCTCGTAGTTAATAACGTGCGTAACATCATTAATGTGTAATCCGCGCGCAGCAACATCAGTTGCCACCAAAGCCTGCACACGATTCTTCTTAAAGTTTAACAGGGCTTGTTTTCGCTGTGCCTGCGTTTTATCGCTATGAATAGATTCTACTTTTACTCCGCGTCGTGTCAATGTGCGTGACAAATTTTCTACTCCACGCCTTGTTCGTCCGAACACCAAAACTTTTTTAAATTCGTTATTTTGTAATAAATCGTGTAACACGTCTACCTTGTTTAAATCGCGAACCCGCACAATATCTTGTTCAATATTTTCTGGAATTTCTGTTGTTTTTACAGAAATTGTACTCGGATTTTTTAAGAAATCGTTAATAAACGGCTCTATCTTTTTTGACATAGTTGCAGCAAAACAGAGCGTTTGCCGCTCTTCTGGAGCATGAGCCATTAAAAGCCGAATATCGTTTACGAACCCCATATCGAGCATTCTATCCGCTTCATCCAGTACGACTGTATGCGCTCCATTCAGTATGAGAGCGCCTCGCTTTACTAAATCAATAAGACGCCCCGGAGTGCCAATAATAAAATTATTTTTATACCGCAATTTTCGAATTTGTATCCCTATATGTTCTCCCCCTATACACGCTATGGAATATACGCGCATGTGTTTCGCAATGCCCTGGAGCTCTTGTTCTATTTGCAGCGCAAGTTCCCGAGTAGGAGTTACAATAAGAATTTGGTCATGCGGATTTTGTAATATTTTCTCAATAAGCGGAATAAGGAACGCTGCTGTTTTTCCGGTTCCAGTATTCGCAAGCCCAACCACATCTTTTCCTTGAAGAATAGAAGGAATAATTTTATCTTGAATGGGAGTTGGTTGAGCATATCCCTTCTGCCCAATAGAGCGTAATAATGCAGAGTTTAGCTCAAAATCTGCAAATGAATGTTCTGGCACAAACACCTCTTCTGGAACGTGTGAAGCTACCGTTTTATTAATAAAAGAAGAGATGTCGAGCTTTTGTGTTTTTGGTCCACCACGAAATCCACCACTTCTCTTTGAATGGCCAAATCTTGTATTTCGTGTAAATTTTCCGTGTGCCCGCCAGACGGGTGTTCTTTGATTATTCATATTAT
The DNA here is from genome assembly GCA_049642725.1 of Minisyncoccales bacterium. Lineage (GTDB taxonomy): Bacteria > Patescibacteriota > Minisyncoccia > Minisyncoccales > JAGMDC01 > JAGLYZ01. The sequence continues at coordinate 4,692 of JBARPC010000014.1, read as the reverse complement.
TTATTTTCTCGTTTTGCTCTTGCGCGATCTATTTCTGTAAGATATTTCTTTCGTAACCTTACGCTTTTAGGCGTTATTTCTAGATATTCGTCTTTATCCATTATCTCTAACCCGGTTTCAATGGTTATAATTTGAGGATGCGTAAGATTAATCGCGTCGTCAGCAGCAGAAGCTCGCATATTAGTAAGATGCTTTCCTTTAATTGGATTTACCGTCATTTGCTCTCCTTTTGCCGTATTGCCAATTACCATACCTTCATACACTTCGGTGTTTTCTTTAATATACAAGGTACCTCTGGTTTGTAAGTTATCAAGCGCATAGGCCAATGCTTTGCCAGTTGCTCCAGAAATCATTGACCCCGCTTTTCTATGTGTAATTTCTCCCGCGTATGGGCGATATCCAATAATCCGACCTGCTAAAATTCCGTTTCCTTTTGTATCTATAATAAATTGGTTTCGATATCCAAACAAACCGCGGCTCGGGCCTTCAAACTGCATAAAAGAACGACCTTCTTGCGGCTCCATATGTACCAGTTGCGCTCCACGAGAACTTAACTTTTCAATAACTGCTCCCTGAAACTCTTCTGGCACATCTACTACAATTTCCTCAAAGGGCTCATGCTTTTTGCCGTCAATTTCCTTTATAATGACCTGGGGCTGAGAAACCTGAAGTTCATGCCCTTCTCTACGCATATTTTCAATAAGAATAGCTATATGCAATTCCCCTCTTCCATATACGACAAATCGTTCGGCCGACTGCGTGTCAAAATCTATTTTTAATCCTACGTTTACCTCAAGCTCTTTTTCTAAGCGCTCTCGAAGTTGTCTACTTGTTACAAACTTTCCTTCGCGTCCAGCGAACGGAGAGTCGTTTACTAAAAATGTAAGTTCAATAGTGGGTTCGTCCACCGAAATACTTTCTAACAACGCTTCATCCGCGGATTTTGCCAACGTATCTCCAATATATACATCTGGAAGTCCGGCAATTATGGCAATATCGCCAGCTCCAACGGTTTGCGCGTCTTTTCTAACAATTCCCTCAAATGTAAATAGTTTTGTTGCCTTATGGATTGTAGTTTGCCCAGAATACTTTTTTACATATACAGTATCTCCAATATTAACACTGCCGCTATACACACGAACAATTGTAAGTCGCCCCAAAAAATTGTCATATGCCAAGTTAAAGGGCTGAGCGCGAAACGGCTCGTCGCTATCTTTTGAAGCTACTGGCACATGCTCTATAATTATGTCTAATACCGGAGTAATATCTTTTGTTTCGTCAGCAAGATTGCGTTTTGCAATCCCATCTCTTGCAATGGCGTATACCACTGGAAAATCGAGCTGCTCGTCGGTCGCTCCAAGCTCTGCAAACAATTCAAATACCTCGTCGTGCACACGATCCGGATTTGCCGCTGACTTGTCAATTTTGTTAATTACCAGTATGGGTCGCAATCCAAGCTCCAAAGACTTCTTTAATACAAAACGAGTTTGCGGCATCGGACCTTCTTGCGCATCCACCACCAACAGCACTGAATCAATAGAACGTAATACTCTCTCTACTTCAGAACCAAAATCTGCATGCCCCGGCGTATCTACAATGTTAATTTTGGTATCTTTATATAATACGGCGGCATTCTTTGAGTAAATCGTAATTCCACGCTCTTTTTCAAGCGTGTTTGAATCCATACTTACTTCACTATCTGCAGCTCCTGTTTGCCGTAAAATAGCATCGGTAAGCGCGGTTTTCCCATGGTCTACATGGGCAATAATAGCTATGTTTCTAATTTCCATGTTGGCAAATTTATCCTAATGAACATCAGAATGTACATTTTCTGCGTTCGCTTGAAAATAAAAAAATCTCCTCGACAATATAAGGAGATCACGGCAGCTCCGCGAACTAGCGAAACCGCAAACAGTTCTCTTAGTTTTGTCTCCCTGCCAAGCCGCATTGACGGCTTCTCTAATCGAATATCCTTAAAGTATCATATTTTCTCCCGCCTGTCAAGGATGCTCTACTAAAAAAATGCTTTGACTTTTATTTTTTACATATATATACAAATGCAGGAGGTAAATTAAGCCAAATTATTTTTGTTGTTTTCACACTACTAAATGTTTTTAATATTAATTTCTTAAATTTTCTACCCGCAGAAAAATAATTGAAAGGGAAGTAAGCGAAAGTAACAAAAATACCTCCTTTTATTAAGTGTTTGTGAATTTCCTTTATGAGTTTATTCTTTAAATCACTATCAAAAGCAGTCCATGGCAAACCAGATATTACTCTATCAGCATGCTTAAATTCATTTATTTCTAAATATTTGCTCAGATGTTCACAACTATCGCAGTAAACCTGACAAGCAGGTAAATTATTTCTCATTTGCTGAACAAATGAAGGATTTATTTCTATTGCAAAATACTTTGAATTATTATTTTTCTTCTGTAGAATTAGTCTTGAAAAAACACCTGTTCCCGGACCAAGTTCAACTATATAATTGGCTGACTTAAGCTTGGCGCTATCTGTAATTAGATGGGACAAGCCTTGGGAACTTTCTGCTATTGCGCCTGTAAATTTAGGGTGTTTGAATGTTTCTTTTAAAAACTGAATCATATTAGTACTATATTGTTAATCTACTTCTAATGTGTATTTGTTCCTTTATTATTATACGACCCTTAAAACATTCTACAAAAAAACCGTCTGCTTGGCGATTTTTTGTCGGCCTATACATATATACTGTTACTGTTTACTCTTCTATCTGCTTTAATATTTGCTTCTTTATTTCAACCATCGCTCCTAGTGCCCAACAGGTTCCTAAAAACAAAATAATCCAACCAATAAAAGGCAGATTAGTGAGAATAGAGAACACTATTACTCCTAGAATCATTCCCCAAACTAATGAAACTTCTTGTTTTTTTTGTATCCATCTCAATAGCCTCTGGCCTAAAGCTATTCCTACAAAAATTTTAGTAAGATACAAAGCGATTAAATAAGAAGCTAAAACAATTAAAGACAGAGGGATACCAATTACAGTTATAGCAATCAGAATTAAAATAACCGGAGTGACAATGAGATAAATCACTCCCCAACCAAGATTAACCCAAGGTTTTTCCAACATTTTTTCTCCTATTTTTTTACTTGTTTTCCGAGCTAAAAGAATTATAAGTAGACCCACTACTATTAAAGCTAAAAGACCTATTATCTTTCCCACAAAAGAAGCAAGACCTAAGGCTTTTTTAACAGGAGTAACTGGTAAAACAGTAGGTTTGTAAAGAACCTCACCTGCTATCTTAGCCCCTTCCTTGATCTCTGCCTCCTGAGAAGCAGTGTAAGTTAGGTTTCCTTTAATATTAGCCTGAGGATACAAAATTAGCTGACCTTCTTCGGAATCAAGTCTTAAATCAACATTTCCACCAACTTCATTGGCTAAAATTGTATTTCCGCCCCTTCCTTTGATATCTCCAGCTACTTTTCCTCTGATTTCAATATTACCTGCAAAAACTAAGACATCCCAACCAATCTCAGCATTCTGTCCAATAGTTACTGTTCCTCCAAATACATTCACATTTTTACCCACTTTATTATCAACCTCTATTGTTCCTCCAGCTACTCGAACATTACCAGCTACTTCACCTTTAATTTTTATATTTCCGCCTGTAACTATCACATCTCCCTTTACTGGACCCGTAACATTGATGTTTCCTCCAGCTATGATTACATCTTTTTGAGCCTGGCCATTAAAATCAACTATTCCTCCAGCTTGAATAAAATTACCTTCAATAACTTCCTCTGAACTAATATAAATATTTTTCTTACTATCTTGAATTGCGGCTTGGGAAGTCAACGACAAAGCAGTTGAATAAACAATCACTACTAATAAACTAAAAACTAAGAATAACCGTTTTTTATTCAATTTTGGCATAAATTAAAATACTTAATTTAATTTTATATCTCGACCTTTAATTTTTATTCCATTTTCATTCTACTAAAAAACCGCCCCTTTAGCCATGTTTTAATTTATATCATACTCATTAAACAATAAAAGGTACCTGACCCCTTTTTTCTCTAAACGGTTTAACTTAAAAACTTTGTATTACCTCGTTACTCACTATTTCTTTAAAAAGCACATAATTCACATATCGGAGAACCCTTAATAGGTTCTTGTTCTTCGCAGGCTTTGGAAAGAGACATTTTCCAGTCATTGCTCTGGCAAAATTCTTCTATACTGGAAAAATGCGACTTGTTCTTTCCTACGCAATCTTCAGGACAATTGCATGGATTTTCATCATATTGCGGATGGTTTTCACAAACCCCGTCCCCACACTTTATACAAAGTCCTATGTTAGATTCCGATGGTGACCCAACTTCATAACATACATCTGCGATTGAAAAACGCGTATCTGGGATGGGAAACCATTCTTTTAAACCTTCACAACAACTATCTATATGCCCTTCAACAACTGTCGAGAATGTCTCTCCATCTTTTGCACACTGAGAGAGTTCTTCCACATCAATAGTTATTTCTAACTTCCCGCATTTCACTGTTACATCATTGATATCAGGTTCTTGTGGGGTAGACCCTCCGGAAACAGTACAAACAATCTGGTCTTTTTTAATTCCGAAAGAATCAAGGTTCTTGCCGAAAGCAAGGTTCTTATATCCTTTCAATCCAACAAAAGTGCCATCAGCCATATTGTAAAG
>JBARPC010000013.1:0-1741 GCA_049642725.1 Minisyncoccales bacterium | reverse complement strand
TTTTTTTATTATAATAATTTTCTTCTTTTGCGATAGTCATCTTTTCCTTTTTCCATAAAAATATCTACAATTTCAATTCGTTTTTCTTTTGAAAAAAGAGTAAATAAAATACGCCACCGACCAATGCGGAGGCGATAACCAAATTCAGTATCTTGAATTTTTCTAACTTGTTGATGTTCAAAAATATCTACTGAAAGTTTTTTGAATTCGTTATAAAATTTCTGCTTTAAATCGTCTGATAATTTCGCAAACTCTCTTCCTGCCCGTTTTGTTAGACGAATTTCAAACATTATGATTTTAAGCTATATTTTCTTTTCAATTCTTTTAAGCTAATCATTTTTTCTCCACGACTTTCTTTAAAGGCCTTATTAAACCTGATCATATCCTCAAAATCCTCAAGCATTTCTTCTATCTCTTCCCACTTCTTCAAAGGTAAAATTACCATTGGTTCTTTGCCAATTTTTATTGTGCTTTTTTCTTTTATTATTGTAGTCATCATTTTTATTATATCTTCTTTTAAAAAGAAATCAAGATTTTATAGAAAATGGGTTTCTGTAATAAGCTTCAAGTTTCAGGTTTTAAGTTTCAAGGGTTGTTTCCTCCTCTTCTTCTTTTCGTTTTTCTAAAAAGTCCTTGAAGAAATCCATTAAAATTGCGGCTAACGGCACAGCTAAAATGGCTCCTAACGGCCCCCAAAAATTTCCGCCGATAAAAAGAGCTATTATAACTAAGAGAGGTGAAACTTTAATAACCTTTTTTGAAAGAACCGGCAAAAGAATACTGTTTTCAATAAGCTGGATAAGGCCGAAAGCTATTAAAACAAAGACTGCTTTTACGATATTATCTACAGAGATTATAAAGAAAGCAATAATAGCAGCGAAAAACGGTCCAATAATAGGAACAAAATCAAAAATACCAGCAATTAAAGCTAAAGAAACAGCATACTCTACATTAAGAAAATAGAAAGCAATATATGAACTTATGCCGACAAAGGCAACTCCGATAATACGCATCAAAAACCAGCCAGTAATTTTCTTCTGCGATTTTGCCCAAGCATTAATTAAATAACCTTCATATTTCCTGGGAAAGAAAAGAGTTAATCCTTTTTCTATGTTTTTTCTCTCTAATGAAAGAAAAATAGCAATGGTAATAGTAAAGACGGTGCTAAAAATACCGCCAAAGAACACAAAAATAGCGCTAAAAACATTTCCTCCTAATTGTTCTAAACTTCCTTGAATTCTACTTAAAAATGTTTCCAAATTTTTAAATGATTCAAACCCTATCTTCTCAAGAAAAGGAGATATCTTCCCAAAATATTCTGGAAATGCCTGTGGAAAATATTCTGAAAAATATTGAACTTCAGAAATAAAATAAGGAGCTGAAAGATAAACACAGATGCTTAAAATGCCAAAAATTGAAAGATAAATAAAAGTAACTGCTAAAAAACGAGGGACTTTTCTCCTGCCAAACCACTCAATTGCAGGCTCAAAAAGCATAGCAATAACAAAAGCAAAAGCAAACCAAACCAAGAATTCGCTAATAGAATAAAGAAAATAAAGAATAATGCAAACTACAGCAATTTTCAGAATTGTTCCCCAACTAATATCTAATGTTTTTTCATCAGTCATAATTTTTGAGAACAGTTCTCCTGAGGAGAACTGTTCTCCCATAGTTAAATTTTAAGGATTTTCTCAAATTTATCTTTATCTTTAAATGGTCCGATTAACGCTAAGTTTAGTTT
>JBARPC010000012.1:0-18132 GCA_049642725.1 Minisyncoccales bacterium | reverse complement strand
TAGAACTTAACGTAAATGGTTTTTTCTTCCTCATTCTCGGTTAATGTCCAGGTTCTTGTTGTTTGATAAGCTTCCTGGCCTGCGCCGTAAAAATCAGCATTTTCAGAAATAGCCATTCTTTTGGCGTCAGGACCTCCGTTTAAGCTAAGAGTTACAATTCTGTCATTTGTATATTCCTCATCATTATTGATTAAAACCTTGAATTCTCCTTGAGGATTTTGAGAAGAAGGAGAAGGCGAAGCAGGCGGATTATACGCTCCTGACGGCAAACCGCCTCCACCAGAAGACGCCGGTTCATCATCATCGCTATTAGTCAACGCCACATCGTCAGGGTCTAAATTATTGTAATTAGCGTCAGAGCTGGAAGCCGCGGCAGTGACAATAGTGTAGCCAATATCGCCGTCATCTACATTGTCGTTCACTCCTGTTACGGTCACTGTCTGCTGGGTGCTCCAATTAGCCGAGGTGAAAGTCAAAGAAGAAGGGCTGACAGTTCCTTCGCTGGTGTCTGAACTTGATAAACTAATGCTAACATCAGCTGTTGGTTCGGAAGTCAAAACAACGGTGAAAGTGTCTGTGCCTCCAGCTTCTGTGGTGACAAGACCAGAGGTCGGGTCAACAGTAATGCCGGCCGTGTCATTGTCAGTGATATTGGCTGTTACGCTGGAAATAGAGATGCCGTTGTAATCAACGTCATCGCTGGCAGATGAATGAGTAATAGTGCTGGTATGATTTCCTTCAGCCACATCATCATCTATTGCGGTGACTGTAACAGTTTGAGCAGTGTCCCAGTTAGCCGAGGTAAAGGTTAAAGAAGTAGGATTAGTGGTGGTTTGACTGTCCGGACTAATAGTGATAACTACATCACTGGTTGGTTCGCTGGTTAAAACTACATCATAGGTATCTGTTGAACCTGCTTCAGTAATATCTGTAGAGTCGGCTGATTCAGTGACAGTTACTCCGGCAGTGTCATTGTCAGTGATAGTGTATGTATGAACAGTATTAGTCCCTAAACTGGCATTAACAGGATTAGAAATAGTAACCTCAATGGTTTCATCTGATTCATCTATGGAATCATCAATAATATCAAAAGTTGCGTCAATGGCGGTGGTAGTATTGCCGGCAGTAATAGTGGCTGTGCCGCTTGCCAAAGTGTAATCTGTTCCACTGCCAGTGGCAGTGCCGTTGGTAACCGCGTAATCTACGGTAACATTTTCGCCAAAAACGGCTGATAAGGTTAGTTCTAATTGAGCTGGAGTTGATGATTCTGCTCCACTGGAACTGGTTGAGGTGAATTGAATGCTTGGTAGCGCTGTTTCACCCCCCACACTCGTCGTCGGCTCAGGCGAGGCGTATTTGCGGACGAAAACATAGTCTAGGTAGGTTATGGAACTTGCGCTTAGGGTAATAACTGCAAACCCCATATCCTCATCTGGAACGTCATCGGTTTCAGTACGCTCCAGTTTAAAAACACCGTCCTCATAGTATTTGATACTGGTTGAGCTGATATATTCGATTTTAAGCTTATGGTAAGTGTCACTTAGGTCTGAGATTCTACTATCAACACCACTTGCTGCATATCCATCATTATATGTCCTGTAACTTCGACTTGGGTTGGCATACCAGCCTCCTAAGTCTATAGTCCCTACTTCAAAGTTTTCATAATTAGAAATACCAATACTCTCAGCATCTCCAGCTTCCGCCTTCTTCGCATAGAACTCAAATACCACAGGAGACGAATAATAGCTGCTCTTTGCTAACACTTCTCTGTAAATGCCAGAAGCACCTGTGAATGTGAATATCGAGTTAGCAACACTGACCCCATCTCCTTGGGTGCCGATCATCTGCTCCCATTTATCCCAGTCAAGACTGGTGACGGGTGGACTTCCCCAAGTGGTTTGTTCTCCAATGCCTTCAATATAAATTGAATTATCAGTGTAAATTCTTATTTTTGCATAAGCATTAGTAGGACTCTCGCTAGAAGATCGCAATCTATAATACTCAATCCCATTAATGGTTGTTTTACCATTTGTGCCACTATGCGCCCCAAAAACGTAAAGCACCTTACCCGAAGCCTCGAAAATCGATCTTACAGCAGCATGATTAATAATACCGTAATCACCACCATCCAAATTATATTCACAAAAAACAATTGTTTTTTTACTTGTGGCACTCAAGTCATTCGTAAGCCAGGTACGCTCCCCAGGAGGGACATAACCTACCCCCCAATCAAAATTGCCAGAGTCATAATCATCGCTATCATCATCTGACCTGAAACATGGATCAAGAACTATGAAATGAAAATTACCTACATCGAACGAATAGTATTTTTCATTCATTCCCGTATGAGCAAAGAATTCAGATTTTGAAATATAATCGAGCTCGTGATTACCTAAAGCATAGTAACGGTTCATTGTTAGATCATCATAAACTGCTTCTATCACATCGAGGTCAGCTAAAGACTGGTCGTGATTACTTTCATATCTGTTAATAATATCACCCAATGAAATAACAAAGTCGGGATTCCAAGCATTAAAATCAGCAACTGCTTCTTGACACTGACTTACATCATGATTACCATATTCAACACTATTAATTTGTCCAAACGCAACAGCAACAGCAACTTCTTCTATATCTTCAAAATCATCAAAGAACTCAAAGGTGTTCGTTCCGTTGCTCGCAGAACTCGCCTCTGAATAGCCATAATACATATAGATTGTCTTACTGCTGTTTGCGTCTATAGCGTCAGGCACCTCTACCCAAATCTTGCTGTCTCCGGTATTATCCCATGTCTCAATCCAATAATCTATTGGGCTGGTTCCGTTTGTATTAGTAAAGAATATATCTGACCCATCAGCATTAACATTAGTATAGGAGGGACTGCCCATCGTTGCTGTGGTAAGCGTAACTAAAACCTGATAATCCGCTGGCGTACCTACTGACTCATCAGTAGTAACCGTAATTTCCCGGCGATAACCCCAGTCAGAGTTATACCAATCAGCGGCCATTGCTTCCTGGATTGGAGGCAAAAACAAAACCCCTGCGAGGATTTGGAGAATTAACAAAACAACTAACCACAAAGACAAGGTTGGCTTCAAAATATCCAAAACCCGAATTTTCTTTTTTCGTTGATTTTGTTGAATTATTTTAGATGGAGGAACAATATCGTAGATGAGCATGTTTCAAATTAAAAATTAAAAGTGAAAAATGAAAAATTACAATATAAAATTCAAAACAAAAAAACACTGTTAAAATAGTGTTTTGTTAGAAAAATTTATTGTAATCAAAACTCGGCAAGCCCCAAAGCAGAACAAGTTCGCTTCGGGGCAAGCGCGAATTACTCTCTCTCTCTCTCTCTCTCGTGTAAGTTATAATTTGTTCAAAATTGTATTTGTTCATCTTAAAATATCTCTAATTGAGCAATTTCCTCTAATTCCTTTGAGGACAAAATACGATGCTCTTTTAAAGATTTAATAATAATAGCCAATAATTTCTTTTCTTTTTTCTCTTGATATTCTTTAACTGTCTTTTCAGTAAAAAGCGTATCTATTTTTTTAAGCATCACGTCTTGATTAGTTAAAGATTCGTTTTTAAAATCCTTAAATTCTTTTTCAAAATTACCCATTCTTTTATTAAATTCCTCAAGGGTTACCAAATCAGCCAAATTTTCTTTGGTGGTTGTTTTCTCAAACTTCTTATCTAAATATTCAATTAACTCGCTAAAATCTTTATTCATATAGTTTTGTTATAACATAAGGATTTGTGGAGGCATGTTTAATCATCTTATTACTTTACTTTAATTTTCTCAAAATTAAAAGGGGCTGTCAATGGTTTTAAAATTTTGGGGCGCTTCAATATTTTTTGGCTGGTCAAAGGCAGACATTTCTATATTTGCTTTAATAATAATTATCCCATCCTGGGTTTCATCAAACTTGCTGATGTCTATTTCTTTTTCAAATTTAATCCTATAAGGCAATTTATCTTTTTTACCAATCCAGATTTCAGCATCAATCTCTCCAGTTTTTTCAAAAAAATCATCTAATTCCTTATAAAATTCTTCTAATTCAGGAGTATATTCTGCCATTTTCTCAATAATTTCTGGAATTAATACTTTTATTCCCTCCTTATCTAAAACCACCATATAATGATATACTTTTTGATTATTGATTTCTTCATCTGCTAATTCCTCTTTCACTTTAAACATCTTTGCTTTCCCTAATACTTCTTTTATATCCTCTATTAATTCTTCCATTTTCTGGTCCTCTTTTTGCGGCTGATATTCTTCTCCGGCTATTTTCCCTAAGCTTTCTTGGTCTATCTTAACCCATTGATTTTTAAAATCATCTAAATAAGGAAAAGCTGGAATAGTAGTAAGCTTAAAATAGCTAACATCATCTATAGTTTTGTTCTCGCCAGCCAATGATAATTCCATTCCTTCAGCCGTAAAATAGAATTTAAATTCTGTTGCTGACTTTATACTGTCAGAATCAGTAATATCCGCCTCTACTTTAATATTTCCGTTAATATTAAATTCTTCTTCATTTTTTATCCCAATCTCAAAATCAAGAGCGCTATGACAGGTTTTCACTTGCGCCATTTTAACGCCCATTTCAGCTATAACCACATTAGGACTTGCTCTAAAAGGATTCCACATTGGATCCCAGGACTGAACATAGAGTAAACTAAATAATATTGATGCGGTTATAATAAGAGAGAAATAAATTATTGTAATTATTTTTTGAGACATAAAACTAAAATTTCTAATTTTCAATTAAAAATTTTAAACTATTTAATATGGATTTAACGCTTCTTTGGTGTACACATTCCATGGATTCCATAACAGCCAGCCCGAAGCGCCGGCATCCTCGCTTGCTTTGATTTGCGCTCTTACCTTCTCGGCATCATAACAAATTCCCTGCTGGCTGTCTTTTTTTAAGTCAAAGTCCTGAAGCCATGGACGAATCCTGCTTTTGTTTTTCTTATTTTCCTCAAGAAAAATATTATACTCGGAAAATAAATAATTCAAGAAAAATAAAAAAGATTGGCTTTTCTTATATTGAAAACGTCCTTCTGGTTTAGAATAAAAAGAAGAAATATAGTCAGAAGCGTTTAAAACCGTTCTATGAACAACTTCATAAGGATGATTGGACGGTGAAGAAAAATAAAGAGCCGGCAGATTCCTTTTTAAATCTTTTTGGACGACAAAACCATTAAAAAAATGGCTTGGATAAAGCATAAAGGAAATATAATCAAACTTTCCCAATGTATCTGAAGCATTCTGTCCTGTTTCTGAAATATTAAAATATTGCGCTACCAAACCGAAAAGGTCAACGGAAAGAATAATATCTTTTTTGTAATTTCTTAAATCTTCTGAAAGAGCTGAATAAAAATCATTAATTGCTTGTCTTTTTTTGCTTTCCTTATTATGGCAAGGATAAACAATCCCTTCTAATGCTCCCCTGTCTGGAAAACGGAGATAATCAAACTGGATTTCATCAAAGTCAAAATCAACGGCTTTTTGAGAAACTTCTAAAATATAGTTCTGGACCTCGGGACAGGCCGGATCCAGCCAAAAATAACCGGCCTTATCCTGCCAAAGAGAACCAGATGAATTTTTAAGATACCATTCTGGCTTAATATTAATCATTGAAGAATCCCGGCAAACAACAATCCGAGCAATAACCCAAAAGCCATCTTTATGAAGCTCATCAATAAATTCTTTAAGTGAATCAGTAAAGGTTTGTCCTGTTACTTCTTTTACATCAATAACCACTCCATTAAGTTCTGTTTCTCTTAAAAGTTGTTTTATTTCTTTTCTTTTACTTTTAGCCCAGGAAGAACTTGAGCCGCCTGTATATTGAGTTAAATAAATTCCCTTGATATTACTTGATTTTTCTAATGCCTTCTGCCTTTTTTGGAAATCCTTATCATTTACCTCCTGAACTAAATTAAAAAAGTCCCTGCCTTTCTCTAAAAAATTTTTAGCCAATATGTCCCGCGGAAAAGCAAAGATTAATAAAAAAAATAAAAAAATAAAAAAAATTCTCAAACTCTTATTCTCCATATTATTTCTGATGGATTATCTCAAAATTTTCCGGGTCAACAGTTATCTTATCTCCTCTTTTAATTTCCTTTTTTAACCATGAAATAGCTAAAAGATTCTCCACCATATCAGCGATTACCCGCCGCATTTCCCTGGCTCCAAAAGCAGGGCTATAACCCAAATCAACAATCCTTTCCTTTAATCCCTGTGTAATTATAAAGTCAATCCCCTTCTCTTCTTTGAGATTTTTCTTTATTTTATTAAGCATTAATTCGGAAATACCTAAAAGATTTTCTTTGCTCAAGGGTTTGAAAATAACTACAGCATCAAACCTGTTTATAAACTCCGGCCTGAATTTCCTTCTTTCAAATAAAAGAGCCAGGAGATCCTCTTTAATAATATTCAATTGTTTATCTTCCTTAATATCTTTCCAAATAACTTCTGCGCCGGCATTACTGGTCGCAATAATAATACTATTGGAAAAGAGAACTTTCCTTCCTAAGCCGTCAGTAATATGCCCTTCATCTAAAACCTGTAAAAACAGATTTAAAATATTAGGATGGGCTTTTTCTATTTCATCTAAAAGAATTAAAGAAAACGGGTCTTCCCTCACCTTAGTTGTTAAAATGCCTTCCTGCTCTATTGAACCGATTAAACGAGGAATATCTTTAATAGCTTGAAATTCAGACATATCTAAGCGAATCATTCTGTCTTCAGCGCCAAAATAAACCGCGCTCAATGCTTTTGAGGTTTCTGTTTTGCCCACGCCAGTTGGGCCTAAAAATAAGAATGTGCCCATTGGCTTTTTTCTTTTGGTGATTTCAACCCTTGACCTGCGCAAAGCTGAAGCAACTTCTTTTACTGCTGTTTCCTGGTTAATAATCCGTTCGTGAAGCAGGTTTTCCAAATTCAGCAAGATACTTGTTTCTTGAGCTTCAATCTCGCCTACAGGAATTTCTGTTTTATCAGAAACAATTTTAGCCACATCTTTAGGCAGAACTAAAACCTTGCCGCGCTGACTGGAAACGTAAATCATAATTTCATCCAATAAATCAATGGCCTTCTTGGGAAAAGGCGCGGCCGGAAGATAACGGCTGGAATAAGAAACTATTGTTTTTAAAACCGGATAACTAATAAATTTCTTGTATTTTTTCTCTAAGAAAGGAACTATTTTTTCTAAAACTGTAATAGTTTCTTTTTCTGAAATTTCTGAAACCTCAACTTTTTCAAAAAGGCCGATTAAAGAAGAGTTTTTCTCAATGTTTTTATGCAGGCCGGAAAAAGTAGTTATGGCTATAATCTGCAATTGAGGCAGACGAAGAAACGGGACAAGAAGACCTGAAATATCTATTACTCCCGGTTTGGTTTGTTCGCTTACATAATTATGGAATTCGTCAATAACTAAAATAATATTGCCGGCATAAACAACTTCTTCAAAAATTCTGTTTATAACAAATTCTACTTCTTCAAAATTGTCAATCCTGCTTAATAATGAAGAAAGATTTAATTCAACTACCCGTTTATAATTTATTTGAGGCAGGCTTTCGTTGAAAAAACTTCTTTTAGTTAGCGCCTGAACAATGTTTTTCCTGCCGCTTCCAGGATTGCCTACTAATAAAGCATTATTAATTTCCAGACGTGAAAGAATTCTTTCTAATTCAAATACTTCATTACTATGGCCAACAATCTCTCCAAAGCCGTCTGTTGCCATCGCATTTGTCCAGTCAAAAGAATACTTATCTAAAGTAATCGTATAACCAGCGCACCAATCCTTAGCAAAAGACCCTTTTTTGTTTAAATTTGTTAAATCCCAAAATCTTTTTCTTTTAGCTGCTTTTCTTTCTATCCTTTCCAGCCAATCGCTTAAATTCTCAATATCTTCTGATTTAAGCTCTGATTTTATCAAAATCTCCCGGAAAATAGGATTGCTTTTACTTAAAGCGGTTATTAAATCAAACATCTCTATTCTTTGATGCTCTCTTTTTTTAGCTATTTTTAAAGATTCAGTAATAGTTTCCTGGAAATCATCTAAATAAATTTCCTGCCTTGATTTAAGTTTTTCCATTAAAGAAGCTTTGATTAAATCTTTCTTTAAATATTCCTTTAATGTTTTTTTAACTTCTTTAATATCTATTAATGCCCGGTAAAAAATAAAATTTAAATTTTTATTGCCAAGAATGAGCTCATAAAAAAGAGCGGTAGAATCCAGTTCAAATGTTTTTTTTCTCTTAGCCCATTTTAAGGCCTTCCAAACCGCTATGGCTGCTTCAAAACTTAAAAATTCAGCTAAATTATTTTTTCCCGGATTTAAAGCGATTTTCTTCAACTCTGCCGGCAATTCCGGCTTTGCCAATTTTGAGTTAAAAAATTCATTAATAATTAAAAACCAAAAATAAAAAGATAAGAAAATCAAAGATAAACCAAACAGAACATTATTGGATAAAAAAGTTGCTAAAAAGAGAAAATAAAAACTAATAAAAAGAAACAAAAACAGTTTCTTTAAAAAGCCGGACCATTTAAAAACCGGATGTCTTGCCCGTTTGACTGCTTGGAAAATTTTTGCTTGTTTTAAATTAAAATAAAAGCTTGATGCCATAAAAAAATAAAATAATTAAAATAACTGGCAAAAAAAGCCAGATTAGAAAAAATAATATGCCAGCCAGAAAAATAAAAAACTCAACCATAACTCCGATTATTATTAAAGCAGTTCTCATTATTGCGCCAATTACTCTTGAGATAGCGTTAAAAGTGAAAGCATCAATATATTTTTTAAAATCAAAACCTTTAGGATAAAAATACCTGTATCTTCGCCAAGGCGAACAAAAAGTTCTCAAAAGCAAAGGAATGGAAAAAAAATTTAAGCCAAAGCTTAAAAAATTTTTCCAAGCCCTTAAAATCGCTTTTGTCTGGTCAATAAAATGCCATTGTAGATATTGAAATAAGATGTTGGACATATTTATAAAAAATCCCTTTTAAATAAAATACTTAAGGCTCTGGAAACATATATTCCTCTTCAGCCGGAGGAGCGTATTCAGGGCTAATAGTTCCTCCACTACCACTCTTTTTAGATAAAAATAAACCTAAGAAAATTATTGTTAAAACAAAAGAAATTATAATGATTATTATATAAACCTGATTTTTCTTATCCATTTTAGCTAAAGAATTCTTAAGAGCTTTTGGACTAAAAGATTTTGGCGAATCAGAAATCGGCTCTTTTTTTCCAAGGGGAAATCGGCTCAAATCAATTTTTTCGTTTTCGTCTTCTTGGTTGTTCATAATAATAAAATTTTGATATTATTTAAAATAAACCTAATTTTATTTTTTTATTTCCTTTAAGGCCCTTGTTCTAAACTGTAAACACAATAATTTCCTCCACTTTCTAATCTACAACACAATACATATCTACAAGTATTTACTTGGCAAGCAGGAGCACCTTGGCCAATATTATCAGGTTCATACCAGTAATAATAAGTGCTATTATTTATAGGATCAACAGGAATTATAGATGTTAGATTAGCAGTAATTAGATCTTGGAGATCACTATTTGAATCCCAATCACTTTGAACCGGATCAGGAGGACATCCCCCACCGCCGACAGCACCAACACTTGAATCACACCACCATCCTTCTGGAGGATAATGTCCATAAGTAGACCAATATACCTCTAAAGCTTTTCTGATTTGACTCATATCGCTTTGTCTGATAGCATCTCGCGCTCTTGCTTTTGCTCCGCTCAAACTAACTAAAACAATACTTGATAAAAGTCCAATAACAGCTATAACAACTAATAATTCAATAAGAGTAAATCCTTTTTTATTTTTATAAAAAATTGACATAGTTTTATTGGGCATTAGAGGATTTGAACCCCGAAGTACAACCTTCGGTTGACTACGGGGTACGCCTCTGACCTTAAAATCGCTTTTGTCTGGTCAATAAAATGCCATTGTAGATATTGAAATAAGATGTTGGACATATAGAATTGATGATTGATGATTATATATTCTCTTCAGCCGGAGGAGCATATTCAGGAGTAATAGTTCCTCCACTTCCACTCTTTTTAGATAAAAATAAACCTAAGAAAATGATTGTTAAAACAAAAGAAATTATAATGATTATTATATAAACCTGATTTTTCTTATCCATTTTAGCTAAAGAACTCTTAATATCCTTTGGACTAAAAGATTTTTTTGAAGCAGAAATTCGTTCCCTTTTTCCAAGAGAAAACTGGCTTAAATCGATTTTTTCGTTTTCGTCTTCTTGGTTGTTCATACTTTTTATGGGCATAAAAATTCTTTACATATATTGTCCCCCTGTCCTGGTGGAAGATTCCAGGGATAGTCAGCCCCAGCAAAACTTCCGTTTGGACCAGGAGAACATATCATTGAACCATAACTTGCTGGACAACTCTCTCCAACTGGACCCTCCATAACATAACAATTACCCCATGGATCCTTAGGAACTTCTGAAATATAAGGACCCATCCAATTATCATAACGATTGCCAGAATTATTAACAAATCCAACAACAGTCCCAGGACCCCAATATGTACATCCTGTGCCTATCGCAGTATTAGCTGGTGAAGGAGAAGTACCGCCTGAGTTTAAATGATTTATCAAAATAATTTTATGCAACTGCTCAATCATACTTTCAGCTTCTGCTATATGCGCTCTCTCCCTTGCGCTCTCCAAACTAACCAAAACAATACTAGATAAAACTCCAATAACAGCAATAACAACTAATAATTCAATAAGAGTAAATCCTTTTTTATCTGACAACATAGCAATTTTAAAAATTATTTATTTTATTAGTGGACGATGCAGGATTTGAACCTACGACCTCTGCAATGTGAATGCAGCGCTCTACCACTAAGCTAATCGTCCATTGTTTTATTTTAGCAAAAAAAAGAATATAATAAAAGTGTGAATATCTTTGAATTTCAATTCAACCCAAAATTAAGAAAAGACGCAATCTTTGAAAGTTTTTGTTATGAGCCGGAAAATGAGCAGGAAAGAATGCTGGGAAGCTTATACATTGTCGCTGAAATTCAAGATGTTGACATTAACGCTTCTCAATTATTAAATAATTTGGCTTCTATTATAAAACAGGAATATTACTCTGATTTCTCGCAGACGCCAGAAAAAAACTTTAAAAAAGCCCTCAAAAAAGCAAATGAATTTCTTATTAAAAAAGCAAAAATTAATTTAACCATCTTTGCCGTATCTGAACAACAACAAATTCATCTTAGCAAAAGAGGAAGTATTCACATTATTATTTCTAGAGAAAAAGAAATACAAGAAATTAGCCAAAAACCTTCAAAAACTATTGAGAATATTACCTCTGGGGAATTATTAGAAAATGATAAAATTATGGTCTTTACAGAACAGGTCCTTGATTTTTTTGAAGACAATAATCTTATAGAAAAAATAAGTTCTGTAAAAAAGAAAAAAGAAATCAATAAAATTTTAAAAGAACATAAAAAAGCTTTATCTAAAATCTCTGGAATTTTCTTTTTAATAATTTTGAAACCAACAATGAAAAAAAAACCCGAATGTTTGTCTTACTTGACAAATCTTGCGATAGCATCTCAAAAAATATTAGGAGGTCTGGCCTCCTATAGGAAGCCAGACCTCAATTTTTTAGACCTCAATTTTTTAAAAATAAAAATTAAATCAGTTATTTTTAGCAAAAAACTAATTTTGGTTTTTCTTTTAATTCTAATATTGGCAGTTGGCTCCTTGGCGTTTAAAAATGAAAAAGAAAAAGAAATCCAGAGAGCAAACCAGTCATTGGAAGAAATAAAAGAAAAAGTAGAGCAAGCTGAAAATTTCTTAATCATCAAAGATGAAGCAAAAGCCAATCTTTTTTTTCAAGAAGCATGGAAAAGCACGATACCCCTTACTGAAACGCGCTTTATTTTAAAAGACGAAGCTCTGGTTTTAAAAGAATCAATTGAAGAACAGTTATATCTCTTAAATAAAACAGAAGAAATTAAAGAGCCGACCATATCAGAAGATTTTGCTCAAAATAAATTTGGCTCTGAAGAAATTATTTATCGTTCAAAAGCATATTCTTTAAATCCTGCAACCGGTGAAATAATAAAAGAGGGAAAAATCTGGGGAAAGTCAGAAAAATTAATTAATGGCAAATCAATGGCGGTAGACGGAAGCGTCTGGGTTTTAGATAATGAGAATAAAATTCTTCGTTTTTATACAGGCAAATATCAAGACACTCTGGAAATTATTATTTTTCCTGAAATTGAAAATGCTACAAAAATTTGGGCTTCCTATGCTCTGCCTTATATCTATATTTTAGAACCCTACCAAAAAAGGATTATTGTTGTAAATAAATCAGGCGAACTTATAAAACAATTTTTTAGTGAAAAATTTGACGACTTACAGGACTTTATTATTTCTACAAATGGAAAAACAATCTGGCTTTTAAACGGCTCAAAAGTTTATCAAATAGAATTTTATTAAACCCACCGAGAACTGTTCTCGGTGGGTTTAATAAAAAAAATACCCTCGGCTAAATATCCTGCCAAGGGTTTTTTTATTTTTACTAAGAGCTGAAACTTATTTCTTCTTTTTTATCGCTATCAGGCCGCATAAGCCCAGGAATGAAAACAATGCTATTATTCCAATTGGCGATAACACAGGCACAGGTATAGCTGCTGGGTTTGGCGTCGGAGTCGGTGTAGGAATTGGAGTTGGGGTAGGTACAGGTGTCGGGGTCGGGCAGCAACATCTTGTTAAATACACAGTTCTATACAAAGGATTTCCACAACTGTAACACCGGAATTCACATGAATTATTCTGATAACACTCGTTCTCTTCAGGAATAAACTTTGATATATTTGCTGTATGCCATCCAGGAGAAACATCGCAAGTAGTTTGTCCATTTGCATCTGTATAAGTAGTAACACTATTATCCCAAACTACCGTTGCATTTGAAATTCTATTACTTGTACCCTGCTCTGTTACTGTAATCGTTACCCTACATACAATTGGACTGATATGTGTTGACAAATCTGACACTTGCTGAATTCCAACTGCATCTGCCGCTGAAACCGCTGTAAGCGAGAGCGCTAATACCAAACTTATCAATACTACTATCATCATTCCTTTGCTTCCTTTTGTATTCATTTTTTTTCCTTTCACCTCCTAATTTTTAAAATACTATATTAGCTGAATATAACATAATCTATTAATTTTTGTCAATCCTTGACAAAATAAAAATAGTATGCTATATTACAAATAGTTCTTTGCGAAATTAAATAAGCATTATCCTCCTACTTGTTGAGGTTCTAAAGGTTTTTGGAGTTTCAATCAGCAGGGGGATATTGGAAGCGCCGTCTTTCTGGTATCTAAGCAACGCCTGTAAAAAAAACAAAACCTCGCGGCGAAAGAGGTAAAAAAAGGAGGGATGCGAATGGAACTAAGAAGAAAAACGTTCGCAGTGAAAATAAGTCAGGATGCCATTGAAAAAATGGCGATACCTGATGAGATTAAAGGAGTTTTTAAACTCCTTGGAAAAGAACGGTATCTTGGAATTAAGGGAGGATATCCCAAGCTACTATTTGGCGAGTTATTAAGGCGAAAACGGGAACGCAATAAGACATTGATTAACCGAGCATTAGGCAATAATAATGGAACCAAAGTAGACCTGGATATCGTGATAAATTACATTGGCTCGCGAAAAAACGCTTTGCCGAAGCTGGTAGAACGAGTGGACAACCTCACAGAAAAACTGCAAGAAATTGAAGTGCGCCTAAACGGAGCTGATGTAGAACCGCGAGAAGGCAATGTTGCGGACAAAAAATTCTTGACAAATTTCTTGTCAAACAGGGACCTGACAATAAACGAAATCATAGCGGTTCCAATGGCAACAGGAGATTGGAAACTCTACTTCACAGACCTATGCTACAGAGACACCCTCAACGGAGCAGGAATCCTTGCGCCTAATGGTCAAGGAACACTAAGATGGGACTATGGCAGATTGGTTTCAACACCGTCCGGGATCATCAGGTTAATAAGATTTTTGACAGAGGGAAAGGTAAAATCTATTTACCTTCCACAGTGGTGGATAGAAAGAAACAATCAGGAGGCAGAAAGAATAGGCAAGGAAAAACTGGGAACATACGGATTAATTTTGTGCCAGCGATATTTAGACAAACCGTTTCTACAGAAAAAATTGATGCGAATTTTGAATGAACTTCGGTTGACAGATATAGCAAATTTTTCGGACTACAATAGAGAGCAGGAGACCTTTTTTCAGCTTTGGCACAAAAACAGCACATTTCAATTTAATAACCAACGCACATTCAAAGAGGTTCAAGAACATCTTAAGGACAAGCGAAAAAAAGAAAAGACGGGTCTGGAACAAAGACAAAGCCAGAAAAAACACTGTATGCACCAAAACATAGAGATTATCAAGTGCAATTACTGCGGAAAGCACTGTACAATCAAGGTTTGCAAAGATTGTAAGTCGGAGAATATCTTTATGGGCCAGTCAATAGAGTCAGTGAGGCCGCTTAATCTCTTATGCAATAGAAACTTGGTCAACGGAACAGTATACTGGGACAAAGAAGGATTTGTTTTTAATATTTGAGGGAGTAAAAACCCTCTTTTTTATTGCTTAAAAACGCATCGAGAACCGTTCTCGATGCGTTAGCTGATGAGTTAATTAAATATAATTAAACAGCTAAAAAATTGTTTTACATAGATTTACGGAGATCCGGTCTCCGTAATTTCTTTTGTCTTTTCTATAAACTTTTCTGCCATCTTTAACAATTTCTTTGCATTTATACCACTATAATCACCATAATAATCTGCTGCTTCTCTTAAACTTTTTGTCTCTGATAATGCTTCAAGAAAGAATACATCTATCTTGCCTTGTTTTACATATAATTCTCTTATAGCTTGGTTTAAACAAAAATGGCTACGTTCTCTAAAATTTTCAAAATACAATAATGCTCGAGCAGAATGAAACATTGAATAATAAATTTGAATGATACACCAGCGATAATTTTTATCTTTAAAACTTTTCTGGGCTGTTCTAAAATCTTCTTTAGCTAATCTAATTTCTTTAGGCGCTAAAATTTTACCTCTAGAAAATTTTTTAATCTTATCCCTTTTTAGGCAATCTTCAAAATTTCTAATCATAATTAAACAATTTAATCCCCTGTTTTACTTCATTATAAAATTCCGGTTCTTTGATTTCTAATTCACCCCACTGATTTGGCGTCTTTATAACTGAATTAATTGGTAGCTTTCTTTTTAATTTAGCAATATTCTTTTTAATTATTTCTGGATTATGTGTTAAAACAAATAAATCAATATCACTATCTGCTGTTTGTTCACCACGAGATGCCGAACCAAATAAAATAATCTTTTCAGAGTCGTTTTTTATTCTATTTACTAATGGTATTAATTGCTCAATAACCATTGTTGTTTTTAGTTGCTTAACTAAGGGATTTTCATCGTTAATCTGATAAAATTTTATATTTCCCCTTTGTTCTGTTTTGACAATTTTTTCTTTAGCTAAATATTTTAAAGCATTATGCGTTCCACCTAAACTAATCCTCAATTTTTCAGAAATTTCTTTAGTAAAAAATTTTCTTTCCTGATAATTTCCTAAAAAAAGAATTATTTTCTGACAGTTTTCTGTTATTTTTATCATAAATTAAATTGAAATACTTTTCATTTTTTTGAAAGTACTTTCAATTTAATACATTAAAATTAATCTGTCAAGTACAAGATGAGTTAAAAAACTAAAACCCGACCTTTTTTATTCAAGGTCGGGTTTTGTTTAAATCTAACTAATTAACAAAACACTACGAGGACTGTCCTCGTAGTGTTGCTTCTCTCCGTTTGAAAAAGTCAGGCGCAAAGAAATATATAACCAATAAAAGCAAGAGCAGCCAAAGAGGCAAGCATCCTATTATTAACAAAACTATGAAGAAAATTAAAATAATCAATAAGCCAAGTATAAGATTAAAATTGTTTTTAAATCCGGTTATTTCACTGAAAAAGAAATGCCTAAACAAGATAGTGAGCAAAGCAAGAATAAGAAATACCCAAACTTCTACGCAAATATAATTAGTAAAGTAACAATATAAAGCCAAAATAACAAGGAACGACAACCAACCGAACCAAGTTATTTTCTCTTTTTGGTTAGCGGTTTCAGCAGTTGAAAAAAAATCTTTCTTTTTTTTCTGTCCGGCAAAAAGAATTTTTGTCAAAGGATAAAGCGTTAAAACTAAGATAAGCCACCAGGGCAGGCAGAAATAACATTTCTCGGCAAATTCGCCAAAAGCATCACTAATACTGGCTAATAAACTACCAAATAAACCAGTAGGTTCTTCTTCTTTAACTTCTCCCTCTTCTCCAGGCCCTATTACCGTTTCTTCAGCCGCTTCTGCTTCTCCTTCTTTAGTAGGAGCTTCAGCTTCTCCGGGAGCAACAACAATTTCTTCTCCTGGTTCAATTGGAGTAATTTCAGCGGGAGGTTCTTCTTCGCCTGGAACTTCTTCCTTTTCTTCTTCCTTAATCTCTCTTTCTTCGCAGCAAGGATCACCTTCTCCTAAAGCTAAAGTGGTAAAGCTGTGTTCTGTGCCGATTGTAGGCGGCGAGGCGTGAGAAACACAGCGAAAATAATAAGTAGTCCCTGGCGAAAGACCAATAATTTCTACTGTATGGCCTGTAACTCCGTTGGTGTTAGCCGGAGTATCTTCTTCAACGGTAGAATAAGTATATCCATAATTAAGCAACTCACTTAAATCAAATACTCCTGATTGAATATCATAAATAACTCTACTGGTAGAATTATAACTAGTTAACCAAGTGATAATAGCATCAGTGCCACTAACACAAACAGTGTTTTCATGTTGAATAGTTAGACCGCGCGGTAATCCGCCACCGCCTCCGCCGGGGCCGCCGCCGGGCGGGCTAGGCGGAGTTCCTTCTCCTTGAGAACCAACTAAAATATCAAAACCAGTGGTTTTGCCTTGCCATTCATCTTCTTTTTCTGATGGAAAAGTGATTTGAAAATTATATGTTGTATATGCGCCATTGGCTAAATCAGAAATATGGGTCTCACCATCTTGATAAAAATTAAATAAAGTTTTTTCGCCGGTTGTGCCGCCGTATAAATCAGTTCCTCCTTCGCTAATAACAATTAATAAAGCTCGAGACAAATCATCGTCAGGAACTGCATCAGGGTCAGGAAAACCAAAATAATTTACAGCTTCAGTAGCAATTGGTTGAGTTTCTCCAGTCATATTAGATACCATAACCCAGCGAGTTACACTGTCTCCGGGCAGGAAGTTAGCCTGATTAAACAAAGGATCTTGTTCAAATTGAATTGCTAAACCGCCTGTGGCATAAACAGGGTTTATCAATAAACCAGCGCTAAAGACAGCGATTAAAGCAATTAAAATTGTTTTTGATAATTTATTCATAATTAGTAATTCTTGATTCGTTATTCATTTTCAGGAGCTGGTTCAACCTGCTCTGGTTCTGGCTCGGGCTCGGGCTCGGGCTCGGGTTCCGGTTCTGGTTCTGGCTCGGGTTCTGGTTCCGGTTCAATCATAGGCGCTTCGTCAACAGGAGCTTCAATGTCAGCTGGTTCGTCAGCAGGTCCATCTCCGACTTGGGCTTCATCGCCTTCTGCGGGAGCATCCTCATCACCTTCTTCCTCGCCACCCTCTTCCTCGTCAGGAGTTTCGTCATCAGCAGGCTCCTCTTCAGCAGAGGTTTCATCGCCACCTTCTTCCTCGCCACCCTCTTCCTCGTCAGGAGTTTCGTCATCAGCAGGCTCCTCGTCAGTTGGAGCTTCCTCGTCAGTATCAGTCAATTCATCAAGTTCATCAACCGGCTCATCATCTGGAGTTTCTTCTCCTGGGATTTCTTCTTCAGTAGTTTCTTCTTCAGCAACAGCTTCATCTTCTATGACTTCACCTGGGATTTCTTCATCAACTGGCTCTTCATCTGAAACTTCTCCAGAATCAGGTACTGTATCAATGGGGTCAATATCCGGTAAATCAATTATTGTATCTTCTTCAACAGGTAATTCTTCTTGAACAGGCAATT
>JBARPC010000011.1:0-10867 GCA_049642725.1 Minisyncoccales bacterium | reverse complement strand
CCGTTAGAAAAAAATATTCAAATCATTTTAATAATTTATAATCTTCACTGATTTTCCTAACAGGGTCTACTAAATTTTCTTTGAAATAACAATAAAAAATCCCACGATTTACCGCAGGATTGTTTTTCTCTCTTTTTCAAATTATTAAGAGTTTGTTAATAACCAAAAAACTTAAAAAATCAATGAGTTTTTTGAGAGATAACAATACATCGTTTCGTCTCAAAGTTTACTGGGTCTTCTTGATAATTTCCATAACTTTCTTTAAATGTTAAACCAGCTTTTTGGCACATTGAAATTAACTCAGTTAAGGTAAAAATTCTAATGCTAAACTGAGTTTCTTTTTTCCCTCCTTTCTTTTTTATATAAGTTCTTTTTTCTTCAAGGCGGCTATTCACAAAATTGAATTTTCTTTTAATCACCAATACTGAAGCATCGCTAAAGTTTCTCTCTTCTTCTTCTCTTGATTTAAAATAAGATATAAAATGTTCACGATTCATTACATCAAGAAAGAAAATCCCTTTCGTCTTAAGAACCTTACATACTTCAGAAATAACTTTTTGATGATCCTCATTTTTTTCGAAGTAACCAAAAGAAGTAAAAAGGTTTAAAACTACATCAAATTCTTTCTCGAAAGGAATTTTGCGCATATCACTTTCAACCCACTGAATTTTCACTCCTATTTTCTTTGCTGATTTTTCTGCTTCTTTTAGGAAAAAAGGGTTTATGTCCTGACCAACTATCTGATAACCTCGCGTAGCCAACTCAATTGAATGACGTCCATAACCACAACAAAGATCTAAGATTTTCATTCCCGGTTTAAGTTTTAAAACCTTTTTGATAAAATCGACTTCCTTTTTTGTCTTTTGAGAACTAAGAATCTCTTGATATTGTTGCAAATAATCTTTGTTAAAAAAACCACCTTGCGGAATATACCAGGAAAGCTGTTTTTTCTTTTTCATTAATAATATAATATCAAAAATTTCTAATTTGTCAAAAAAAATAAGCCGAAGGAATTTATTCTTTATCGGCTTTTTACTTGTTTCTTAAATTTCTTTCATGGACATTCTTAGAGGGTTACTATCTTAACGCCCTGCTGTTGTAAAATGGGCCAAACCCATTCATAAAAGAATTCATAGACTGGGCAGGCGCTTTCGTCCTTGGCAAACAGAGAATTTCTTTTATCAAGTGCCATTCGTCGACAACCTGTTCCGCAAAAAGCTATATATTGACAATCTTTGCATTCCTCAATTTCTCCAATGGAAAGGTTTTTAATCTTTTGAGTCTTATCTGAATACCATATTTCTGCCAGTGAGTTTTCACGAATATTTCCAAGAGCTAAGTTAGTAAAAGCGGTACAGATTGTTACATCACCATTTGGTTTAATAGCGATAGCGTTTCTTTTATACTCACAACAGGAATCGCTGAGAAAAAAGACATTTATCCTCTTTTTCGTTAACATAGAAGTTCTGAATATCGATTCTATCTGAATATCCATCGGTAAATAATTGCCTATATTTCTGAAGTAAGTGAGGTACTCTCTAATGAGCTTCTCGTATTCCGAGAATACTTCTGTCTCGTTTACACCGATTTCGGATTTGAAACTAGTATAAGATCCCTGGTCTCGCGGCATTGCAATTCGCCATCTGGGTACCCCTATCGATCTAAACAGATTAAACATTGATAGAAGTTTTTTATAGTTTCTTCGATGAACAATTGTATCTACTAAGTATTGAAAGCGAGCTCCTTGATACTTGAAACTTCTCAGCAGCTTAAGAAAATCAATTGTTTTTTGAAAACTTCCTTGTCCTCTTAAAAAATCGTGGCTCTCCGAATCATCTCCGTCTATACTAACAGCAATATAAGTTGGAAATTTGTACGAGCTGAGATAATTGACAATCGAAGAATTCGCAATCGTTCCATTAGTAAAAAGTGTTGAGAGAAAAATCCCCTGGGAAAATGCGTAGTCAATGATTTCTAGAAGGTCAGTACGAAGAAATGGTTCTCCTCCTGATAATACAAATTTAGTCACATTCAACTCTCGCATTTGGTCGAGGAGATTTAAGATTTCCTCTGTCCGCAAATCAGTTCCCGAAGATAAAGGATTTAAATAAGGCTCTTGATAACAATGTCGACATCTTAGGTTGCAGGCGGAAGTAACATCAACGTGAACCTCTTTAAGATAAGGAGGTGGAATTTGAAGCTTAGCCATTTTGCTTGAAGCTGATGTTTCTGAAGTAAATTTTAAAAGGGCTTCCACCTCAAATTTTTTAAGAAAAACAGTAAGTTTTTCTCTGCTCACCGAAAACTTTTCAAAAAGTTGAGACAAGTTTGTTGACCCATCACAATAAACTAAAAGGTTTGCTTGAAAATCTGTCACTCGATATTCTTTGGCGCTAAGAAAGTCAAAAAGAAAATAATTCCCTCTTACTCCTTTTAGAA
This sequence comes from Minisyncoccales bacterium, assembly GCA_049642725.1. GTDB lineage: Bacteria > Patescibacteriota > Minisyncoccia > Minisyncoccales > JAGMDC01 > JAGLYZ01. The sequence continues at coordinate 8,428 of JBARPC010000011.1, read as the reverse complement.
ATGTCCACTCGGAAAGAACCGGATAGTACTTTTCCTTTAAATATTCCATTTTTTTCACCTCCATCGAACTCTAAAATGCTAAAAAAAATAAGAGGAAGAGAGTTTCCTACTCCACCCCTCTCATAATCTGTTTTAATCCGCGTCAACGTCAACAGACGACTTGGACCAAACAGCAGCTTCTTTAGGCCTAAGGTCTATTTCAAGTTTACTATCATTCTCTAACTCCTGTGCCATTATATCTTTCACTTCCTTTTTGCTTAATGACTCTCCGAGGTTTTCACTAACTTTTATTCTCAGATAGCCTAATTTATCTACCAAATCTTAATGATAAACAAATTAGGCTATCCAAGATTTGTTCAATCCATATATCATTGAAAAAGTTCTATTCTCTTCCTATCAAAAATAAAAAACTCTGTCAAGGGTTTTTAATCACTCCTTAATTCTACTAAATTTTCCTTGAAATAACAATAAACTAACCCTGCGCCTTCAGCGCAGGGTTAGTTTGTTTTATGAATAAACATCTATTTTTCGCGGGTGATGGTGAATTCTGTTATTTCCTGCAATAGATAATTCCATTTATTTTGTGGCAAAACTTTTAAGCTATCTTTTATTTTTCCTCCAAGCATCTGACAAGTGATTATAGCTAAAGCCGGTCTTAATCTTTTCCCACCGGCAGAAATTTGGTAATTTACAATTTCTCTGTTATTTCTACTAACATAAGAAGTTAAAATTTCCTTAATCGCCGGGTCAATAATTCTTACTATTTTATTTAAACAAGAATTTATTTCTTCTGAACCTTTCATAAAATTGATTTGTAATCAAGATGCATTTTTTGTTTTACTAATTCCAATGTTTGAGCCGCTTCTCTTTCTGTTTTTTTATTTCCAGCATTTAAAACATCTTTAATAATGTTTTTTTTGCTTGCTATAATAGTTTCTCTTCTCTCGAATTGGCTCTAAAAATTCATTTCTTTCTCCTGCTTTTTTATATTCTCTTACCTATTTTTTAATTTCTGACGGCAGTTTCACTTTTGACACCGCTTCAATTTCTTTTTTAATTCTTTCCGGCGTCAGTTGCTTGAGAATACCAATTATCACCGGATATTTCTTTTGCTCTGACTTTGTAAAGCGGTAATAAGACAGTAAAGATTCCTCTGACTTATTCCCAATTGATAAGTATCTTTGCCCTTGATAAGATGTATTTATCATATCTTTTAATTAAAACCCGATGTTAAATAATCAACATCGGGTTTTATTTTAATAAACCTTTTTCTTTATAATTTCCATTATTTTTGAGGAAATTTAACACTTTTTCTCTCATCACCTCTATTTTTTCAGATTATCAAATATTTGTCAATGAAAGTTTTATTTGACAAAAATTATCAGAAAAATTAAGATGAAAAGGAGGTATAACTAAGAAGAAAATTATTTCATTATTAGGATTAGATAAACCAATAAATAAAAAGTGGATTCTCTCAACAATATTAATAATATTGAGCCCTTTTATTTTATTTGGTTTATTATACTATCTATTGAGCGTTGCTGGTTCTATTTATCTTATTTACATTGACTGGCTACCAACACCAGAATACCAGAAAAGAACCGAGCCAATAAATATTTGGTCTCTTTGTGAAAAAATCAAAGACAGCCAATTTCAGGAAGTATGTTTTACTATAGCAGAAGATAAGGATTTTGAACGCGGTTTGGTGTTGATGATTAAAACAGAAGATGATTTGGCAAGGGCTCAGGGATATTTCATAGAGAGAAAAGATGAAGAAAAATATTTGAATAATCGTTTAGAACATTTTCCTGGGTATTATTACAGTGGTATTTACGGTGCTGGCCGTCCTTCTTCACCTTCACTGAGAAAAAAAGGAGTGAAAGAATTAGTTGCGGAAGGCGCAGGTTATAATTCTGCTGATTGGTGTAGAGAATTTTTCACTTTTAATGGTAATCTATGGAAAGAAGAGTATTATTTATGCCGGGCATTTTTGGAAAATCCTCATTTTTGCAAGAAAATTTTGTCAGATCTAAGCGAGATCCCAAAAGATAAAATGAAAAGATTATGTTATGAAGATGCTGCTAAGGTCTGGAAAGATCCTTTTTTGTGTGAAAAATCTCTTAATCAAGATGTTTGTTATCTTGAATTAGCTCTACAATATTTGAAAGATCAGGAAAAAAAGATAATCCAATAAAAAATAGGGTTATGGAATTCCATAACCCTTTCTATTTTTGTTTCTTTCGCAATTCTTGGGGATTTTTAGCTCAATCCCATCTCCATCCGTCGTGGAAGCTTATGGTTGTATACCGTTGCGTTGTGTCAACCCATGGCCACAAACAGTGGCACTGAATCTCGAAAGCTACTGTATCTCGAGAACGCCAGTAGTAAGGCCAGGATTCTCCGGTTTGGCTTTCCCACGAATCAATCGTCCAATATGACAATGCCCAGGCACCATTCCAATATTTTCCAACGCTGTCTCCTTCTGATGTTAATTTAATTCGCACTCCGCCGTCATTGTAGTCAAGCGGATCGTCCTCACTTCCGACTCTAATATCTTGAATATAATCGCTGGCTGGATATGACGGTGTTTCTGCCTGAACTGGCATTGCGGTTGAGCTTATCGCTAATACGACTAACATTGCTATCGCTACAGAGATTGCTTTCTTTTTAGTATTCATTTTTGTCTTCCTCCTTTTCGTTCAACGGCTACCCAAGGTTCTTGCTATTCTGTTCTCTCGGATAACCTAATTTATCTACCAAACTTTTGATAAGCAAATTAGATTACCCGAGATTCCTTCTATCCATATTTAATTTGAAAGATGCTGTTGTTAAAAAAGTACTGCGTTCAACTTATCAAATTCAAACAATCCTGTCGTCAAACAAAAGTTATCTCCAGATATTTACATTTTATTTAACTTCTTTCTCAATTCTCTCTGGCGTCAGTTGTTTAAGGATTTTTGTTATGACCAGATACTTCTTCTGCTCCGTTTTTGTAAAACCATAATCAGAAAGAAGTGAATTGTCTTTTTTTGATTTCATTCTTTAACTCTACTAAATTTTCTTTGAAATAACAATGAAAAATCCCACGATTTACCTCGGAATTGATTTTTTCTTTGACAAAAACTATCAGAGAAATTAAGATGAAAATGAAAGATAGGATTATGACTAAAAAAGAGATAATTAAAAACTTCTTAAGACCCACGCGGATAAAAATTATAATCATAGGATTGATGTTTTTAGGGGGATATTCTCTACCTGGACTGATAGCTCTAATAGGATATTCTCATACAATTTTTTTTAAAGGACTACTTTTTCTTTTCTGGCTACCAGATACTATCTTATATTCATTCATTTTAGGACTAGACTCTCCAATAATATACGCCTTATATTTTTATACTAGTGTTCTATTAAGAATTATTTATTATTATCTGTTTGCTTGTTTAATAATTGCTGTGATTAAAAAAATCAGAAGAAATAAAAAAGAGAGAGGAAAAAAATAAACCTCTCTTACTATTTTTACTTTTTAGTCCAACAAGTAATACCACCAAGGAGCCGGATACATCTCTATATCCATTGGATTAGCTGTTGCATATCCCCTCCAGTATCCTATTATATGTGCCCTTATTTCTCCGGTAATACTACTTTTACTTCGCTGAATTTCTATTCCTTCTAATTGGGCTTCGTAGATCGCTGCATCGGCAGCATAACTAGGGAAACTGAATAAATACCAAGCATCGCTGTCATCAAAGAAAAGTTGGACTACCTCTGTCTGGGAATTACCTTCTACTCTATACGCCGAAGCTGTAGCCGTCATTGCTATCAATAAACCTATCACTATCAATCCTGCCAAGATTCTCTTTTTTACATTTTTCACCTAAATCACCTCCTAAACTTTTTCAATCCTTCAATGCAACCTTTCCTCTATACTTCATCCAATCCATATATCATTGAAAATGTTCTGTTCTTTTTCTATTAAATTTAAAAAACTCTGTTAACCTCACAGCCCTAAAGAGCGGGCTTGCGAAAAAGTGCGTCAATGAAGAATTGATTTGTAATCAAGACGCATTTTTTGTTTTACTAATTCCAATGTTTGAGCCGCTTCTTTCTCTGTTTTTTTATTTCCAACGTTTAAAACATCTTTAATAATGTTTTTTTGCTTGCTATAATAGTTTCTCTTCTCTTGAATTGGCTCTAAAAATTCATTTATTGCTTTGGCAATTCTTTTTTTACAAGCAACACAGCCAATCTTTCCTTTTTGACATTGTTCTTCAATCTCGCCTATATCTTTATTGGCAAATGCCTTGTAATACTGAAATATATTACAAACTTCAGGATGGCCTTTGTCAAAAGAATGTACTCTTTTCGGATCAGTAATAGTTCTGTTAATTTTCTCATTTACTTCTTTTTGAGAATCAGAAAGAAAAATGGCATTGTTAAAACTTTTTGACATTTTTCTTCCGTCAATGCCTGGTAAACGCGCCGCTTTGCCGGCTAACGCCTCTGGTATAGGAAAAATTCTGCCAAACAAGCGATTAAAATCTCTGGCTATTTCCCTTGTCTGTTCAATGTGAGAAAGCTGGTCTTCTCCTACTGGCACTAAATCCGCCCTTACGCAAAGAATATCAGCTGCCTGGGCAATAGGCCAGCCAATAAACCCATAGCTTGCCCTTGAAATACCCCTGCTTTTTATTTCCTCTTTTATGGTTGGATTTCTTTTTACTCGAGGCAAACTCACAAACATTGAGAAAAGAAGCATTAATTCAGCAATCTGTGGAATTTTTGATTCAATAAAAGTCGTACTTTTTTTAGGGTCAATTCCTACAGATAAATAATCAAGAACAAGCCCCTTTATGTTTTTTTCAAGCTCTTTTGTTTTAGTTAAATGGTCAGTAAGAAATTCGTAGTCAGAAATAATAAAAAAGCATTCATATTGATATTGAAGCTTTACTCTGTTTTCCAAAGAACCTACATAATGGCCTAAATGTAAACGGCCAGTGGGCCTGTCACCTGTTAAAATTCTTTTTTTATTGCTTGTTTTTGCCATTTTTATTCTTTGATTACGCGCAAAATTTCCTCAATACTTGTAAGCCCTTGGGCCGCTTTAATAAACCCATCTTCAATCATTGTTACCATCCCTTCTGTCTGCGCCTGTGCCTGAATCTGGTCAGAAGTCGCTCCTTTCATAATCAGTTCTTTTATGCTTTCAGTCACATTGAGAACTTCGTAAATACCAACTCTTCCCTTGTATCCATCCGGACAATCTTTTGATGGAATTGGTTTGTAAAATACAATATCTTTAATACCCTGATTATTTTCTACTATCTTCTCTTTTTTCAAAATCTCCAGAATTTTTTCTAAATCACAATACTTCTCTAGATTTTCTATTTCTGATGTTTCTAACTTGTATGCCTGTTTATCACTGCAAAACTTTCTAACTAATCTTTGAGCAATAACAATATCCAAAGTAGAAGCAATTAAAAACGGCTCTGCCTTAAAATCAATAAGACGGGGGATAGCGCCAGCTGCATTAGTGGTATGTAAAGTAGATAAGACCAAATGGCCGGTCAAGGCAGCATTAATAGCTAAGCCAGTGGTTTCTTTATCTCTAATTTCACCAACCATAATTATATCAGGGTCCTGCCGCACTAAAGAACGCAAGCCATTAGCAAAAGTCAATCCAATTTTAGGCCTTACTTGCGTTTGGTTAATTCTTGGAATTTGATATTCAATCGGGTCCTCAACAGTAGAAATATTAACTTCTGGAGTGTTCAAAATTTCCAAAACAGCATAAAGCGTAGTGGTCTTTCCAGAACCAGTGGGCCCAGTCACTAAAATCATGCCTACTGGTTTTCTTATATTAAACTGAATACTTTCTAATGTATCTCCTCTTAAACCTAATCCTTCTAAGCTAAAGCTTTTTGATGCTTCTGGTAAAAGCCGCATAACAATTTTCTCTCCATTAAAAACCGGCAAAATAGAAACCCTGATAGAATACTTATAATCCTCGCTCTCAATTTTAAAACGACCGTCTTGTGGAAGACGGTGTTCATCTAGCTTCAAATTAGATAAAACCTTAATTCGAGCAACAATACCAGAAGCGGCTTGTTTAGGAAGAGTCATAGCATCATGAAGAATGCCGTCAATCCTGTAGCGGATAATAATTTCTTTCTCTACTGGCTCAATGTGAATATCAGAAGCTCTCTGCAAAATGGCATGCTTTAATAGAGTATCTACAATTCTTATCACAGGCAGTTCTTCTGCTGTTTTTTTTAGGTTTTCTTTTTCTTCATCTACCCCCCCACCATTTTTTTGCTCACTAAAAGTGGTAGGGGGTTCTTTAATTGATTTTATAACCCCAAATTTTCCCTTGCCTGCAACAGTCTTTGCGTCACCTATTATAATATCGCCAAATTCAGCTCTCAAGGTTTTCTGATACTGCTGCAAAACTTTTTTTATACTCGCAGAAGTGGTCAATCTTGCTAAAATTTTCAAACCCGCCTTTTTTTTGATAAACTCAATTGTCTGCAAATCTTCCGGATCAAGCATCGCCACCTCAAGATTATTCCCTTTTTTTCTAAAAGCAACAATATTATGGGTTCTGGCAATTGGCTCAGGAATAATCTTTAAGACATCCGGAGAAATAGTTTCTTTTTCTAAATTAATAAAAGGAATACCTAAAATATATGCCTGAAGTTTAATAAAGTCGTTCTCGCTTATAAATTCTTCGGCAATCAAAATATCACCAATTTCTTGATTCGTCTTTTCAGCTTTTTTCTTAATTTCTTTAAACTGAGCTTCATTAACAATATTGGCATCGAGAAGAAAAGATTTTAATTGTCTTGCTTCCACTCTCATATTTACTCGCCGAGGGCTTGCTTTACTTTTGTTATTACTTCTTTTAAGCTATAGTTTGCTTTTACTAAATAAGTAGTTGCCCCTAGCTTAATAGCCCTGTCAACATTATCCATTGTCTCTAAATTTGTTAAAACAATAATAGGAATATCTTTTATCTCTTTATCTTCTTTAATACTCTTTAAAACCTCAAAACCATTACGCTTTGGTAAGATGAGGTCAAGTAAAATTAAATCCGGCTTTTTTAATTTAGCTAATTTCAGTCCAATGTCCCCGTCTAAAGCTGAAATTATTTCAAACCCTTCTTCTTCTAAAATTTTTCCAAAAGTTTTTTGAAGAGCAGCTTCGTCTTCAACAAATAGAATAGTTTTCATAGTATTCACATAACACGTAGCATGGAACACGTAACATTGTTATGTGTTATGTGTTATGTGTTATGTGTGTTATTTAATTGGTATTTTAAACCAGAAAGTTGAACCTTCTCCTTCCTGGGATTTAAACCCTATATTACCGCCCATTTTATCTATAACCGACTTGGCGATAGACAAACCCAAACCGCTTCCCTGGGTTTGGTATCTTAAGACATTGCTTGCCCGGAAAAATTTTTGAAAAATATATTTTTGGTCCTCTTCGGGGATACCAACTCCCTGGTCTTTCACCTCAAAATAGATATTATTTTGAGATTTTTTTAATTTCACTTCCACTATACCTTCTTTTTTAGTATAACGGACAGCATTATCTATAAAATTTTCTATAGGCAGTTTAATCTGATTAGAATCAATGAAAATCATTGGCAATCCTTCTTGGCAATCAAATTTTATTTTAATATTTGAGGCATCAGCAAGAGACTTAAATTCAAAAATAAATTTCTTTACTATTTTTTTTAAGTCAGTCATTTCTTTTTTTTCAGGCATCCCATTTTTCTCTATTCTGGAGACAATTAACAAATCATTTATCAATTCCTCCATTCTGGCACTATTTTCTTTTAACATTTTTATAAAATTTAATAAATTTTCCTCTTTAACATCTTCAATCCCTTCTGATATTATTAATTCAATGCCCCACTTCAGATTAGTTAAAGGCGCTCTTAACTGATGGGAAACTATACTGATAAACTCTGATTTCATACGACTGGCTTCGGCCAGTTTTTCTAAACTATGGTTGACGACAAAGGAAATAATAAATAAAATTGTTGATAATCCAAGTATAATTAAAGCTACTGTCTCTGGATCATTGAAGTAACGGGTACCGATTAAATAAGTGCCAATTGCTGTAAGAATAATAACAAAGCCCATTACCACAAAAAGAAACTGTGGGCATTCCCAAGTGGATAAACCATATTTTTTACATTGCTTGAAAATATTTAATTGTTCTGAAATGCTTTTTTGTTTTTTGTGTTCCGGCATCATATCATTATATTATATCATAATATTTTATTCTATCATATATTATATATTATACCAAAAAATTGACTAAAGCCCAAAATTTTATTAAAATAAAGATATCGGGGTGTAGTGTAACGGTAGCACGAGTCCTTTGGGAGGATTTAGTTCGAGTTCAAATCTCGGCACCCCGA
>JBARPC010000010.1:0-27690 GCA_049642725.1 Minisyncoccales bacterium | reverse complement strand
ATTTTTTATTGTTATTTCAAAGAAAATTTAGTAGACCCTGTTAGGAAAATCAGTGAAGATTATAAATTATTAAAATGATTTGAATATTTTTTTCTAACGGGGTAAAATTAAAGAATGAAAACAAAACTCAAAAATTATGGCAATTGAGAAAATCCTAAAATTTATCTGGAATGAGTTTATTTACGGCGGACATTTGCCTTCGTTAGGGGCTGCCGCTATAGTGCTTTTTTCAGGTATTTTACTGAATATTAAAATAACCTGGGATTGTTTATTAATTACATATTTTATTTTTTATCTAATTTATTTATATAATCGATTCAAAGAAATTGATGTAGATTGTTTAACCAATCCTCAGAGAACTAAACATATTCGGATCTATTTTCCTAAAATACCCAAAATTTTTTATGTTATAATTTTTGTTATCATAGGAAGTTTAATATATTTTAGTAACATTTGGGCTTTAGTGTTTGGAATGTTTTTGTTATTATTCGGATGGCTTTATACAGTAGTTTTCAAAAAAATGACTCAAAAAATAATTATTTTCAAAGATTTATTTGTTTCCGCTGTTTTTGTTTTATTGGTATTTTTTCCGATTATTTATTATTCTTATCCTCTAACAATATCTCTTTTATCCATTGCACTTTTAATAATGGTATTTATTTACTTTAAGGCGTTTATGATGCAGGTCTTTTTAGATGTAAAAGATATTGAAAGTGATAAAAAAGAAAATCTACTTACTTTTCCAGTTATTTTTGGAAAAGAAAAAATGCTTAATATTTTAGGAATAATAAGTTTATTGTCCACTGCGCCAATTCCAATAATTTTCTCTCTTTACTTTAATATCTTTCCTATATCAACATTAATACTTTTACTAACCATTCCTTTTAACCTTTTTTGTTTTAGTCAAGCTAAAAATCAAAAATACTCTTCTTATGTTTTAGAAAGTTCAGAGTTTATTTTATGGCCTATTTTAATTATCATTGGTGAAACTATAATATGATAGAATTTCTTCTTATTAATAAGGTCTTAGTATTTTTAATTAATGCCATAGCTCTTTGGCTGGCTTTTTTGGTTTATTATAATAACCCGAAAGCTAAAATTAACAAATTGTTTATTTTAATGACGGCCTCAATGCTTTTTTGGGTTAATTTTGCTTATTTTGCAAGATTCGTAGGGCAAAACCAAATTTATCAATCTCTATTATTTATTAAAATTGCCTGGTTTGTTACTCCTTTACTTTTCTTGTTCCTCTCATTAGTCGCAGTTTATATTATACAGGAAGAAAAGAAATATTGGCTCTTAAATAAAATGGTGTTATTTTTAGGAATGACTATTGCTTTTATCACTGGGTTTACTAATTTAGTGATTGAAGGGATAAAATTTGAAAATGGAAATTTAGTGGTTTTTTATGGAAAAGGAATGCTACCCTTTTTGGGGACTGTAATGTTTTTGATGTGTGCTACCTTATATCCACTATTTAAAAAATATTTCAAATCCTTAAAAGAAGAAAAAAAGAAAATTGAATTTTTCTTAATTGGAATTGTTTTATTTTATTTAGCAAATATCATTTTTAATATCGCCCTTCCCATTAAATTTAATGTCTCACAATATTATTATATAGGTGATTACTCCACAATTTTTCTTTTAGGTTTTACAGCTTATGCTATTGTCAAACATGAACTTTTTGGAATAAAGGTTGTTTTAACTACTCTTTTTGTAGTTTTGATCGGTATTTTACTTACCTTAGATGCTTTGATTTTTACCCCAGAGCTTTCAATTCAACTTTTCAAAGGTTTAATTTTAATTTTCTTCCTCTATTTTGGTTATTTGTTGGTTAAAAGTGTTTTAGAAGAAATTAAAAGACGGAAAGAACTGGAAAGAGTAACCTTACAATTAGAAAAAGCCAATAAAGAGCTGGAAAAACTTAATAAAAGCAAAACAGAATTTATTTCTATGGCTTCGCATCAGTTAAGAACTCCTTTGACAGCCATAAAAGGGTATAGTTCATTGATGCTGCAAGGAACTTATGGGAAGTTAGAAGAAAGAGAGAAGAAAGTTTTAAAAAATATTTTTACCTCTTCTGAAAGATTGATTAAAATCGTTAATGATTTATTAAGTATTTCTAAGATTGAGTTGAGAAAAGTAGTATTAGAGAAAGAGCCAACCAGAATTGGAAAGATAGTTGAAAGTGTATATCAAGAGATGAAACCCCGAGCTCAAAAAAGGGGCATTAAACTGATTTGGCAAAAACCGAAAAAACCTTTGCCTGAAATTAATATAGATGCTTTGAAAATAAGGCAGGCGATTTTTAATCTTATTGATAACGCTATTAAATACACAGAGAAAGGTTATGTATCTATAACCGCAAATTACATATTTCAAGCTCCGAATCACAAAGATGAAGGTAAAATTATTATAGAAATAAAGGATACTGGCAGAGGATTTACCAAAGAAGAAAAAAATCGTGTTTTTGAATTATTTGTTAGAGGTCAAGCAGGTAGAGATGCTTTTGTTGAGGGGACAGGGATTGGTCTCAATGTTGCCAGAAAATTTGTTGAACTTCACGGCGGCAAAATCCGAGCCCAATCCGAGGGCAGAAACAAAGGAGCAACTTTCTATATTGAACTGCCAGTGAAATGAAAATTCAATTAGAATTTTATAAGAAGTATTTAGATATAAAAAACATGTATTTAATTAAATCAAAAAATTTATTGATGAATATATTTTCGCTAAAATTAAGTAAAATTTGAATTATGGAAAATAAAGAATTTGAAGTTTGTGTCAGGATTGTAATTCAACATCAAGGAAAAATTTTAGTTTGTAAAAATAAAGAAAAAAATTATTATTTCTTTCCGGGCGGGCATATTAAATTTGGTGAAAGTGTGAAAGAAACACTTTTGCGTGAGATGAAAGAAGAATTAGATTTGTCAGTTGATAAATGGATATTTATCGGTACGGTAGAAAATATTTTTATTGAAGATAATGAGAAACACCACGAAATTAATTTAGTTTTTAATATAGACACTGATAAAATAGTTACTAAGAGTCAGGAGGACCATATAGATTTTGTTTTCATGGATAAAAATCAATTTATTAGAGAAACTGTTCTTCCTGTCGCTTTAAAGAAAGCCATTTTGAGATGGTTAGATGATAAAAAAATATTTTGGGCGAGCCAGATTTACGATAAATCTATTTTGTAAATTTTATGGAAAAGCAGTATAAGGCAGAGAAAATTGAAGAAAAGATTTGTGATTATACTGCTGAACAGCAGTTTTTTATTATTTAACTTGTTTTTTAGGCAAAGATTGGCTATAATTGGACATAGTTGATATATCCAATTATTTTATGGCAAAAAATAACAAATTTGACCAACGTCTTGCTCAAATTCCAGCTAATATCTGGTCAAAAATAACACAAATTGATGAATTAAAAGGACAGTGGATCGCCGGTGTCCAATTGAGCCCTCAGGTTTTAGGCCGTCTCAAACGGTCAGTTTTAATTACTTCTACTGGCTCCTCTACCCGTATTGAGGGCGCTAAACTTTCTGATGAAGATGTTGAGAAAACGATGCGCGGCATTGATATCCAGAAATTTACAGATCGTGATAAGCAAGAGGCAAAGGGATATTATGAATTACTTGAAAATATTTTTAACTCCTGGAAATCTCTTAAATTTTCAGAAAACTCTATTAAGCACTTTCATAAAGAGCTTCTTAAGTATGTAAAAAAAGACGAGTTTCATAGGGGTGAATATAAAAAGGGAGAAAATAAAGTTGAAATGATAGATGCGGCAGGTAAGTCAATCGGCGTTCTTTTTGACACTACACCAGCTTATCTTGCTCCCAAAGAGATGCAAGAGTTAGTTGAAAGGACCCAAGAGGCTTTTGCTGATAAAAAATATCATCCGCTTCTTATTGTAGGCAGTTTTCTCGTTGAGTTTTTACAGATACATCCATTTCAAGACGGCAATGGCAGACTTTCTCGTATTTTGACTAATCTTCTTTTGCTTAAACAAGGATATTTATATATGCCTTATATCTCTCATGAAAAATTAATGGAAGACAATAAGCCGGATTACTATATGGCGTTGCGAAAAAGCCAGAAGACGTTTAAGACCAAGCATGAAGATATTACTCCGTGGCTGGATTTCTTTTTAACTATTTTTCTTAAACAATCGCAGATGGCAGTAGAGTTATTATCTAAAGAAAATATAGAAAAGTTATTATCTAAAAAGCAGTTAGCAGTATGGCAATATCTTCAAGAAGTAAATGAAGCGGCTACTGGCGAGATTATTGAAAAAACAAGGATCGCGCGGCCTACTGTAAAACAAGCTCTTGATAAACTTTTGCGGTTCAAAAAGATTGAACGTATTGGTCTTGGTCGAAGCACAAGATACAGGAAAATCACATGATTTAATTAATACTATTTTCTTTAAATTTTATGGAAAAACAATATAAGCCGAAGAAAATTGAAGAAAAAATTTATCTTTTTTGGGAAAAAGGCGGTTTTTTTAATCCGGACAAACTGCCCGCCTCGCCCGACGAGCGGGCTCGTCGAGGCGGGCCTGGCAAGAGAAGAAAAAATTATACTATTGTTATTCCACCGCCAAACATCACGGGCGAGCTTCATATGGGACATGCGCTTCAAGATGTTGTGCATGATATTTTAGTGCGGCAAAAAAGAATGCAGGGCTATCAAGTTCTTTGGCTTCCTGGCACTGACCATGCCGGTATAGCTACTCAAAATAGAGTAGAAAAAGAGCTGAAGAAAAAAGGTAAAACAAGATTTGACTTGGGCAGAGAAAAATTTATAAAGCGAGTTTGGCAATGGAAAGAAGAATACGGAAATATTATTTTAGAGCAGCTAAAAAAAATGGGATGTTCTTGTGATTGGTCAAGAACCAGATTCACCATGGATAAAGATTATGTTCGGGCAGTGGAGAAAGCATTTCTATATTATTATAAAAAGGGTTGGATTTACCGAGGTAAAAGAGTAGTTAATTGGTGTCCAAGATGCCAGACAAGCTTGTCTGATTTAGAGCTTGAGTATAAAGAAAAAAAAGGAAATTTGTGGTTTATAAAATATAGATTACTTGAAGAGGAAGACAAATATATTATCGTAGCGACTACTCGTCCGGAGACAATGCTCGGGGATACAGCATTGGCAATTAATCCAAAAGATAAGAGATATAAAGATTTAATTGGTAAAAAAGTTATTGTGCCAATAGTTGATAGAGAAATTCCAGTTATTGCCGATAGAATTATTGATACGGAATTTGGCACCGGTGCCGTAAAGGTTACTCCTGCTCACGATTCAACTGATTATGAGATTGGTCTTAGGCATAACCTAAAAAGTGTTCAAGTTATTAATGAAAATGGAAAAATTACTGAAAATGCTCCTCGTTTATATCAGGGCTTAACGGTTTTGGAAGCTCGTGAAAAAGTACTCATAGCCTTAGAAAATCTTGGTCTCTTGGAAAAAGCTGAAGATTATACTCATCAAATTCCAAAGTGCTACAGGTGCGGAGCCACAATAGAACTGATTCCCTCTTGGCAGTGGTTTTTAAAAATGAATAACTTGGCAAAGTTGTCAATTCAGGCGGTTAAAACCGGCAAAGTAAAATTTCAACCAAAAAGATGGGAAAAACCCTATCTTGAATGGCTAAGAAACATTAAGGATTGGTGTATATCAAGGCAGATTTGGTGGGGACACAAGATTCCTTTGAAAGGGGAAACAGATGTTTTAGACACTTGGTTTTCTTCTGCTCTTTGGCCATTTGCTGCTTTGGGATGGCCTAAAAAAACAAAAGACCTTAAAAGATTTTATCCAACAGATGTTTTGATTACAGACAGGGGAATTATAAATTTGTGGGTGACCAGAATGATTTTTTCAGGAATGGAATTTATGAAAAAACCACCTTTTAGAAAAGTTTATATTCACGCTACAGTACTTACCAAAGCAGGGGCAAGGATGTCAAAATCATTAGGCACTGGAATAGACCCTATAAATCTTATTGAAAAATATGGAGCTGATGCTACCCGATTTGGAATTGTCTGGCAAATTACAGACCTGCAGGACATACGATTTGGAGAGGAAAATATAATAATGGGGAGAAAGTTTTGTAATAAGCTCTGGAACGCCAGCCGATTTGTTTTGCAGCAAATCTCAAAACCAAACAACAAATCTCAATCCTATTGGCATCTTGCTAAGCTGGGGCAATTTAGAGCTCAAAACTTGACCGAGGCAGATAAAAAGATATTAAAACAGTTAAACAGAACAATAAAATCAGTAAATAAAGATTTGGATAGTTTTCAGTTCGGTCAGGCCGCTCATAAGTTTTATGATTTTTTCTGGCACGATTTCTGCGATAAATATATTGAGACATCAAAAAAACAAACTACCCCTGAAACTCAGCAAGTTTTAACTTATGTTTTGTTTAGTTCTCTTAAATTACTTCATCCATTTATGCCTTTCATTACTGAAGAAATTTATCAAACTCTTCCTTTAAAAGAGAAAAAGGCCTTGATTATTGAAAAATGGCCAGGATAATGTTATTCTAAAACAATAAATTTATGCCTAAGATACTTTTAATTGAAGACGAGCAAATTTTATCTGAGATGTATATAGATAAATTTTCTGAAGCGAAATTTGAAGTGATTTCAGCTTCTGACGCTGAAAGCGGTTTGAAGATGGCTCAGAAAGAAAAGCCGGATTTAATTGTTTTAGACATTATTTTGCCTAAAAGCAATGGTATTTCTTTTTTAAAGGATTTAAGAAAAGATAAAGAAACATCTTCAATATTAGTTGTTGTTTTATCTAATTATGACGACCCTAAAGCAAGGAAAGAGGCAAGAAAGTTAGGAGCTATGGATTATTTAATCAAGACTGATTTTACACCCGCTGGATTGACAGAAAAGATAAAAGAATATTTACCCTGTTAAAAATTTAAAAAAATTATTTATTTTTAAGGCAAAAAAATGCCTTTTTTTATTATGAATTTTAAGTTAGTATAAAGATATGATTAAAGAAATAATTAAAGAATTTATTCCTGGTTTTTTACTTGATTTTTATCACTTTTCTTTGGCTGGTTTTGGCGCTTTTTTGTATCGGTTTCCTTCCTCAAAAATTAAAATTATCGGAGTTACTGGCACTAATGGAAAATCAACAGTGGTCAGTTTAGCAACCAAGATTTTGGAAGAAGCCGGCTGCAAAGTTGCTTCTATTTCCTCAATTAAATTTAAGCTTGGCGAAAAAGAATGGAAAAATGATTTAAAGATGACAATGCCTGGCCGTTTGAAATTGCAAAAGTTTTTGAGGCAGGCCGTAAACACTGGATGCCAGTATGTCGTTTTAGAAGTGACTTCTGAAGGAATAAAGCAACATCGCCATTGCTTTATTGATTTTGATACGGCCGTCTTTACTAATTTAACGCCAGAGCATATAGAGAGCCATGGTAGTTTTGAAAAGTATAAAGAAGCCAAGGGAAAGCTTTTTCAAGCCACAAAAAATATCCATATTATTAATTTAGATGATAAAAATGCTGAATACTTTTTGAAATTTCCAGCCAGAAAAAAATATACCTATGGATTAGAAAAAGGAGATATCAATACTAAAAATACCCAATTTAAGCTTAATTTGTTTGGGGAATTCAATATCTATAATTCGCTGGCGGCAATTTGTATAGGATTATCACAGGGAGTTGATTTAGAAACTAGTCAGAAAGCTTTAGAAAAAATAAAAGCAATTCCCGGCAGAATGGAAAAAGTAGTTGATAAACCATTTACAGTTATAGTGGATTACGCTCATACTCCTGATAGTTTGGTAAAAGTATACCAAACTATCAGAAATTCAAAATTCAAAATTCAAAATTCAAAACTGATTTGCGTTCTTGGTTCTACTGGTGGTGGAAGGGATAAATGGAAAAGGCCAGAAATGGGAAAAATCGCTGACCAGTATTGTGATGAAATTATTTTAACTAACGAAGACCCATATGATGAGAACCCAGAAAAAATTTTGGATGAAATTTTTTCTGGGTTCTCAAAATCAAATCTCAAAAATCAAATCTCAAAAATCTACAGAATCTTAGATAGAAAAGAAGCAATCAAAAAAGCTCTAACTTTGGCAAAATCCGGGGATATAGTAATTATCACTGGCAAGGGTTGCGAACCCTGGATGTGCGTAGCTGATGGTAGAAAAATACCCTGGGATGACCGCCAAGTTGTTCGCGAACAACTTGAGGAGTTAAAAATCAAAAGTCAAAAGTGAAAAATTATGATAAACAAAAAAGATTTTATAAAGATAAATAATTATCTTTGGGAAATTCCTAAAAGTTTTAGCCAGTCCGCCAGCCGGCGGATGCGAGTGCCGGCTCGGATTTATGCTTCGGAAAAAATGCTGGAAGATATTTTCAGAGATAGATCTATTTCTCAATTAATAAATGGAACAACCTTGCCGGGAATTGTGAAGTATGGAATTGCTATGCCTGATTGTCATGAGGGTTATGCGGTTCCCATTGGCTTTGTTGGAGCAATTAAAATACCAGAAGGAGTTATTTCACCAGGCGCCTGTGGTTTTGACATCAATTGCGGGATGCGATTATTAAAATCAGAACATAAAGAAAAAGAAATTAAACCTTATTTAGATGAATTGGCAGCAGAAATTCAAAAAGAAGTTCCCTCTGGTTTGGGCAGAGGAAGGCGAATAAAACTTTCAATTAAAGAAATTGATAAAATTTTAGAAGGAGGAGTTCAATATTTAATAGAAAAAGGATATGGCAACAAAGAAGATGCGATGAATTGCGAAGCAAATGGTAAGTTAAATTGGGCAGATGCTTCTGTTGTTTCAGAACACGCTAAAAATCGAGGTAGGAACCAAGTGGGGACACTCGGGTCCGGCAACCACTTCTTAGAAATTCAAAAAGTAGATGAAATTTATGATGAAAATGTGGCAACAAAATTTGGATTATCAAAAGATCAAATTGTAATAATGATACATACTGGAAGTCGGGGACTTGGCCATCAGGTTTGTACTGATTATTTAAAAACAATGATTCCCACAATGGCAAAGTATAAAATTAAAGTGCCGGATAGAGAATTTGCCTGTGTGCCTTTTAACTCGCCAGAAGGTCAAAGATATTTTAAAGCCATGGCGAATGCAGCAAATTATGCCTGGGCAAACAGGCAGATGATTGCTTATTATATTCGTCTTGCGTGGAGAAAAATTTTTGGCGAAAAAGAGAAATTAGAATTATTATATGATGTTGCTCACAATATTATTAAAAAAGAAACATATAAAATTGATGGCGCAGACGTAGAACTTGCTATTCATCGTAAGGGTGTTACGCGGGCATTTCCGCCAGGACATCCGGAAATTCCAGAAAAATATAGAGAAGTTGGCCAGCCGGTTTTAATTCCTGGCTCAATGGGAACAGCTTCTTATGTTTTAAATGGCCAGAAAACAGGAGAACAAGCGTTTTATTCTACAAGTCATGGCGCTGGCAGGACAATGTCGCGGCATCAGGCAATAAGAACAATTTCTGGACAAAAAGTTATAAATGAGCTAAAATCAAAAGGTATTATTGTTAAATGCCGGTCAGTAAGAGGAATCGCTGAAGAAGCGCCTCTTGCTTACAAGGATATTCATGAAGTTGTTAATGTGGTTCATAGAGCTGGTTTATCAAAAAAAGTTGCTAAATTAGTGCCATTAGCTGTTATTAAAGGAGAATGAAATCATTTTAACATCCAAATATTTTAACAAATGATTTTTTACATTTTTAAATTAATAGGAGTGGCAGGTCTAATCTTAATTACTTTTGGTATATTATCTAAGACAAAGATAGGACAAAATATTCTATTTTTTATTGGTGGGGCTTTACTTATAATTTATAGTATTTACTTGAAGGATCTTATATTTATAATACTTGAAATATTTTTTACTATAGCCGCTATTTATGCTTATTACAAAGAGAAGAAAAATGTCTAAAAGTATTTGTAAACATATTCGTAAAGAAAAAACCCGGATTCGCCGGGAAATTTTAGATTTTAATAAACAGGAAAAACAAATAAAAGAACTTTATAAAAAATTTTCCAAGTAAGAAGAATACCAAAAAACTGGCTAAAAGGCCAGTTTTTTCATTTTAAGGATTTTGCCATATAAGTATTTTTTAATCTATACCCTAATTTTCGAAAGTAATTTCTAGCTCCAATGCCAGAAATTACTGCTATTTTCTTTAGATTAAATTCTTTAGCGATTTTTTCTGCTTCTTTAATTAATTTTTTACCAAGTCCTATGTGTTGGACAGCTAATCTTTTTTCAGAAATCTGGAGCATTTGTCCATAAGTGTGAAGTTCTCTAATTATAGCACTTCGAGAACTGTTCTCGAAGTGCAGGCGGAGGCGGAGCAAGCTGTATAATTTTGTTCTGTTTTTGTTTTCAAAACTTAAAAATATTTCTTTACCCTCTGACGCATTATAATCTTCACGAAATAAGGCTATTTTTTCTTTCGGCTCATATTTTTCCCTGATTTCTCTACATCTAATACAGTGGCAGGTTTTTCCTCTTTTTCTCATTTCTTTTTGAACTACCTGCCTTATATTAGAGATTTTACTGCCTGCTTTAATATGATAAGCAGGTATATCCCTGAATAAACGGGCTACTCTGACCCAGTATGGCAATATTTCTTTTATTTGAATTAAAAGTTTAATTAACTCTTTGTCAGAATATGACTTATACTCGCCTTGTTGCCAAAGCTCATAGAGTTTTGTGTTTTTACAAACCACGCAAGGATAAATTTTTAGCCAGTCCGGTTTAAAGTCTGGATTTTCAAAAATCTCTTTAAGAGATAAGAAATCTTTTTTTAAATCAGAGCCAGGCAGATTCAGCATCATTTGATACATCACTTTAAATCCAGCATCTTTTAAGAGTTTTGTTGCCTTTATAGTTTCTTTTACTAAATGTCCTCTCTGGCATTTTTTTAAAACATCATCGTAAATTGTCTGAACACCCAACTCCACCATAGTAACTCCTAACCTTCTCAAGTTTAAGGTTTCTTTTTTGTCAATTAAATCAGGCCTGGTTTCAATAGAAATCCCCACAATTCTATGTTTTGCTTTCTCATTCAACTTCTGGGCTTTTTCTAGATTTTTAGAAATTTTTCCATTACAGGCGTTAAAACATTCTTTTATAAACCGTTCTTGGTATTTTTTCGGATATACTGTCCAGCTTCCTCCGATTATCCTTAATTCAATCTTATCTGTTGGGTGGCCTTGGATTTCTAAACTTTTAATTCTGTCTATAGCTTGAAGATATGGATTAAATTTATTTCTTTTTGCTCTTTCCACTGCTGGCTCGCCAGAAAGATAACTTTTGGGCAAACCTTTCTCGCTTGGGCAATAAATACATTTTCCAGGACAGGGATAAGGTTTGGTTAAAACAGAAACCACTACCACCCCGGATAAACTTCTAATTTTTCTTTTTCTTAAAATTTCTTCTAAAATTTTGTTCTTTTTGAGTTCTTTATTTTTTACTAAATTATGGTATGATTTTAGTAAATCAACATTAGAGGGACAGGAAATTTTATGTTCCTTAACTATTTTTCTTTTTGTCACAGATAAATCTTCCAAAGTTCTTGCTTTATTTCTTAATAATTCAAGAATTATTAATTCATTAGGATTCATATCATAATCACTATAACTTAAATGTCCCTGTAGTTCAACGGACCCTGCACTAAAATTTGACACTTATCTTGGATTTGTGTAATCTAAAATTAGAAAAAAATAGCACATAAAATTAGAAAAAAAGAGGAGAGTTATAGAAAAATGAAAAAAAACGATAAAGGATTATTTTTGTTTATGGTATCGTTAGCCATAGCAGTATTTGTAGCAGGGATTATTGTTCGCTTAATTCAGGATAGAGTGGGAGAATTAATGGCTATATTTTGCGCAGGAATATTAGCAGTAATAGTATGGGCAGTGTTATTCAGATTGCTTTTTGTGATTGAAGAGAAAACAAGAAAAACCAAAAATAATTGAAAGGGAGATTTCTCCCTGTTTTTTTATCCTTGAAAAAAATGGATTTTATGGTAAGATTTAAAAAATGAAAGTATCTATTTTGTTTAGTGGTGGAAAGGACTCTTGTTTAGCAACAGTTATGCTATCAAACTTTTTTGAGGTAGAGTTGATTACTTATAGTTTTGGACTACTCTCAAACTGGAAAAAAGCTGAAGAAGCGGCTAAAAAATTAAGTTTTTCCTTCGACGAGCTCAGGACAAGCTCTTTTAAGGTATTAAAGTTAGATGAGAAAATTTTAGAAGAAGCAGTAAAACAAACTATCCAGGATGGCTTTCCGGCAAATGGGATAAAATACATTCATCAAAAAGCATTAGAAACATTGGCTGGACAGACAGAGCTTATTGCTGACGGCGTAAGAAGAGACGATAGAGTGCCAGTTCTTTCTTTGTCAGAAATTAGACATCTGGAAGATAAATTTAATGTTCATTATATTCAGCCATTGGCAGGTTATAGCAGAAAAACGATGGATATTTTAGTGAATAGGTTTTTTGAAATTAAAGAATATAAAAGCTTTGATTCTATCGGAGCAGAATACGAATTTGAATTGAGAGAATACATTAAAAGAAAATATGGTGTTGAGAAAGTTAAAGAAATTTTTCCTCAAGACCATACTCAATCAATAGTAGTAGAGATAAAAAAAGATTTTGATAATTAGAAATTTTTTGAGAAATCTGTTAGAATAAAAATATATGAAGTATAAAATTGCCGTATCAGGCGCAGCTCAAATAGGTATTTGCTCAAAAAACGCCAAGAGATTGGCAAAAGAAGTAGGCCAAGAAATTGCCAAACAAGATTGTATTTTAGTAACCGGAGCCACTACCGGCATACCTTTTTTTTCTGTACAAGGATTAGAAGAGGCAGGCGGGGTTAGTATTGGTTTTTCACCTGCTGCTTCTGAAGTAGCGCATAGAAAAAAATATCGTCTTCCAGGGATTTCTGATATTATTGTCCATACAGGTTTTGGCTATGCTGGCAGGAATCTTTTAATGACTAGAGCGGCAGACGCTGTAATTATAATTTGCGGCAGAATGGGAACTTTAAATGAATTTACCATTGCTTTTGAAGACCAAAAACCCATTGGTGTTTTAGAAGGCACTGGTGGAACAGCAGATATTATAAAAGATTTAATCAAGTTTCCTCATAGAGGGAAAATAAGAATTGTTTTTGAAAAAGATCCCAAAAGATTAGTTAAAAAATTAATTAAACTAATAGAAAGTTCAAAAAGGTCGAAGAAATAATACAATTAAGCATAAATCTATGCCAGAAAATAATCCTCCAAAAGAAGGAAAATTAATAGGAAAAATTACTCATTATTTCGGAAATATTGGTGTAGCAGTAATTGAATTATCTGGTCCTCTTAAAGTAGGAGATGAAATTAGAATTGTCGGCGGCGAAGAAACTGATTTTAATCAGACCGTTGATTCAATGGAATTTGAACATAAAAAAATCGATAAAGCAAAAAAAGGAGATAGTATTGGGATGAAAGTAAATGAGAAAATCAGGGAGGGCTACAAAGTATATAAAGTTTAAATCTTAATAGTTGTTCCTTAACCAAGGGAAAAAAATGAACAAGAAAATTAGAGTTCATCTTTTTATCAGTGGTAGAGTACAAGGAGTATTTTTCCGAGAGAACAGCAGGAGAAAAGCTGAAAAATTAGAAGTAAATGGCTGGGTGAAAAATTTAGACGATAGTAGAGTGGAAATCATTTTAGAAGGCGATGAAGAAGAAGTTAAAAAGATAATTAGATGGACAAAAAAAGGCCCCATTTTTGCTAAAGTTGATAAAGTTGAAATTAAAGAAGAAGAATATAAAGATGAGTTTAAAGATTTTAAGATAAAATATTAATATGTCTTTTTCCTTTATTGTTTTAATATATCTATTTTTATTCTTATTTTGCTTTGTTTTTACATTGAGATATAAAGAACGGCTTTCTAAACATGAGGGTGATTTTCCTGAAACCTTAATGAAAAGTTTTGTTGTTTTTGTTTATTTAGGATTAGTAGTGGGAATATTTTTTTCTTTGCCATTTTTAATCTCTCAAGGCCAACAAATTAGTCAATCAATAGATTTGTCTTCTTTCCCCGCTTCTTTAGCAGATAGCTTTGTATATTTATTAGGACTTAAATAAAATGAAAGATTTTTTAAAAGCGCTGGCAGTTTTTGTTGGGACAATAATTGGAGTAGGAATTTTCGGCTTGCCTTATGTTGTTTCAAAGGCAGGTTTTTTTATCGCTCTTTTTTATTTTTTGTTAATATCTGGCATAGCGATTGGCGTGAATTTAATTTTTGGAGAGATTTGCTTGGGAACAAAAGGACTTCACCGTTTGCCTGGTTATGTAAGTAAATATCTTGGCACTGGCTGGAAAAATTTATCTTTTTTACTTGTTTGGCTAGGTCTGACCGGCGCCTCTTTGGCTTATTTAATTGTTGGCGGAGAGTTTTTAAAATTTCTCTTCGCTCCTTATTTTGGCGGTAGTAATTTAATCTATACTCTAATATTTTTTGGTGTTGGCAGTTATCTGATTTTTCGAGGAATTAAAAGTATATCTCAAATTGAACTTTCTCTCTTATTTATTTTTTTTGCTGTTTTAATTATTTTTTTTCTAAAAGCTCTGCCTTTTATTAATATTGATTACTTAAAAACAATTGATTGGAGGTTCTTGGCTTTTCCTTACGGTGTTATTCTTTTTTCTTTATGGGGTTCGGCTATAGTGCCAGAGCTCAAAGAAATACTAAAAGGAGACAGAAAGAAATTAAAGAAGGTTATTATCTCCGGGGTTTTAATTGCTTCTATTGCTTATATATTTTTTGTTTTTATTATTTTTGGAACCTGCGGAACTCATACTTCAAAAGAAGCTATATCTGGTTTTTCCCAAACTTTAGGTAATAATATTATTGGACTTGGTTTTATTTTCGGAATTATTGCTTGTTTTACTTCCTTTCTTACTTTAGGTTTGACTCTCAAAAAAGTTTTTTGGTATGATTTTAGATTATCCAAGAATTTTTCCTGGGTTATGGCTTGTTTTCTGCCTTTGTTTTTGTTTTTAGCAGGTATGCGGGAATTTATTAATGTTATTGCTATCACTGGTGCTATAGCTATTGGCGGAGAGGGAATAATTATTATTTTTCTTTATAGGGCTTTTTTGAAAAAGAAATTTTCTCAAAAGATGAATCCTTTATTATACTTTTTGCCAATATTTTTTGTTATAGGAATGGGGCTTCAAATTTTCTACTTTATGTTCGCAAAATAATTTTCATGAAATTTATTACTGACTTTCATCTTCATTCCAAATATTCAAGAGCGACCAGCCCGCAAATGGATTTAGAGAGTATGGCTCAATGGGCAAGAATTAAAGGGATTGAAGTTTTAGGAACAGGTGACTTCACTCATCCGGAGTGGTTTAAAAATCTGAAAGAAAAATTAGAGCCGGCAGAATCAGGATTATATGTTTTAAAATCCGAAGCAAATTCAAAACAAAGAACAAGATTTGTCTTAACAAGTGAGATTAGCTGTATTTATTCTAAAGGCGGAAGGGTGCGAAAAATTCATATCGTTGTTTTTGCTCCTTCCTTTGAAATTGTTGAGAAAATTAATATTCAACTGGGTTGGATTGGCAATTTAAAATCTGATGGCCGACCAATTTTAGGATTGGATGCAAAAGAATTGGCAAAAATTGTTTTAAATATTTCAAAAGATTGTTTAATTGTGCCTGGACACTGTATGACTCCATGGTTTGGTATTTTCGGTTCAAAGTCAGGTTTTAATTCCATTGAAGAATGCTTTGAAGATTATTCTAAATATATTTATGCTTTGGAAACCGGTTTATCCGCGGACCCTGAAATGCTTTGGCGAATACCTGATGGCCGAAAGGTTGCTATAATCTCAAATAGTGATGCTCACAGTCCAGCCAAGCTTGGCAGAGAGGCAAATGTTTTTGACACAGAATTAGATTATTTTTCCATTGTTGAGGCAATAAAATCAAAAAATCCTCAAAAGTTTCTTTACACAATTGAGTTTTATCCTGAAGAAGGCAAATACCATTATGATGGACATAGAAGTTGCGAAGTTAGTTTGTCGCCTTCAGAGTCAAAAAAATATAATAATATTTGCCCTAATTGCGGCAAGCCATTAACTATCGGGGTTTTAAACCGAGTAGAAGAGTTGGCAGACAAACCCAAAGGATTTAAACCAGAAGCATTTATTCCTTTTAAAAGTTTAGTTCCCTTAGAAGAAGTAATTGCTGAAAGTTTGGGCCAAAACACAGGCACAAAACAGGTAGAGGCAGAATATAAAAACCTAATTGAAAAATTTAATAATGAGTTTAAAATTTTATTAGATATTTCCAAGACAGATTTAGAATCAGCAACCCTTTCAAAAATTGCTGAAGGCATTATGCGAGTAAGACAAGGAAATGTTTCTGTGGAGCCGGGTTTTGACGGCGTTTTTGGCAAAGTAAGAATTTTTTCAAAAACAGAACAAAGAAAATTACCAAACCAAAAAACTTTATTTTAAAAATAACAAAAATGTGTTATATTAAAATAATATGAAAAACAAAATAATTTTTCTAACAATTTTGATTAGTTTTTTCTTAATTCCCTATTTTGCTTTCGCTGATGGGGGAATGATAGTTTGGCCGCCAAAAGTTCATTTGGACCAATCGGCCCAAAATGCCATTGTGGCATGGAATGGAGAAGAAGAAATAATAATTTTGTCTAATGATGTGAAAAGCGATACTGAAGCCACTGCTTTAAGAATGGTACCATTGCCTTCTAACCCAAGCGAAATAAAAGAAGGAAGTTTTGAATCCTTTGAAAAAATCACAGAGATTATGAATGAGAAAATTGAAAAAATGAGAGATAATTGGTTAATGCTCGGCAAAGGAGCTGAAGGAGCTCCAACCCAAGGAGTAGAAATTACTTTTCATGAACAAATTGGCGCCCATGATGTAACAGTGGTAAAAGTAAATGATTTAGATTATTTCTTGAATTGGCTCAAAGATTTTGCCGAGGAAAAAGGATTAGAGGTAAAAGAAATTTCCTCGGAATTTAAACAAGGCATTTCCAATTATTTAAAAAGAGATATAAAATATTTTGTCTTTGATGTAATTGATACAAAAGAAGGAGAGGAGAGTATTAAGCCCTTAGTTTATAAATTTAAGACAGATTATCTTTATTACCCATTGTTGATAAGCGGAATTTCAGAGATTGGTCAAAGCAGAGCCGATATCCATGTTTTTCTTATTACTGAAAACAGTATTCCTGAAATGCCTTTTAAGTGGAATCTTGGATATTCGGAAGTAGAATTGACTTCTGACGAGTTAAACCAGGTCAGCGAGGAAATTGCGGAGTTGTTTGACAAAGGGGCAAAAGCAAGAAAGTTTGAGCTTTATAATTATCTTAGAAACATAGAAAGGGATTTAATGGTTTATCTTCAAGTTTGGAAAAGGAACCTAAACATAGGAAGCAGCGGAGAAGATGTAATAAATCTTCAGAAGATTTTAATCAACGAAAGAGTATGGGATTCAGAAGTTGAAGCTACTGGCTATTTTGGTCCCATTACCAAAAATGCCTTAGCAAATTTTCAGGATAAATATAATTACGAGATTTTAAAACCGATTAGTTTAGAAAAAGGAACCGGATATTTCGGTTCTAAAACCATAGAATATCTTGAGAAGTCATCTGTAAAAATTTCTGTATCTGTAAAGGAAGAAATTCCCAATAGACTATATTGCGAGCAAGATAATGATTGTGTCGGAGATGTATGCTGCCATGCGAATTCTTGTGTGAATATAGACAATAGACCCGATTGCGTAGGCGCTATTTGCACAATGGTTGAGATGCCATGCACGTTGGATGTAGGAGCGAATAAATGTAACTGTGTTCAAAACAGATGCACTTTTGTCTTAGGAGAGGAATATAAAAATATTTGTCAAAAACAGATTACAATATGGACTCAAAATTTATCTTTAGGAATGAGTGGCGATAATGTGAAGAAATTGCAGGAAATTTTAATTACTGAAGAAGTATGGCAAAGACCAGAAGTTGAAGCTACTGGCTATTTTGGTTCAATCACTAGAGCAGCAGTGATTAGATTTCAAGAAGAACATAGCTTAGATATTTTAGAACCAGTTGGATTAAATAAAGGTACTGGTTTTGTCGGTCCTTCTACCCGGGCTTATTTAGAAAAGATGGTAAAATAGAAATTAAAAATTTTTAACTTTTTTTTATTATGTCTTTATTTGATGAAAAAGAGAAAATCAATAGCAGTGAACTTAGAGATGTTTTAAGAAATTCATCGCATAATTTACCCACAGATAGTAAGATATTTAATAAATATGAAAGAGAAAAGATAATGGGTGAATTATTTGACAGCTGCGGCGATGTTATTAATAAAGAGGAATTTAAAGGAGTTCTTCGTAGAGTAAGAGCTAAAGAATTTGATGCGATAAAAGATTTTGACCAGTCGGAGATAAGTAGAATTATCAGGTATCTAAAAGAAATAAGCGGCGTAACAGATTTTTAGCTATGATAACTTATTCAAAAGCCGGGGTTAATAGAAAAATAAGAGATAGGGCAAAAAAATCTTTAAAGAGTTTTGAGCTTACTTACAAATTAAGTAAATATGGAAAAATAATTAAAACTCCTTTCAATACTCTCTATCCAATTGGAAATAATAGATATCAGGTGAAAACCTGTGATGGAGTAGGCACAAAAGTTCTTTTAGCTGAATGGATTAATAAACATAATACTATTGGCAAAGATGCGATAGCAATGGTGGTAAATGATTGCATAAGATGCGGAGCAAAACCAATAGCTATCACAGATATAATTGATATAAAGAAATCAGAGCCGAAATTGTTAAGAGAAATTCAGAAAGGATTGATTTTTGGGGCAAAAGAAGCAAATTGTCCTTTAATAGGAGGAGAAATAGCCGATGTGCCAGAACTTTTAAATACTTTTTACCATATAAATTGTGACTGTGTTGGAGAACTAAAAAAGAAAGATATAATCACTGGAGAGAAAATAAGACCCGGTAATATTATAATCGGCTTTCAAAGTTCTGGAATTCATTCCAATGGCTTAACTTTATTAAGAAAAGTTCTTTTTAAAAAATGGGGTGGTAAGTTTAATTCTTTTGACAAGCTAAATGGTTTTAAAAGAGAATTAATTTTTGAGTGCCTTGAACCAACAAAAATTTACGTTAAACCATTTTTAAAAATTGTTAAGAGATTTGAAATTCTTGGAGCTGTTCATATAACCGGTGATGCTTATTTAAAATTTAAAAAATTAAACAGAAAAGTTGGCTTTGAGTTTAATAATTTTAAACCTCAGCCAATTTTTAATTTAATTCAAAAAACAGGAAAAATCAGTTTAAAAGAGATGTTTAGAACTTTTAATATGGGCTGGGGATTTGCTATAATTGTTAAAAACAAAGACACGAATAAAATTTTAAATTTATTAAAAAAAGAGAAAGTTGAAGCCGAGGTAATTGGAAAAGTAATTAAAGAAAAACAAATTTTTATAATTTATAAAAATAAAAAGATAATCTTAGTAAAAGATTGACAGATTTATAAAAATAATTAAGGTAAAAACAAAGGACAATGAAGTCCTGCCTCAAACGGGGCGATGGAGTTCTTTAACAAAAAGGAAAAGGAGGAATGAAAAATGGAAGAAGAGATGAATCGATTTGATTGCATATCCCCGGGAGACTATCGCTATTGGGATAAGAAAATAGCATTCTATTTGTCAGAGAACGGATCTACCAAGTATAAATTGCGAGTAGAAGCGGCTTTAGTAAGAATTCTGTATAGGCGAGGACTATGTAGTGAAAGTATAGCGCGAGAAATTGCGTCGGCTTGCAGTATAGTAACTACAGCAGAAATTTACGAAGAAGAAAGTCGAATAAAACATGACATTCGCGCACTTGTGAACTGTATTAAAGATAAAGTGAGCGATGAGGCTAAACCATTTGTGCATTTAGCAGCGACTTCGTTTGATATTATAGATACTGCTAACGCTATGCGTTATAAGGATTTTGTCGAGCAGGTTTTTTTACCGGCTCTTATCAAATTGGAAAGCGCACTTATAGATATAACAAGGCGATATGCAAACATAGAGCAAATTGGCAGGACGCACGGACAACACGCGGAACCAATAACATTTGGATTCACAATGGCAGAGTATGTTAGTCGTTTAGGCGGATGTATTGTTGAAATACAAAATCGGGTATCTAATCTTGTTGGTCAATTTTCAGGAGCTGTTGGCGCCTATAACGCATCATCATTGCTTTTTGACGATTCCGAAGAGTTTGAAACAGAAGTGTTAGCTGAATTAGGGTTAGAACCCGCGAGTCATTCAACACAAATTGTCCAGCCAGAACCATTATTAAGATTGCTTTTTGAAGTTATAGCAACACTCGGCGTGTTAGCGAATTTGAATGATGATATGCGGAATCTACAGAGGTCTGAAATTGGCGAAGTCGGCGAAGCAGTGAGTTCAGGGCAAGTTGGTTCTTCAACAATGCCGCACAAGCGTAATCCAATTGGTCTTGAAAACGGAAAAAGCATGTGGAAACAAGTTATGCCGAGAATTATAACGGTCTTGATGGACCAAATCAGCGAGCACCAGCGAGACCTTACGAATTCAGCTTCAGGTAAAACATATCCAGAAATTTTTGCGTACACTTTCTATGCAGCGAAACGTTTGACTGGGATAATGGAGAAGTTGGTAGTTGACGAAGAAAATCTCAAGCGGAATTTAGGTTCAGCGCAGGATTCAATCGCGGAGCCGCTTTATATCATATTGGCTTCATTGGGGCATCCTGATGCCCACGAAAAGATACGGGTTTTAACATTGGAAGCGCGAAAAAAGCAAAAGTCGTTATTAATAGAGATAGCGGAAAAGGACGCGGAATTGAAACCATATTTTGCGCGAATGACAGACAGGCAAAAGGAAATTATTTCTGGTAAATCTAAATACACAGGAATTGCGGCGCAAAAAGCAAAGAAAGTCGCTAACGAATGGGCATTGAGATTTGGCATTTGACAATCTGTAAGGATTGTCCGACTGAATGAAAAAGATTAGGAGGTGAAATGAAAAAAAATGGAAAAAATAGCTGAAGGAAAAACAAAAGAGATTTGGTCCGGTATAGTGAAAATTGTTAGTAAACCTGTTATTACTGCTCAAGACGGGAGAAAAAAGGATCCGATGACTGGCAAAGACAAGTGGGCAAACAATACGACATCAAATGTGTTTGAATTACTCAACCGGCACGGAATAAAGACCCATTTTATTAAACGAGCAGGAGAAAACGGTTTTTGGGCTGATGAATGCGAAATGATTCCTGATGAAGTAGTAGTCCGAAGAATTGGTACTGGCAGTTTTCTTAAGCGAAATCCAGATGTCGCGGATGGTACTGTTTTTGACGAACTCGAAGTAGAGTTTTTCTTTAAAGACGATGAACTGCATGATCCAATTATAGTTTTTCAAGTCCCTCGTCCTAACGAATGGAATCTTCATAAAGCACATGAACCGATAAAAGCCGAAAGCTACATTACAACGATTGATAGTCATTTTACCTCTGAGGAAGCTATACACATTAAAGAACAAGCGAAACAGATATTCTTGATTCTGGAAAAGGCATGGAAGGAACTTGGTGTTACGCTTTGGGATTTCAAAATAGAATTCGGCAGACGGAAAGATAACAATGAAATTGTAGTTGCTGATGTGATTGAAAATGACAGCTGGCGAATTCGGACAAAGGATGGCAAACAGCTTGATAAGCAGGTCTACCGAGAAGGTGGAGAGATCAAAGAAGTAAGCAACCTCTATGAAATTGTCTCCGATCTGACAAATCGATTTTCTTCTTTGGATCTCTAGCGAAACTGAGAAGGCAAATCAAAAACAAAACAGCCGTCTTGGATTGGATAAAAAATCTCAATCTCAAGGCGGATTTTTTTATTTCAATTTGTCAAAGCGATAAAAAAGAGGTAAAATTTAATAAAATGTCCTGCTGAAAACAAAATTATATGATTCATCGGATTGAAGTTTATTTTAAAAAGGAAATTAGAGATGCTAAAGGTGAAAGTATAAAAAAGAGAATTAAGGAAGATTTAGGTATTTTAGTAAACGAAGTAAAGACCGTTGATGTTTATACAATTGATGCTGATTTGTCAAAAAAGCAGTTGGATTTACTGGGAGGAAATTTATTTGCTAATCCAGTAATTCAAGAATTTAGTATAGATTCATCTCCCACCACTTTTTGTAGAAAAGTGGTGGGGGTTTTTGATTGGTTGATTGAAATTGGCTTTAAACCGGGTGTTACAGATAATGTTGCCAAAACTGCCAAAGGAGCAATAGAAGATATGTTAGGAAAGAAAATAAACGGAGATATTTACACCTCAAAGAAATATTTAATTGCCGGACAGCTTGAAAAGAAAGATATAGAAAAAATTGCTCAAGATATTTTGGCAAATGAGTTGATTCAGAGATGGTTGATTCTCAATAAAAAGTCTCTTAAAAGAAAGAATATCTATTTGCCAATTCCCAAAGTTAATATTCCCCCCGCCTTTGGCCCGCTTCGCCCGCGAAGCGAGGCGAGCGAGGCTCGCCCAGAAGGGCGGCATAAACCTGCAATAAGAGAGATTGACCTTAATGTTTCTGATGAGGAATTATTGAGAATCAGTGAAGAGCGAAAGTTAGCATTAAATCTGAAAGAAATGCTGAAAATAAGAAATTACTTCTTAAATCCAAAAACAATAAGAGAACGTCAGAGATTCGGCTTAGATGAAAAACCCACTGATGCCGAACTTGAAGTTCTCGCCCAAACATGGTCTGAACACTGCAAACATAAGATATTCAACGCAAAGATAAATTATAGAAACGAAGAAGGCAAACAAATAAAAATTAATAGTTTATTTAATACCTATATAAAAAGTTCCACCAAGCAATTACAAAAGAAGCTAAATTGGGTTGTTTCAACTCTTTGGGATAATTCTGGAGTAATAAAATTTAATAAAGATTGGCTTTTAGCTATAAAATGCGAGACCCACAATAGTCCTTCAAATAAGGAACCTTATGGCGGAGCAATTACAGGGATTGTTGGCGTTTATCGTGACCCAATGGGGACCGGCCGGGGCTGTAAATTGATTTACGGTACCTATGGTTTTTGTACAGGTTCGCCTTTTTACAACGGAGAACTTAAACCGAAGCTAAGTCCCAAGCGACTTCTGGAAGGAGTCCGTAAGGGAGTAGAAGACGGCGGGAATAAGTCCGGAGTTCCAACAGTTTACGGGATTACTTTTTTTGACGATGGCTATATGGGAAAACCGGCAATTTATGTTTTGGCTGCCGGCTTAATTCCTGCTAAGGTATGCCAAGAGCCCGGTTATAAAAAAGAAGTTAATACCGGAGATTTAATTGTGATGTGCGGAGGCAGGGTAGGTATAGATGGAATTCACGGAGCAACAGAATCTTCAATGGAAGCAGGGGAAAGGATTTCTGCTTCCCATGTTCAAATAGGCGACCCTTTTACCCAGAAAAAGATGCATGATTTTTTACTTGAAGCAAGGGATTCAGGGCTTTATAAAGGTATTACTGATAATGGCGCTGGAGGACTTTCTTCCTCGGTTGGAGAGATGGCAGAATTAAGTAATGGTTTTGAACTTGAGCTTGCTCAAGTTCCATTGAAATATACTGGGCTTGATCCTTGGCAAATACTTGTTTCTGAATCTCAAGAAAGAATGACTTTAGCTGTTTCTTTGAAAAATATAAATAGAATTTTAGAGCTTGCCAAAAAACATGAAGTTGAAACAACTGTTATTGGTAAATTTACAAATTCAGGAAAATTCTTTTCCACTTATCAGAATAAAACAGTTACTTACATGGATATGGATTTTACCCATAAAGGCGTTCCTAAAATGGAACTTGAAGCAGAGTGGCAAACTCCTGAAAGTCGTGGGCTTTCTGAGCCTAAAATTGAAGAAATTAAAAATCATTCTTCTATTTTAAAAAAAATCTTAGCCAGGATAAATATCTGTTCAAAAGAATATATTACAAGACAGTTTGACCATGAAGTTCAGGGAACTAGTGTGATAAAACATTTGGTAGGCAAAGATAGCGATGTGAATAGTGATGCAGTGGTAATAAAACCTGTTTTAAATTCCCAAAAGGCTATTGCCATCACTGCTGGTATTAATCCAAAATACAGCCAAATAGATACTTATCATATGACTGCCTGCGCTATTGACGAAGCAATAAGAAGAATTATTGCGGTTGGCGGAAGCCTAAAAAAAATAGCCCTGAATGATAATTTCTGCTGGCCAAGCCCATTACTATCAGAACAGAATCCTGATGCCAAATACAAACTTGCTCAACTTATAAGAGCAAATCAGGCTCTTTATGATTATACATTAGCATTTAAAACACCTTGTATTTCTGGAAAAGATTCAATGTCAATGGATGGCGCGGTGGAAGATAAAAATGGCAGGAAGTTAAGAATATCAACCTTGCCAACTGTCCAATTTTCAGCAGCAGGAGAAATTAATGATATTAGAAAATGTATAACAATGGAGGTTAAAAAGCCAAGATATTTAGTTTATGTTTTGGGCATTACTTCTGATGAATTAGGCGGATCAGAATATTATGAAATGAGAGGGGAAATTGGACTAAATGCGCCAAAAGTTAATTCTAAAAAAGCCATAAAACTTTATAATGCTTTAAGTGAAGCCATTGATAAGGGTTTAGTTTCTTCAGCTCACGGGTGTTATAAAGGGGGGTTGGGCGTAGCTTTAGCTCAAATATCTTTTGCCGGCGGATATGGTCTTGAAATTAACTTAGATAAGGTGCCAATAGAGAATTTAAGAGACAATGATAAAATTTTGTATTCAGAATCAGCAAGCAGATTTGTGGTTACAGTGTCACCCAAAAATAAGGAAAGATTTGAAAAAATGATAAAAGGAAACATTTTCTCAAAAATTGGATATGTAGGAAATAATGAGATTTTGAGAATAAAGGGAGTTAATAAAAAAATAATTATTCAGGAAAATATATATAAATTAAAAGAGGCCTGGCAGTCAACTTTTAAGAATTTTTAAAATGAAAGTTAAAACTTTAATCTTATATGGTTATGGCATAAACTGTGATAATGAAACACAATATGGTTTTGAATTAGCCGGAGCAGATACTGAAAAAGTTCATATTAATGAACTTATAAACAAAGAAAAAAAACTTAAAGATTATCAAATTCTTGCTCTGCCAGGAGGGTTTTCTTTTGGAGACGATATATCTGCTGGCAGGGTTTTAGCAAATAAATTTAAATACAACCTTCAAAAGGAGTTAGATAGCTTTATCAATAAAGGAAAATTAATTATTGGAATTTGTAATGGATTTCAGGCAATGGTTAAACTTGGCATTCTTCCTAATCTTGAAGAAAACTTTAAAAAAGAAGATGTAACTCTGGCTTTTAATGACTCTGGGAGATTTGAAGACAGATGGGCTTATCTTAAAATTAATCAAAAATCAAAATGTATTTGGACAAAGGGTATTAAAAATCTTTATTTGCCAATCAGGCATGGTGAAGGTAAGTTTATTTCAAAAAATAAGGAAATTAGAGAAAAATTAAAAAAAAGTGAACAAATAGTTTTACAATACAGCAGTAAGGAAGGATATCCAAGCAGCAGCTATCCATTTAACCCCAATGGTTCAGAGGATAATATCGCTGGAATTTGTGATGAGACGGGAAAAATATTTGGAATGATGCCCCACCCTGAAGGGTTTTTATTTCCTCAAAACCATCCCAGATGGACAAGAGAAGAAATTAAAAATGGCAAAGGTGTTGAAATTTTTAAAAACGCTGTTGAATTTTTTAAAAACTAACATGAAAAAGGGAAAACTTTATATCGGGACATCTGGATGGGTTTATCCGCATTGGCAAGGGATTTTTTATCCTGAAGATTTATCAGGGAAAGATAAATTGAAATATTTTTCTCAACATTTTAAAACCGTGGAAATAAATTATTCTTTTTATCATTTACCAAAACCAACTACTTATCAAGGCTGGTATAAACAAACCCCCAAAGATTTTATATTCAGCGTTAAAGCCAGTCGTTTTATCACCCATATCAAAAGATTAAAAAATGTTAAAGGTGCTTGGAAGGTTTTTTTAGAAAATGCTCTAAATCTTAAAGAAAAACTTGGTCCTATTTTATTTCAGTTTCCTCCAAACTTTTCTGCTACTGATGAAGATATAAAAAGATTAGAAAATTTTTTAAAAATATTAGGAGGCTCGACCTCCAAGGGAGGTCGAGCCTCTATCAAATTTGCTTTTGAATTCCGTCATCCCAGCTATTGCGATGAAAAAGTTTACAAGTTATTAAAAAAGTATAATTGCGCCTGGGTTATTAGTGATTCGCCTTCTTTTCCTATCCTTCAACTAAGTTCAGGACAAGAAGCCGAACAAATAACTGCTGATTTTATCTATATTAGAATGCATGGCTCAAAAATTTTGTTTTCTTCAAAATATACAGCTCAAGAATTAAAGAATTTAGTCCAGAAAATCAAAAGATGGCAAAAACAAGTATTAGATATCTATGTTTATTTTAATAATGACGCTTTTGGCTACGCTGTTGAAAACGCCAAAACGCTTATAAAATTTTACCCCCCACCACTTTGTCAAAAGTCAAAAATAGATGAGGAAATATTCAGGAAATTTTAGATGGCGTTTTACAAAGTGGTGGGGGGTTGACAAAAATTTTTGAAGTGCTAATTTCTAAAGTAGAGTTGAGGATGGAGGAATCTCTATTACCAACTTAATATGGAAAGGACAGGTTGAGAAAAAATAGGAGGTGAAACGAAAAAAAATGGAAACCAAAAAAATGTTTTTAGTCGCTGGGATTGTTATAGTATTATTGGCTACAGGCGGAAGTGCGCTTACAGGATTCTGGGATTCTGTGATAGTTGAAGACAATGAGGTAGTAGCTGCATCGTTGATGATAAACGATACTGTGTTGATACCGTTTTTCGTAGATAACATGAAGCCCGGTGATAATATAACAACAAACATGTCTATTGAAAACGCTGGAACCATACCTGGCAATTTGACAGTGCAGAATATTGCTGTAAGCGATCCAGAGAACACTCTTTTATCTCCAGAGATAAAGGCAGGAGATGCTCCAAATACTGATTTGGGCGGCGATGCATTTAGCGGATACGGTGAACTTGATAATCTGATTACTGTGGAGTTTGAAGTTAACGGAACAGTTATATATTCTGGGACAGGACTACAAACAGAACATTTGTTTGATTATACATTAGGTCCTGGCGAAGAAATACAGCTAAATATGACAGTAGAATGGCCGAAAACTACGGTTGACAATATTGACAATACAGCGCAAAGTGATTCAGCGAAATGGGATATGGAATTCTTACTGTACCAAGTATAGGAGCCTAAGTGAACAAGTATAAAAAATAAAATTATGAATGGATTTTTTTCCATTCTTTTTTTTAGGTCTTGACCCCGTAGTAGAAATTTGAATGGGTTTTACCTAAATTTAATATTATTATTCAAATTTTCTCTACGGGGTTGACAATGTTTTATCAATAAGGTAATTTTAAGATAAAGAGA
>JBARPC010000009.1:0-37177 GCA_049642725.1 Minisyncoccales bacterium | reverse complement strand
GGGCGCATAATTTTATATTTGACATTGGAGTTACTGCCGGCATCCCAGCTTTAATAATTTATCTTTCTCTTTTCACGGTTTTATTCTCTGGATTACAAAAACTAAAAAAAGTTAAACCGGAAAAGGTAGTAATATACCACGGCATCCAGGCAACCTTCTTGGCTTATTTTACTGCTAATTTCTTTAGTTTTGATGTATTTTCAACCAATTTAATATCATTTTTATTAATTGCTTATAGTTTAAGTTTAATATATCAACCAGAAAACAATCTACCGAGAACAGTTCTCGCCCCCACACCAAAATTTTTGGTGTGGGGGCTCGGTGGATTAAAGAAATATAGAGTTGTAATTTTGGGCTTGCTTTTTATTGGTTTAATCTGGTTTATCTGGGCTTATAATCTAAAACCTCTTCAAATTAACAAAGAAATTCGTTCTGCCCAAACTCAATCTAAAATTGGAAATTATCAAGAAGCTTTAAAACAATTAGAAAATACCTTGGATTCTCATAGTTATTTAGACAGTTATTTAAGATTAAACTATTTTGAGTTTATTAGTCAAAACTTAGAAAAAACGCCTCCGGCTTTTCAAGGAATTTTAGCGGAAAAAGCAATTAATGTTTTAAAAGAAAATACTGAAATAAGGCCTTATTATACAAGAAACTGGTTATTGCTTGGAAACTACACTAACGTGTTGATTGAGAAAGGAGAAAAAGATTTAAAAGAGGAAGCGAATTCTTATTTTGAAAAAGCAAATCAGCTTTCTCCAAAGCGTCAAGAAGTTTTTATTGGTTGGATAAAAATCGATTATTTAACTAATGATTATTTAGGAGCAAAAAGGAAGGCCCAAGAATGTATTAATTTAAATCCAAAACTTGGAGAATGCTGGTGGTTGATGGGATTAACTAATATCTGTTTAAATGAAGTTGAGAAAGCCCAAAAAAATATAGAAATGGCTGGACAAACAAGATATTTAATAAATTCTGAAAATTCTCTTTTACAACTCGCTAACGCTTATTTAAGTATTAAAAATTATCAGGAATTAGTTAAGGTTTATCAGAAATTAACAAAAATAAATCCATCTAATGCTCAATATCATTTCTATTTAGCAATATATTATAAAGAACTCGGTGCTCTTGAAGAAGCAAAAAAAGAAGCCCTAAAAACATTAGAGCTGATGCCGGAAGCAAAGAAACAAATAGAAGAGTTTCTTAAAACTCTTTAATCTGCGACTGAATTAAAATAATCATCTGGCTTAAAAGTTCAATAATCATTTGTTGAACTTCTATTATTTTTGCTTTAAGTTCTTGTTCAGTCATTTCCGAAATCGGTTTTTCTTCCTCATCTTCGTCAATAGGCGGGTATTCACAAGAACCATCATCTGTTGTTGCTTCAAAATTGTAGTTTAAGGCATTAGAATCTGTGCAACCTTCTATTACTAATTCTGGAAAATTAACTTCTACGCTAATAGAATCTCCGGTTGTTTCGGTATTGCCCAGCCAGTCAGCTGATTTAGTTTTAAGAGTGTAATTGCCTTCAGAAATATTTTGCCATTGATACTGCCAGGTTCCATAATGTGAACTGGTTGAATCAACTTCATACCAAACAACTTGCCCTGAGCTTGTCGAAGGGTCTATTCCTATTTTTACCCAAGCAGGGGTTGAACCGCCCTGATCGCGGGCTAACCCTTTAATAATATAATTGTCAGCGGTTATGACATCTCCGTCTTCTGGCTCAGTAATCACTGTTTTTGGAGAAAGGTTATCAATTATAAAAGTGCGTATTTCCTGGGAATAAGGATTAACAATGGCTTCATCAGTGGGACTATTGTTTTTTGATTCCATAAATACCCCTAAATCCCTTAAATCAAAACTTCCGTTACTGTTTTTATCATACAAAGAAGGTATTCTTATTTTAAAAGACCGTCTATTAGTGGCGTATTTAGTAATCTCAGCACTAATAAAAATTCTTAAACCATCTGCCGGCACTGACTCTGCTAAACCATCTAAATACCAGATATTATCCAAACTATAAAAAGTAAAAGTTCCCAGTTCTTTATCTTTTTCCATACCCTGAAAACCTGAAGACCCGGTATCTTTCCAAAGTTTAAACTTTTCAATATCGTCTGAATTTTTAGCTGTCCCAATATTTTCCAAAGTAATTGCTAAAAGCTTATCTTCCCCGTCTGTTCCCGAAGGAATAGTCAAATCCAAAACTAACTTATCAAATTCCTGAGTATAAAAATAAGCGCTTGGCGCTCCGTTATTTACAAAATCATCACTAACTGTGGCGTTAACTGGAATAATCCAAAATAAAACTAAAATAGAAATACTAATGAAAATAAATTTGTTCATAATAATTTTTTAAGTTCTTCTAATTCTATTTCTGCTCCTTGATTTTCTGGAGTTAATTCTAATACTTTTTCAAAATATTTAATTGCTTTTTCTACTTGTCCTGTCTCTTTATAAAAAACAGCTAACATTGAGTAAAAATCTACTGGCGCTTCTCCAGTAAATTCTTTACTCTTTTCTAATCCTTTTAATAGAATTACTTCCATTTCCGGATATCTATCTTTCAAGTGATATTTATAAATAGCCGCCAGTTCCCGATAAGCATTTATCCATTTAGGATTGGATTCAATTATTTTTAAATACATTTCAGATGCTTTTTGATATTCTTTTTTTTGATTATAAATATCTCCTAAATTATTAAGTATTAAAGTATTGGTTGGCTGTATTTCTAAAGCCATTAGATAAACTTTTTCTGCTCCGTCCAAATCCTGCACTTGATATTTGACTTGGGCAATAGCTATTAAAGCTAAATAATCATTAGGGTTTTCTTTTAAATCTGCTTTTGCCTTATCAAATTTTTCTTGCTGTTTCTCGGTTAAGGTTATTCTTTCAGGCAAGGAAAAAATTTCATTTTCTTCTGAAGCTGGCTGGTATTTTTGATAAAGAAAAAATCCTGCTCCTGCTATAAACAGAATTAGAGCAATAAGAAAAAAGATTTGATATTTTTTTGACATATTTTTGCTCTTTATATTTTAATCTTCTATTTTATATTAGCATATTTATATTACCATAAGCAAAAAATAAAACAAATCCCGTCCCAAATTCGGGACGGGATTTTATAACCCATTCAGCCCAACAAGGAAGCCAAATGAGAAATCAAGCAGAAATCAGCAAAACTTAGTAAACCAATGTACCACCAGAAACTGGTGATTCTTTAGTGTAAGCTGTATCTACACCAGTTCCAGTATCATTTTGCCATTCTATACCAGCAGCAGTAGCTTTATGAGCACTGGTTGAGTTTGCCTCTAAGTTTAACTGTAAAGTATGGTTGACAGTGCCACCAGCGCCGGTAGTATCACCAAATACTCTAATAGTCTTAGTAGCTCCTTCCTCAATCTTTATAGTGGTAGAGAAGTCAACAATGTTGTATGTGTCTGCCCATGTAGCACAATTATCACCAATAGAGAAACATGTAGTACCTGTAGCATTATTAGGAGCTAATATATAGTGATTTGCACCACCTTCCACTTGATCCCAATAGGCATCAAAATCACCCCTAGTTAAGGTAGCATAAGTTGTTCCAAGATCACTACTTTTAATGGTTAAATCACCTGTAGCAGAAGCGCCGATACCAGTATTTGAACCAGAAACGCAAAATTCCATTTCATTAATCTCAATATCATCACCTACTGCCTCTAAGTCCAATCTCATCACTTCTTTATTAGCACCGGGACTCGCACTGCCAGATGGTGAATTGTCATTAAGTGTTACTACTAAAACACCGTCATAGAGATAGTGGGCATAGCTGGCAACAACATTACCCGCACCGGTTCCTAAACTATCAATATTGCCGTCAGTAATAGTATCACCAGAATCCATACCAGTAGCCACTATTTTGTAATCGCCGTCTGCAGCTGTACCATCATCGTCTTGCCACTCAGCAGCAGTACCATCTGTATCACCAAGACCGATTTCTAACCTGCCAGCGTCAGTCAAATCAATCTTATCAGACAAGTCAACTTTAATAGTAAAGGTAACCCAGTCAGCTTCTGGCACCGTCATCTCTCCAGAGGCCAAGGTGATATAAACATCACCATTCTCATCTAAGCTATAACCGCCAGTATCACCAATTTGTTCTCCCTCATAATATATCTTTATCTTAGCAACATCAGTCGCAACATTACTATTCCCGTAGGTGGAACCGTCATCATTAGTAGCAATATAGAGGTTAGTAACACTAACATCTTCATAAGAAGCATACATTCTATACTTCATCATTGTGTTACCGGTTGTCCCGGCTACAAATTGAGCTTTTGCCGGCATATCAGCTGAAGCAACTATCTTAAAGGCGCCTGAATCCCGGACTCTCTGATTCTGTCCGCCACCGCTGTAAGTTGTGGTGAATGTACTCCCGGTTGCCCATCCAGTAGCAGAAACACTACCGCTATTAGCTGTATCTCCATCAACGTAGAAATTATGATACTGATCTACAGTAGCAGTTGATAATACATCTGCCTTCAAGGTTAATCTGCTGGTTGTTCCTTTTTTAACTCTAAGAGGAACTTTGAAAGTGAAAGTAGTTTCACCATCACTAGCCTGGGCAGCGGTTGAAGTAGTAGTTTCTAATTTAATATTTTCAGAAACACTATCAGTAGTATCAGGGTCACCCCATAATTCCAAATTAATAATGTTGGTGTAATAAGTCCCAATTGTTGCGTTACCATCATCAGTAATAACCTGAGTTACTTTTACATCCTCGCCAGAAGCTGAAGCATCAAGGTCAATATAGGCAAATGTCACATCCTGAGCATTTTGGACTATATCTCCGGCAGACGGAGTACCAGCAGTAATAACTTTCAAGCCAGCGCCCTGAATGGTCTGAACCTTGCCAGTGCGGTCTGCAGCCGGAGGCACAGTATCACCACCTGAAATAGTATAAGTGGTCTTTCCAGAGCTAGCTCCTTTTGCTTTTACAGCAGTAGCAGTTCCTTCAGGAAGAGTGAGGTAAATTGAATCGGCATCTTCAACTGTACTGGCAACATTTACTTTAACATGAACAGTAGTAGTTCCAATTGGAATAGTATAAGCATCACTAAAGGTTAAGGTATCAGCATTATCACCGTCATCATAATCTTTAGGACCAAAGAGAACACTACCATCACCATCGTAACCAGTAACATTGGTATATTTAGAACAATAACCACTAGCGCCACCAGTTGTATTAGCTTCAATTATGGTTGAGGTAATATTAATCGCCTCACCACCAGCTGTAAAGTCAAAGGCAGCTAATTCAACCTGGCTTGCCCCAATAGCAATATAACCTGTAGCTGGAGTTTCAGATGAAAGCTGAACTGTTAAATAACCCTGATTAATGGCTTGAGTTTGACAAACTCCAGTTGTTTCAGTACAGAAAGTACTATAGGTTGGAGTTAAACCATAACCATAAGTAGCGCCAACCACATCAATGGTATAGGAAACCCCGTCGTGCAAATCAAAAGTAATGGTTCTACCAGAACCAGAATTATTCATATCAGCTATAATACTTAATTCAACATAACCACCTTTAGTAACGCTAACATTTAAGCCGCTGAATACAGCCCTGCCATCAGCATTAAGAGCGTCAACAGTTCCTAAGGTTTCGCCGGAAGTATCATTAACCAACCTGATGTTTGTAACATCACTGGCAGCAGCAGTTCCGTTTTTAACTGCTGTTATACCTTCAACAATAAAACCTTCTGCAGAACCTGCCATTATCTTAACTTGGGTGAACCTAACATCAGTAGATGTCGGGTCAACTGTTAAGTCAGTGCTATTTCTGGTTCCGCTTGAACCATTATACAAATGAGCTGTTCCAATGTCTACAGAAGAAGTCAAAGTCATTCCATTACCGGTCAAAGGGAAAGTGCCAGTGGTCTCAGTAGCGTTAGAGGTAATGTCATCAACAGAAAGAATTCCTAATTTGATAATATTTCCGGAATAGGTTGTGGCTGTTGTGGAATTTATACAAGCTTTAAAAGTAATGATCTTAGTGGTATTTGCTTCAACCTCAAGAGAAAGATTAGTAAAGGTTGCTTTGTGATCTGAACCCAAACTCTGACTGGTCCCTACTTGCTCTGCGCCATCATATAATTTAATGGAATCAAGAGCAGCGTCCTGACTAATACCAGACCTAGTTATTTCTAATTTACTAATAGTAACGTCTCCGTCACCGGCAGTAAAGTTTACTTTGGTCATCGGGACATTGTAAGCTGCGTTATTATTACTACTGGGAACAGTAGCAGCAGCTGGAGTATCAGCAGCTAAGGCCACACTTAGGGCTCCTTCGCTAACTGCACAGCTGGCGTCAGCTACACACTGGCTAACAGCAACTCCGTCACAGGCATTTGCTGCAGCGCCTTCCTCTGGTGTACAGGTTCGGGTTTGCTGCATCTGGGTAGCAGAACAATCTCCGCCTCCGCAAGCAACATTTGCCCAATCATCACAATCGCAACCAGTAGGAGTTACATCACCAACTAAAAGCTCATTAAGCTTAGTTCTGGTAGTTGAACCAACATAACCTGTTCCAGAAGTTAAACCCCAAGAAGCTAAAACTTCATCAGTATATTTTTCCTGGAATTTAATAACTGCTGCTTTGGTCAAAGGACCAAAATAGCTAGTTTCTTCACCAGGAGCGCCATAGCCGGAATCAGCTACCTGTGTGTCAGAAGCAGTGTTTAAGATAATCTGTAAACACTTAACATCGTCGCCAGTCATTGCTACTGACAAATTGCGGTCAAAACTGGTAATTTCACAGCCTTCAATGGTTGGGGTTGTGCCTCCTGCTAATAGAGCTTGTAGTGAAGCCACTGTAGCAGTTAACTCGGCTATATATTCGCTAAGTTCACTGGTAGTACAGGTGCTTAAATCAGCTCTACATCCATCGCTAATTGTCGCTTTAGCAGGCATTACAACTATGCCCATCATCATTGACGCGCAAGCCAAGGTGGTAAAACCAGCAACGATTTTTTTTAATCTATTAGACATTTATTATTAATCTAAATTACTAATATTCTTACTATTTTCTTTTTGAAAATAAGTAATTCTATTAGTGATTTTTATTTTTTAAACCTTTTATAACTATTATCGACCTTATGACATCTTTTGAATATAAAGAATTCTTTTTAAGCTCTTAGCAAACATTCAGAAGATGTTTATGTAATAGTTCTTTTCTTCTTTTCTTTTTTTGTTTTATCTTTTTGTCGACCTTTACCCCAAACGGGATAAACAACCTTTTTTAAAATGGTTGTTGTTAAAATTGTTAATAACTTAAAATTAAAATCTTTTCAAGGGCTTCCTGATAATTTTCTTGTTCAAAAAGTTCTTTTACTTCCTTGAGTAATTCTTCCTGTTCAGAACTTAATTCTCTATTCTCCAATTCTTTAATTTCTCTCTCAACTAAGATTTTATAATAAGAGTTTAAATAAGAGTTTATTGATTCGTCTAATTCCTCGCTGTCAATTTTGGTGGCTAATATCTCCTCTACTGTTTCTTTTTGTTTTTCTATTGCCTCAACTTTCTCTTTAATTTCTTTGGCTATTTCACCGTCATTTTCAACTATTGCCACTTTTTTTAATGTTTCAGCTGTTTCTTTCATTGCTTTTTCCACTTCTTGAACAGCCGAAGCCAGGTTTTTCCCTCTATTTTCTCCAGCTATTTTTGTTAATTCATCTAATTTTCTCTGTGTAAGCTCTAATTGAGCGTTAGGCATATTTGCTTCAGAAGTTAAACTTAGTTTAGCTTTTTCTTTGATTTTTTTCACGGAATAAAGCAAATCACCAGGTAATGAGTTTTGAGCAAAACTAAAAACCCCGAATAACAAACAAAAACAAAGAGCGGTCGCAAAAGCCGGCTTCAAAAACGGCCTAACATTAAAAACTGAAATAAATTGGGAAATAAAAGATTCTTTTACTTTATTGTCTTGATTATCGCTCAAAATCTGATTTTTTGTGAAAACAACCCAGTCCTGTCTGGGTTTAATTTCTTGGAGTTTTTTTAATTTTTTAATGAGTTCTTTTTCGGTCATTAGGCCTAAAAATATAAAAATTATCTTTTTGCCTCTATTAATATTATGACGCATTTCAAGCCATTTTATTACACCCAAAATAAAATCTTTCGAGGTTCGGCCTCGAAAGATTACTAGCTTAACTCCTTTTTTAGGGCTTTTAGGCCGCGATGAAGTATTACCCGAATTGTACCTTGTGGTTTATTCATCATTTCAGCAAGCTCTGGAACAGATAAATCATCTAAATAATGGCACAATATTACATCCTGATATTCCGGTTTAATGTTGTTTAAAGCTAATTTCACGCTGTTGACGTCCGACGTCAACAAGCTCTTTTCTTCTAAGCTCGCTCTATTATCTTCTATTTCCTTGCAATTATCTATAGAAATTAGCTTAGCTTTACTGTTTTGACGATAATGGTCAGCAATTAAGTTCCTGGCAACCTGATAAGCAAATGCTTGTGGATTTTTAATATTATTTCCTTTATTTAAGCTCTGCCAAATTCGCATAAACACCTCTGAACACA
This sequence comes from Minisyncoccales bacterium, assembly GCA_049642725.1. Classification (GTDB taxonomy): domain Bacteria; phylum Patescibacteriota; class Minisyncoccia; order Minisyncoccales; family JAGMDC01; genus JAGLYZ01. The sequence goes on along the minus strand of JBARPC010000009.1, from coordinate 28,604 downwards.
GGTCTTGAGCTGTTTCCTGGGAATCAACCTTTAAAAAAACAAATCTAAAGATTTTATCAATATATTGATCGTATATTTTACTGAATTTTTTCTCTAAATTATCCATAAAATTGATGATTTATACTTTTGTCGTATCATTTTCAGTTTTGTCGTATCAATGTCGCACCATTTGTCATAACATTATGCTAATTCATAGAATGTCCTGTTAAAATCAGCTTGAGCATTCACTAAACCTTTATCTATTAAGAAAACTAAATCTCTTTGAATAGTTCTTTTACTAATTTCTGGAAGATTGTCTTGAATTTCTTGCACCTGAATTTTTTGTTTTTTGCTAATAATATCTAATATTCTTTTTTGACGCTCTAAAACCCATTTCCTAATCTTTTGATCTTCGTCAATCTTTCGAGGTTCGGCCTCGAAAGATTCTTCTTCTTTAAATTCATTGTATATTTTATCATATTCTTTTTGAAGCACTAAAAAATTACAAGGGTTTGCCAATTCTTTAATTATAGCTGTGTCAAAACTTTTCTCAAGCGCTTCTATATTTTTAACAATTTCCTGTCTAACCTCATCTACATTAATGCTTAATTCTTGACAGTTATGAATAAATAACAAATCATTTAAAATATCATTTACTCCTGTTCTTATTTCTGTTCTCAATGGTTCTTGTTTTGGAAAAAGCTCTGTCACTTTATAAACAGCAAAACTAAGATTGATAATATGTTCTTTATTCATAATTAAAAGCTTTCCTCCAAAGCCTTGCTTCTATAAAATAACTATATCAGAAAATAAAAAAAAGAACAAATCCTTGTTTATATTATAAAAAAAACTCCACTTTTAGTCAAATCTGTAGTGAAAATTTGACTGCCTCTGGCAATGAGTATTTTGTTTTACAAAATACATGTCAAATTTCTACTACGGGGTCAACCTGTGGATAACTTGAACGAGTTAAAAAAACAGGGCTCAAGTAAATACTATATTGCCCTTTGTAAGGTTTTATTTTTTCCAAGAGTTTTTTTACCAGTAGGTTTCTTTGGTTATTACTTGGAATGTTGTAAGAATAGCTCTGGATAAAATTTTGCTCTCTCTTATATCTAAAAGAGCACAGAACAGAATATGACTTGTTGTGCCCGCTAATCTTTCAATTTTCGCCCACCCTTCTTTTGCTTCCAGGGAAGTGTCAAAATAAACGTTGCTCTTTCTTACCATATAATGGTTATCAAATAAGGCCTCTATAAGATGATATCTGTGTATCTGTGGTATTCTACGATTAGTAGTAACCTCTTTGTATTTGAAATTAAATGCTATTCTGGTTGTATCCTGGGAGTATGGTTGATTTAATCCCTCTAAACACTCTCGCCAGGACAGATAGTTTTGAGCAACTGTGAGTAACTGTTCTCTGGAAAAACCCAAATTAACTATTTCAACTAATGTAAAATCAGTACACACTGTTATTTCTCCGTTTTCAAAACGATAAACTAGTTCTCCTAATTTCGGTTTTTCCATTCTAATCTTCAAAGATCCAGCGCTGTTTAAAGAAATAATTTCTCCTTTACCTTTTGGTGTCAATACTTTTAATTCTTCGTTGTTGTCAATCCTTTCTTCAACCCATTTTTCTTCTACAGACATTTTTCTTCTCCTTTTTTATTTTTTGCTGATTTGTGCTAACTTTGATATTACTTATTTATCCAAACCTGTCAACTTTTATTTAGGGCTAATGGTATAGATAGCGTAATAGCCGGGGATATAAATGGTTTTGTTCTCGCCCAAGATAAAAGAATTACGAAAACCTTTCACTCCTATATCAAACAACTTTTCACCCTGGCTGTTAAAAGCCATTACTCCTTTTCCGCTGCCACCAGTGGCATAAACATTTCCTTGAGCATCAACAATTACTGAAGTAAGAGGATTATTTAAAAATTTCTTATACCATTTTAGTTGGCCTGATAAAGCATCAAAAGCCTGAAGATAACCATAAAGCGACCCACCGCCGCCCCACTGAGGCCATAAAGTAGTATACAAAATCCCCTCAGAGCTTAAAGCCCGAGGAACAACATTACTGCCCGGCAAGCTCCAAACAATCTGACCTTCTGGACTAACTGCTTGAAGTTGGTTTGATTTAATATAAATTATTCCATCAGATGAAACAATAGGACAGCTAAGAATATTGGCTAATTCTTCATCTTTGGAAAGGTCAGTAAATTCTAATTTCCATTTTTCAGAACCATCAGGATTTAGAGCGTAAAAAATATTTTTAAAGCCAAAATAAATTGCGCCATCCTGTCCAATAGCCGGCGAAGTTATTTTTCGCTCTTCGCTGCTGTTAAAAGATTTCTCCCAGAGCATTGTTCCTTCCGGACTGATAGCAAAAATAGCATTATCAAATGACTCATCTTCTTTCTGATAAAAAGAAATTAGATATAAAACTCCGTTTTCATCAACTACTGGATTAGTTGTATTATAAAGGTATTTAAAACCTAATTTCCATTTAAACCAGCCAAAGCTGTCAACTGCCACCACTCCTGTTTTTGAAATAAAATAAACCGCGCCATCCTTGCCAAGGGCTGGCCAAACAAAAGACGTTTGAGTAAGTTCATAAAACCATTTCTTGCTGCCATCCGAATTAAAAGTATAAATTCCTGTTCTTTTTCCTATTTTAGCAGCGCAATAGAGATTTCCATTAGGCGTAATAATTAAATTTCCATAAATATCCTCGCTCTCTTCATCACCAATAAATATTTTCTTTTCTAAATTCTCATCCTCCGGACCAAAAAGATGGCTGGCATTTATACCTTGGGCATTATAGCCAAACATTCTCCAAGGGCTTTGCGAGAAATCTTGCTCTATTTCTTCTGAATCTTGCCCTGGGCCAAAAGCTATAAGTTTTATCTGTTTTTGAGTTTTTTCCTGGTGAAAATAAGCAATGTAAAGATGGTTATTGTCGCCAATAGCCGGCAGAGATAAAAATGTCTGCCACCAGTTTAAATCATATTGCCAATCAACTTTACCATTATCCTTGTTTATACTGTATAATCTGCTGTATCTGGCCAGGTTACTATAAGTTGTTCCATAGATAAAGATATTTCCTTTATGGTCTATAATCGGCTGGGAATGCCACTGGATTATGTTTTCTTCTGGATTTTTTTTGTCGTCTGTCGGCTTTTCTTCCGGCTGAAACTCTAAAAGCATTTCTCCTTGTAAATTATATGTCCTTAAAATATAATAAGGATTTGAACCGTATGTGCCTCTGCCGCCGGCAATAATAGTATTATCCGAGGTAATCGCCAGCCAAGGAGTATGAATCGTTCCAGTCCAATTAGGTTGAGAAGGAGCTAAAAGTTGTTTCCATTTTAGATTGCCGTCTAGATCAAAAGCAAAAATTTCGTCTCCAGCAGTATAGATATTACCTTGGCTATCTATAACCGGCGCGCTCATATTCCACCAAAGTCGCTGCGAGGCTGTCCATTTTATCTCACCAGTTGCTGAATCAAAAGCATATAAAACGCCTTTTCTATGATCTTGAGCAGCCCACCAGCCGGGAAAAACAGCATAAAGAGTATTATTTTGTCCTATCGCCGGCTGGCTAAAGCTTTGTCTTTCTGAAGCTTCAAAATGCCAAATTTCTTCACCATTTTTAGAATTTAAAGCATATAAAGTTTTGCCAGAGGAGAAATAAAGTATTCCTTGCTCGCTTAAAGTGATGGAGCGGGCGCCAGCTTGGCTAAACTCCCATTTTTTATTCCCGTCAGAATCTATGGCTAAAATTTTAGCGTCAGAATTATCTGTTTCTATTGTTCCAATATAAATATTGCCATGCCTGTCAGTGGCTGGTGCGCCAGGTATGTTTTCTAAATCAAAGACCCACTTAATACTGCTATCTGGATTAAAAGCGTAAAGCTCGCCGATACCGTCTTCGTAAGAAGATATGGCAATGTAAATAATTTCATCTTTGCCGATTATGGGCTGCAAGCTTGTCCAAGCACTTTTTGAAATCGGTTCGCCTATATCTGTCAGCCATCTGATATTATTTGTTTGGGGCCCAATGTTTTGGGATTGCTTTGTGTTTTGAGGATTATTTCCAAACATTGGCCAAAAAGTATCTTTAAGTTCAATGCCCTGATAAACACTGTTTTTCGCTTTTGGAGTGCCATGAATCGGCTTGTTTTCAACGTCTAAGCCATTGATAATTATTCCATTATTGTCCAGCCAACTGTCTGGGTCAGAACCAGAAAGGTTTGGATTAATTCTTTCCATAGAAACATAATCAGGATTTGCCTTGCCTGCTAACCAAATACCATCTTCTGAACAAGCAGTGATGTCTATTAAATTATTGTTTTGGTCAAAAAGAGAAAGAATTTCGCATTGAGAATTACTTAGTCCGTAGCCGAAAGAACCAAAAAAATCAGCTGAAATATCAGAAACCGTATTATCATCAGTGCGTTCTATTAGATAAAAACCATCATTTGAAATTGTCGTTGTTGCTAAAGTGTCTGTAAAAACAATATCCGGACTTCCATCAGAAGATTTTAATTTCCAATTAGAGATATCAATTTCTTCTCCGCTGTTATTGTAAAGTTCAATCCACTCGTCTTGAGCAAATGCCTTGGTACCTGCCCAGGCGATTTCATTTATGACCACATCTTGAAACAGATATTCTGGTCGTTCTGGCTCCTCTGGCTCTGGTTCCTCGGGCTCGGGCTCATCTGATTCTTCTGGCTCTTCGTCTGGCAGCGGCGTTGTCTCCTCTGGCTCCTCGTCTGGCGCCGAGCTTGGAGCGCCGCCTCCGCCTCCACCGCCGCTGCTTTCAGAATATCCTCTGCTATTTTCAGCTTTTGGAGTTCCGTTAATATTAGCGCTGGTCTGCCACTCTAAATTATTTTTCCTTTCCATTGTTCTCTTGAAATTCTTATCCCCGGCTGGCCAATCTGGATTAGCGCTTACTTTATCCTGTAATTGACAATCTTGGTCAAAGAGATATAAGGTTTCATCGCTATTATTTAAAGCGCCATTATAAATGAAGTCAGCTGGAATACTTGGCACTGTTTCATCGTTTGTCCTTTCTAATAAATAAAAACTTTTGGATGAAATACTGCCCTGTTCAAAAATTATTTTAATCTGCTCGTCTTTATCTAAAATCTGCCAGCCAAATAAATCAATTTCCTGATTGGAAATATTTTTAAGCTCAAGCCACTCGTCATTTGCTGAATTACTTGTTCCCATCCAGGCAAGCTCATTAAAGATGATTTTGTTCTGTAAAGGAGAAGCGGCTTGGTTTATCTCACAAACAGCAACTTGGATTTCCTGTTCCTGGCTTTCTTCTGTTTCTTCATCTATATTTTCTTCTATTTTTTCTTTTTCTGAACCATATTGGGCTTGTTCTTGAATAATTTGTCCTAATTCTTTACTAATCGCATCAATCATTTCTGCAATATTATCCAACTTCTCCTGCAGTCCATCAAGCGAATCCCCCTGTGAAAGCTCCTGATTCCCGTTATCCGGAGGCACATCCTCTGTTATTTCTTCTTGTATGGAACTAATTTCTTGTTCAATTTCTTTTAATTCTTCCTCCTGAAATGTTATAGATAATGGCTGGGAAACCTGCGCTTCAAAGCCAGTTAGATTAGATATTTCTTTTTTAATCTCTGAAAAAACATCAAAAACATCTTTAAAATCTTGAACCATACCGGATATCTCATTTTCTATTGCTTTTTTGATTTTCTGCCAAAATGAAGTTGGTTCCGGCTCAAAAGGATATTCTGGCACTGGCTCTGAAAAAATAATCTCAACTCTTGATGACTCATCCCAAACATAACCGCCATAAACCTCATCAACTCCTCCATTAACTCTGACTATAAAAGGGTCTAATTTTTCATTGCCTTTTTTAAGCCAATGTTCTAAATCCCAACTTTTTCCTATTAAACCACCGATAGATCCTTTTGACTCTGGAGGTTCAATAGCTTCTGGAGAATAAAACTCTATAATAATTTCTGATTTATCACTATTTAAATAATGATAACTAATAATATAATGAAAATTCGGCTCTTGAATATTTCCTTTATAAGAAATATAAGCATATTTTAATGGACCATTGGCTATTTTTATTTCATTTTGCAAAAGCCAATCTTTGGCTACTTTTACTGCCTGTTTGACTGTTTCTTTTTCAATTTTATTTAAAATACCAGAAATATCAGGGCTGAATAATAAAAAAGCGCCTGTTTTTATAAGCGTTTTTAGATATTCTTTTGGAACCTGCTCAAGCCAATAACAAAGTTCCTTTTTTTGAATACCGCTACGAATTAAAAATAAAGCTGCCTGTTTTTCCGGTTCAGAAAAATCAGATGAAGAAGTTATATTTATCCATTCATCTATTAATTTCTGCTGGGCTGAATTTAATATATTATTTGCCTGTATTTCAGAAAGCTGATATTCTTGTCCAAAACAATTTTGAGGTAAAATTAAAATTCCTGCTAAAAAAATTAGCAAAAAGATATTAAAAAACTTTTTATCCATATTTATTCAATTACTACATGATTTAAAAATTCATCTAGTTTTTTACTACATATCTCTTTATCCGTATCTTTAATTGAACTATAAATACAAAAACTATATAAATTTTTATTAGTAGGAATATATACAGCTTCACCGTAACCTAATAATTGGCATTCAAACCTATTTTTTAAAGATTCATAGGCACTAATCTTTATCTCCTCAAACTCTTCTGACTGCATAAAAAATCCTTCATGAATTTCTTCTACTTCTTCTTTTAATTCTTCAAAACTCGTCTTCTTGTAAGCCATTGCCGCTTCTATCATACATCCTTGTTGTAAGGGCGGCCTTATTTTATCAGGATTTAATCCTTGCGCATCTGGACTGTAAAAAACAATTGAACCTTCCATTACCTCTATTTTTCTCACCTCCCATCCATTCGGCGCTTTCATTGATAATCCTGCTCTTTCATTTTCCACAAATACCCCTTGTTCTGTTTCTATAATTACATAATCATCAGGACTTCCTTTTATTTCTTTATTCTGTGAAAAATAAAAAACTCCCGTGAAAAAAACGAGAACTAAGACAAAAATCAATAAAATAACAGTTTTTCTTTTTCTGCTAATATTTTCAAAAAACATTACTCCATTTTACAATCATCTAAAAAACTTTACAACTCCTCCACCCTGTGGATAACTTAAATCTTTCGAGGTTCGGCCTCGAAAGATTAGGCTCGAGGTTCGGCCTCGAAAGATTAGGCTAAGAAATATTAGACCATGAAAAGCTATTATGTTAAAATTATATTAAGTAATATGAGAAAAATACAATTTATAGACAACGAAATATACCATATTTACAATCGCGGAGTAGAAAAACGAAATATATTTCTTGATAATCAAGACAGATTTAGATTTATTCATGATCTTTTTGAATTTAATAATAAATTATCTATCCCAAATTCTTATTACTTTTACTCAAAAGAAAATTCTTTCGAGGCCGAACCTCGAAAGATTAAACAACAAATAAGAAAGCCGAGGAAGCTTTTAGTAGAAATTTTGGCTTTTATTTTGATGCCAAATCATTATCATCTACTCTTAAGACAAAAAGAAAAAGGAGGCATTACTAAATTTATGCAAAAATTAGGCACAGGAATTACAATGTATTTTAATAAAAAATATGATAGAACTGGACATTTATTTCAAGGAAAATTTAAAGCGATAAATGTAAATAAAGAAGAATATCTTGTGTATCTTTTATATTATATTCATTTTAATTGTTTAGATTTAATTGATTCTGGATGGCGAAAAGGCAAAATAAGAAACTATCAAAAAGTAACCGATTCACTGAGTTCATATCGTTGGTCAAGTCATTTAGATTATACCGGGAAAAAGAATCTTCCATCTATTACACAAAGAGATTTTCTTTTAAATATTTTAAACGGAGAAAAAAAATATAAAGAAGGCGTTGAAAACTGGCTTAAAGAAATAAGTGAGAGAAAAATTTTAGAATTTGAGAAAATCATGTTGGAAAAAATATAAAAAATCTTTCGAGGTAAAAAATCTTTCGAGGTTCGGCCTCGAAAGATTTAGAAGCCGAGGAAGGTTTTAATTTGAGTAACTGGGATGGTTATAATCCTGCCATCTGAATCAACTGTGTTTAATCCCAAAACATTGCCCTCAATGTCAAATAATGGACTGCCTAAGACATTATTTTTTTCAAAAATATTTGTCTCAATTAAATCCTGGCTAAAACTGCTTACAATACCCTGATTAACAAAGCTTTTTGGCAATAATATAGATTCTTTTGCCTTAAATTCTGTTCCTATAAGAAAAACTCTTTCTCCTAATTTAATTTTTTCAAAACCATTAAAGCCAGTGGTGGCTAAATCCGCTGCTTCAAGCTTTATCTGCGCTAAATTATTTTTTAAATCTCTATTTATAACCTGCCCGTTAACTTTTTTAAAATCAGAACCTTCTTTGATATAAAAGTTAAATGTTGAGCCCTGGGGCACAAGCTCGGCTAAAGAAAATACTATGCCGTCAGAAGTATAAATTAAGCCGGAGCCATACAAAATTTTTCCTGTTTTCTTTGTGCTTTTTATTGCCACAACTGTTTTCTCTACTTTTTCTACTGCATTTTCTAAGGCAGTATTTTCCCGGATAACAGTTTCTCTTGTTTCATTGATATAGACAGGCGGCTGGTCTAAGCGATATTCCAAAAAAAGAGGCCTTTCTATAAAATAAGGCCAGAGAATCTGGTCAGCAAAAATGCCGCCTACTGTTCCGATTATAAAAATGACTATTATTTGAGGAATTACTTTAGACATAACTTAAGCTGAAACTTTTTCTCTTTTTGGAGCTTTTCTAAAGCCAGCGCCGTTTAATACAATCTTTCCATCTTTAACATCAGCAGAAATTCTTTCCCCTTCTTGAACCAACCCAATAACTATTTTCAAAGCCAAAGGATCTAAAACCAGCTTTTGGATTACTCTTTTCAATGGCCTGGCTCCTAAATTAGGGTCAAAACCTTTTTCCGCTAAAAATTCCTTTGCTTTAGGAGAAACATTTAAAATAATCTTTTTGCGTTTCAAGCGAAGAGCCACTTTTTCTAATTCAATTTCTACTATTTTTTTAATCTCTCTTTTGCCTAAATAATTAAAGATAATAATCTCATCAATTCTATTCAAAAATTCCGGTCTGAAATCATCTCTCAGAGCAGCCATAATTTTGTCTTTCAATGACTGGCGAACCCCTCCTTTTTCTTCTAAAAATCCTATGGAACTTATATCCCCTATCTCAGCAATCTCATCTGAACCGACATTTGAAGTCATAATTAAAATAGTGTTTTTAAAAGAAACTTTTCTGCCTTTGGCATCTGTTAAGCGGCCGTCTTCAAGAATTTGAAGCAAGATATTAAAAACCTCTGGATGCGCTTTTTCAATTTCATCTAATAAAACAACGCTATAAGGCCTTCTTCTTATTTTCTCTGTTAACTGGCCCGACTCCTCATAACCAACATAGCCGGGCGGCGCGCCAATAATTTTGGAAACAGTATGTTTTTCCATATATTCAGACATATCCAAACGGACCAAAGCATCCTCGTCATTAAACAAAAATTCAGCCAAAGCCCGGGCTGTCTCTGTTTTACCAACGCCGGTCGGTCCTAAAAACATAAAAGAGCCCAATGGCCGGTTTTCCTCGGCAATGCCGGCCCTGGAACGTCTAATAGCATTGGCAATCGCCTTAATGGCTGGTTCCTGGCCCACTACTCTTTTGGAAACAATCTCCTCCATTCTTTCTAACTTTTTGGCTTCTTCTTCCATCAACCGAGTCACCAAAATACCAGTCCAATTAGCAACAACCTGCGCCACATCCTCTTCTGAAACCTCTTGCTTCAACATTCCTTTATTTCTTTGAAACCTGGTAAGCTCTTTTTCTTTCTTGTTTATTTCTTTTAGAAGCTCCGGGACTCTGCCGTATTTTATTTCTGCCACTTTCTGAAGATCGCCTTCTCTCTGATTGACCTCTGCTTGAAAATTCAAATTATCAATTTCCTTTTTTATCCCCTTAATTCCATGAATCAATTCTTTCTCTGTTTTCCAGCGCATCTCAATATCTTTTATTTTTTCACTCAAATCAGCTAACTTGCGGTTAATAACTGTTAAACGTCTTTTTATTCCAGCTCCTTTCTCTTTGTTTAGCGCCTGTTTTTCAATTTCTAATTTCTGAATTTCTTTCCTGAATTCATCAAATTCTGTCGGCTCTGATTCTATTTCCAAACGGAGAGCGCTGGTTGCTTCATCTATTAAATCCACTGCTTTGTCAGGCAGAAATCTGTCTGAAATATAGCGGGCAGAAAGTTCAGCTGCTGCTACTAAAGCTGAATCCTTGATTTTAACGCCGTGATGAAGTTCGTATTTTTCTTTAATGCCGCGCAAAATAGCAATAGTGTCTTCAACTGTCGGCTCTGACACATAAACTGGCTGGAATCTTCTTTCCAAGGCAGCGTCTCTCTCAATATACTTCTGATATTCTTTTAAAGTAGTGGCTCCAATCGCCCGAAGCTCGCCTTTGGCTAAGGCTGGTTTTAATAAGTTAGAAGCATCAATAGCTCCTTCAGCCGCCCCGGCTCCCACTAAAGTATGAACTTCATCAATAAACAAAATATAATGGCCGGCAGCCCGATTTATTTCTTTAAGCAGGGCTTTCATTCTATCTTCAAATTCTCCCCGATACTTTGTGCCGGCAATTAAACTTCCTAAATCCAAAGAAACAATTTCTTTACCCCTCAAGCTCTCTGGAACATCTTTTCTAATAATTTTCTGAGCCAAACTCTCAACAATGGCTGTCTTGCCTACGCCCGCCTCTCCGATTAAAACTGGATTATTCTTTGTCCTGCGGGAAAGAATCTGCATCAATCGCCTGATTTCATTCTCCCTGCCGATTACCGGATCAAGCTTGCCCTGATGGGCTAACTGGTTTAAATTTCTGGCATATTTTTCCAAAACCTGGTATTTTGTTTCTGGTTCAGGATCAGTAATTCTCTGGCCTCCTCTAATTTGGTTTAAAAGTTTTAAAACTTCTTGATAATTTAATTTGCCGAACTCCAAAGCGGCTGCGCCGCCGCCTGCTGACATAAAATTAACATTTTCTAAAATCTCTTTTGCCTTAGTTTGGACGTCAATCAGAGCTAAAAACAAATGCTCTATAGAAATAAATTCATCGTTCATTTTTACTGCCTCCTGCCTTGCCCTGTCTAAAACCTTTGCCATATCCTGGGTTAAATAAAACTGGCCAAACGCCTGCGGATTAGCAATGCTGGAAATCCCGCTCAAAGCGCCTTTTGCTTTCTTTTTCAAATCATCTATGTCCACGCCCAGTTTTTGAAGCAAAGTTAAAACCACGCTATCTTCCTGCGAACATAGAGCAAAAAGCAGATGAAGAGCGTCTATCTGCTGCTGGCCCATTTCTCTTGCTGAATCTTGAGCCAATAGTATCGCCTCTTGGGCTTTGTGTGTAAAATTAGCGCCAATCATAATAAATTAAAAAGTAAAAATGAAAAAGGGGAAAGTATTATTACACAAAGTTAGCGAGGATTTTAAATTTTCCGAGACGCGTCGGAGCCCTTTAGGGTAAAGCGCGAGGAAAATTTGGAATCCGAGCAAACTCTCTTCTATTATTCTTTTTACTATGAAATGCGCAAAAAATCAAGATAAAAAAAGAGAGGGGTAAAAAAATGTATACCACCTCTATTTATCTTAAAGATATTTTTATTTTTTTATACTCAGTCGGAATTGTCTGATTCCCTGAATCACTAAAGCCCAAATCTGTTTCTTTCTGTTTTGTTATGTTGTCCCTTTTAGGAAAATCGTTCTAAAAATTTCTAGGGGTACCACAACACTGAACAAGTGTTCGTGGGCTTGTCTTCACCTCACTTTTGTATATTGGATATCTTACGGTCTTTGCAAGTATCGTTGCGAGCATCACGAGAGCACTGACCGAGTTTGCTATATGCGGCCATGGACCCGCTTTCTTGAGCCTGGTCATCGTCCACCTTAATACTATGGTCATTGCAATGCCTATCACTGCTATTCCTGCCACTACTGCTACTACCGACAAAGCAGGTTCTGCTAACCCGATGCTTGCCGCTGCGGCTATTGATATTAGCGCTATCCCAACTACTGCGACCATAACAGGTAATATAAACAATCTTTTGTTGTTCATTTCTTCGGCATATCACCTCCTAATCTTTTTAATAGCGAACGGAACTGCTTCCACACCCAGTCCTTTTGGCTTTCTCCCTTTCGGTTATCATTGAAGGTCAAAAAGGTTATTTGTAAATTACCTCTCTGGTCATATTGCAAGGATGTCCGCTTCATCCTCAACTCAAAATGCTGTTCATCGCTCCACTCCCCTTACCAAATAAGGGCTGCCCTAAGGGCTATGTTTCTACTGTTGGAAGCAGTATTCAGTCTACCAAAAATTGATAAACTAAATGCTGCTCCCAACTTTATATTATAAAAGAACTATATTATCCACATCTATTATTTAGAGTAAACAATCCAGAATAAATGTCAAACCCAGCCATTAAGAACTGTTCTCGGAATTTTATTCCTCTCGTTCTGCTAAAGTAACCCAGATTGTTTTTTCTTGAACGTCAGACAAAATTTTCAATTTCACTCTGTCTCCAGGATCGTATTTTAAAATAATCTTGGCTAAAGAATTACTAACAGTGATTTTTTCATCATTAAATTCCAAAATAATATCATTTTCTTTTAACCCAGCTTTTTCAGCCGGTGAATCAGGAGAAATAGCTGATTGCCCGGCATTTCCAGAAACAATCAAGGCGCCGTAATCAACTGACAAGCCCTGCTCTTTTTGGATTTTTTCATTGATTAAAACATAGCGGATCCCCAAAAAAGGATAAACAATTTTTCCTATTGTCTTGACCTGCTCAATATCTTTTTTTGCTTTATTGACTGGAATAGCAAAGCCAATATTTTGAGCGCCAATAACAGTGGCAGTATTAATACCTATCACTTCCCCTCTTAGATTCAAAAGCGGACCGCCGGAATTCCCTTTATTGATTGCCGCATCGGTTTGGATAACATCTTCCAGGGTTTCTACCAAGCCGCCGCCAGAAGCAGTAATAGTTCTGCCTAAGCCGGAAATTACTCCTAAAGAAATCGTATTTCTGAATTCCCCCAAAGCATTGCCAATGGCAATAACTGTCTGGCCAATCTGGAGATTAGAAGAATCGCCTAATTTTACCACTTTAAAAGATTTCATCTCCGCCTGTTCTATTTTAATAATAGCTAAATCTTGAACTGGATCCCGAGCCAAAACCTTGGCTGGAAAACTTCTCCCGTCATTAGTGAAAACAGTATAATCAGCTTCTTCATCTAAAACCACATGTTTATTAGTTAGAATCATACCTTCTTCAGAAACAATAAAGCCGGTTCCGCCGCCAATTTCTTTTTTTTCAGTGCCTTCTTGACGGTATCCCGGTATCTGAAATTCAAAGGGCCAATCTTGCTGCTCTATAACTGGTACGTCTTTGGTGATTATTATGCTGACCACGGCTGGAGATGTTTTTTCAACCACTTCAATAATTTTTTCCTCTTGAGTGGTTTGAGGAACATATTCCTTTTCTGTAATATGCTTTTCAATTATTTTTTCAGTTTCCGGTATTTCAATATTTAATTCTAAAAGATAATCTTTTACTTCCTGATAGAAATAATATCCGAAAACACCTCCTGACAAAAAACCGCAGACAGAAGAAATAAGGATGCTGAATATTAATATTCTCCAAAGAAAATCTTTGTTTGTCTTTTGGCTTTCAGGAGCTTTTATAAGTTTTGGAAACTTTAATTTTGGCAATTCGTACATCATTTTTAATTATAAATAATTATAAAATTATTTTCAAACAGGTTTCTTAAAACGGGCTTTTTCTGTTACCCAAAAACCCATATATTTGCCAAGCATCAATCTCGTCTGGGCATCAATAGCTGGAATGGTTCCAAAAATTATCAAACTAAAAGGCAGAAAGAGCCATTGGCTAAGTATAAAAAGATTTTTCCAACGGCCAAAATAAAAAGCACGGGAATTAATAAGCAAAGTATTAATAACCATAAAAATAATCACTCCAACTAAAGCTACTTTCATTAAATTTCCAGTAATACCAGGAAGATTATAGGAAAGCACGCTTTCTTGAAATTTCTCACCGCCTAAAACAATTGGCAGCCAGCCTAAAAAAAGAATAATTAAGGCATTGGTGCCCCAAGCCCAGCAGCCCTCTATTAATAAAAAGGCATAATGGAATTTTTTCCTAAAGGAAATCTGCTTATTCTTGAAGAAGCCGAATAAAAGATAAGGAATACCCTCGCTTCCCCAAGCCCAACGCCTCTGCTGTTTGTATTGGTTGATAATAGTTTGTTTTAAGGTTTTGGCTACGCAGTTATCTTGAGAAATAGGATAATGAAGAGGAATAACTTTGTAATTGCCGTCAAAAAATAAAAATGATTTCCAAAATATGCCAGCGTCCTCGGAAACAACATTACTTTGCCAAAAATCCATTTCTATCAGGGCTTTAAAGCTCATAGAATGGGAAGAATAAGTAACCAGTTTTTCCGGGCGCTGCTGCTGTATCATCTGCCAGAAAACATTACAGGAAGAAACCACTCTGGAAAAAAAAGGCGCTTCTTCAAGATTATTTAAATACAAAGGAATGGGCTGAAAACTTGAACGAAAGGGTTCTGAATCAGTTAAATAATGATGGGTTAAACAGGAAAAATAATGGGGGTAGACCTGGGTATCAATATCAAAAGAGGAAACAATAATCTTTTCATAAAGAATTTTTTCTCGGTCTATTATTTTTTCTTTTACATAACGGCCAGCCCAGCACTCGTTGGAACCTTTGCCGGCAATCTCTCCTGGAATATTGTTTGGATGTTCAGTAACTAAAAATCTATAAAATTTGCCGCCAAACTCTTTTTCTATTTCTTGAGCTGTTTTTTTCGCCTCTTCTCCGGCTCTTTTTTCTATGCCTAAAACAACAATCATTTTATCTTTAGGGTAATGGCAATCTACTAAGGCCTGAAAACTTCCTCTTGCTATCTCTATGTTTTCTTTATACATTGGAAAAATAATTAAGTGGTAAATATCTTTCCAGCTATCAATTTTCAATTTAGGGTTGAAAGATGATAATTCATTTAGTTTTTCCAGCCAATCAATATTTAAATTTTTGTAGAGTTCTTTATAAGCAAGAGTCAAGCAGGTAGAAAAGTAGAGAGTTCTTAAGAGCCAATAAAGGCAAAAACCAATAATAAAAAAAGCTATATAAACCGGAACCAGCCAAGATAAAATAAACATTCCAATAAGGGTGAACCAAACCAAAGCGCCAGGAAAAATTTCCAAAGCTCTATAGATAATTCTTTCTTTTAAGCTCTCAACATCAGGCGCCTTGCCAATTTTTAAATAATAAGGTATGTCCATTTTAAAAAAGTTTTTTTGCTTCCTGCCAAATTTCTGGCTGGTTTTGTTGTGTTTTGAGCCAGAACCACCATTCCACTCCCCAAAGATAAAATTCCTTTAAGCCGGTTTTTTCAGCAAATGCGATATTTTCTCTGAATCTTTCCAAATCCATTGTCTTTTTCTGCTCTTCCAGAGACAAATCATAGAGTAAAACCGGACCCCATGGCTCTGTTTGTAATTCAGCGCAAATTACTTCTTTATTAAACAATCTTTGGATAATTTGGGCTTTGCGCCAGTAAAAAATCGCGGGAGAAGGATAACTCACATAAATTTTAGGCTTGTGGAACCAAACCTTTCTATATAAAGAAATTCCTACTATATCACCCAGCTCTGCCCCTTTAAACCAAAAAGAACCAGTTCCGCTCTCTGTAATAATAATTTTTCTGTGATTAGTGTCAACCCCCACACCATAACGAGGACTAACTTCGTTAATTTTGACGCCTTCGGCGTCCTGTCCTCGTTTGGTGTGGGGGTCAAGGGATTTTACCAAATCTATTTCTTGTTTTAGAAAATCCTCCCTGATTTCCGGGCACTCACCAAATTCAAAAAAGGGTTCATTTTCTATCTGCCAACTAATTATTGAATTTGAATTTTGATATTTTAAAACTATTTCTTTTAATAAACCTAAAATCTCTTTTTCTCTTTCTTCTCTGTTTAAACCTTCTGCCCAATCAGGAATATGGCACTCTGGCCAGCGAGGCGTTTTCATGCCAATAACTAAAATAATTTTTATTTCTCTTTTTTCTGCTTCTTTAATTTGCCATTCCAAATCATCAAAAATATATTTGTCTTTTTTGGGCTCAATTAAATCCCAGTGAGTAATGAGCCGTAAGTTTTTTACTTCTAAATCATCAAGCGAAGAAAGATAGGTTTCTTTCCAGTCAAGACCTAAATCTTTGGCATGCTTTTGGGAAAAACTTATTCCCCAAGTAATTTCTTTTTGCTGTGGCGCTTTACCAATGAAAAAATAACAGAGAATTACTAAAAGAAAAGCTAATAATCCAAGTAAAAGATATTTAAGAATTTTGGACATATTTTAAAAAGGTTTTTTTAAACCAAAAATAAAATTATTAACCCTACTCCAATCAATAAAATAGCAACAGTTTTCTGAAAAATAATTGTCTTTGAAATTTCTTCTTTTAGAATCTTTGGAAATTTAAAACAAATCAAAACAGCAATTATTAATAAAAAAACATATTGAATTCCTTGCAAGGCATTGACAATGGCTACATAACCTAATGGCGCTAAAGCAATTGCCCAGTTCTGTAAGATATTAGCCAATGCTCCAATCCCTTTATTGAAAAGAAAAATGCCGGTTGTTTTTATTTTAAAACCGAGAGTTGAGAAAAAAGAAATCATAGAGCTTCTTGGTTTAAATATTTTCTTTTTTAGTTCTGGACTAATTAAAAGAAAAGCAAAAGCAGCAAAGACACCGCCTATTTTTATCCAAATATACCCATTCCAAAATGTCTGGGATAAATAAACATACTTTGTTAAAACAATTACTAAAGAAAATAAAAAAGCAGTAAAAACAGAATACTTCAAAACTTTAAAAGTAATAGACATCTCTTTCCTGAAAGTAATCAATATACTGCCTAAAACTAAAAAAATAAAAGCAATGATTTTTGAAGGAGATAAAATCTCTTGACCTGAAGAAAAAATATAAATTAAAAGAACAACAAAAATCGGGCTTAATCCGCCAATAATAGGCATTACCCTGGACGCCTCAAAAAGATGAAGGGACTTATAAAGCCAAAAAAGAGCCAGAACAAAAACAGCGCCGGTAAAAAAACTTAAAAGAATTTGATTTGTTTCCGGAATATAGAAATCAATAAATGGAACTAAAAGAAGAACGAAAACTCCCAAGATGCCAACATAAAAAGCATAGACCCTGGGATGAGGAATGGATCCGGTTAAAAGATACTTATCAATTAAAGCACAAACTGCTAAAAGAAAATAAGCTGAAATAATAGCTGATAACCAAAGCATAAATTAAAATTTTTAATTAATTTTTAAACTATTACTTTTGCAGATTTTAGCGTAATAATAAGCGCTGGGTCTGGGTTTTCGTCCCATTGTTTTATAATCAATTTCTATGAAACCGAATCTTGGCTTAAAGCCTTGAGCCCATTCAAAATTATCCATTAAAGACCAATAAAAATAACCGCGGACATCAATACCCTCCTCAACTGCTTTATGAATCCAAATAAGATGGTCTTTAATAAAATCTTTTCTTTGTTTGTCTTTAGCATCAGCCAATCCATTTTCCAAAATATAAATGGGTTTTTGGAATTTAGACAAGTATTTCAATACATAATAAATTCCTTTTGGATAAATCTCCCAACCAATATCAGTTGTCTTTTTTTTAAGACTTCTTATAAATGGCGGGTACCAAACTATTCTATGGTGGAAATAATAATCAAGACCAATATAGTCAAGCTGGCTTTTTATTCTTTTTAAAAACCAATGATTCCAAAGAAAATGGCCAATCCAAGCAAAAAATATTTCCATGGGACACCATTTTCTGGCCGGCTCAAAGTAATTTGTTAGTTTAGTGATGCTCACTTGGGCTTTTGGATATTTTTTATGAATAATCTGATAACTCTTTTGGTGGGCTTTTATTAAATTATTAAAAACTTTTCTAGCCTTAAAAATATTTCTTTTTTGAAAAGGAGGAAACTTGCCTGTTGAATACCCGCTAATATAAACCATTGGTTCGTTTAAAGTAACCCAGAAATCAATTAAGTCGCCTAATTCTCTGGCAATAGTTTTTATATAGTTTTCAAAATGTTTAACTGCTTTTTTATTTGTCCAACCGCCCATTTTTATAAACCAAATCGGATTGGTCCAGTGCCAAAGAGTGACTATTGATTTGATATTTCTTTTTTTTAGGGTTAAAAGAACTTTTTTGTAATGCTCAATTTCTTTTTGATTAAATTTTCCCGGCTTCGGTTCAATCCGCGACCATTCGATTGAAAAACGATAAGCGTTTTGATTAAATTTTTCCAGCCAGTCAAAATCTTGTTCATATCTATTATAATGATCGCAGGCGCTTCCCGCTCTACTCCCCCAGTCGCAATTTTCAATGCCGCCTTCTACCTGATAAGCAGAAGTAGACGACCCCCATAAAAAACCTTCTGGAAATTTCAATATTTTTGCCATTTAATAATTATAACACGATTAAAGCCGTATTAAAATCGTATTTTAAATAATCTTACATAACAAATTAAAACGATCGTTCTATTTTGTTACAAAAACCCAGTGTTTGTAAGGACATACACCACTGACGGCCGTTGATAATATATGTCCAACAATAAATAAAAACGGGTTTACAAAGCAAACCCGTCAAATCAGTAATCTAAGAATTTTAGTTTTTGTTTTTGGTTTAAGCGCCAAGTAATAATGGTTAAAATAGAATAAGCAATAATAAGCCAGAACCAAGATATGTTTTTTATAGTTAAATAGACAAAAGGCAATTGAGAAAAGAAATCAATAATTTTTGTAATAAAGGTTAGTAAAAACAAAGCTGGAAAAGAAAAAATCCATCCCAATGTCTGCCAAACCATTCCTAAAAACCCGAAAACAAAACCAAAAATCATAATAAATGGAATGAAAGGCACAATCAGAATATTAGTAATTGGAGAAACCAAAGACATATAACCGAAATTATAAATTATAATCGGCAAGGTGAAAACTTGGGCAGCTAAAGTCATTGCTAAAATGCTCTTAAGAAAATCTATAGGTATCTTCTTTAAATAATCTTGAAAAACAGGCAATAAATAAATTATTCCCAAAGTAGCTAAAAAGGAAAGTTGAAATCCTACATCATATCTTAGAAGAAGAGGATTTTGAAAAAGCATTAAAACCGCAACAAAAACCAATGCCCTATCTGCAGTTTTCATCCTGCCAATTTTTTCAGCAAAAAGAAACATACCGCCCATAACACCAGCTCTTACTGCTGATGCTGGAAAACCAACCATAATGATAAATAAAATTAAGAAGGCAATGGCGAAATAAAATGCCTGTGTCCGCCAAAGACCCAAAGCCATACCAAGCCACATTAAAATACCAGCTAAAATAATAATATGCATACCAGAAACACAGGTAATATGCCTTGTGCCGGTAATATTTAATTTTTGCTTCCATTCATCTGAAATCTGTCTTTTATCGCCAAGAATTATTGCTCCTAAAATTGATGATTGAGGAGGAGAAAGATTTTGAAAAATTGATTCTCTCAGCTCATTTTTAAAATCCAAAACCTTAGAATAAACCAAAGAATTAACAGAAATCCGTTCTCTGTTAGCCTTTCTTATTTCAGGATAATACATTACTGAATAAATTCCGTCTTTAGCTAAATAGCCTTTATAATTAAAATCCTCAAAAATTTTAGGGGTTTCCAATCTTCCTTTAATTTTCAGCCTATCTCCATATTGGTATTGAGGATACGCGCCTGTGGTAATTAAAATTTTACTCCTGTTTATTTTAATTGTTAATTGCGTATGATTCTCCCTTATATCTGGTTCCTTATCAATTGTTCCGGTTAAAGTTATTTTTTGTTCTAAATCATTATATTTTCTTAATTCATTATTTATAGCCTTTAATTCAGCAATTCCCTGGCGATAAATCCCTGCTGATAAAAATAAAATACAAAAGCCCAGAATTATCAATCCTCTTCTTTTATAAAGAGGCGGAATGGAGATTAACAAAATTCCTAAAATCAGAAAAAATAATATTAAAGCCAGAGAAAAAATAAAAAAGGAATTTAAAAAAATTCCTAAAATAAAAGATAAACAAAAACAAAGAAATATCTTAGAAGCAGTCATTATCTTAGTCTGCAGGTTTGAAATTTTGGTTTTATCGTTTCAATAATTTTTTCAATGTCTTCTTGCTTTAAAGTAGGAAGTTTAAGAATTTCTGGATTTAAAACCGGTTTTTGGGAATTAAACTCCTGAAGAAAATAACTAACTTTTTTGCCGCCAATCCAATCAGCAATTTCTAATATATCTTGTTTTTTCAAACCCGGAGCTACGGTTGTTCTGAACTCAAAGTCAATCTTTCCTTGCTTTAAGATATCAACACTTTTTTTAATCTTTTTGATATCTGCTTTATTTCCTGAATAAAAATCATATTTCTCCTTTGGAGCTTTGATATCCATTGCTACATAATCTATTAATCTTTCTTTTATCAATTTTTCAATCATTTTTGAGTTTGAACCGTTAGTGTCTAATTTCACCAAATATCCCATTTCTTTAATCTTTTCACAAAACTCCGGTAAATCTTCAGAAATAGTCGGCTCGCCGCCGCACAGAACAACGCCTTGTAATAAATCTTTTCTTTCTTTTAAAAAATCAAAAAAATCTTTTTCTGAAATCACTGGCTGTTTTTTTATTTCTTCTGGTAAAACAAGCTCCTTGCTGTAGCAAAAAGGACAGCGAAAATTACAGCCAGTTAAAAAAACCGTGGCTGCTACTTTGCCAGGGTAATCAATTAAAGTAACTTTTTGCAATCCACCGATAAGCATTATGTCTTTATCTTAAATTCTTTTCTCTCTTGAAACTCCTGAATTTTTCCAGTATTCCATTGCTGCACTGGACGAAGATACCCGACCACTCGGGAATAAACTTCGCAGGGTTGCTTAACGAGACATCTCGGGCACTCAAAATGTTCTCCGCTCAAATAACCATGAACCGGACAGATAGAAAAAGTAGGAGTGATGGTAATATAAGGAAGATGAAATTTCTCAAAAATTTTCCTTACCAGGGCCTTAGCTGTTTCAATATCAGAAATTTTCTCACCTAAAAAGAGGTGATTTACAGTTCCCCCGGTATAGCGACATTGAATTTCGTCTTGGAGTTTTAAGGCCTCAAAAACATCATCAGTATAATTAACCGGAAGCTGGGTAGAATTGGTGTAGTAGGGATTTTCTTTAGTTCCAGCAGTAATTATATCTGGATATTTTTCTCTATCCTTTAAAGCAAAACGATAAGCTGTTGATTCCGCTGGCGTAGCCTCTAAGTTATAGATATTTTCAGTATCTTTCTGATATTTTACTAGCTTCTCTCTCATAAAATCCATTATTTCTAAAGCGAATTTTTTGCCTCTGCGGGAAGCTATGTTTTCGCCGAGGAAATTCAAAATGGCCTCATTCATTCCTACTAAACCAATAGTTGAAAAGTGATTAGCGTAGTAAGCGTCTCTGGCTTTTTTTACTCCTGACAAATAAAATCGCGAGTAAGGATATAAACCTTTTTCAATAAAGTCCTCAATGGTTTTTCTTTTTATTTCTAAACTTTCTTTTGCTAAATCCATTATTTTTCCAAGCTGTTCAAAGAATTCTTTTTTGGTTTTTGAAAGATAACCAATCCGTGGAATGTTAACAGTTACCACGCCGATTGAACCAGTTAACGACCCTGAACCAAACAATCCTCCGCCACCC
Organism: Minisyncoccales bacterium; assembly: GCA_049642725.1. Classification (GTDB taxonomy): domain Bacteria; phylum Patescibacteriota; class Minisyncoccia; order Minisyncoccales; family JAGMDC01; genus JAGLYZ01. The sequence goes on along the minus strand of JBARPC010000009.1, from coordinate 6,650 downwards.
CGATTGTAAAGTTTAGTCAACTGGAGACGAAGTCGGCAACACATTGATCTCACATCAGAAGGTTCCATCTCAGAGTTAATATAATTGGCAAAATAATTAGTTCCGTACTTTGCCGAGGCCTCGAAAATTCCATCAAAAGCCGGCTCGTCCCAAGGAAAATCTTTAGTGATGTTAATGGTAGGAATGGGAAAATGGAAAGGCCTCTTACTTCTGTCGCCTTCAAGCATTGTTTCATATAATGCTTTATTAAATATCTTCATCTCTTCTTCAAATTCGCCATATGTTTCTTTCTGTTGCTTGCCGCCAATAATTATCGGCTGTTTTTCAAAAACCGGAGAGGGCTTAAGGTCTAAGGTAATATTGGAAAAAGGATTTTGAAATCCTACCCGAGTAGGTACAGACATATTGAATAAAAATTCCTGAAGGGATTGTTTGACCTGTTGATAGTTTAAATTGTCGTAGCGAATAAAAGGAGCTAAAAGAGTATCAAAGTTGGAAAAAGCGATGGCCCCGGCTACCTCTCCCTGAATTGTAAAAAGAAAATTTACTATTTGGCCTAAAGCGGCTCGGAAATGCTTTGCTGGTTTTGTTTCTACCTTTCCTGGAACACCCCGAAAACCTTTTAATAAAAGGTCATACAAATCCCATCCCGAGCAGTAGCATGCTAAGGAATCTAAATCATGAAGATGAAAATCTCCAGATTCATTGGCTTCCCTTATTGACTTGGGATAAATTTTGTTAAGCCAGTATTTTTTGATGATATAAGTTACGCCGTAATGATTCAATCCTTGCAAAGAAAAAGCCATATTAGCATTTTCCTGAATCTCCCAGTCCAATTTTTCCAAATACTGGTCAACTCTGTCCACCGCTTCCTCGCTTACCGTGATTGCTTCTCTTATTCTCCTTCTCTGCTCCCGATAAAGTATATATGCCTTGGCTGTTTCTACTAAATTTTCTAAAATTAAAACTTCTTCAATAATATCTTGAACTTGTTCAACAACTGGAATTTCATCCCGCCCATGGCGAGGCTCGCCTCCGGCGGCTTTTTTAAATCTCCTGTTTAATATCTGAACCACTATATTTGAAACCTTCCTTGATTTTTTACCATCTCCTTGCCCAGTAGAAGTTATGGCTTTGTAAACAGCGTTTGTAATTTTCTCCTGCTCAAAATCAACTATCCCGCCATCCCTCTTTTGAATTTTTGTAATCTTATTTTCCATAGATATTATTCCATTTTACTCCGACAAAAAAACGGCGTCAAATTTTGCCCTCGCCGTTAAAAATCCGAGGTTATCCACATCTAATAATTTTAGATTTCATGATATAGGACCGTTTTTCCAAAGGTCGTCTTTTACTTTTCTGCCGGTCTTTTCCTCCCACTCTTTGACAGATACAGAATGCCTCTTCCGAATTTCATCGCCATATCCCAAACCATTATAAGCGCAAAAAGGCACTATGCCTTCCGGGGTAGAATAATGAATGACGCATCTTTTCAACCGCTCCAGATTAAGATTCCAAACATCCTGAAACCACATTGAACCAATAAAAAGGGCTTGGTGATGAAATTTACCTAATGACTTATATTGACCTCTGGTAATAGCGCTTATTAAAATCTTTTTAATCTCTAAGCCTTTTGGCGTCTTATCTTGCTCAATGAATTGAGAAATATTTTTAATAAAAGAAGCAGTTACTCTTGCTTTAAAAAATGGTCCTGTTTTTTCTGATTGTTCTTTAATGAATTGCCTTAATTTTTCTACATTGATAAATCTGGTTATTGGTATTAGCCTTCCATTTTGAATAAATATATAGGTGGCTCCGCCGCAGCCCGGATGGGCGGTAAATTCAACCTGGGGCTCACCCCTTAATTTTTCCACTAACTTTGAGATGGGATAAACAAAAGGCACAGGGTAGAAATCATCTCTGGTTATTTGTCCGTCAAAAAAATCTTCCAAAACCTCAAATAATTTTACATAATCAACTCTCTTTCTTTCTCTAACCTCATTAGGCACAAATCCTGCTCTTCCGCAAAAGGAAATGGGCTGGAAATTAACTCCTCTCACTACATCAATATTTTCTATGGCATATTTGACAATTTTTCCTGCTTCTTGAAGATTGGAATCAGCAATAACAGTGGGAACTAAAACAACTCCTATGTCTGCTTTTCTTAGATTCTCTATCGCTCTTTTATTTTCTTCTATCCAAGGATTGGTTTGTTTAGAAACGCCGTCAAAACTCATATAGATAGTATTTACTCCTGCCTTCTTGATTTTCTGGCAATATTCCGGCTCCTCAGAAAGCCGTATTCCATTGGTGTTTAACTGGATATGAACAAAGCCCATATTTTTGGCCATTTTTATAATCTCTATTAAATCATTTCTAATTGTCGGCTCTCCCCCGGTAAGTTGGAGCGCCTTACAAGGTACAGGCTTCTCTAATCTGACTGCCTGCATCATTTTTTTCAGCATCTCTAAAGACGGCTCATAGATATAACCAGCGGCTCCGGCGTTCATAAAGCAGTAGCTGCACCGCAGGTTGCACCTGTTGGTGACCATTAAATTTACCAGAACTGTTTGGGAAAAGTGCTTTGGATAAAGAAAAGACGGGTCTGGCAAACTTTTAATCTCTACATTTTCAACTCCTCTTCCGTCTGCCTGATACTTCATCCATTTGCGATAAAGCTCTGGAGAACTAAAGTATATGGACTTAAAAACACCATGTATGGAGCACTCTTTTCTCATCCATACCTTTCCTTCCTCTTCAATAATTTGAGCGTCTATTTTCTTAATTTTCCCTGCTTTAAAACATTCAGGACAAACAGATATTGTTTTTTTTAATACTTTAATGCTCATTTTTCTTTTTGATATTGAAAATAAGAATAAACAACTAAATAAATACTGACAAAAAATATCGGAGCTAAAACAAAAAGCAAAGCATAATTTTCCAAGACAATTCCTAAAAGAATAATTATAGCAGCTGCTTTGAATAATTTACCACCCAGTTTATGGGTTTTTTCCCAGACCTTTTCATTGCTCAAAGTCCAGGGAGTTTTAATGCCAATAAACCAGTTTCTTTTGGCGTTTTCTACTAAAATTCCGCAGTAATAAAACAAAGCGGACAGAGCTGGAATCATCAGCTGGGTCATACTAAATCTTGTGCCGAGATTCCAGAAAATAGTCAGCAAATAAATATAAAACAAAAAACCGAGCATTAAAATAATAAATATATCAAAGTATTTTCTGAATTTTTCAATATTTTGTTTTAAGGGGTCAATTTTAGGAATTATTAAAAACATCAAAAACAAACCAAAACTCATTAATGGCATTAAAAACAATGCCCAAAACCTGGACATATAGCCGTCTACTTCGCCTTTTGCATTCCAATGAGAAGCCATCATTTCCGGCATTTTGGAATAAAAATAAATCCCGATTAAAAACGATATTAAGATAATTCCTAAGGCAATAACTTCTGTTTTTCTCATTATGGTATTATACCACATTTTCCCCCGGAAAAACAATAAACAATAAAAAAAACGGCTCCGGAAAAACCAGAACCAAATTATTTTTGTTTTTTGCTTTCTCTATCTTCTTATTTCACTATGCCACAAATCAGACAAATCGTTCCCAATTCGGTTTCGGCGGTAAAACTTCAGAACCTTTCTTGCACAGTGGACATTCCTCCGGAGTCCAATTGTGAACTTCTCCTTCATATAACGGAATAACTATATAGCTATCGTATTCAATTGGCAACTGCGAAGGTCGATGAATAATCGTAGCTACTACTATTTTTCCATTAATCTTAACGAATTCTATATCAGGATTGGCATCCAAAACCGCTGCTTTTACCTTTTTAGTGGTTTCTAATGTGGTGATGAGTTCTTCCACCTGCAACATTCTCGCGCCACCTGAAGGAATTTCAAATCTTCCTGACCATAACTGATATTTTAAGTTTTTTTCTGTAAAAACAAATATTGCGTCTAAATTATCAGCCACTGCTTGTCCGATAGATGTAGCAGCATATGTTGAGGATATTACTATATCTATGTCCTTAATTCCTACAATATCTAATCTCGCTGCTATCATCTCAGCTAATGTTTCACGGAAATTTGGATACTTAGTTACTTCATTCACATTGAAATAACTATCGCTATGTTTTCCATTTGTTAAAAGCGCGTGCGGTTCATTAGGTAATCCTCGGTATGTCCAATATGCATTGCAAGTCATAAGGATATTTGATACTTCAAGCATGTCGCTTATATTCATTATACCTCTTGCTTTTTCTATATCCATTTTTTCTTTTTTCACCTCCTAAATTTTTCCAGCCAATCCTTTTCTCAATATTTCATCTGGATAATCTATTTTAGAGATAATCCATCTATATATTATTAAAAAGGGCTATCTTCTTTTTACTAAATTTTTCAAACTGTGTCAATATAAAAAAGCCGGTCCTAGTTCTAAAAAACCAAAACCGGAATTGTTAAAATTTTTCTTTTTTAGTTAATCCTAATCAAACTGGAATCGCTGGAATTTCAACAAAGCCCACTTCTGTAAAACTGAACGCCGCTTTTACACCGGTTAAAAAAGCTTCTGTCAATTCCTTTGAACCGAGAGTTTCCGGCCATACTGATGGTATTTCCCCGTTACCCTCTCTTTGAATACTTATCTCGTACACTATAATCTCAGGATCGCCAACTTTTACAGGTTTAATGTTTATTTTTATTTCTGTCATTTTTTTCTTTTCACCTCCTAAAAATTTTAAAAAATAGGGCCGGGTGAAAAAAGGAAAACCCGACAAAAAATTTTTTAATATCTGTTTGACTTGTCTACGGCCAAAATTTATTCAACCTCTGTCTGCTCAATCTCTTCGGCAATCTTTATAGCTGCTTCAACTGGTGTACCAATCTCTTTTGGCGGTTTGGTAATTGGTCTTCCAACTACCAAATAGTCCGCACCAGCTTTTATTGCGTCGGCAGGAGTAGTTACCCGTTTTTGATCTCCTTTAACTGCCCATTTCGGCCGAACTCCTGGCGTAATCCTTAAAAGGTCGCTTAATTCCTGCTGATTTCCCAAAACCTGAAGCTCCTGCGGAGAACAGATTATCCCATCAACGCCAGCAAGCTTAGCATCCTTGGCTAACTGCAGAACTTTAGCTCTTATTGGCGCTCCATATATCTGATGAGCAACATCTTCTGCTAAAGAAGTAAGCACTGTTACCGCCAGCACCTTACTTTTTCCTTTCCATTGCACTGCTGCTCTTATCATCTCTATGCCACCCGAAGCGTGGAGATTAAACATCTCTACCCCACCAAGTTTAGATATTGCCCTGGACGCTCCAGCCACTGTATTGGGAATATCGTGTAGCTTAACGTCAACAAACACTCCTCCTATCTGACGACCCGCTGCTTCCTGAACTGCTCGAACAACCTTAGGTGTTCCTTCGCTGTGAAGTAATTCTAGCCCCACTTTAAACATGCCAACATCCGCCTGTAATTGCTTTACCAGTTCTATTGCCATATCTAATCTGGGCACATCCAATGCTACGATAATTCTATCTTTTGCTTTCATTTTTTCCACATTCACCTCCTAAATTTTTTCATCCATTCTAACAATCTGTATAGATTGTTAATGTACTATTTCTAATGGCTTTTTGCCATCAATGTAAAATTAGCATCTCTTAAAATCTTTGTCAATAATCTCTAAAATATAACCAAGAATGTAAAAAAAATAGGTTCCGGAAAAACCAGAACCAAATTATTTTTTTGTTTTTTATATCTTTATCCTCTCTTAAAAAATTATAGGCCGGGTGAAAAAAGGAAAACCCGACAAAAAATTTTTTAATCTTTATACGTTCGGTTCGTCCATAGCTAAACCGTAATCAAAAGTAGACTATCTTGTCTGCATTCGCGAGCATTCCTACTGCATCCGGGATCTTTAATGCTTTTATAAAGGGCTCTATGTCTCTCACTTTTTCTACGCTGTTCACAAGCTCCTGCATAGCGTTAAAAGTCCCGCATGAACAGAACTCTACACCGAGCTCTGTATTCAAATATTTCGCTAACTGTTCTAAGCTATCCGGCAGATCCCCGGGTTCCAGTCCATCAAACTGACTCGCGATAAGCGTTCTTATGTATTCTGATAAAGCATATTCTGCTAACTTTCCTTTCCTTGTTATTCCTACCGAGACGGCACCATAGAATACTGTAACACTTGGCACTCCGTAAACTTTCTTCGCTGTGAACGCAACGGCTAACGCCGCATACTGGTTATTCGGCTCTTTTGTATTTACACATACAACTAATTTCTTTGGTTCCATTTTTTCCACATTCACCTCCTAAGTTTTTTCATCCAAACCTTTTCTCAATATTTCATTCAACTTATATATCATTGGAAAGGTTCTATCTTCTGTTTAGTAAATTTCTAAGATTGTGTCAAGTATTAAATTTAACAAAAATGAAACCGTCACAAAGTAGGACGATCGTTTTACTTTATGACGGGTGAAAAAAGACAAAAAATAAAAAAGGGACGTATAAACGCCCATAATTTTTATTTTCTTATCTCAGAAATTCGCTTTATTCCATCTCTGCCCATCATTTCTTTTATTCCTTGGCTTATCTCTCGGAAAAAGAACGGACCCTTCCAGATATTATAGACGAA
>JBARPC010000008.1:0-4636 GCA_049642725.1 Minisyncoccales bacterium | reverse complement strand
GAACAAAATCCGAACTTTTTTCCGCGAAAATCCCGACGCTGATTTCTGAAAAATTACGCTCGGGCGGGCAAAAAGGAAGGGGGTTGGGGGGAAGGAATTTTTGCCCGCCCTCGCTTTTCCGCCGCCGCCGAATTTCGTGCCCCGCTCTGCGGGGCGCGCCGCAAAAATTATTTAAGAATCTTGTCTACTCTATTGTCCCATCCTTCTCTATGGATAATTCTATCAGTTTGCAAATCTTGGTTCAATATTTCAGCTTTCGTTTTTTTAGACAATTCTTCCCATTTCTCACCAAAAACATAAGTTGCATTTCCGTAATATAAGCTTTCTAGGGTATAAATATTTCTTTGCTTAAATCCCAAAATAATATATCCCCTAAAACCGCCTTCGCCGATTGCAGCAAAATCCGGTTTATATTTGTTAATTTTTTCTAATCTATATTTAATTACAACCTGATTTCCTTTCGGTGCGCTATTAACTATCGGTTTTATTTCCTCTTTCAATTTAGACCACGGCATTTGGCCAGGAGGCAAAATTCTCCAATTCAATCTCCTTATCGGTAGCCTGATAATCTCGTCTAGATCCTTGGTAAAAAATTGGCACTCGCCAAAAATTTCCAAAAATAGATTTATTGTGTGAATTATTTTCTCTCTGTTTTTTTCGTTCAATTCAAAAACCGGACTAATTATTACCTGCTCTTTATCGCCCAATAAATGAGCAGTAATTTCCACACTTGGAGGATCAATAAAGGTTCTTGGATATCGCTTGTATGGAACATCCACTAATTTTGATTGTTCTACTGTATCGTAACGCCCCCTCCATTCTTTCCAATGCCACTCCACTGTTCTATAAGCTGTTTCCATTGGTTTGTCTTTATGTGCTTTGTATTTCCCCTCCGCATTATAAAGACTTACTGGACCAAAAATTGCTGGCGGCAAAATAGATTCGCCTGCTTGGAAATTTTTGGAAAGGCCAATTTTTTGCAGAACATCATCATATTTAGGTTGATTTTTGATTCCGACAAAAAATTTATCGCCTTCTTTAATTAAACCTTTCAGGACTTTAATATTTCTAATTCTTTTTTTAGTTAAAATCATATTAGTCAAAGTTAATTTCAATTGGTTTTACATCTGGAATCCGTTCGACGCAGGTAGGCTCAAATTTATTGTAAAGCGCAACCTCGGCTCCGTCTCGGTCAGCTTGTCCTGAAATGGCCGCCGCCCGAAAATAACATGTGTAGTTATTAAGATATTTTTGGCAACATTCGTTTGTTTCGTTGCCCGGAAGATGCTGGGCAAGACGATCATTTAAGTCGTCTGCCTGCCCAACATAATAAACATAATACTTATCATCGGTTCGATTATAGTTTATTAGGCGATATACTCCGGCTACCGCCTTTATTCTATTAACCCCTGATTGTGTGAGCGGAATTCGCTCTGTCCATTTTAATTGCATTTTATTGTTTAGATTATGCGTTAATTATTATCCTGCCGACCGTTTAAATCAGAAAACCCATCAGGACAACTTAATTTTATCATGGTCTTTATATTTTTGTCAACTCTGTTAAGCGTTAAAGGGCTGTGGATAACTCTATTGCTTTTATTTGACAAGCCCATTATAATGAAAATATGCATATCATACAAGAAAAATTATTAAAAGAAATAAACAAAAAAAACCTCTCAGGAATGACATTACGAGAGGTTGGCTCACTTGTGGGTGAAAAATCTGCCCAAAAAATAAAACACCATTTAACTCAACTTTCCAAAAAAGGATTTATTACATATAACCCCATAAAAAGAGAAATAAAAAAAGCACAAAAAATTTCTAAAGAAGGTTTTGTGTCCTTGCCTATTGTTGGGGCTGCCAACTGCGGCCCTGCAACAATTTTCGCAGAAGAAAATATCACCGGATATCTGAAAGTATCAAAAAAACTTGCTCCTCGCAGTGGAAAATTATTTGTCTTGCGTGCAGAGGGCGGTTCTATGAATAAAGCAAACATAAACAGAAAAAACATAGAAGACGGCGATTTTGTTATAGTGGACGCGGAACAAAAAAGCCCTGAACCAGGACAATATATTGTTTCAATAATCGATGAAATGGCAAACATTAAAAAATTTGTGCCAGACCCGCAAAATAAAAGAATTGTATTAAAATCAGAATCAACAAAAGAATATCTGCCAATATTCATTCATGAAAACGATAATTATCATGTCAGCGGAAAAGTAATTGATGTAATTAAAAAATAGGTAAAATTTTGTTATAATAATACTATGGGTAGTTTATCTGGACAAAAAGATAAAATAAAAAAATCTAGAAAACCAAATCTAGATAATTTACCTTTGAATAAAATTTTACACGGAGACGCGGTGGAGATGTTAAAAACTTTGCCAAACGATTCTATTGATCTTATTGTAACCTCTCCTCCCTACGATGAAGTACGGAACTATAACGGCAATTATAGTTTTGACCTGCATGCTACAGGTGAACAAATAAAACGCGTACTAAAAGATGGAGGTATAGCAGTTATGGTAATTCAAGACCAAACAAAAAACTTTGCGAAAACTCTTACATCTTTTAGAACGATTGTTGACTGGGTAGATAATATTGGTTTACGTCTTTTTGAAACAGTCATCTATAAGAAACATGGAACAGAGGGGGCGTGGTGGAAATATAGGTTTAGAGTTGACCACGAATATATGCCAATTTTCCTCAAAGGAGACCGCCCACAATATTTTAATAAAGAGCCATTAAAAATTCCTTCAAAGCACGGTGGAAAAATTATGACTGGAAGCGGAAACAGAAGAACAGACGGCTCCACCACAAAAACTGTAACCCGCCCAATCAATCCAACGAAATGCAGAGGTACCGTTTGGAATTATCTAATGGCTGGAGATAAAGATTCCCTAAAAAGACAACATCCTGCTGTATTCCCTGATAAAATTCCTTATGATTTTATTCAATGTTTTTGTCCTCCGGATGGTGTCGTTCTAGATCCATTTGGCGGCTGCGGATCTACTGCTGTTGCAGCAAAACAGCTTAAAAGAAATTTTATAATCATTGATGTCGCAAAAGAGTATTGCGATTTAGCAAAAAAAAGATTAGGAAGTACTCCGGCGCCTTTATTGTAATTTATCCGGTTTTTCTAAAGTATATTCGATATTTTGGCCGCTTGTCATTGCCCAGGTAAGGGGCTTTTTTGATAAAAATTTTTCGAATGTTTTATTATTTAGGCGAATTTTACTACCTGCAAAATCGCCCTTAGTAAATCTGTACAATCTAAAATTTTCCCAAGTCCAACTACTCGAATTATATTTCCAACCGGTTAAATTGGATAAAATCTTGATAAATTTTTCAATCCTTTCTTTTGCTTCCGTATTTATTTTATAAGAATTGTTGTACTTTTCTATGTTGGCTGGTGTCCCATCAGTTTCCGATATCCTTAGTCTGTCGCCTCTTTCTTTTACAATGCTAATCTCGTCTCTTTTTCTAAAAAATTCATCCATTGCTTTCATAAGAGAAAACACGCTATATTTTTCGTTTTCAAAAACATCTTTTAATGGATTTTGTTCTTCATTTGCTCGTAAATAATTTAGCCAATTCAAAACATTTTCCGGATATTTAAAAAGGACATTAAAAGTTCCGTCGGTAAAAAATAAAGCGCGGATTGCAGCTTCAGGTATTTTAAATTTTATTTTTGAGCCAACTATCCCAATTAAAAAATGTATTGTTGCTAATGGATATTTTAAGCGAAAGTCATTATAGCCATCATAATCTCGTAAATTATTTGGCTGAATACAATTTTTGTAGTTATCCCAATTCGAAGGTTTTTTTCTTTTATTAAATTGAACCATATGATGGCCAACGCTCTTGATATTTTTTCTAAAAACTTCCATATCTAAAAATACACAGTCTTTTACAGAAATATTTTTGTCTAGTAACATTATCTTTCCATCGTAGAAACCTTTTACTTTCCAATTTAAATAGGTCGACATAAATAATCCGCACAGCAAACCATCGCTATCTGGGCTTAAAATACAATTCCGCCCTCTTTCTACAATCCAGGGATAATTTTTAATTATTTCTTCGTAATTAATTTTATCTGTTCTACCAGATAACAATTCTTGAATTTTAGACATACTATTTAATAAAAAAGCTTATATCTTTTTTGTAAATTCTGGCGAATTCTTTAAGTACTACAATATCAATACGTCTCTGCCCGGATTCAACCTTTGAGATGTGAGATTGGGTTTTGCCGAGTAATTTAGCAACCTCTGCCTGCTCTAAACCGACCTCTTGGCGGGCTTTTTTTAATTGCTCAACAATATATTTATGGTCTTTTGAATAAATTGCTTTGGACATATCTTTACTTATATTGTATATTCCATTGTGTTATATTCCAAATTGTCATATACTATATTAAGGGAGTTCCTTGTCGTTGCCCGCGCACGGGTGGGTTGGGGCAAGGGCAACATCTTTTCTTGCGGCGCTTTTTGCGAAGCAAAAAACGAAATTCGGCGGCGGAAAAGCGAGGGCGGGCAAAAATTCCTTCCCCCCAACCCCCTTCCTTTTTGCCCGCCCGAGCGTAATTTTTCAGAAATCAGCGTCGGGATTTTCGCGGAAAAAAGTTCGGATTTTGTTC
>JBARPC010000007.1:0-14826 GCA_049642725.1 Minisyncoccales bacterium | reverse complement strand
ATTTTTTTAAGGAAAAATCTTCCGCCTTCGCCTTTTCTTAAAATAACCAATGCCACCGGAAAATGGGGTTCTTCTTGAGAAGAAGAATCACAACCCACAATAATATCATAAAAGCTTTCCGGCTTTTCCTTCATATAAGAAAACAACTCCTCAATTACTTGGTTAAGGAGTAAATTTCCTCTACTTGGATTATAAAAAAAACCATTTTTAAGCAAGTCCTGATTTAAACTTCTCATATATTAAATAATAACAAGATACCTTTAAAAAGTCAAATTAAATATTTTTTACTAATTTAATAAATTCTTTTGGTTTTAACGAGACACCGCCAACCAAAACACCCTGAAAGCCGGCTTCTTGAATAAAATTTTTAACATTGGAACTGTTTACGCTTCCGCCGTAAAGTATCTTAATCTCATTAGTAATAGAACGAAAATATTTTTGTGTAACCACCTTTTTTATAAACAACCTTATAACATTGGCTTCATCTAAAGAACATGGCTTACCGCTTCCAATAGCCCATAATGGTTCATAGGCAAAAATAATTTTTTTAACATCGCTTTTGCTTATTTTTTTTAAACCATTTTCTAATTGTCTTTTTAGAACAGTCTGAGTTTTTCCTCGGTCTTTATCTTTCTTGCTTTCTCCAAGGCAAAAAATAGGCCTCAAATTTTTAATTAAAGCTGCTTTTATTTTTTTATTTATCATCCTGTCTGTTTCATTTAAAAACTGCCTACGTTCAGAATGGCCAATAATAACATATTTGCAGCCAAAACTTTTCAGCATTGGAAGAGAAATCTCTCCAGTAAAAGAACCTTTATCCTCCCAAAAACAATCCTGCGCGCCTAGCCTTATATTAGATTTTAGATCTTGGAGGGCAGGCAAATAAACAAATGGCGGACATATAACTACCTTTGCTTTTTTAACATCTTTTAATCCCTTGACAACCTCATCAAAAAGCACCTTAGCCACTTTGACAGTATTAGGATTCATCTTCCAGTTAGCGATTACAAATTTTTTCATAATAGATAATTCTATTTATTAATAACTTTTTTAATTTCTTCAATGTTTTCAGGATTGGCTAAGGTGGAAAGGTCGCCTAACTCTTCTTTAGCCAGCAGCCGTTTTAGAATTCGGCGCATAATTTTGCCGGAACGGGTTTTGGGTAAATCTTCAACTAAATAAACTTGCTTTGGTGAAGCAATAGGCCCAATTTCTTTTCTTAGTTGTCCAATAATCTCTTTTTTTGTTTCTTCTTCAATGTTAGGAGAACGCTTCTCCACAGGAGAAACGTTCTCATTTTTCAAAACTACAAAAACAATGGGTGTTTCTCCTTTTATTTCATCTGGAATTCCTATCACAGCGCATTCCGAAACATTTGAGAGCTTGGAAATTGCGTTTTCCAATTCTCCGGTAGTAAAACGATGTCCAGCCACTTTTATCACATCATCTACCCTGCCTACAATCCTAATTAGTCCCTGTTTATCTTTATAAGCAGCATCGCTGGTAAAGTAAATCTTTCCAGCTTGCCCTGAACCTGCCGAAGGGTATTCGCTCCAATAAGTTTTTAAATACCTTTTAGGATTTTTATAGATTCCCCGTAAAAGTCCAGGTGAAAAAGGAGGCAAAAGAACTAAATTTCCTTCTTTATTTGGAGGCAAGGACTCGCCTTTTTCATTTAACCCTGCACCAGAGCCTTCGGCTCGGTGCGGGGCAAGAATATCAAATTTCAAACCTGGCAAAGGAAGACCGGTAAAGCAGGGTTTAAAAGGACCAATGCCTGGCAAAGAAGTTATTAAAATTCCGCCTGTTTCAGTTTGCCACCAAGTATCAAGAACAGGACATTTTTCTTTTCCTACTTCTTTAAAATACCAATCCCAAGCCGCTTCATCAATTGGCTCTCCTACTGAACCTAAAATTCTTAAAGTATCAAATTTATGTTTTTCAATAAATTGAGCGCCATATTTTTTAAACATTCTCACTGCCGTTGGAGCAGTATAGAAAACAGTGACTTTGTGCTTTTCAATAATCCGGGCCCATCTGTCAGGAGCTGGCCAATCAGGCGCTCCTTCATAAATAAGAGTTGGTACACCATTAAGTAATGGAGAGTAAACACCATATGTATGGCCTGTTACCCAACCAACATCAGCAGTGCACCATATTATATCGTCATTATGTAAATCAAATATCCATTTACCTGTCCATTCTGCCTGAACAGTATATCCTCCGCAGACATGAACAGTTCCCTTTGGCTTACCTGTGCTTCCACTGGTATAAAGTATAAATAAAGTGTCTTCTGAGTCCATTACTCTTGGCTCACACTGAGCAGATTCTTTCTCAACCAAATCCTGCCACCATAAATCTTGATTCTTTCGCCAAGAAATCTCATTTTTAGCTCGCTTTACTACAATAACTTTTTGCACTTTTGTCTCTTTTACACCCTCCCGCCCATGGCCCGCTTCGCCCGCGAAGCGAGGCGAGCGAGGCTCGCCCACAAGGGCGGCATCAGCGTTTTTCTTTAAGTTAACAACTTTTCCTCTCCTGTAATATCCATCAGCAGTAATCAAAACTTTTGCTTCAGTATCTTGAAGACGAATTCTTAAAGCACTTGAGGAAAAAGCGGAAAAAACAACAGAATGGATTGCTCCAATGCGAGCGCAAGCGAGCATTGAAATTATTACTTCTGGAATCATTGGCAAATAAATTCCTACCCGAGCCCCTTTTTTCACTCCTAGCCTTTTAAGAGCATTGGCAAACCTATTAACCGCTCTAAAAAGTTCATCGTAGGTTAAAATCTTTGGTTTCTCATTAATCGGCTCTGGCTCCCAAATAAGGGCTGGTTTATTTTTAATTCTTTCCCATTCTAAGGAATTATGTTCAAAGATGTTTGATGTAATATTGATTTTCCCGCCAACAAACCACTGAAAGTAGGGAGGGTTGTGAACAAACCCCTTTTTCCACTTTTTGAACCAAAAAATTTCCTTAGCTAAATTCTCCCAAAATTTAATCGGATCTTTTTCTCCTTCTTTGTAAATCTTTTCGTTATTCAACCAAGCACTATTTTTGATTTCCTTTGAAGGATAATATAAATCCCCTTTCTTAATCATAAAGCTGGTAGAGAATAATTCTCTGAGATTTAATAAATAATTTTTATAGTTTTATAAAAATTATAAAATTATAAAATCAAACTGTATTAAAACTAATCACAAGTATAGTGATTTGCTGAACAAGCAGGATTTGAATATTGTTCTCTCCTAACCCAATCACTATCTATACAATACCATTTACCACTAGTCATCTGAACTTCGGCACAATATTTAGTATCAGTTGAATTTACAGCAAAACTGGTTCCACCGTTCATTATAATGTCATTTTTTATCCTAATAGTATCAGAATAGTTTTCCAAACCAATATAAGAACTATTTTCATCTTCAAATAGCATCACCTTAGTTCTTAATTCATTCATATAAACAGTAATCATTGCATCGCTTGCTGTAATTTTTGCTTCTTTTATCTTTGAAGGAATAAATATTATGTAGATTATCAGAGGAATAAGAGTTACAATTATTCCAACAAATAAGAATTTCTTAGCTTGCTTAGGATTAGCATCTCTATTAACAAGCCAAGCAATTAGACCACCGATAATTCCCATAAGAATTACTACAATATACCACCAGTTTGAAACTTTTTGATAATTTTGTTCTTCAACCATAAATTAAAAGTTAAAATAGCAAATTTCTTGACCTTTGTATTTTATGTAAATTCTCTATTAGTTTATTTTACTTAATATAAAATTTTTGATTTTTGTTGCTGATTCAAATGCTTTTTTTGCCTCTTCCCAGCTAAATTCTGGATAATCACCAGGGTAACGTGTTGCTGTATAAAATGCAGTTAAAAATACTGAATCTTCTTTAATTTCTTCAAAAGATTTATCAAATTCTTTGCACAATTCCCACAACTTATCAAGGGGATGAATTCTAGGGTACCATTTTTTATTATACACCAAAAAAGCTTTTAGATGCTTTTCTGCCATTTGTTGAGATAAAAAACAAACAGTGTTTGGGGAACCGCCCTCTTCTTTTAAGATAACCTCTGCAGAAAGTTCATCTTCTGTTGCCCTTTTAATCCATTCTTTTGCTTGTAATTCCTTTTTTGAAAATTTATTTTGTCTCATAAAGAATTTTTCCTGTTTTAAATATATCACGAATAAAAAAATCTCCAATTTCAAAACGTCGTGCCACTTCTTTCGGAGTATAAATTAATAAATCCATAGGAGGAAATTTATTACCAAGTAATTTCATCCGAAGTTCATATTCTCGTTCCAAACGTTTCTTTTTTGATTTTTTTATAATAAACAAATCCACATCACTATCTTTAGTTGGTTTTCCCCAAGCAAAACTGCCAAAAAGAATAATCTTTTCAGGCTTATATTTTTCAACAATTTGCCTGGTAATTCTTTTTATCTCTATTTGATTATCTTTTTTATTTGAAACTTTAGCCATATTTATTTCATATTATAATTTCCTGCCGATGAATTCACTAAATTCGGCTAATCGGCAGGAATAGCCGTATTCGTTGTCATACCAGGAAATAACTTTAACCAAGTTTTCCCTAACCATTGTCAAATCAGCATCAACAATAGAAGAAAAAGGATTAGCAATATAATCAGAAGAAACCAATGGTTGTTCTTCTACATCTAAAATACCTTTCATCGCCTTGCTTTGAGCTGCTTTTTTAAAACAGGAATTAATTTCTTGTTCTGTTGTTTTTTTCTCTAATTCACAAATTAAATCAATAACCGAAACAACAGCTGTTGGCACCCTAATAGCTAAACCATCCAGCTTTCCTTGCATTTCTGGTATCACTTTACCAATGGCTTTAGTCGCTCCGGTAGTAGTAGGAACAATATTCAGAGCAGCCGCCCTTGCCCGGCGCAAATCTTTATGAGGCAAATCTAAAAGTTTCTGGTCAGTGGTATAACTATGAATAGTGGTCATAAAACCTTTAACAATCTTAAAATTATCATTAAGAACCTTGACTACTGGCGCTAAACAATTAGTAGTGCAGGAACCCATATCTATTATTTCGTCTTTTTCGGGCTCATATTTTTTCTCATTTACTCCCAATATATATGAAGGAATTTTTTCCGGCGTTTTAGATGGAGCAGAAATAATTACTTTTTTAGCCCCAGCCCTAATATGTTTTTGGGCCCCTTCATAGTCCCTAAAAATACCTGTGCATTCTAAAACTATATCTATGCCTAACTTTTTCCAAGGAAGATTAGCTGGCTCTTTTTCAGCCAATATTTTTATTTTTTGACCATCTACTACAATAGAATTATTTTCAGCTCTTACTGTTTTTCCATAAATACCGTAAACAGAATCATACTTTAAAAGATGAGCCAATGTTTTTGTATCTGTTAAATCATTAATTACTTCTACTTTTAAATCAGGATGTTTTTCTAAAATCCTTTTAAAGGTTGCTCGGCCTATCCGGCCAAAACCATTGATGGCAATTTTTATCATAGTGATCAACGAATTTACGAATAAATACGAATTTACGAATTCGCAAATTCGCATAGGATTCGTTATTCGCTGATGTTAAGTAATTTACAAATTTTGTCTCTGTCAAATCCTATGATTAATTCTCCGTTAATATCTAAAATAGGCACAGAGCCCCATACTCCTTTCTCGTCCAGCCTTTTCAACAACTCATCTCTTTTTTTTTCATCTTGAGATATATCAATTTCCTCAAATTCTATATTTTTTTCTTTTAAAAATTCTTTCAAAGTAAAACAAAAAGCGCAATTGTCAGTAGTATAAACTTTTATTTTATTTTTTTTATCTTCAATCATTTTTAACAAGTAAAGAAGCGCCAATGGCTCCGCTAAAATCTTTAAGTTTAGACATTTTTATTTTAACAAATTTTTTAGACAAAGGCGAGAGTGTTCTTTTTTGTATTTCCTGTTTTGCTGTTTTTATAAAAAATCTATGCGCTTTGGAAATACCTCCACCAATAACAATTACTTCCGGGTCTAAAATATTAATAATATTAGAAATACCAATTCCTAAATATTTTCCATATTCCTGAAAAATCTTTAAGGCCTGTTTGTTTCCTTTTTTTGCTTTTTCTTCTAATTCTTTTGAATAAACCCTTTTTCTTTTAAAAAATTTCTCTGAACAATAATCTTCCAAAGAGCTAAAATTCTTTCCATTAAATTTAATTGTCATATGCCCAAACTCACTGGCTGAACCAAACGCACCTTGATAAATTTTGTTTTTTATTGCCAAGCCACCGCCCACACCGGTTCCCAAAGTTATTCCAGCCACAATTTCTGCTCCTTTTCCTGCTCCCATTTTCGCTTCAGCTAAGGTAAAGCAGCTCACATCGTTTTCCATTATGGTTTTTATTTTTAAATCTTTCTTAATAATTTTAGATAAAGGACAATTAGAAAGACATTTTAAATTAGGCGGATTTAAAATAAAATCCCTTTTTTTATTCAAGGGACCAGGAACTCCAATACCAATTCCCCTAATTCTTGATAGAGGAATGCCAGATATTAAATTTTCTATATTTTGTTCTAAAATCTTAATGAGCTTTTCCTTGTTTTTCGGCGTAGAAATCTTTTCTTTCTTAATAATCTTTGATTTGCTTATTAAAACAAACTTTGTATTAGTAGCGCCGATATCTATACCAATCTTGTACATTATTTTGTCTAAGTTTATTGAATTTGATTAATTAAATCTTGAACCTTTTCACAAACATTAAAAGGATTACCATCTGTTAACTTACAAATTAAAGCTGTCAAAATCTTAGATTCTTCTTCTTCACCTCTTCCCTGCCCTGAACCAACTCTGTAATACTTACATCCTAACACCAATGTTGGTACGCCTCCGGTGCTGTATCTTTGAAATATCTCAGTATCTGTACTTGAATTCATATTTTCGTGGAATAATATGTATCCATCAAAATCTTTTGCCACCTTTTCTATAACAGGATGTTCCCAAACACAATGCGGACAACCTTCAGATCCAAAGAAATATATAATCGGTTTTCCATCTTCCTTGCAAATTTCGTCTTTACTGGTTAAAAAATTACCAATAGTAGACACTGCTTCTTCATTTTCTTCTTCTTCAGATACAGAAGAACTGCTCTCAATATCAATTACTTGTGGAAACAAAAGTTTTCCATCTTTGGTAACATAAGAATCAAATTCTTCCTCGCCTATTTTTAACTTAATCTTGTATAAATTGCTTTCCTCACTAATATCAACTAAAGAAGCAGTAACACCTTCGCTTAAAATATCTTCATTAATAAAATTTATAACTTTTTCTGAAATCTCATCAGAAGATAAAATATTTTCATTCTCATTTTGATTATTTCCAAAAAATCCATTTGTGTAAGCCACTGAAGCAATTACCAAAATTCCTATAACACCCATTGCTAAAATTATTAAATTTTTACTAAAAGCTTTGTTCATAATCCCATTATAAATTTTCTTAAAATAAATGTCAAATTTTTGATATTTTTAAAGTATCTTTTTATCTTTTAATCTTAACGATTTATCAAATTTGTAGCTTATTATCCCAGCATAAGGCACTTCAACATTAATAATACCCTCATTAGATATTTTTTCAATATATTTTATTATGGCTCTCATTGGATTATGGCTAGTAACTACCAAGACATTTTTCCCTTTTCGTAAATCTCTCTCAATATTTTTTTTATAAAAAGGAACAGCTCGCCTATAAACTTCATCTAAACTTTCTCCCCCGCCCGGCGGATCATTATTAAATCCTCTCCGCCACAATTGAACTTTCTCGGGACCATATTTTTTGATGGTTTCCTGCTTATTCAACCCCTGTAGTTTTCCATAATACCTTTCATTTAAATTTTCTGAAATATAGACAGGCAAATAATTTTTGTGTATTTCTTTAAAATTTCCCCATTTCTTCATTCTGACCTCATCAAGGTAAATAAAAATGGGATATTTTCCATCAACGTAATCTAAAATTCTTACCAAGGTGTTTTGGTTTCTAAGCAATGGAGAAGAATAAGCAATATCAATTTTGTTTTTAAATACTTTTTTAGAAATTTCTTCAGCTTTCTTAATCCCCTCTTTACATAAAGGAACATCAATCCAGCCGGAAAACCTGTTTTCTAAATTCCATTGTGATTTAAGGTGTCTTAAAAAAATTAATTGAGCCATATGTTTTTTCTTTATTTTAACTCTTTTTCAATTTTTAACAACCGGTTATATTTTGCTAATCTTTCGCCGCGCGCCGGCGCGCCGGCCATTATTCCGTCTGCGCCTATGCCAACAGCTAAATCAGCAATAAAGTCATCTTTTGTTTCTCCGGAGCGATGCTTAACAAAAATCTTAAAGTTATTTTCTTTAGCATATCTTACCACTTCTAAAGTTTCAGAAACAGTGCCGATTTGATTTGGTTTAATAATCATTCCATTGCAGGATTTTTCTTTAACTGCTTTCTTTACTTTTTCAAGGCTGGTAACCAACAAATCATCACCAATAATATAAACACTACGAGAACTGTTCTCGTAGTGTTTGGTGATTTGTTTAAAACTCTGCCAATCATCTTCTGAAAAAGGATCTTCTAATCCTATGATAGGATATTTGGAAATTAAATCTGAATGGTATCTTAATAATCCTTGTCCTGTAAAAACACCCATCTGCATCTTATATTTTCCATCTTTATAAAACTGTGAGACAGCGCAGTCCAAAATAATGCCAATCTTATCCTTATAGCCTGCTTTTTCTATTGCCTTAACTATTAGCTCCAATGCCTGCTCTAGAAATTTTAATAATGGGGTAAAACCGCCTTCCATGCCAACATTGGTAGATGATTTTCCTTGTTCCTTTTCTAAAATTTCTTTGAGACAATGATAAATTTTTGTTCCTATTTCCAAGTTTTCTGAAAAACTATGTTCATGCGGCTGAATCATAAATTCTTGAAAATCCAAATCATTGCCAGCATGAGCTCCTCCTTCAATCATTAAAAAACATGGTCTGGGTAAAATCAACGGATATCGCATCTCTGTTAATTGCGCAATATATTGATATAATGGAATTTCTTTTGCCGCGGCGCCGGCCCGGCAAACAGCCAGAGAAACCCCTAAAATAGCATT
This sequence comes from Minisyncoccales bacterium, assembly GCA_049642725.1. Classification (GTDB taxonomy): domain Bacteria; phylum Patescibacteriota; class Minisyncoccia; order Minisyncoccales; family JAGMDC01; genus JAGLYZ01. The sequence goes on along the minus strand of JBARPC010000007.1, from coordinate 5,682 downwards.
AGCTCCTAACCGGGATTTATCTTTCGTTTTGTCTAATTCAATCATCATTTCATCAATCTCTTTTTGTCTAACAACATCTTTTCCTTTCAATTCAGGTCTAATTACTTTTTCTACATTTTCTACTGCCTTTAATACTCCCTTGCCATTATATCTTTTTCCCCCGTCTCTTAATTCTTTAGCTTCATCTTTGCCAGTAGAAGTGCCTGAAGGAACAGAAGCAAAAAAAGAGCCAATATCAGTGATTAGTTCTACTTCTATAGTAGGGACGCCCCTTGAATCTAATATCTCCCTTGCCTTGATTGATTTTATTGTATGAGTATTCATTATTTATGTTATCTCTCTGATATATTTTTTTAATTCTGGACCGAACTGAGGATGTTTTAAAGAAAGATAAAGCTCTGATTTCAGCCAGCCAAGCTTATCGCCGCAGTCCAATCGTTCACCTTCAAATTCATAACCATAAATTATTTTGCCGTCGCTGAGCATTTGCTCTAAAACTTCAGCCATATATATTTCACCCTTTTTACTAGGACGGGCTTTTTCTAAATACTGGAAAATATCTGGAGTATGAACGTATCTTCCAATTATTGCTAAATCAGATGGCTCTTCTCCTGGAGCTGGTTTTTCAACAATTTTTTTGATTTTATAAATGCGATTAGCAATTTTTTCTACTTTTACTACACCGTAACGGTGGAGTTCTCCCTTAGGCATTTTTTTTAAAGCAATAACCGGCTTCTGGCAGGTTTTAAAAACCTGCTCAAGTTGTGCGACACAAGGTGTTTTTGAATCAATAATATCGTCGGAAAATAAAACTACAAAAGGATCTTTACCTATCAGTTTCTTTACCTGTAATATAGCATGTCCATCACCTAACGGCTCTTTCTGAACAGCCCATGAGAAAGAAGTATTTTTAGAAATCTCTGTTAATTTTTTAACCTCTTCTAAAAAATTTTCTTTTTTTCTTTCTTTTAATATTTTTTCCAATTTTGGAGATTTTTGGAAATAATTGAAAACCTCTTTTCCTTTTGGCCTAATAACAAAAACAATATCATTTATTCCTGATTTTTTAACTTCTTCAATAATATATTGAATTGCCGGTTTATCAACCAAAGACAAAAGTTCTTTGGGCACGGCCTTAGATAAAGGCAGGAATCTTGTTCCTAAGCCAGCAATAGGAATAACAGCTTTTTTAATCATTTTTTTATGATAGCATTAAAATTCAATTTTGGCAATAATTATTATAAAAAAAGAACCAAGAAAAAAATTTACGAAATATCTTTTTCTTGGATATACTCTATTTTTTCTATAAAAGATGGCAGAGAATCGCTGATAAGGCATGAGGAGTGAATTTATATTCCCTGAATGCTTTTTTTACTTCATCTATTGTATTCTCTATGTAGATAAATTTTGAGTGTTCAAAATTTATCTCGGCAATTTGCTCCATTTCTCTTTTTGTAAATGGAATTTCTAATCGCACGGCTATCATTGGCTGCATATCTTGAATTAAGGCAAGATATTCCTTCTTAATATATGTCTGTATTCTTAGCTCTTCATATAATTCGCATAAGATTAGTTCTTCTACGCTGATTATTTCTCCCATTTCTGTTTTTAAAGAATGAACTGACGGATTAAGATAACCTGACGGACCCAATCCTAACTCATTCCTGTGTGCTTCTGTTTTACTTCTTAGTCCCAAAACTATGAAATCGTCTGAAGTAATAGTTACTGCTCCCATTGAAATCGGCAGCGAACTATTCCTATCCATTGGTATATCATCAGTGTTAATAAATCTTTTTTCTCTAGTGCCAACATACGTCTTATAATCACTTTTCCGAAGAACTAATTCCAAACGTCCAAAGACATCTATTGAAAAGCTAACAACCGAAGCCATCGGATCATTCCATAAATTCTTCCCTGCTTTTCTTTTCTGCCTGTTCCATTTTTTCTGGATTTTTGATTCCTTTTCTATGGAAAACTTCTGCGTTTCCTTGATGAAGTTATCTGGCAATACTTCTATTGCTTTGAACCCAGTTGCTAAAATTTGTGTTTCTCCTGTCTCTTTTACTACTCCCATCTTCTCGGCCAATTCTTTATATTTCTTCATCCATTCTTTACCATTCATTTTTCATCACCTTTCCATATTTTGTTGTTAATAATAAAGCATACAACAAAAAATCCGCTCTGTCAATAGCGGATTAAATATTTCAGTTCTTACTACTCATTACCTCTTCTTAAAAAAGCAGGGATGTCCCATTTTTTTTCTCCTTCTAATATCTCTTTTTCGGCTTCCTCTGCTTCTTTTTTTAATTGCAAAGCATTTTTTCTCGTTTTCTCCTGTTTTTTAATATGCTCTTCTGTTATTTCCTCTTTCTTATCTTTCTTAATTTTTATCTTAATAATTTTTTTCTTTTTTGGTCTTTTCTTTTTTAGCTGAGAGATTTTTTCTTTTGGTTTTTTTTCTTCTTCAGGCTTCTCTTCTGATTCTTGTTCTGGTTCTGGTTCTATTTTTAGTTTTGGCTTCCTTTTAATTTTTGTCTCTTTTCTTTCATCGCTAGTAGCTAATAAGGTTATTCTTATTTTCTTTTTATAATTAGGATGCTGGGAAATGCCGAAAATTATTTTCGCTTTTTTATTAACACCAGTAATGGCCCTGCTAATTTGTTCTACTGTCTCCATTTTTAAATCTTTGTCAGAAGTTATATTGTATAAAATCTTATCTGCCTTTTCAGAATTATATTCGCTCAAAGGATTTTTAATAAGCCTTCTCACTGTTTCTTCTGGCACTTCATCGCTTCCGGCTTCAATGCTGTTTAAAAAACATAGCTTGCCCTTGCCTTCTAAAATCACTTTTAAATCAGCCCAATCAATATTAATCAGGCCTGGTAAAAAAATCATTTCAATCAATCCCTCTAATCCTTGTCCTAAAATCTTGTTTAAAGTAGAAAGAGATTGTTTTAAGGGCGTTTTTTTATCAATAATTTTAAAAATCTTTTCATTCGGAATCACAATAAAAGCATTTAAATTAGATTTTATTTCCTCTAAGGAATTTAAAGCAATTTTTAATTTCTTTTCACCTTCAAATTTAAAAGGCAAAGTAAAAATCCCAAAAGTAATATTCTTAAGCTCACTGGATAGTTCAGCAAAAATAGGAGAAGCACCAGAACCAGTGCCGCCTCCTAAAGATGAAACTAAAATACAAAGATCTGCTCCATCTAAAATCTTTTTTATGTCATCTGTTGCCTGTTTGGCAGCTCTTTTCCCTAATTCTGGATTCATTCCGCACCCTAAACCGCCTGTCAAATTTCTACCAAAAGAAAAACGCCTGCATTTCTTATTTATCCTTTTCAGCGCTTGAGTATCTGTATTTGCTGCCACAAAACTTACTTTTTTTAATTGTGAAGCAATGTCTGAAACAATAGAGCCGCCTCCTCCGCCAATACCAATTACTTTTATCTTTGTCTGATAAGCATTGTCAGAGATTATTACTTTAACCTTTTTCTGTTTTTTCTTTTTTGGCTTACTTTTAACTACACTCTCTTTTATTTTTTTAAGAGTTTTTTGCTTTTTTACCAGCTTTTTCTTCAAAATTCTTTTATTTTTCTTCTCTTTTACCATTAATTAAATATAGCTTGTCAAAGCAATAAGGTCAAGTCAAATAATATAATTCCGTCAAATTTAGGGATAAAACCATCCTTGCCGAAATAATAATCATAGAAATCTTTTGCTACAACTTTTTTCTGCATTGAACTTGCTTCAATAAGCAGTTCTCCATCAAATAAAAGCCCTTCGTGAACTACATCTAATCCTGTCTCAAAATATTTCTCTTTAATAAATGCCACTCCTATTGATTTAGGTAAATTGATATTAAGAAAATCTTTATCAATATATTTATTAGGCACATATTTTATAATTATCTCTTTTTCCCAATCAATATCTATCCAGCGTTTATCATCTGTTTTTATCCTGTTTAAAATCACTTTTTTTGTTATTATTTTTTCCTTGCCAGCAATTTCTTCGGTTAAGTCACGAAAATAAGGTGAGACCATATTGCGTTCAAGGGTAAAATGAAGCCGATTTTCATAAGTTATTTCTTTTTCTGGCCGATAGTTTAGAAATTTCATCATTTCTCTTGCTTGTTCCAAATTCTGGGAATGAACTAAAGCTGTATTAGTTAATACAAATACCGTGCAATCAGCCACATCTATTCTAAAAATAGGGTCTTTGTCTGGTCCTGATTCTTCACCCAAACAACCAAGTTGATAAGGCGTGCCCAGCCGCAAAACAGCTATGGCTTTCAGCCGTTCGTCTTTATCTGGAAATCGCTCCCGAAGTTCTTTTAAAAGTAAATCAATCTCTATTGGAGTCAACTCATATAATTTCTTTTGTTTTTCAACCCATTGCCAGTCTGTCTCATTTTCGTTAACTATTAGAGCGTCAGAACTAATATCAACAGAAGAAAACGACTTGTTTTCTTGGTATAAAATTATTGTTGCAAAAAGAAGAACAAAAGAAATTATGATTATTATCAATATTATTTTCTTCTTCATTTTTTAATGATTTCCTTAGAGGTCATAATCAATCTTATTCTATCAAAAAACCGCCTATTTTGCGAGACGGCAGAAAAAAGTTTTGGCATAAAATTCTATATTTAGGACCTTTTATTAATCTTTTAATCACTAAATCTTAACTTTTTTCTTTTCAAGTAGCTGAAAAAAATGTTTAGTTGCGGGATAAAGCTTTAATTTCGTGATATTGTCTAAAGAGAACCAATCATAATTAGAAGATTTTCTTTTATCAATTTTTATTTTGCCGTCAATGACTTCCACTAACCAAAAAGAAAGAGTTTTTACCTTGGTGTCTCCTTTTGTAATCCATAATTTTTTAATCGGTTTTACGTTCAAATTTACTTTTTCCAAAACCTCTCTTACCACGCAGTCCTCTTCATACTGGTCACAAGCTTCACATTGTCCATTAGGCGGTGTCCAACATCCAAACATTTCTTTCCTTGAATTTTTTATTAAAAGATATTTACCATCTTTTATAATCAGCGCAACAATACCATAATCCAAAAAATTAGAAGAATTTTTACTCATATTATTTTACTTTACCACAACAAAAGCCCGAGGCGCAATCCTTCGGCTGGCTCAGGATAAACCCGCCTCGGGCAAGAAAGCGAACTCCGATAAACAAATTTTCTTAAAACTTGTTCAGTTTATTAAGAAAATTCTTTAAAATCTTCTCGCTTGGGAAAAAAATAAAACTTGGTAAATTATTCAATGCAAACCATCTCCATTCTGTAATCTCGTCTGGCTCCATAACCTTAGCTTCACCTTCAAAATCCTTGCAAAAAAAACCTATGGTAACAAAATGAGCATCCTTAACTATATCATCTGTTACACTTATAATTTCTAATTTTTCTTTATCACACCTAATCCCAGTTTCTTCAAAAACTTCTCTATGGGCAGCATCTTTTAATTCTTCTTTGAAGTGAAGCTTTCCCCCAGGCATGGTCCAGCTACCTTCGCCATGAAGTTCACTGTCAGCTTTTTGAGGATCAACATGCCTTTTTCCGAGCAAAACTTTGTTGTTATTTAAAATCATTATTCCAACTCCGACGCCTGGTTTTTTATTTGCATTGTTCATATCTTTATTTTACCAAAAAACCGCCTATTTTGCGAGACG
>JBARPC010000006.1:0-15611 GCA_049642725.1 Minisyncoccales bacterium | reverse complement strand
ATCAAGACAATCAGCTTCTTCGGCTGTTCCAGAGGGAACAAGAGTGCCGTCAACACCAAGATAGGTTGTGTCCAGCTTCACTGTGTTAGCCACAATAGTGGGAATTTTGTCATAAATCTGGGTTAAGGTATAGTGAGTTCCACTTAAAGCGTCGGCAAAAGTAAAGAGATGACCGCTCTCTGACGCTGTTGAATTATCGTTCAGACGGTTGTAAATATCTGTTAAAGTATAGAACTGCGCGCTTGGCTCGCCGCTCGGCGGAGTGATTGTGCCTGCTTGCACAACAGTAAATATCACCAAGACAGAAATTGCAACCGTCATCACTAATTTTAATAGATTTAAAAGACCTTTTTCTTTTTTAGTTTGTTTTTTTCTCATATTTTTTGTTCCATTTTTCTTTTACTCAACCGACTTCTCTAAGAAGTATAGTTTTGCAAAAGAAGTTGGTTTACCCTGTTAAATTTGCTTTGCAACTATTTAACAGGGTTAATTATTTTAGTGACCTTTGTTTTTAAACATAAAAAAGCACTGCTTAAAAAGCAGTACCTTTGTTAAAAAATTTAATTTTATCAAAACCAAAAACCGGCGAGAACGTCTCTCTCTCTCTCTCTCTCTCTCTCTCTCTCTCTCGTAAAATTGAAAATGATTATTATTTAATTCCTGCATCTTATCTATTATTATAGCAAAAGCAAATTCTAATGCAAAAAAAGTTATCCACAAATTTGCTATTGACAAAAATTCTTGATTTGCTATACTGATAATAGAAAAATCATCCAATACCCTGTTGTCCTTTGGGACACAGGGTTTTGTGATTTTATTAATTTAAATTCCAATAATTTTTGAACCAATTAAACCACATAAATTTATTAGCTGATTGAATAATCTCTTTTGAAATATGACCACGAGTTGAAATCGCAATTACTTTTTTGCCATGTTTTTGAATATACTTAATTAAAGGAGCGAAATCGCTGTCGCCGCTTAATAAAACTGCTGTATCATAAGCCGGCATTAAATCAATCATATCTATGGTCAATTCTACATCACAATTCCCTTTGAGTATAATTCCTTTATTTTTTAGTTTGATTATTTTAACCTCTTTTACTCTTAACTGAAAACCTTTACGCGCCAGCATTTCCAATAAATTAGCCTGTCCTGAATTTTCTTTTTTAGTAGAATAATAAAAGTAAATATCAACTAATTTAGAATTTCTCCTAAAATATTCCTGTAATTTTTTATAATCTATTCTCCAATTTAGATCTTTTAAACTATAGATAACATTAGCAACATCAATAAACACAGCTACTCTATTATATTGCGCCCAATCAATCTTTTCTATTTTATTATTCCCATTGAATTTTGAGTCGTTATTTTGCATTTTAATTGTCATCATAATTCTTTTATTTTAGCATAATAACCGCAAAAAATACAAAAAAACACTATAAAAATAAGAACCTCTCGCTTCGCTCGAGAACCTTGATTCGCTAAGGTATAATCATATAATCTTGAATTAGCGCTTTGTTAGAAAGGTTTTTCAAACCCCTTAATAATCCTGCGGATTTAACCGACGCAACCAAAAACCGGCGAGAACGTCTCTCTCTCTCTCTCTCTCTCTCGTAAAATTGAAAATGATTATTATTTAATTCCTGCACATTATTTAATCTTTTTCAATACAAAATTTTTAATCCGAGCTACTGCTTCAAAAGCTTGTTCTGCTTCTTGCCAACTAAATTCTTGATAGCCACCGGGCGGCATTAAGTTCATCGTCTTTAGCTTTTTTTAGCCATTCTTTAACTATTAAATCTTGGCTTAATAATTTATTTGGCATAAAGCAATTTACCCTTAAAAAAAATATCTTGAATAAAGGGATCTTTAATGTTAAGTCGCTTTTTTACTTCTGTGGGTGTATATACTAAAATATCCATTGCTGGAAAATTATAGCCAAAAAGATGCCTTGACACCTCTCTCTCTGTCTATCTTCCGCTTTTGGCTCTCTTTAATAATGAATAAATCTACATCGCTCCATTTATGAGGTTTTCCCCAGGCAAAACTACCAAAAAGAATAATTTTTTCCGGCTTATAATTCCTGACAATCTGTCGGGTAATTTTCTTGATTTCCAATTCCTGTTTTGTCTTTTTTAAATTTTTAGAAAAAGATTGTTTCATTATTTTATTATACTAAAATACAATAGAAAAACAACTGCGCGGTGGTATTTTATAAGTATAAATATAAATTTTCTAATTTCTTATAACACATTTTTACTTATTTTCTTTACTTCATTTTCAAAATAACTTTTTATTTCCTTCCAATTCGTTTCTTCTTTCATTTTCGGCATTTCTTCTTGTTCAGCGTCCGCAAAATAAGATAAACTTTTTAAAATATGGATTTTATTCTGCGCCAAGTATTTAAATTTTTTATCATATAATTCTAAAATCTCAGGCAATGATAAAATTTCCTTTTTCGCTATGATAAAATAAAGATCAATAAAATCTTTTCTGCTTCCTCTTTGTGAAATTGCGGCAAGTTTCATTGGAGCAATATCCTTAACATCAGCAATATCGATTCCTAAAAAATCATGCGTTTTGAATAAAAAAAGATAGTCATAAAAAAATAAACTAAAGCGAATATTTTTAATAGTTCCTAAAATAGTCCCCCATTCCATTCTGTCTAAATGGAAATCAGGAATTAATTTTTTAATGTGTTGAACTAAAATATCTTCTTTGAATTCTTGTAGAGTAAAAAAATCAAAGTCATAAGAAAAGCGATGGCCAAATTGCAGCGCTAAAGCCGTACCACCGGCCAAATAAGCGTCTTTTAAAACTTGGCTTTTGCCTAATACGGCCAGTAAATCTTTTTGAGTTTTTGATAAGACTTCTGTAAACATAAAATTTTTTCTTTTGGAATATCAAAAATCAATGCCCAATAATTAGCACTCTTTTGAGAAAATCCTCTTTTTCTGAAAAGCGCTTGCTTTATTTGCGTCTCGTTAAAATTTTCTTTCAGCCATCTTATAGCGGACTCGTCGCCGAATTCCAAAATTCTTTCAATAACAAAATATGGATATTTATCTTTTGTGAATCTATTAAAATCAATATCCCAAAAATATTTGCTTAAAAATTTTGGCATTTTTTTCATTGCTTATATTATAGCACAATAGTAAATCTCATAAAAACAAGATAATTACTATCAATAACAACTTAAGTGATGCAACACCGTGTCAAATTTTAAAATAGGATGGTAAGGATTTCTTGCTTTCCGAGACGCGTCGGAGCCCTTTATAGTAAAGCGCGAGGAAAGAAGGAAATCCGAGCAAACCTATTGAATAATTCCTTGCGATTCATTCACGGTTTCGTCATCTGGCAATGTTGTATTGATTGGCTCATCGCTGCTCTCCAATAGTTCCTCTGTCCATGTATCTTCAGCAAAAATAGATACTTCCTTAATAATCTCTGGTGTTTGTCCTGTTTGAGAGATGGTCGGCGTAAAAGCAATCTGAAAAGCAATATTGGGAACAGAAATAGAATCTAAAACCCCTTGTCCTGCTTCTAAATCTCCTGTATTCCAAACAATTTCTCTTGAACTGGAATCAAAAGCAAATTTTTCATTTTGCTCTTCTGGAAAAATCTTAGCAGTGAGACTTACTTCTTGCGGCAAAACTGCTTTTACTCTCACATTTTTGATATCATTGTAATAATTTTTAATCTGCCAGATTATAGTATAGGTTGTTGTCTGCCCAACTTCTGGCGGAATTGGCCCGGAATTGCCAAAGGCGGCGTCTTGAAAATATCCTTTTTGCTCAATAACTAACTTTGAATTCACTTTAGTTATAAATTCCTCCCGAGCTTGTTGAGACAAATAAATTTTATTTTTTATTGTCAGATTTTTATCTCCTAAATTATCCATTTGCCAGTCATCTTTCAAATTTATCCAAAATTCAACCCTGCCTTCGTCCTGACTGTCTAAAAACTGAAGTTTAGAAACTTTTTTCCAGTCAAAAATAATTGAATTATCTCCCGGCCCAAATACACCGTCAAATGTTTTTATACTCTCAAGGTCAAATAACTTTCCTTCTAACTTTGTCACCAAAGAAAGATTAGTTAAGGCCTTTTCTCCGATATTCCTGAAAAAAATCTCATAGTGCAGTAAATCGCCGGCATTAGCAACATATTGAGGATTTCCATTAATCTGCTGAGAAATATAGAGAGAGGGTTCAATAATTTCAATGCCCTTGGAGGCCTCTTTTAATAAAACAAATTCTCCCTTTTGCCAAACACCGAATTCAGCTTCAAAAATTTTCTTTTCCCCGACATCACCAGAAATCTTGCCAGTAATTTCAATCCTTCCTCCTTCTGATTTATCTAAAAGATTAATTGTCCATTCAGTATTTTCTAAAGCAGAAGGAGAGGCCTTTATAAACTCAAAACCAAAAGGATATTCAACCTTTATGCCTAAGTCAGAAAGAGGATAATTAATATAAGAAAAATAATTCAAATGAAATTTTATTTCTTTATCTGATTCAATTCTTGAAGGAAAATCAAATTCAAAAGTTAAAGGCACTTTTTCAATTTCAGAAGTAAAAGTAGTTTTTGATTCATAGCGCGATTCCAAATTCTTAGGTCTGTAAGTTAGAACTGCTTTTGCCTGTTTTTTCTCACCTTCTTTGCCTAAAAGCCGAGCTTTAAAACTGAATGTTTTCTCCTGACCAGGATAAATTGCGTTACCAAGTTCTTCAGAACTGATCTCGTCTCTTAAATAACCGTCATCTGTTATTGAGTTTTCCGGGTATTCAAAAATAAGCTTTGGCTCCTCAACCCTGGTGTCACCGTTATTTTTATATTTAACAACATACTCAATCTCTTGACCTGCTTCTACTTTTTCTGAACCCAATATTTCTAACTTTATAATTTCTTTTGAGTAAATATTTTTCTGATAATACCAAAAGCCAGTAACGCCTATGCCCACACTTAAAATGATTAAAAATAAAACTAATTTGTTTCTCATCTTTTTATCTTAACAGTTTTCTATGAATTTTCCAAAGAAGAACAAAGATAATATTCAGAAATTTTTTCTAATGATTTTTGATGTTTCTCCTCAACTTTTAACTTTGACAGAACAGACCAATCTTTTTGCAGAAAAAGCCGTAAAATTTTTATAACATCCGGCTTTATCTCCATTAATTTTTCCAAAGAATCCTCTTTTTTAATTTTCTGAGCGCAAATATTACAAACCGCTCCCCCTTGCCCCGTGCCAAAGTATAATTGAAATGGTTTTAATCCTTTTCCACAAAATGAACATTTATAAAGTTCTGGCTGGTAGCCCAAAAGAGAAAGAAGATTCCAAAGGAAATAATAGTAAATCAGGAAACAAGAAACAGGAAACAGAAAACGATTATTTAATTTATTAAAGACGTCATTTAATAAATCCCATATTTGTTCATCCTTTTGTTCGCCTTTAACTAATCTGTCTAAAGCATTACTAATCTGAAAAGCAGTTTTTAGTTTTTCTAAATCTTTTCTGAACTCTGGAAAACTATCAATCAAAACAGTATCAGTTAAGGTTTTATGAGTTTTTCCTTGAATAAACTCAACTTCTGATAGACAAAGCTCTCTTGCTCCACCTCTTAGCTTTGATTTAATCTTTCTAATTGCTTTTCCTAAAATCTTCAACTTCCCAAAATCCTTTGTATAAACTACAAATAATTTATCTGATTCTCCCCGAGCAATTTCTGTTATAAAAAAACCTTTTGTCCGATAATGAACAGCCATTTTAATTATATTTTTCTAATTCCCAGCCATAGTTTTTGTCCTTCAAGTTTGAAGGTTTTTTCAATATCAAAAACTCTTTTCGGCCTATCACCCTCTAATAAATCCTTAACCACAATCTCTTTTAAAATTGTCTTTTTATTTCTTTCTAAAATTTTATTCAATCCCTTATCTCCAGTATATCTGATTAAAACTCTGTCTTTTGGCTCATAACCAGCTTTTTTACGCATTTCTTGAATACTGCGAATAATCTCCCTGATTATTCCTTCTTCCTTTAGCTTTGGCGTAATTTTTGTGTCTAATTTAAAGGTCTTGCCAAAGGTGATTTTTTTCACATTCACTTCTTTTTTAATCAAATCTAAAAGTTCCTTATCACTTTTTAGTTTTTCATTTTTCATTTTTATTTCAAACGAAGCAAGCGGTTGGCGAATCTTTATCCCTGCCTTGGCTCTCTGCGACAATCCTTGTGCTGTAATATCTCTTACTTTCTCCATCTTTTCTTCTAATTTCTTATCAATTGCCTTTTTATCTGGTTTGGGCCAATCTTCTAAATGCACAGATTTACCTTTTGAAATATCTTGGTATATTTCTTCTGAAATAAACGGGACAAACGGAGCTGTCAACTTGGCTAAGCTAAGAAGAACAAACCCCAGTGTTTGCGATGCTTGTTGAAAATCTTTTTTTGCTTCAGGGTTCTGAAATCGCTTCCTTGATCTTCTCACATACCATAAAGATAAATCATTAATAACAAAATTCTCTATATCTCTGGCAGCAGAAACAATATCATATTTATCTAATTTTTCAGAAACCCCTGAAATCAATTCATTTAATCTGGAAATTATCCATCTATCTAACAAGTTTTGAGCTTTGCGTTGTGGCTTTGCATTTTGAGTTGCAACCCTACGGGGAGTCCCGAACTTCGCTCGGTCCAGAAGCTTTGAGTTTTCTTTTGGAACATATGTCTCAAAAAAAGAAAAGACATTCCACAGAATCATTATAAACTTTTTAAGGGCTTGTTCCACATCTCTTTCTCTGAAAAGTTTGGAATCGCCCGGCTGATTTATAGTATAAAAATACCAGCGAGCGGCATCTGAACTGTATTTTTCAATTATATGCCAGGGATCAACTACATTACCCTTGGACTTTGACATTTTTTCTCCTTTTTCATCTAAAATATGACCCAAAGAAATGACATTTTTATAAGGAGAGCCAAAATCCAATAAAGTTGAGATTGCCAATAAAGTATAAAACCAGCCTCTTGTCTGGTCTACTCCTTCGCAGATATAATCAGCTGGAAATTGATTTTTAAATTCCCTCTGTTCAAAAGGATAATGATACTGGGCAAACGGCATTGCGCCAGAATCAAACCAGCAATCAATCACTTCTGGAACTCGCTCCATTAAACTATCACACTTGGAACATTTAAATTTCACTTCATCAATATATGGTTTGTGAAAATCCAATTCTTGATTTTCTTTATTGTAAGGCAAAATCTTAAATTCCAATTTCCTTAATTCTCCAACATCTATGCTTTTGTCTTGCCAGTGTTCTATAATTTCTGCTTGAGAAAATCCCCTAACAATACTTTCTGCCATTAAAATTGGACCGCCATGGCTCACAATTAAAATATTCTTATTTTTGTATTTTTTATCTATTTCTTTTAGAAAATCGCAAACTCGCTCTTTAACCTCTGTATAGCTTTCTCCTTCATGCGGTCTTTTATTAAATTTGTCTATTTTCCCTTCAAATAATTTACGGTATTCCTTAATATTTTTACCGTCAAAAATACCAATATTTACTTCTATCAAACGTTTATCATATTTTACTTTCTTCCCGATTTCTTTTGAAATAATCTCTGCTGTTTGTTTAGTTCTTAAAAAATCAGAAGAAAAAATCAAATCTATTTTTTCTTTTTTTAATTTTTGCGCTACTTTTTTAATCTGTTCCCCGCCATTTTCAGTTAAAGGACAATCAGCTCCTTTATTTTTATAAGAAAGAATATTCTTTTTGAAGCATTCTGATTCACCATGCCTTAAAATAAAATATTTATTAGTGCTAAACTTTTGTTTTAACAAATCCTGCTTGCTTCCGATAATCTCTTGATGACCGCATTTTTTACACTGCCAGACAGGCAGAGGTATTCCCCAATATCTTTCCCTTGAAATAGCCCAATCCTTTAATTCTCTCAACCATTCGCCGAACCTGCCATGTTTTAAATGCTTGGGAACCCAGTTTATCTTTTCGTTATTTTTAATCAAATCTCTTTTAACTTTTGTCATTTTGATAAACCAACTTTTCCTGGCATAGTAAATTAGAGGCGTCTTACATCTCCAGCAAAAAGGATAATCGTGCTCGTATGGTTCTTCTTTGAAAAGCAGCTTTCTCTTTTTTAAATCCTCAATAATTAATGAATCTGCCTCTTTGACAAACAAGCCATTCCATTTATATCCAGGAGTAATCATCTTTCCTGTTTCATCAACTGGTTTTGGAATTTGGTTTTTGGAATTTGGAATTTGCTGCCGAAAGGCAGTTAAGTCGTCCTCACCAAATGCCGGCGCAATATGCACCAATCCTGTACCTTCCTGGGTTGTTACAAAATCTCCAGCTATCACTTTGTAAGGCGCATTGTTTTTATAAAGTGGCTTATATTTAAGACCGAGTAAATTTTTTCCCTTAAATTCTTCCACAACTTTACCTTCTATACCACAATCTTTAATTCTCTGTTTGGCTAAAATTAAATATTCATTATCAACTTTTAATTTAACATAAATAAACTTCGGATTGACTGCCACAGCTACATTTCCAGGAAGAGTCCATGGCGTGGTAGTCCAAACAAGCAAATATGTATTTCGTATTAATTGGAATTTTACGAAAATTGCGGGTTCCGCAATTTTCTTATATCCCTGGGCAACCTCGTGCGAAGATAAAGACGTTCCGCATCTTGGACAATAAGGAACTACTTTGTAATCCTGATACAAAAGTTTTTTCTGCCATACCTGTTTTAAGAGCCACCAAACAGTTTCAATATAATTGGTTTTGTAAGTAATATAAGGATTATCCATATCCAGCCAATAACCAATTTTCTCTGTTAAATCTTCCCAATCTTTTTTATATTGCCAGACAGAGCTTTTGCATTCTTGATTAAACTTTGCTACGCCAAACTTTTCAATATCTTTTTTACTCCTTAGTCCTAATTTTTTCTCAATCTCCAGCTCTACCGGCAAGCCATGCGTATCCCAGCCGGATTTTCTTATTACTTTAAAGCTATTCATTGTTTTATAACGGCAGATTATATCTTTAAATACTCTTGCTTCAAGATGATGAATACCAGGTTTACCATTAGCAGTAGGCGGTCCTTCATAAAAAACAAAATTAGGCGCTTTTTTGCGTCGTTCAATTGATTTCTCAAAAATTCTGTTCTCTTTCCAGAATTTTATAATCTTTTCTTCTAATTTATGAAATTCAACTAACATATTTACATTTTTTTTGGCGCAGAAATACTCATTAAATCAAGGGTATTTTTTAAAACAACCATAGTTGCCTCAACTAAAGCTAAACGACTTTGAAAAAGCGCTTTGTCTTTTATAATAACTTTGCAGTCGCGATAAAATTTATGGAAAACAGCAGCTAAATCAAAAGCATATTGGGGAATTCTCTGAACCTGATAATCTTTAGCAGTATCTTCTATAATCTCTGGAAATCTAATGAGCTGTTTAATAAGTTTTAATTCGGCTGGGTGATTAAGTAATTCAAGTTTAGGATTTAGGGCGTCCAACGTGCTTAGGATTTCGGATTTTGCGAGTATACTATGCATTCTGGCGTGTGCATATTGTATATAGTAAACAGGGTTCTTCTCTGACTGTTCTTTTGCTAACGTTATATCAAAATTCAAATGTGTATTTATAGATTTTTGGAGAAAAAAGAATCTCATTACATCAGAATTAATTTCATCAAGCAACTCATCAATAGTAAAATAAACTCCTTTTCTTTTTGACATCCTTTGTTTTTCCCCTTTTCTTAAAATAGTTACAAACTGATGAAGAATAATATCAAGTTTATCTTTATGGCCCAGAGCTTCTGTTCCAGCTTTCAATCCTAATACGTCTCCATAGTGGTCAGCGCCCCAAATATTTATCACTTTATTAAATTTTTTCTTTTCAAATTTATATCTATGATAAGCAATATCACCGGCTAAATATGTCTTAGAGCCGTCTTTTTTAACTAATACCCTGTCTCTATTGTCGCCATACTTTGAGGATTTAAACCATAAAGCGCCTTCTTTTTGATAAACCAAGTTTTTCTTTTTTAAAAATTGTATTACTTGAGCAACTTGTCCTGATTTATGAAGCTGGCTTTCAAAAAACCATTCATTATATTTAATACCCATTTTCCTTACTGTCTTTTTAATCATTTCATTTATAATAATCTTTGCTGCTTTTTTCCCCGCTTTGCAGGGATTTTTTTCTTTAATTTTTTTATTAAGTTCATCAATGTATTTCCCTTTATAAATTGCTTCTTTATCTTTTAAAACAGAATGACCAAGAAGTAAAATTTGATTTCCGAAATCATTTACATAATATGCTTTTTCAATTTTAAATCCTGATTTCTTTAAAACATTTGCTAAAACATCGCCAAATGGTCCCCCTCTGGCATTGCCAATTGTTAAAGGACCGGTAGGATTTGCTGAAATAAACTCTATCTGAACTTTTTGTTTCTTGCCAATATTTAAATCACCATATCTTTCACTATCTTTCAAAATTTCTTTTACTTGTTTTTGTAAATATTCTTTAGAAATAAAAAAATTAATAAATCCTGGCTTTATTATTTCAATCTTTGAAAAAAGTGACTTAGTGACTGAGTGACTAAGTGACTGAGTAATTACTCTTGCGACCTCCATCGGCTTCTTTTTTACAATCTTGGCTATTTGCATAGCGGCATTTGTGGAATAATCACCAAATTTTTCGTTTTCCGGATGCTCAATAGAAAAATCAATCCCATCTATAGAAAATTTTGCTTTAAAACATGCCTTTTCAACTATGTTTCTTATATCTTCTCTAATCATATTTATTATTTAACTTTACCCTATTTCTTTACAAAAAAAAAGAGGGCGGAAAATGAAACGCCTCATAATTTTTTTGATATTCGGTTTTAATATGTTAATGTTCTATGGCTTCTGGCATCTCTTAACAGCGCTAAAATGTAGCTTGCCACTACAATAATTCCCCCTGTCGCTACTACAATAATCCATGTCCAATCGCCTATGTATATCCAAAGAGACAGAATTATACAGAATACCATTACCCAAAACAAAGACTTTCCTGTCATTTTTTATTCTCAACCTCCTGTTTTTAGGATATTCTATAAGCTAATATTTGTCAACTACGCCCCCACACCAAACAAACAATAATCTTATCAATCAATCGTAGAACCTCTTGTCTTTGTTATGGTGTGGGGGTAAACTAAAATTGATGAGTGTTTTGGCTCAAAATAAAAAGGCGTATTTTGATTATGAGATTTTAGAAACCTATGAAGCAGGTATTGTTTTAATTGGACAGGAAGTAAAAGCAATTAAAACTGGCCATATTAATTTAAAGGGTTCCTATGTTGTAATAAAAAATCAGGAATTATTTTTAATCGGCGCTAATATCCCTCCTTATCAGCCAAAAAACGCTCCAAAGGATTATCAACCGGAACGTTCCAGAAAACTGCTTTTAAGAAAAACAGAAATCAAATCTTTAATCGGTAAATCTAAGCAAAAAGGCTTGACTTTAATACCCTTAAAGATGTATACTAAAAAAGGAAAAATAAAATTATTGTTTGGATTGGCAAAAGGCAAGAAAGAATACGACAAAAGAGAAAAAATAAAAAAAAGAGAGTTTGAAAGACAAAAAGAAAAATTACTTAAAGAAAAAATCTAAGATGGGAGTGCCAGGTCTCGACAGAAATTTGAGTTAAAGTATGTCAAGTCGAGTTTTCTCAAATCTCGCAAAACTTTGAGAAAAAAATAAGTGTCAACTTATTTGAAAAAGCTAAAATGGCTTTTGGTAACGCGTTAAGCGAATATCCAACTGGTCCAAAATTAGCTCCTGCTTACGTTTAATCGTAATGCCATCTTCTTTATTAATTCTCGATAGATAAAGAAGGTGCCATATTATCGAGACAGACAATCATATTGTTCCAAATGATTGTTTAAAAATAGGAACTAAGAATATTGAAATTTTGTTCATTTTTTATTCAGTATTCCGAAAAAATAAAATGGACTAAACTTGTAGAAATATTTTGGCAAAATTTCTGAACAGGGCTTCAATGCCCTCACTTCCACTGTTATATATAAAATAATTTGTTTAAAAAAGCATTAGTCAACAATAGAATACAGGCAAAGGAAGTAAGATTAATTGATGAGACAGGAAAAAATTTAGGAGTTTTGAAATTGAATGAAGCTATCCAAATAGCTCAGGGGCGCAATTTAGATTTAATACAGATTACAGAAAAGTTAGATATACCGGTATGTAAAATAATGGATTACGGAAAGTACGAATATTCAGAAAAAAAACAGGAAAAGAAATCAGCTCAAAAACAAAAAAGCGGAGAAATAAAAGGAATAAAGATAGGATTTAATATCTCTCCTCATGATTTAGAGATAAGAGCTAAACAAGCAGAAAAATTTTTAAAACAAGGAAACAAAGTAAGAATAGAAATGCGTCTCCGTGGAAGAGAAAAAGCTCTTCAAGGTTTTGCAAAAGAGAAAATCAATAAATTTACAGAGATATTAGGAAATCTTATCCCATATAAAATAGAAAGAGAACTAAAAAAAGAACCAAGGGGGTTAATAATGATAATTACTAAACAATGAAAACAAGAAAATCTATTACAAAAAGGTTTAAAATTACTAAAACTGGAAAAATTTTGCGAAGACCGTGCGGACAAGACCACCAGCTGGCAAAAAAAAGCGGGAACAAAAGAAGACAATCCAGAAAATGGGTTCTTGTTTCTAAATGGGAAACAAAAAAACTTAAAAAGTTATTAGGAGCGTAGAAAACGATTATGGTTAGAATAAAAAGAGGAACAACTGCGCATAAGCGCAGAAAAAATATATTAAAACATGCTAAAGGTTTTAAATGGGGCAGAAAATCAAAGTATAAGGCAGCTAAAGATGCGCTGGCTCATGCCTGGTCTTATGCTTACAGAGACAGAAGAACTAAAAAAAGAAATTTCAGGCGGCTTTGGCAGATTCAAATTAATGCTGCTTGCCGCGAACAGGAAATTTCTTATAGCAAATTCATCGCTGGCTTGAAAAAGAATAAAATTGAGTTAGATAGAAAAATCTTATCAGAATTAGCTAAAAAAAATCCTGAAATTTTCAAAAAAATTGTTGAGAAAGTAAAAA
Organism: Minisyncoccales bacterium; assembly: GCA_049642725.1. Classification (GTDB taxonomy): domain Bacteria; phylum Patescibacteriota; class Minisyncoccia; order Minisyncoccales; family JAGMDC01; genus JAGLYZ01. The sequence continues at coordinate 2,464 of JBARPC010000006.1, read as the reverse complement.
AATAGAAAAAGTAATAATATGTTGAAGTCGGACGTCAACAACCACCTATTGGGTCTAAAAATATAATAAAAAAACAGCGATTAGAGAATAAAAAAGAACCCACTATTACTATCGTAAAGTGGGTATTTTTTTTGGCTATTTGGGCTTGCTTTCTATATACAACATACTCACTACTTCTATTATATCTGGCAACTTGCCTATCTTATTTCTTGGGACCATAATTTCTCGTTCGCTTCCACGCTCATCAAGAACAATTATCGCTCTTGCTAAAGTCAGCTCCTTAGTCGTTTTAGTTTCTTCGTCATCATTTCCGTTATGGTCCCGATACCGCAGAAACAAATCTTTTACCTCTATTTTAGTTTCCGTCATTTTTTCTCCTCCTTTCTTTACTTTCTATATTTTTAACATTATGTGCTATTTCTTTATTATAACAAACTTTGGTTTGATGTATCAAGTATCTGATTTGCTATAGTGCTTTTCTTTCAATCTTTATTTTCGGCACCTTAAAAGCTATTTTCTTTTTCGGAGAAACATCTTTCCAAATTAAAATCGGTAAAAGCGCGCCAGATAAAGCGAAAATTCCCACCCCAATAAATAATATTGTAAATCCAAACTGATGAGCAATAACTCCGCCTAAAGCACCAGCTATGCCAGCTCCTATACCAACGAAAGTGCTTCTAGCGCTCCATTCAAATGCTTCCATGCCTTTGTCAATATGTCGGGTAAAAGTAGCTCCCCAGCCGGCCACATTCATAGCTATGCCTATGCCGTAGAGCGCTTCAAGAAAATAAATATGCCAAGGAAGAGAAACAAAAATAAAAGAAAAGGCCGCAATACTCACTAATCCAAAGCCAAGTATTATAAAAAGTAAGTCGTCTTTCTCTCCGTGATTCTTATCTAAATATTTGCCGAAAGGAATTTGAACAATGGATTTTGTTATCCAATAAACAGCCATAGCAAAGCCGGCTATTTCAATATTTCCTCCTTGAATTCTGTCAACAATAAAAATAGCAAAAATTGGTTCAAAAAAACCAAAACCAGTTAAAAGCAAAACATCAGAGAAAATTAAAATTTTAATGACTTTGTTAATGGATTTAAGCATAAAAAATTTAAATAAAAAATCTTTTTATTATTATATCCTACTTCTGCTAAAAAATAAATAAAAAAAGAGAGGAATAAAATCCTCTATTTTTAATTTTTTTTGTACGTTATTGTATATTACTGTTCTTCTGCCAGTCCAAAGAAAATCTTGAATTTAATTTTCTTGCCTTGCAACTCGTTCCCTGCATCTTCACTAAAATACCATTTCATCTCCAACGGTAATGATTGCTTTTCTTGAATTTCTCCAATGCTTACCGGTTCTTCTAATTCAGAAAGATTTCCTGTTATTGTTTCGTTTCCATTATTGAAAACCACTTCTAAATAAAAATATTCTTTGAACATCTCTAAATCTGTTGATTCATTGATTATCTGTAAATATACTGACCCACCTTTGTTATTATCGTTCTTTAACTGGAAGCTCTTTATACCTTCATCCCCGGGTTTGATATTTGATACATTAATCAGTGGATCAATGTTTTCTCTCTTGCAGTTCTTTCCATCAACATCGCAAATTTGCAATCCTGTTAATTCCTCTACTGGTACTTGTACTGGTGCTTGTACTTGCGGTCTTTGATATCCTCCTCCTCCTCCTCGTCTAGGTGTCGGTGTCGGAGTTAGTGTTAAGGTTGGCGTTGGCGAAACTGCAGGTGTCGGCGATGGTATGGCTGTAGGTGTTGGTGTCGGGGAATCTATTATCGGTATTATCACTGATTCTTCTGAGGGCGGAACTTCTGATATCTCTGACGGAAAAACCAAAAGAAGTAAAATTGCTGCCACTATTGTAGCTACCGCCGCAACCGATGTAACTTCAAAAACAATCTTCCGGTTTCTTGTTATTGTCATTTCTCTCCTCCTATTGTTTCATTTATCAATACATCGCTTGTTTCGTTGTCAAGTTTTTGAGTCTCATCTTCTATAAAACTTATCGTCTCGTTACATATTGTCTCGTTATCTACTGTCTGATTGTCTATGACATTAGTCTCGTTTGGACTTATGGTTTCATTTACTTCATCCCAGATATTATGTGTTTTATTGTTAATGTTCTCATCAATTTCATTCCTCTCGTTATTCACGCTTCCTTCAATATCTTCCCAAACACCAGCTATTAGCTCGCTATCTTCAATAATCACTGAGTCCCAAAATCCTTCCAATGCATTGCCTGAAAATGACAATCCTATCATTGCTGTTATTATCACTATCAGCAAAATTCCTTTTCTTTTCATTTTTTACCTCCTTTCTCTTTATCTTAAAATTACCTTATTGATAAAACATTGTCAACCCCGTAGAGAAAATTTGAATAATAATATTAAATTTAGGTAAAACCCATTCAAATTTCTACTACGGGGTCAAGACCTAAAAAAAA
>JBARPC010000005.1:0-47507 GCA_049642725.1 Minisyncoccales bacterium | reverse complement strand
CTAAAATCAAAATTACCAGATTCGTCAACAAAAATAAAAAGTGTTTTATTGTTTTCGGAATTCATTGCGTGTTTTGATTTCTTTTTTTATATAATTTTGAGAAAAAGGTTCCTGACACCTTTTTCTCTTTTACACTGACACCTTTTTCTCTTTTACAAAAACAGAGCGAGGACAGACCTAGTGGTGTTTTTTAAATAAAAAAAGAGTGGTTTGATATCATCGCACCACATTGAAAAAAATTACCAACTTTCGTAATCGGTTATATTACATTCTTCGCCGCATTTGCATTCGACTACAATGACGTTACCTATTGAGGTTGGCTTGAAGGAATAAGACAAACCACTTTCCATAATCGCTGGTCTGTTTTCGTCTGGCATTTTAACCACACTCTCATGTCTCAACATAGCGAAGCGACAAGATTTATCATGTTGCTCTAACCATGCATCGAGCTTCTTTACCTCTATTTCGGAAATACTAAAAGTCATTCCTTTCTTGGGTTCTATCATTTCTATCATCTCTCCATATTTTTTACTATTTCCAGTTTATATTTTTAAAATAAAAAGTCAAGTCCGAAAACAAAAAGTTCTAACGTCCACGATGGGTTAGTAAAATTTGAGTTCAAAAAAATAATTTGCAGGCATCCTCGGTCTAGAACCAAGATTTTAAAGGGAAATTGGGCGGTTTTCAGGGTGTCTCATTAACGCGTCTCAGTCCTCCTCCGCTAAAGCTTCGGACGGATAAATCAGGGTGTTTTGAAGCTAAAATGAGACAAATGGAACACGGAAAGGGAGTGTTCCGAATGGAACAGTGAAGCGTTCCATTTTGGCTTAAACAACAAGTTTAATTTTTATCCAGAAACTACCTATAAGCTAAATCAAATTTTCCAGCAGTAATAAAAAACTTCGTCAAGGAGTCAAAAATTTATAAAATTAAAACTAAACTTTAAAAAATCTCCATTTTTAAATATTGAATACCAAATTTTTTTGCTTCTTCCTGCGCAGACATCCAGATATCAATCTGAAGGCCATATTTTTCGTGCATTCGATCTTCTACCACAAAAAGTTTTTCTCCAAATTTATCCGGCAAACGGACCACCGTCCCTATTGGTAAAAAATTTGCGGCTATTATCCCATCGCGAACTGGAGTACCAATGGCAGTTAAGTAAGGGGTTCCATCAGTTTGGCCATTTGTACTTGAATAGGCAGTAACCGTCACATACATTATCTTTTTAGGAATTGTATTGACAAAATACTCGCGCAAATAAGCATCGATATCAATTGGTTGTCCTTCCGCCATATATACCGGACGCTGAACAATAGTTTTTTTGAATTGTAAAAAAATTTGGGTTGATTCAAGCAATAAAAGAATAGCCAATAGAATAATAATTGAAACTAAAAACTTCCTAATTGATTTAAACTCAATCTCCGGCTTCTTTCTGCTCCGTCTTTTTTTAATATTTATTTTTTGAACCCGGGGCTCAGCTACTTTAATTAAATTTTTCTCTTTTGGCATATTTCTTCTTTACCCCGTTTAGAGATGAATCTCTAACGTGGTTTACTAAATCTTTGAGAATCCAGCCTCTCCTAACTTCTTTTCGTGTTCGGAAAAAGCTTTAACTATTTCATCTTTTGTCTCCAAGAATGCTTTCTTTCTGGCCAAATACTCAAGGTAATACTTCTCGATCTTTGGCGGAAGAGTTTTATACTTTTTTACTTCCTTTTTTTCTTTTCCTTTATCCCAAATATCTCTCATTGTTTTTACTTGGATGGGCATTTTCTTTAACCAAAAAAGTTAAATTAATCTAATATAAATTTAGTAGTATAACTAGCTAAATAAAAAATTTTACTTTAGCTCTAATTAAACAGGTCTTTTAGACATGCCCTCTCTTCCATAACCTATTTTTTGATAAAGATAATAAGCTGAATATTTTTTTCCTTCCTTTTCAAACCTTTTGGCTATTTCAAGCAGGGCTTCTCTAGCCCGCTCTGCTTCTTTGCTTTCCGGGTCAATTCCTATTACCCTCTCATAAGTTTCAATAGCATGCTGAATCTTGCCTGGTTCTTCTCCCCAGGTTTTTGCCATTTCCAGCAATTCTTCTATAGCTTTGGCCTGAGTTTTATCTGAAGTAGTTGTAGTCATAATAAATAGAATTTAATTATTTGAAAATATTTACCCCGCACCGAATTTATTTTGGTGCGTGGGTTCGACCTTGGTTTTTATTCGGCTTTAGGTTTCAGCTTTTTCTCGAGTTCTTCCACTTTCTTCTCTAGTTTTATTCTTTCCTTTTCTGACTCTATCTCTCTTGCTTGGCTACTCAAATAAGAATCAGTCTCCCACCAATTAATTCCCATTTCTTTGGCTTTATCTACTGAAGCAATCAATAATCTAATTTTGATGGTCAGCAATTCAACATCGGCTAGCTTAATCTGAATGTCGCCAGCAATAACAATTCCTTTATCTAAAACTCGTTCCAAAATATCAGCTAAGTTTGTGGCTTCTATACCGTGAGCAATTTGTTGTGCCATAGTTTTAATTAATTATTTATTATTTTAATTACATTAGATTTCCGAGCGGCCCCAGGTCCAGATTTAACTCCTCATCCTCAATCCCAAAAACTACTTTTAGTTCTTGCATTTTCTTTTCCATGGCTTTAAAGGTCAGTCCCAGCTTTTGAATTTCTACATTAGAAAGAGATCCTCTTGAAATTCGACGAACTACTTCTTTTTCCATTAGTCTTCTAAGGAGTTCAACAAGAGTTAGGACTAATTTGGCTATCCCCTGCTCTGCTTTTTTGGGGTTTCCAGCATCAATAAGTTTGGGTATATTAGCTTCTGCTTTCCTTATTTCTTGTTCTAATTTTGCCAGATATTGCAACTCTTCTTTAATCGGTTCTTGACTAGGATGATAATCGGTTCCAAAGCTTCTCCAATTTTTGCCAGACATTTCTTCAGCTTTGGAAATAGAGGTTAAAAGAACTCTTAATCCTAAATATATAAGGTCTACATCGGCTACCCTTATTGCCACATCTCCCTGTATTATTGCTCCTTTTTCAAGAACCTTGTCTAAGGCATCAATGAGGGTTACTTTCTCGAGTGTCGGCTCTCTTCCCATGGGGCTTTTTGTATCAGTCTCTGGAGTTTTAATTGAATGATGTTTCATATCTTTAAATGAAGTTATACGGCGGCCAGGGGCCAGCGTATTCAAAATTAAAACCTTTGGGTTTATAATCTTTATTTAATTTATCAATTTCTTTTATAAAATCTTCTAATTTCTCTTCGGAAACAAGAAAAATAGCATTTAAAACCATGGACAAGGACTTTCCGGTCAATTCTTTTTCTAAAATTTTTCCTTTAGTCTCTGCCTCTGCATATTTTTTAAGAGTTTCAAAAAAAATCTCAGTATAATTTTCAATGGCCTTATCTGCTTCTTTTGAAACGGCTTCATCTATTTGCTTTTGCATAAAATAGGCAATCCCTTCAGGAAGTTGGGCTATTTCTTTTTCCTTTTCCTGCACTACCTTGCTAACTTTTTTTACTTCCTCTTCGAAGGCTTTGCGATTTAAATATACTTTTACTGCCCATTCTTGCTTTCCTTTCAATCTTTCTAAACTTTCCCGAAATTGTCTGTAATGCTTTTTTAAGGTTTCTTCTAGTTTTTCTTTGGTCTTAAAAATGGTACCAAATTTCATTGGAATTATACTCAAAACTCCATCACCTCTTTTCATAGCTTCTTCAACGGCTTGCTCGTGAAGTTGAGCTTTTTCTTTAATCCATTTGAGATCTTCTTGGGCTTTCCTCTGAATTTCTTCCGAACCAAATTCTTCTAAAGAAACTTCACTCACTACTGCCTCTAAATCCTGATAAGGAATAGCATAAACCTCCTCTCCTCCAATTCCTTTTCCAGAAAATTTAGAGTCATTTTTCCGTCTAATACAATAAAGATATAATCCCTTATCCATAAAATTGAACAATTAACCTTTACTCTTCTTTTTTCTCAAAGGCCCCAGTATCCATTTTTTTCCGCATTGCCGTTTTTTCATAACCAAGCAGGTCTCCTTTGGCATCTATTTGAACCTCATAAGTTCCTATAATATCCATTCCTTCGGGAATAGATTTTTTTTCAACAATTTCAACTGTTACTACCCACCCTTCTTTTTCTTTTTTAAATCCAATTCCGGCCGGTTCTTTAAAACCAGTTAAATCGGCTAATTGTTTTTTCGCGCTTTCTATAAGTTCTTTTGGCTCCATAATAATTTTTGTTATTTGTTTAATTTTCTTGAGTCGACCTTTTTACTTTTATCTTCTTCTTTTAAAGATTCTAATCTTTCTAAAATATCTTTCTCTTTTTTTTGATATTCTTTTTCGGTAATTTGTTCTACCTCTAATTCCATTTGTAAATCAAGGAGTTCTCTTTGAAGTTTTTCCGGGGTGTCTTCTATCTCTTCCAGGGCAATATCCCGGACTTTTTCAGCTATCCAAACAACACCTTTAACTGGAGCTAATAATATATCGTCTATTAAAAATGCCATAAAATTATATGCCGTATATTATTTTTGAAAACTTATTTAAAGAATCTATTCCTCGAATATCATGCGGCAATAAAGGAATTAATATCAGTTTTTTTGAAGGATATTTTTTCTTTACTAATTTAATATATTTTTCTTGATTATTTCTTTTGGCTAAACAGAATCTGCAGGAGCGAGAAGAAGGATTTATGTAATTCATAACAATATAATTGAAATTGACATTCAACTTTTCTAAACATTTGCCTAAATCCCCCATTTCTCTTACTCCCATTTCTTCGGCAATACTGAGCATTATAAACTCCGTATTTTTAGATCCAAATAATGTTTCTTGAATTTTCCTAATATTTTTAGATAATTCCAGAAGTCGAATTTTAATTTCTACGGCCCTAGTTATATTTTTATATTTAAGAAGTATTTTAAAGATGCTTTTAAGCCATTTCCTTATTAAGCCAGGAAGTTCTAAAAATCGAAGCAAGTGTCCAGAAGCGGCTGAATCTAAAACATAAATATCATATTTACCCTCCTTCATCAAATCGGTGATTTTTCCCAAAGCCATTATTTCTTCTAATCCTGGCGGAGAAAAATCCAATAATTCTTCCATTACTCTTCGGTCAAAAGCTACATCCACGCCTCCAGTAAAAAATTTTTCAAATACTCCTTGGATATCTTTTTTATATTCTTCTTTAAAATCTTGAAGTAATTTTTGAGCATCTATTTCTAATCCATCTAAATTTTTTATTCCTTGAATTGGAACTGCTTTTTCTCCGAAAGGAATCTCTTGGGCAAAGATATTACTTAAAGCGTGAGCCGGATCAGTGGTGGTAATAAGAATTTTTTTATCCTTATACTTCTTGGCGAAAGATATGGCAGTAGCTGCCGCTACCGAGGTTTTTCCCACCCCTCCCTTTCCTCCGCAAATAACAAAATTTAAATCTTTTTTCAGAAAATCAGCCATTCTGCCCTGGGGAATTTCTGGAAATTTCGGTAAAATTCTCGGAAGAGCAATCTCAAATTTCTTTTCGCCAAATAAAACCCTGCCATATTCTTGTAAAGAGCTATTGCCCCTAACTTCTGAAGGAAAAAGAGGTATTTTAAAAAGATTGTAATGGCTAAATTTCTCCTCAATCAACTTAATGTGCTTTTCTTTTTCTTTGACTCTTAATCTGCAAAATACACATTTGTCTGGAACCATTACCCGATTGCAGATTATACTTTTCACAGAAATGTCCATTTCTTTCAAATCATCAACCAAATCCTCTGTTTCTAATATACTCATTGGTTCAGGAATAGTTACCGGAACAAATTCAGTATTTTCAGAATTTTTTAAAAGTTCCTCTACTCTTTCTATATCAGCCCTGCTTTCTTCTAAAAATTTATCGCATTCATCTTTTACATACTTTCCTCTTATTCTCCTCATCATAAATCGATGTTTTGCGAGCATTAAATCTGCTACCCTCAACCATGTTTTCATTTTTTTAGGTAATGATAGAAGCGCTTTAGTATGGCCGGTAGGCGCGGTATCAAGAATAATTAAGTCATATTTTTCAGTTTTCAAAAGATTCGCAATTTTTATAACAGCCATCATCTCATCCATTCCCGGCAGAGAAAGAGAAGAAAATTCTTCTATATCAACTCTTGAAAGATAAGTCCCTCTATCTGCTAATGTCTTAATGGTCTCTAAATTTTTTTTCCGAAAATCTTCCATTAATTCTTTGGCATCCAATTCTTGAGCCCAGACATTGTCTTTGATGTGAGTAATTTTATTGCCGACTTCTACATCGAAACTATCGCCTACTGAAGGGGCTGGATCAGTAGAAACCACTAAAATCTTTTTATCTCCCTGTTTTTGGCTTAAATGCAGGGCAGTCGCGCAGGCTGAAGTTGTTTTTCCGCTGCCGCCCTTTCCTCCAAAAATAATAAAATTCAATTTAGGGTTGATGAGGAATTGATTTGTCATATGTTTAAAACCAATTCTACGAAATTAAAAGGAGGAATAGGACCCATGTAAATAAATTTCATTCTCTCCCCATATTTTTTGGTAAAGGACTCTACTCTTTTATCAAATTCTTTCTCATTATCTTTTGATACCAGAAAAGCACTGCTTAAAATCATTGAATCTTTCATAACATCGCTTGATCTCAGAAATTCTCTTTCTTTAAAATCTACCGCTAATTTCTTTAAAGGATTAAGTATCTTTTCAGCTTCTCTTTCTCTTTTGGCATCAAGCGCTTTTTGGACTATTTCTCCTACACTAGCAACTTTCATTTGGAATGGGTTTTTCTGAGCTTCTTTTTTTGCTGTTTGAATTTCAGGGTTTTCTTTAACTATTTCTTGAAAAATACCCGGCATATCTTTCCAATAAGCCCTTAAACCCAATTCTACTCTACCTTCCACTTTTGGAAATGTTTCTAAAAGTTCTTTTCTTTTTGATTTTAATATTTTTTCTCTGACGTCTTCGGCTGTCTTTGCTATTGTTCCAAAACGAACCGGTAAAACATCGTATCCTTCCTTCATCACCTCTTCAATAACTCTTTGATGCCCTGTCAAGTGTTCTTTGATAAACGAATATTCTGTTTTTAATGTATCGCTCACCGCAATTGCCAAATCCCTTTCATTAATTGTATAAACTTCTTTTCCCTCCTGCCCCAAAATATTAAATTTCTTAGGACTCTTTTCTTTAATAACGCAATAAAGATATTTTCCTTGAGCTTCGATCATAATCTTATGGACGTGCGACGTCCAATTCGGACGCCACACGTCCAATACTTATTTTTCCAGAATTCCTGGCAACGGTAATCCCAGTTTCTTTAAATTCCTAAAAATGGAAGCCAATAAAGTCAAGACAATCAAAACAAAGGCAAACTTAAGAACTAATGGTCCCAAGGCAATAGTGCCTATCATTGGCAATACTGGAGCCACCATTCCTAAAACAGCAAAACCTAAAATATAGGCTATTACCGGGCCTTTCATAAAATCAGCTAACTTCGCAAAAAGAAAATCTTTTTTGACAACCGCGGCAGTAATTCCCAAAAGGATATCAATCAGTATCATTAGCGTAATAACTTGAATATACAGAGTTTGGAATAAAGTAATAATTTCTGACATAGTTTTTTGTTTTTTAATTTTGGTTTTTATTTTATGCTTCGACCTTTAATGCCCCCCTCATTAAAAGGGAGTTATTAACGAATCAATATTGCGGCCTTAACATCTCCTTCTTTAAAAGAATATTTTTGGTCTTCGGTTTTTCCTTCAAAATCATCATAACTCTGGCAGTAATTCTCCAAAATACTATGGGCTTGGGCTATTTTTTTCATTTGTTCTTCTTTTTGGGGGTCACCCTGATGTTTATCCGGATGATATTGATGGGCAAGGACATAATAAGCCTTTTTAATTTCATCAAGAGTGGCTATTTCTTCTAATCCTAAAAGTTTTCTTGCCCTATTAACTACTTCAAAATTGCCTAAGTTTAAATTTATTCTTACAAAACTGTAAGGAGGCATCGGCCCAATATATTTAAATTTTAATTTCCCCTCATATTTTTTTCCGAGTTCTTGCATCTTTCTATCAAGCTCGAGTTCTTTAGCTTTTTCTATTAAGAAAGAGAGGTTGGCTATCATCTCATCATCAATTAATTTATTCGATGTGGAAGCAAGGGATAAGTTTCTTAGGGATTTATGAATATCATTAATAAAAGTTTGTCTTTGAATTTCTGCTTCTTTTTGTATTAACTTTCCTAATTTCAACTTCATTGGCATTCCTAAAATACTTCCTTTCAAAACCACCGTTTGTTTTAATTTCCGGATTTCTGGATTGGTGTTAGCTAATTCTTCAAGAAGTTTTTTTGGATTCCACCATACTTGAACCGCAAATTCTGCTTTACCGGTTATATTTTTAAAGGCTGTTTTGAATTGAAGATAGGCTTTTTCTAAAATACGCATCACTTCATTGACGCTGGGAGCAATAATTCCGAATGCCATAGGCACAACATCATACTCTTTCATCACTGCTTCATTTACTCTTTGGTGGGTAGCAACATGGTTTGTTAGTTCTTTCTTGTTTAAACGATCAAAGTTAATAATTGGACTGCTTGAGACCACTGCTGCTATGTCTTTGTAGTGAACAATGTTTACCTCTCGATTATTTATCCCAATACAATCAAACCTTCGGTCATTGTTCTCTTTAATTATGGAGTAGATATATTTTCCTTCTTCTGTCATAATGTCATTTTCCCTTATCAGCAATTGCTGCGATTAGCGCGCCTTTGGCTACAGTGTGGAGAGGATGGGAAGCCAGTTTCACTTCTCCGATTTTTAAGGGGAGATTAGTTTTATTTAGGGCTGTCTTAAATCTTTCTAAAAATCCTTTGGGCTTGGCTGTTCCTCCAGAAATAACAATAGAAATAGGGCTTTCTAATAAAGGCATTTTGTTTTGCTTTTCAATTTCATTTTTAACACAACTCAATACATATTCGATTAAATGATTGTAATAAATAGAAAGAGCTTGCTCTATTTTAGTTAAGCTATTTTCCGGTTTCGTAAGGTCTAATCTGGATTCTTTAATTGCGGTAATTTTGCTTCCAGTTTCATTACTTACTCGCGCAACTTCTGCATCTATCCAATCACCTGCTTTGGCTATACTGAAAGAAAACACTGGAATAGACATTACTGCCAGGCAAACATTAGCCATTCCTCCGCCGAAAGAAATTCCCATCCCTGTAAAATCATTATTAGCCAATTCAGAATAAATCACTGCTAATCCCTCATTGATAGATTTTGGCTCATATCCCAAATTCTGAAGCATTCTTCTTAAAATCTGTTCATGGTAAATTACATTGAAATCAGCGTCTACCGGAGCGCCCGGAACTGAATAAAAGATAGTTTCGCCCTTATGGCGATGGGGACCTAAAGTATTTTCAATAATTAGATTTAGAATCGGTAAAGCATCCTCTTCTTGGGGACTAATTACTCCGCTTTTTAAAGAACGTCTCGTTTCTTTGCCAAAAACATTGGCAAATTTTAGCGCATTTTCTCCTATCACACAGAGTTTATCTCCCTTTAGGGCGCATTTTACATTGGATTTTTTTAATATGTTTTCAACGAAATCATTTCGCTCAATATCAAAGAACGCGTTTCGCTCAGTATTAAATTTCACTTCCGAACCCATTTTCTGGGCTGAATAGATGAAAGTAGTCCCTACATCTAAACCTCTTCCAATTTGAGATGGCATAGCTTGCGATTGTTTAATTTTCTTCTTTCCTTTTTTCATAATCCTTTTTAGAATCCCTCCTTTCCTTTTAATTTTTTAAGAAATGATACTGCTTTTTCGACCTTTTTACCAATGGTTAACTTTTCTTCTTTTAATTCAGGAAAATTCAATTTTTTTTCAATTTTAGCTCTAACAACAGGAGTTGTTCCAACTTTAATTTCCTTTGGTTTCCACAGAGCTAATTTTGCAAAAGCTGGACAACCAGTTTGTGAACTTTGGAAAATCCCTTTTGTTTTAATTAATCCCCTTTTTTCCAATTCCTTTTCTCCTGCGTGGTTTATTGAATATTCATCTCTCCCCTGCTTTTTTATTAAATTTTTTCTTTGTAAATTTTTACAAATATATCGAACATAATCTGCGCCAAGGCCAGTTTGAACAGAAATCAATCGAACGTAAGCAGATTTTTTATTTTTCAGAATCTTCTTTAAAATTTCCAACTCGGTTTCCATGTTCAATATTGTTTTTTAATTCAAAATTATATGTTTATACATTAGTGCCGGCAGGAATCAAGGTTCTCGAGCGAAGCGAGAGGTTCTTATTTGATACAAGAAAGTATTATTTTCTTTTTTTACTAAAACTATTTTCTGCTGAAGTTCCCCTACCGCTTCATCTATTTTTTCGCTTTGAGATTCTAATTTTTTTATTATCCCAAGCCGTTCTTGAATTTTTGCCTGCCAATTTTCTATTTCCTTAGACGCCTTTTCAAGTTTTTGCTTTTCATTTAAGATTTCTTTTTGCCATTCTTGGGGAGAAACCCAACTCTTCTCCTCCTGTCCTTGAATTTCCTTCTTGTTTAGAGAAACGTCAGGCACTTCGCTAACAGCTCTGGAAACAGTGAAGGGAGGAGAAGTTCTTCTGGGAAAATTTTTAGTGTCTTTTGGGTCTTGCTCGCTTTCCTTTACCCCCACACCAGAACGAGGACTGGCTTCTCCAACTGAATCGCTTTCAGCGATTTGTCCTCGTTTGGTGTGGGGGTTTAATTGCTGTTGTGCTTGCTTTAGATCTTCTATATTGGGCATATTATGTCTTTAAATTCTTTAATGCTTCTTTAAAATATTTAAATTTAATTTTAAAATTTTTCTCGTTTTGGCCTGCCACGTAGGAAGCCGAAAGCTTTCCTTTGGGGTTGCTTGAATTCACAAACTCTCTAATTGCCATTATGGATGCTTTTTTACAAATGGTTTCAATATCAGCTCCGGTAAGCCCCTCTGTTTCCCTACCTAGGATTTTAAAATCTACATCTTGAGCCAAGGGCTTGCCTTGAGTATGAATTTTGAATATTTTCAGCCTAGTTTTTTCATCGGGTTTTGGAACTTCCAAGAGAAAATCGAATCTTCCGGCTCTCAGTAAAGCAGAATCAATTAAATTCAATCGATTAGTTGCTCCTAGAATTACTACTCCTTTAAGCTCTTCTATGCCGTCAAGTTCGGTAAGAAATTGGCTAACCACCCGTTCTGTTACATGGGAATCTGAAGATTGGTTTCGAGCCGGAACCAAACTGTCGATTTCATCAAAAAAGACAATACAGGGAGAGGATTGCTTTGCTTTTTTGAAAACTTCTCTTACTCCCTTTTCGCTTTCTCCAACCCAACGGGATAAAAGTTGGGGGCCCTTAACTGAAATAAAATTGACTCCGCATTCAGAAGCTACTGCTTTAGCTATTAAAGTTTTTCCGGTACCCGGAGGCCCTGAAAGCAATATTCCTTTAGGGGGACTGGTTTTTGAATGATCAAAGAGCTTTCCGTATTTTAATGGCCATTCAATAGCTTCTTTGAGGGTCTGTTTTATGTCCTCTAACCCTCCGACATCTTCCCACCTGACATTAGGAATCTCAGTAAATACTTCTCTTAAAGCCGAGGGTTCAACTTCTTTCAGTGCCTCTCGGAAATGATCCATGGTTACTTCAATGCCCAAAAGTTTTTTATAAGGAATATATTCTTTTTCAAATTCAATCTCTGGCATAATCTCTCTCAGGGCCGACATCGCCGCTTCTCTGGCTAGGGCCTCCAAATCTGCTCCTACAAAACCGTGAGTAATCTCAGCCAGTTTCTCTAAATCAAAGTTCTTAGTTAGAGGCATTCCCCGGGTATGAATTTCTAATATTTCTTTTCTGCCGTTTTTATCAGGAATAGGAATTGAAATTTCTCGATCAAATCTTCCCGGTCTTCTTAAGGCAGGATCTAAAGTATTAGGAATATTGGTAATTCCGATTACAATTAAATCTCCTCGAGATTCTAATCCGTCCATTAAAGCCAAAAGTTGAGCCACTACTCTTCTTTCTACCTGTTTTTCTCCCCCCATATCTTCACGTTTAGGGGCAATAGCATCAATTTCATCTATTGCTAAAATAGCTGGAGCATTAGATTCGGCTGTTTCAAATACTTCTCTTAATCTTCCTTCGGATTCCCCATAAAACTTACCCATTATTTCCGGTCCCGAAATATGGGTAAAATAAGCGTCAGTTTCATTGGCAATAGCTCTGGCAATTAAAGTTTTTCCGCAGCCCGGAGGACCATGAAGCAATACTCCCTTTGGAGCATCAATTCCTAATCTTTCAAAAACCTCAGGATATTTCAAGGGAAGCTCAATCATTTCTCTAATTTTCCCCATTTCTTTTTTAAGGCCGCCAATATCCTCGTAAGTAATCCCTACTCCTCTTTTTGCTTTGGCAGCCCCCTTAATTTTGATTGTTGTTTCGGAATTTATCAAAACTGCCCCGTCGGGATCAGTATCTTCCACTAAAAAGTCTTGAAATTTTGATCCGAAAAAGGTTGCCCGGATTTTATTCTCTGTAATAACTGGTGCCCCATCCAATATTTGAGCTAAGTATTCTGAATCGGTCTCTTTTAAAGAGCTTTCCGAAGTTAAAGGTTTTAAAACTATAGTTGAAGCGAGGTTCGTCTCTATCTTTTTAATCTTTATCTTCTCGTTTAAACCAACCTTAATATTATCCCTTAAAATTCCATCCATTTGTAAGATTCCCTTGCCGCGCATTTCTTCGAAAGCCGGCATCAATTTAGCTACTGTTTTTTTCTTAACTTTTTCCTTGGCACTTTTAACTTCCACTATATCTCCAATTTCAGCTTTAACTTTGGAAAGATCTTTTGGGTCAATTCGGACAATAGCCCTCCCTACATCTTTTGATTCTGCTTCTGCTATTTTGAAAATAGCTGTCATATTTTTCTCATCTTTACTTCAAGTACTCCATTCTTAAAGTTTTCTTCTCTCCCGTCAAAATCAACTTTCGCTGCCCGCCCGCCAGGACTTCGTCCAGGCGAAGTCGAACGGGGAAGCAAAATTTCTTTTGAATACTTTCTTTTTTCATCTCCAGCTTCTAAGATCAAAATATCTCCTTTTAGATCCAAGTTGATACTGTCTTCGCTTACTCCAGGAAGCTCAGCTACAATCAAAACATGGTCTTTCTCATTAAAAACATCCACCATCGGTTCTCTGGTCTCCGTGATTTTAAATTCCGGTTTTGCTTTAGCTTCTTTTTTAATTGGTTTTATATTGCCAAAAGTTTGAAATTTCGGCCTCTCCCCGATTCCGCTTTTTATCGAAAATCCATAAATACCCCTTACCTTTCCCTCATCGCTTTTTATCTCTCCTTTCTTTTTAATCTCTCCTCCGGCTTCTTCTACTCTTTCTGCCAGATCAACGAATTTTCCCAATCCTTTGAGAAGTCCACCGACCAAAGGCAAATCTTCCAGATTTTTCAATTCTTCTCTAGCCTGATCGGTTTTTCCCTTTTCAGTTTTTTTAAATTTATATTTTTTAACCATAATTTAAAATAATTCTTCCTCTTTTATCTTTGCCTAAGCCGAATCTGCTCGGCCTTTCTGGGATAACAATTTTTTGGGGATTCTGGCCCTTTTTACTTGCTACCATTACCTTTCCTTTACTTTTTATTTTGCAGAGTTTGGAGCCCAAAAAATCTATACAGCCTTCTCTTCCCAAACTTTCACATAAAAGCCTTGCATAATCAATGCTAATACCAACTTCTCTGGCAATAATATCAACCGATGCTTCTCCTCCCCAATCCCAAATAATAGATAAAACTCTTAGCTCGTTCGTAGTCATAATGCCCATAAATATTCACTAACTTAAACACAAATTATTAGAATTTAATATCCTAATACCATTTTTCCTTTCTTTTTCGATTCCTCAATTGAACTTAAGCCGCCCCTTATCGTTTCTCCTCTTATGTCTACTGCTGTTTTGGTAGCCTTAACGAGAAGTTTCGTCATCTCCTTCTCTACGTCTTTTAATCTTCCGCGCAACTGCACCCTTCTTCTTTTCACCAGTTTTAATTCCTTGACCAACCTATCTCTTTCATTCCTTCGCATATAAAGATCTAGGATATTCGTGGTGGGAAGCGCTGGCTTGCCGCTTTTCCTAACTGCTCCAGTATATGTTCTAAGATCGTGGAAGCCACTAACATCTTGAAGTGTTTTTATTGAAGTTTTCATATTTTAGCAATATTTATTAATTAATCCTTCAACCAATTCTTTTATCTCTTTTCGTTTTGGTGACCAAGGGCTTCGAGTAGTTTGAGAAACTAATACATCTTGAGCCAATTCTCGAAAAACGGAATCGGCAACCGAAACCTTTCCTCTATTAATTACTACAGCCTTAGCTAAAGTAATGCAGCTTCTTACAGTAGGAGGAAATTCGCAGGGATTGTGCGTTCTCATTCCTCTGACCACATTAACTATTTTCCCGGAATCTTCTTCAGAAAGGCCAGATTTTGTTTGAGTTATTGCTACTTCGGTTTTTCGGTCAAAATAATCCAGGTCCATAGTAACCATTCTATCTCTCAAAGCATCTTGGGCTTTATGAGTGCCAGCGTACTCTTCGGGATTAGAGGTAAAAACAGCGCAGAAATTGGGATGAACTTGCAAATAATGAGCTTCCTCTCCCTGTCTTTGGGCCGGCAAGTCCATCACTTTTTCTTGTAAAATGGAGAGTAAAATATTATTGGCTTCTGGTTTTGAACGAGTAAATTCATCATAAATCATGGTGAAACCATTTTTACAGGCTAATGTTAAGCGGTTGTCCGTCCAGCGCTTATACATATCTTGCTCTACCTTAAGAACGCTGGAAATAAAATTGTCTTTTAAATAGCGGTAACGATAACCGTGTTCGCCTCCCACTAAATCAGAAGTTTTATATTCGTCGTCTCCATGCAAAAGGACTGCCGGTCTTCCAATTTTGCTTGCTACATGTAAAGCTAAAGTGGTTTTACCGGTTCCAGTCGGACCCCTAAAATGGACTGGAATTCCAACTTTGAGATAATTCAAAGCTCGGCGAGTCAATCGCTTAATGTAAGGTGTCTCAACAAAATCAGCCATTGGTTTTGGCTCAATAATAGCTTGTTCTTCTTCTGATGATAAATAAGGCATATCTCTCAATTTACTAGAATATAAATTAAATTCGACCTTTTTACCGAAACCGTTGTACGAATTTACGAATTTGCGGCTTCGGATACGAATTATTTCTTCCTTCTTCCTTTTTTTCTTTTTGGCGCTTCTTCTTCCGCTTCTTCAGCTACCGCTTCTTCAACTACCGCTTCTTTGACTACTGCAGCCTCTTTGCCTTTCAATCTTCCCCAATAACCAGCTGCCTCTTTTCTCTCTGTTTTATAGTTGCCAAGCATTCCCCTTGCGGTTTTCTTTATATCATCAACTCTATCAGTAATATCTTTCATTGTGACTTTAAAATCGGCCATTCTTTTTTCTTCACTTTCGGCTAAGAAATCTTTTACATCGCCTTGAATTTCCTTAATCTTTACTTGAATCCCTTTCATCATTCCATCAAAATCTTTCTTTCTTGTATCTTCACTTTTTGCCAGAAAATCTTTCAGATCTCTAGCCATTTCTTTCAATTCTCCTTGAAATTTAGCAATCAATTCATGAGTAGCATCTTTAACGTCCGCTATATATTGAGTTCGGTCTTGATGAGAGGTTTTGATTTCGGCCGCTAAATTTTTCATTTCTTGTGCGTAAGCCATATTATTCACAATGACTAATAATTAATTCTAATGACTAAAATTAATGAGACATTAGATTAATTAAAAATCAAAAATTTAATTAATTTTATGTTAAGTTTCGACTTTTTTAGTAGTTCCCGATTTCCGGTAATCCCGTGCCCGGATTCATTCCTTTCGATCCCTGCCTCCTGTCTTTCGGAACCACTCCTTTCCCCTTGCAGACCGAACAAGGCAATCGATGATGTTCAAAAATTCCTGAACCCTCGCAAGCTCCGCAGGTCTCATGAGGAATATCAGCAATGGCTACTTTGCCTTTACCCCAACACACTTGGCAATTAGACAACTTTGAAGGAATTCCAAAAGGATCTATTCCTTTTCCTTTACAGAAAGCACAGGTGATCATCTTGTATTTAATTGATGCTTTTTTTGCCATAGTTTTTGACCTTTACCCGCCTAAGTTTTGCGATGCAAAATTTTGGCGGGTTAATTATTTATTTAAATTTCGTTTTTGATTCACTGAGGTCGTCATCTCTTTCCATTCCGAAGCCACTTTTTCCCGCTCTCTCTTAAAATTTTCAAGCATCTCACAAACTTCTGATTTCATCCGAATTAATTCTTCGCCAATACGAGTGGGGGTTTTTTTTTCTCGAATTTCTTGTTCTTCTCTAATTTTAACCAAAGTACCCTTAAAATCTTTGAGCCTTAATTTTTCTCCTTTTTTGAGCATTTCTCTTAAACCCTCAACAACTTTCATTTCCTCATCTTGAAAATCAACTAGCATTTGTTTTACATTTTCTTCTCGAGTTTTTTGAGCAATTAAAATATCTTCCATCATTTTGTCAAAATCTTTCTTTCTCAAAGATTCATGTTGGGATAAAGCTCCTTTTAATTCCTGGCTCATCTTTTCTCTCTTTTCCCTAAATTCTTCAAGCAATTTTTGGGTGTCTTCAGCTGTTGCCTGAATTACCTTTATCCGAGCTTCGTATGAAGCGACGATGTCTTGAGCAATTTTGAAATTATTATTAGACATAACTCTTAAATTTAAATACCAGAATTTACTCTTTTTTTTCAAGAACAAATTTTGATATTCAAAATATTGTTTAAGGCATACTTTCTACTCTTAACCCTTTTTAAGGATTTGGAGAAGGAATTCGGGTACTCCTCCGAACATAAAGGATGCTTTAAACAATTTAGCTTAGCTCTTAGGCAGCGGTGGCAGTAAGACCGACAGCTTCTGCATATTTCAACCAAGTTTCAACCGAAGCAACTACCACTCTGGCTTCAATTGCCAGCAATTCAATACCAACTAATGAAACTCTTACCCAAGCGTCAATAACAACACCCTTGTCAAGAATTCGGTCTACTACCTCCACTAAACTAGAGCTACCTATTGCTTTTTCTACAGCCATATTTGTTTAAATTTGAATTTAAGATTTATTTTACACTTGCCCTAATCGACCCTTGCCCGCTTAAATTTTAGCGGGTTTATTATTTAGGGCTGACAAATTTCCTCAATTATGCTATCCTATAATAGCTAAATTTAGATATCTGGATCGGGCGTGGGAAGTAGTTGGATTTTCTAGCCCTCCCACGCCCCATTCAGATATCTAAACAAATAAAAACTCCTAATTGTATCCAACCACAATTAAGAGCTTTATTTTATTCTTAAGGATTAAGTTATTCTAAATTTCTGAAACGTTTTTTAAAAACAAAAACCTCCGTCACTAAATTAGCCCCGAACAAATCCTTTCAGGATTATACGGGGCAAGCAACAGAGATTTGTTTTTAATACAAAATACGAAACTCTTAGAGCTAAATCCCGCGGCAAATTCGTCTCTCTCTCTCTCTCTCTCTCTCTCTCCGTGCGCGCTGAAATTTTAGTTACTTCTTTGATTATTTTCATAGTAAATCTTCTTTAGTAAATCTTCTTTTTAATAACTTGTTTCATTATACTCTTTATTAAGAAGTCAATCAATGCTGTCAAGCCAATTTTGAGTTATTTATTGAAATCTACAAATTATTTCTTTAAGAGAACATACTCTCAGGGGAGGGAGGGCATTTTTAATTTAATTATCAAAAAATAAGTTAAAACTAAGAGCCTACTTTCTTATTTGTTTATTTTAAATAACAAAATGTCTCTTGACAGAATTTTTTGATTTAGTAAACTAAAATAAATAATTAAAGTTATCCACAGGTGCTATGCTAAAAACTTTGAAAAAAACAATTCCTTACGAAATGAAAAAATTAGGAACCTATCTTAAACAATTGAGAAAAGAATCTGAACTATCAATCAGGGAAGTAGCTGAAAAATCTAGAATAGCTCCCAGTTATCTTTTCAAAATTGAAAACGGCAATTCTTTTTTCACTATCAATATTCATACCCTATTGAAACTTTCAAAATTTTATAACATACCAGTAGGAGCTCTCTTGAAAGAAGCCGGCTTAGTTGATAGTGACGAGTATGAGCTTCCTGATCTTCCGCAATATCTCCGGGCAAAATATCATCTTTCGCCTCAAGCTATCCGCGACATAGAAATGGCTAAAGAAATCGTTGATAAAAAATATAAGAACCTGCCTCGCTGACGCTCAGCAGAACCTTGATTACTTTGTAATTAAGAACCTGCCTCGCTGACGCTCGGCAGAACCTTGATTCGCTAAGGTATAAATATATAATCTTGAATTAAAAAATAAAAACTATTCTTCTGAGTCTTAAAAACGGCTAAACTCAGCCGTTTTTATTTTCGATCAGCGACCGCAATTTAGACTAGAATTGTAAAAATAAACCTGTCTCGGTCGCTCGAACCGAGCACCATCCTATTCCCCCTTGTGACTCGAATTAAGGCGTCTCAGTCACTTGACTTAGCATGTGATGGCAGACAACCTCGGTCCAGAACCGAGATTTTAAGGGTAATTCAGGCTATTTTCGGCGTGTTCCATTGACCCGTCTCGGTCGGGCATTTTGAAGCTAAAACGGAACAAACGGAACACGAAAAGGGGGTGTTCCAATGGAACAGTTGAGTGTCCCGTTTTGAAGCTTTCGGGAATGTCTCACCCCTGTGTCTCAGTTTAGGTGTTCTGTTCGAGAAATGAGAGTGAGACACTACTTAAGGATATATTCTATTGTCTCATTTTACACTTTTCTACTATAAATTTTGTAGTTCAAAATTCTATCTTTTTTAGAATCACAGTATTTAATTAAAGTTTCTACGAAATTACTTGGTAATTTTCTATATGAATTAAGGAGAATAAACTTTTCAGAACGACATTTTTCTTTGCAGATTTTTATTATTTCTAACAAAGGAATTTTTGGTTTAATTTTGATTATGTGTACATCCTGAAGTCCATAAAATGGCCAGGGACGTTTCGGTCCCTTTTTTAGTTGATATTCGGGCATATTACCATCATCAAAACCATAAATATCTACCCATTCTTTACTATGCGATATATTTCCAGACATCATGCCCAAATCATGGAATAACTCAAATGAATGTTCTTTAATAATGTCATCTGATAAAACAAAAATAGAAGATTTTGGAATATTTATAGCTTTGGTATTAATTAGATAATTTTTAAGATAGATTTTAAAATCTTTAAGACTCTCATTTTTTGAGGAAAATATAGTTGTTTGATATATCTTATCAAGCTCTAATTCCTTAACTAAATTTGCCATAAATAAATCTGTTGCTAATACTTCTATATATGGAAGGTAGGTAGATATAATATCAATATCGGTCATGTCGCTACTCTTTATTTGTCTATTTTTATAGCTAGTAAGTAGCTTTGACCACATCTGCGAATAAATACTTACTGTTGGCATTTCTTTAAAATAATTAGATTTTAAAAACATATCTACTTTTTCTGGATTATTTTTGAATAACCAACGAAAGGTGTAATTCTCTTGCTGCTTTAAAAAATCTATTTGGGCATTTAGCTCTTTTTGTAATTGTTCTTTATAGTTAATTTTATTTTCCTCAATACTTTTTCTTAATTTATCTAAATCTTTTGCGGTTGATACTCGTTCACTTCTATAATTAAAACGTTCTAGTTGAGTATCTATTTTGATATCAAACATTCTTGTTCTCTGATCTGGATTATTACGAAAAACAAAACCGTAACTTGTAGGTTCAGCCTCTTTTTCTCCAAGAAATTCTTTAACTGCTTTTACTAACTGAAATCTTCGTATATCTGTAGGGAAATTCATATCTATTTGACCTAAATATCCTTGATATTCCATAATTTTCTTTTTAAGAATAGTAGACAAGCTTGTTTCAATCTCATGAAACCAAGAAGATGGAACTACAATTTTTTCATCAATAAAACCCTCATGAAGTAATTCATATATATCTTTAAATTGAGAACTTACTTTTTTATTTGTTTCAACCTTTGCCATTTCGCTTATAAAATTCTGGTCGAGATAAACAATAAGTTTTTTTGATAATTTCTCCATATTACTATTTTCCCAAAAAAATTAATTTAATTAAATCTTCTTCCTTTTTAATTTATATCTTTGAGGATTTATTCTTCTATCGATTTTGAGAAGTAAATCAAAAAATCCCAACAGATTATTTTTCGCTTCCTCTAATCCCTCCTTATTATTTTGTTTTTTCTCTACGTTTTTGGACTTTATCATATTCTTCTCTAGTCATTGGCCGATAAACGGCTTTCACTAAATTCAATAATTTAGTCGCCTTTTCTAAAGCAACCTGATCGGAAATGTCTTCGCCAAATCTTTTTTTATAAATCTTCTTGAATTTTTCTAAACTTTCCTTAGAAATCATTTTTAAATATTATCTTAATTTCGGCCTAAACTTTGGCATCCTGAGAGCCGTTCATAAAATTAACTATTCGATCATCGACGAATACATCGTTCGGGTAAAGTTCTTTTGTGATAGTAATGCCCTCTAAGGTTCGACAACGACTAAGAGCAACGTATGTTTGTCCTCCCACAAAAGGAGATCGAGTATAATCAATATTGACACGATCAAAAGTCATTCCCTGGCTCTTGTGAATAGTAATTGCCCAAGCAAGACGAAGTGGAAATTGTTTTAATTTTCCAAGAACTTCTGTCGTAATAGTATTTGAATCTGGGTCAATACCATAACGAATATTCTCCCATTCGTCTTGTAAAACGACGAATTCTTCGCCAGTTGAGCCTAATTTGATAGAAATATTTTTTCCATCCAATTTCGTTACAATCCCCATATCTCCGTTATTAAACTTTCCAGTGTTCTTTAGGGCCATAACGCGCGCACCTTTACGCAATGATAAATTGCGAGGAATAATTACATCTTTTTCTTTAGGGAATTCACCTTCAATATTGGCCTCAAATTCATATTCTGGACCAGAAAGTTTTGATAATTCTGTCTGATTGATGGTATCTGCTACCCTATTTGTTGTTGTAAGGGTAACTCCTTGATTTTTAGAATCTGAATAAAAATCCTTAGTGATGCGATTGTTAATGGGTTGAAGGGTTCGCATGTTTACGTTTCCGTGACGAATTAAATTTAGAAACTCGATAAACTTCGCATCGTGCTGTCGATGAATCTCCGTTAACTCTAATAATCGAAATTTACCACCGTTATATGCTTTTGCACTAAAAAAATATGGTGTTTTGTAAATCTTCGAAATTACCGGTTCTTCTGCGGAAGTCACAACAGGTGGCAACTGATAGGGATCGCCAACTAAAATAATCTGGGCACCACCAAATGGTCGATTACTATCTCGTCCATGCCGTCTCATAAAAATATCTATACCTTCAAAAACGTCAGCTCGAACCATAGATACTTCATCGATAATAATAGTGTCAACGATTTTGTAAATCCGGTTATTAGAACATAATTCATTGATGACTTGAGATGTTATAATGCGGGGCGGAAAATGAAAAAAAGAATGTATTGTTTTCCCCCCAACATTAAGAGCGGCAATGCCCGTTGGAGCTAACAAAACTACTTTCTTATTCGTTTGTTCTCGAAATTGTTTAAGAAGAGTAGTTTTTCCTGTTCCTGCATTGCCAGTTAAAAACAAATTATTATTAGAATTTTCAAATAAAGACAATACAGAACGGAATTCTTCAGTTAATACAATTTTTGATGAATCAACTGATCTATTTTTTGAAAATAGCCAAAGCATGTTTATAAAATATAAATTCTTTAATTATTTTTATTAATTCTTTCTTACTTAATTTTTTCTTTCATAATTTCAATAAATTTATTTTTCTACTATAAGCGTCGAAATCGTTATCGCAGGTAACAAGAATGAAACCGCCTATTTTGGCCATACATGCATAAATTAAATCAGAACCTTTTAGTTTTTTAAATGCATCGAAAAGCTCTTTTTGCTGACAATGATCAAAAAATTTACGGTCAACGTTAATGAATTTCTTATTTCTTAAAACAAATTTGCCGGGTAGTCCAGAAAAATCACCTCCCTTTAATCTTCTTTCCCTGGAAGCTTTTACTTCAAAAAGGCAATGAATAGGAAAAAACAATTCATCTTCTAAGCGATCTTGGAAAAATTTCTTACATACTGAATGGTGTTTATCTTTAGTATTAGACCAACCGTGTAGAACTGATGCATCTATAAGATATTGTTTCATAATTGTCTTATATTAATTTTTACTTTTTATTTTTATGAGTCAAACAAATGTTTTTAACGGGGCATTCCTCACATAATGGTTTACTTCTACAAATTGCTCGGCCAAAATGCCAAAAAATTCTATCAATTTCTCCTGGCGAATAGCGTGTTTGTTTAGAAATTTTAATTATTAAATTCCTTAAAAATAAATAATTTTTCTTGTTGTTAGGATTAGTGCCAAAATTTAAATCAGCATATCCATATAAAATTAAACCTGTTCTTGCTAAAACATCAACTACATGAAAATCATTAGCAGAATATTCTTTCAGGAAACAGCTTAAAGCTAAATCTCTTACTTTGAAACTAACTCCCTTTATTTTCAAAAAATCATCGTTTGGAAAATTATTCCTATAATCTTCCTTGGCTTCTTTAAAATACTTATCCCACTTTCCTTGATATTTGTTAAATAATAACTCTTTGGAGTTTAATACGGTTTCTGTTCCTTGATTCTGAAAACGATAACCTGAATCTCTCAAAACCTTTCTAATATCTCCTTTATTTAAATCGCTAAATTTTCTAACCCTATTATTGAAAGTATTATATAATCTTCCTCCAACTTCTCCCCTATTAGCCCTTAGTAATAAACTAGTAATAAAAACCTTAAATTTCTCAATATTATCAAAAGAATTATTTAGTTTTAGCTCTTTTAAATAATTCAATCTCCATTGTTCTATGGTTTGTGTCGCAGTTTGCCCCAAGGCCGGATGGATATAATCACCAATAAAAGAAGCTTTTACTGGTAAAATTTTTTCCATCAATAAATTTATATCTGGTAATTTAATTTGCATAATCTAAAAATGAATTCTTTAACTTTTTTTCTTTCTTCAAATTTAAACTAAATTTTGATTATTTCTTAATCTTCCAAATTTCTCAATTATTATTTCCATATCTTTTTTAATATCATTCCAATTCCATACCTTTTTATTATCTCTCTCAATTTTTACTCTCCAACGACCCAAATGGGCTAATTGCTTATCTGCTTTATTTTTTGCCACCTTAAGTACTTCGGTTACTGATGGCCTCTCCTTTTGCCAATTTATATTATCTGACAGTAAATCTTGAGCTATTAAATCGTTCTGATATTTTTTCTTCCCATAAAAAAAATCTATTAATATTCTAGTATGAGTAGACAGTGACTCTAATAACAAATTTCTTTCAAATCGCGTTGCTTGACACGAATTAAGCTGGTTACAAGTTTCGTAAAACATCCAAATCTCATATTTCAAAAGCGCCTCTATCTCTTCCTCTGTTGCCCCTATTAATCTATTATAATTCCAATAATTATCTTCCATTGTCAAACCCTGAAAAATTATTTTTTATATTCTATTTTTTATTTTGATTATTAAATTGATTACGGTTTTTGTTTGCGGTTTCATTATCTAATACTAATGAATAAAATATAGGTTGTCCGAAAAAAACTAAACACCAAATCGACTGGTAGGTATTCGGTACAAAATTATATCCGTAAACAAAAACATTTTTTTGAACTCTTTTCCATTTTAATTTTTTGAGAATATCGATCACTCTTTTCTCGAACTGAGGCGTAAGCCAATGATGACTAATTATCCAATCATTTAGTATAGCTTGACCGAAGTGATGGTAAAATAATCCTTTTATATATTTATCTAAAACATTAAATACTCTTTTGTGATCAATTTTTATTGCTGTTTTTCTCCCCAAATAAATACCACCTTTCGAATAGAAATTCACCAAGGACATCTGATTGAACATCTTTTTAGCTAAACCGGGTTTTTTTATTATTGATCTTTTAATAACGCTATCAAACAAACAAGTAGCCGTTATTGATTGTTCATATCTTAAACTACTAATTAAATCTCTAAAATATACTTCATCTTTTGAAAAAGAATTATTACAATTTCTACAACTTGGCACCTTAATGGGATTTATATTTTTAATAATCCCCTTGTAAAGGTTCCTAGATGGTATATGATCTTCATCCTCTGCTGGCTTCCCGCAATAAATACAATTTTTATCTTTTAATTGTTTTTTCATTAATTTTTTATTTAATTTTTATTATGTCTCCTATTATTAGAGAAACTACACGTTCAATCTCTTCCAAATGAGCACTTAGCAAACTTGATGGGAAAATATATGTTGTTTTTGTCGGATGAATTTTATTTCTAAAATGAGTAATTAAAGTTTTTGTATTTTTAGAATTTCTAGGGTCTTTCATAAATTTAGTCTTAATTCTATTATTAATTATAAATTTATCTACATTATTTTCATGATATTTAGCAAATACTTCAAGCAAACGATAACACATTAAATACTTGAGAGGACGACTTACTTCGTTCTTCATTTGTCTAAAACCAGAAAGGATAGACAAATTTTCCTCTGTAAGTTTACTCGTGAATAATCCCTTATAAATGAATTTAGCGTCTTCTGGCTCCTTAGAAGGAAAAGATTTAATGTTTTTAAAATCATTTAAATATATCCTTGATTCCCTCATAGCAACTTCATACTCCCAAGAAATTATATTAGCCAGAACGTCTACTTCAGCGGAAACTATTTGCTTTAAAAGAAATCTGTCGTCAATATCGTAACCATAATTAATATCTAATAATATAAAAGACTTTTCTCCTTTGAAAATAAAGTAACAGAGATTACAAAATTCGCTTATATTTTTAAAAAAATGAAATCCTGTAAAACGGATATTTTTACCTGTATCAAACTCAATAATATATTCCATAGATTAATTTTTACTAAAATCTTCAAGAATTTTAATCTCCTCTTCCGTTAATTCATAAAGTTTATAAAACCATTTTATTTAATCTAATCTTTGATAAGTTGTTTATCAAATTTTGAATAGTTTTATAAAAGTTAGATGTTAATTCAAAATAATTTCTATAAAAATCACTGAACCAATCATCGCTTATATCCTTATCCAAAAATTCTAAATCTCTATAATTAGATTTTATCCTATACCAGTAAAAAAATTCACAGATATTTATATTAGATTTATTTAAAAAACTCTTTCCCTTTTTACAATTTAAGGTTTTTAGTTTTTCTTTGCGTTTGAAGTCTTCAATGTAATACCTCATTAATATTTTAATAATTTGGAAAAATCTTTCTTGTGTATTTGGACTAGTAATTTTAATGTTGGCGTGTGGCTTAGCTTTCCATTTTAATATACTTCCACCTTTATAAATTTTATTGAATTGCGTCTTATTAAACTCAAGTTCTTTATTTCTTATATGTCTTTTTAGATTTTCTAAAACACCGTGATGGGAATTGAAGAAGGAACGCTCCTCACCAGTGATTAAATACTCTAATGTTAAAAATAAATTAAAAAAGAGATAGTATGATTTAACGGCAATCCAAGGAACACATATTTCAGCGAACCCAGGATCTCTTAAAATTAATTTGTATTCTTCATCTAAATTTCTTTTTACCAAATTTATCAACCTGATTTTTTTAGACAAATTTTTTGTTTCTGGCAATCTATTTTTTAAATTAATATTGCATTTTACTACTAAACTTTTAGACAAATCGTTTAAACAAGAGACATAATTCAAATGCGTCATAAAATCAGCAGGATGTTCCTTTTTGTATTGTTCGTCTAACTGCTTTTTGTTTGGAAATACGATTTTCATATTTAAATACCGCTGTTAAAATCTTCAACTATTTTAATTTCCTCTTATTTAGCATATTTCATATTTTGAAGTTTTAATACTCCTAATAATTTCTTCAAATTGACGATTATTAATGTTTATTATTTCTCCCTCCTTAAACCATTTCAATATTTTACAATTTTCTATCTTAGGAATTGCAATTCCTTTGTGATGTATAATCGACTCACGAAAAAATCTTAAATCTCCAATTATGTCCCATTTTATATTCTCTTTTAAAACCTTGTTCTCTTCAGCTATTCTTGGCCTATAATAATCTTCCCAGTATTGATAAATCATAACCAAACAAAGTCTCGCAATTATTCTATAATTTCTTCCATTCTTTTTATTTCTCTTTTTGAATATCCCCTGCGAACAAACATGAAGCGGATAAGCTCCTTTTTTGTTAGGATTTCCCTTTCCAAAAGTGAACGAACGCTTATCTATCTCTTCTTCCGATAATGAGCATTCAACGGCTAAATTTTTTTGAAGCTTTATACAACTTTCTCTCACAGTATCAAATCCAGCCGTGCTATCTAAATAAACTCCATAAATCTCATCAACTATTTTAATAAAGTTATCTAATATTGACATCGTTTTATTGTATTAATTCAATTTAATTGGTTTTTTCTCTATGATAATCTATCTTGAAACACTCTCTATAATTCTAATCTCCTTTCCCGTTAGTCAGTAAAGCTTATACACCATTTTATCAATTTTCTGTCGGTTTTATTTAATTAAAATTTAATAATCTTATCAATTTCTTTCATAATTCTGTCAGTTTCGATTAGGGCGATGATGATTTTTTGGTAATGATCTATGTCAGTACTGATAAGAATTCTACCTTTTCGATCTTTGAGCCATTTTTGAGTTGGTTGATAACCACCAATATAAAAATTCCAAGCTATCTTAGGAACATTACCGAAATATTGTTCGGCATTAATAAATACCTTGCCATTTCTGTAAACTATTTTCTCTATAACATTGGATCCGGTAATAGGATAAGTAGTAATAAATTGGTTTACTTTTGGCGACTCAAGAAGATGGAATGAACGCAACTTAGCGCCAAGCGCAACAAACTTTTTGAAACTCACTTTATCTTTTGGGTAAGGAATATATGGAAAATCAATTTTTAGAAACTCTTTATATTTCTCTCGATAATTTGGAGAGTATAAAACGGCATAAATATAATCAAAAAGATCTTCTGGAGAAACTTTACCAACAATTTTCTCTGTTTCATTAACTATTTCCCTTTTCAGGTTTGGTATATACGAACCATCATCTAAATATAAATAAAGGGGAAAGACGTAATCCGTCCCTAAAGATCCTGGATTTGAATACGTGCGCAAATCAGATATTTTTTTAGTCACCAATGCTATTGTGTTAAAGATTTGATTTCTGCAAGTGACCAAAACTAAATTATTTTTTTCAATAATATGTTTATTAATTTTCTGCCTTGGATATGCAATAAAACCTTTTGATTTTCCTGTATATACAGTAAATCGATTATCGAATGGTCTATACAAAATACCAGTAATTCTGTAATCTCTTAATAAATCTTCTTTTGCTAATTTTATTTTCCAATCACGCCCATCTTCTGGTAGATTATAATTCACCCTAATCTCTTGTTCAGATAATTTTTGAAAATCAGAAATAACTTTTTTTAACCTTTCTTTTGTAAAAGAAATTGTCGTATGATCTCTTTTTGTTTGTATTCCAGAATTGTATTCGTGAAACAATTCAATTATAGAAAAACCTTTCTCATATTCTTGTTTTCCCATAAAATCTTTCGGAACAAAGAAATAATAAGGTTCGGAATATCCAAGATTATTCCATTTTATGGTTTTCAAATTACTTTCGTCGAGGGCTTTAAATTTATATTCTCTTATGCCATAAATTTCGGAATAATAAACTTTTCCGAGTCCTTTTTTTTCGCCAACCCTACGTATAAATATAGAAATCGCCACTCCCTGCTGAATATCAAATACGTTTTCATCCTTGCTTCCGTCTAGTGCTTTCTCTTTTTTCTTGGAGTTTCCATGAAGGTCAAGAATATAAATCTCATCGAATGTTTCCAATAAGTGTTTCCTCATCTGGCGATGCGTAATGCCATCAATAAAAGAATTATTGGTAATCATGGCTACTATTCCACTTTTATTTTTCTCTATAAAATGTTCTGCGAAACGAATGAATTTTATATAGTCATCATCAAGATTGATTTTTCTTTCGCCCAAGTTTTTTTTATAATCTGATATTAAATTTTGTATCCATTCGCCTTTGTTTGATGAGCTAACAGAATATGGCGGATTACCAAGCACAACCATAATCGGCTTCTCGTTTTTAATTTTCGTTGCCTCCTTAGCTTCGTCGGCGATAGCCGCTCCGAAATCAAAAGCAAATAAATCCTTCTGAGGTTGAGAGCCCTCAAGAGAATTCGTCAGATAAACTTTAAGTCGTGTTTTTCCCTCTCGCGTTTCATTAAAATACTTGAACCCAGTTTCTTGCAATTTCATGCTTATTTTAAGGTGAGCAATGGTATAAGGAGCCATCATTAATTCAAAACCATAAATTCGAGGAAGCAAATCGTGATGAACATAACTCACCCATCCTCCTTTTTGCCCTCGTTCCAATTGGTTGGTATGAATAGCGTCAATAACAGAGCTTAAAAATGTACCGGTGCCTACAGCCGGATCAAGAATTTGGACACGATGAGTACCGTCATTGTTTTTTACAGTGTCTGCAAGGCCTCTGGCTAATCCAAAATCTTTTTTAAGCAATTCGTCTACCGCGCGAACAATAAAATGCACAACAGGCAATGGTGTATAATAAGCGCCCATTTTTCTTCGTAATTCAGAATCGTATTCTTTCAAAAAATCTTCATAAAAATGTATTACAGGATCAAGCCCTTTATAAACTTCGCCAAATAAATCTTTTTTAAAATACTGGCTCATTAATTCTTTTACATTCGCATGGGAAAAGACTTCGCAAAGTTCGTCAACGATATAGGCAAGCCTTTTCTCGAAATTACGTCCAGCAATATGGTCAAAAAAATGTCCGAGAAAGGGATTAGAAGCAGGGATAAGATCTCGTGCTTCCTGGCGACTGAATGTTTCTGGTGTTTCATCATAATAGCGCGCGACAAAAAGGCCATAGACGAGAGTTTGCGCGTACATATTCGAGAAAGAATCTTGTGTGAGATCGTGGACAAGGAGATCTTGTATTGCCTTATAAACCTGAAAAATCCCTGCATTTTTATCTGTTTCAACGGCGAAGAATTGGCGTACATTATCCCTAATTCTCTGCCCCCTGCCTCCCATAATTTTAGCAAGATGCTCTCCTGATTTTATTGGCTCTTTGAATGATTGAGTAAAGTTTATTAGCGATTTTGCCAAATGTTCGTAATTTTCTGGAATAGGCGAAATCGTCCGATTTTTAATATTATAATTTGCTATTTTTATTGGTTCTTCGTAACGAAGTCCATTTCTATAAAAACGAAATTCTACATAATCAGTAAGAACTAAATTCGTGTAACCATAATACCTTGCCATTTGTTCCGATTTTTCAACCTTATCCAAAGAGATTCCAATGTCTTTTGCTTCTATATATAAAATGGGCACATCATTTTTAAATATGACAAAATCGGGCTTATTCCCTTCTTCAGCTTTGTCATCGTGTCCTATTCTATAAACCTTAATTGAATTAAAAATCTCTTTAATTAGAATCTCAAAATCTCCTCTGTATCCCATTTCGCTAGTTTCTTTGTGGGAAAATTTAGAAGAAATTGATTGAACGTAATTTTCAAAAAATTTTTTCATATTTTTTAAAATTAATCAATTTTTGTTATCGTTTAAAAACATATAAATTATTTTTTAATCAATTTTAAAATATCCGATTTTTTATATCGCCTATCTCTACGACTACCAAATCGAATAGCTTTAAGAGCGCCTTTATTATCCCAATTTCTTAAGGTGTTGGGGTGAACGTTCAAGAACTCGCAAGCCTGTTTCATTGTTAGAATTTCTGGTAATTTGTTTTTATTCATAAATCAGAATATAATTAAAATATAACCTACTATTAATTTACAATGCTAAAAAAGAAAAGTAAAGGAAAAATTAAAAAAGATAGTATAGAGATTGTTGAAAAACCGGAATATGCAGACATGGTAGTTAATTATATCCAATTTCATGGGACTGTTTTTAGGAAACCTAAAGAATGGTATCCCGAACTGCCATACAACTCAAAAATGCATCAAGGTGCCAGGATATCTACACAGATATCAAATGTAAACATGAACTTCTCCCCTGATTCAGGTTTGATGATAGAAAGCAAATTCCCTTTAAATAAAGAAAATACTGAAATATATAAAAATGCAATTAATTCTGGAAAAAAATTTAAGATTTATATTCCGAAAGACAGAATGGTTAAAATTCTGTTTGATAAAAATTTAAAAGAAGCAGTCCGGGCCCGTAATCGCCGCGTAGGATTTGAACGATATAAAGCCACCGAAGGATATGGAGAATTGGTAGCACTTGACATAGAAGATGGGACTCTTATAATAAAAGTAGCGGTAAGAAGTTAAGTTCTTTTTAGAGACATTTCGTAGGTACCACGGATTTCGGAGTCATCTCCGATAGAAGATATTCAATAAATAAAAATATCGAAGAGGTTCGCCTCGGTCGTGCCCGCTTAAAAAGATAGCTTAAACAAATATTGTTTTTGAGCTCTCCTTTTAGGCGGGCGTTTTGTTTCTCTGGAAAGAATTTTGGTCGATGGTTTCTTGCGGTGAATATTTACCAGTAGTCGAGGTAAATAAAGAATAAATAATCTAATTAAAAGCATGACTAAAATAACAAAACCAAAACTTAATATAGTGTATGTTCCCATAGATTCTCTCCGGCCATCGGAATATAACCCCCGAAAAATCAGCAATGAATCAATGGAACAATTAAAAGAGAGCATCAAACGATTCCAAATGGTTGATCCAGTAATTGCAAATATTGCTCCAAGTAGGAAGAATATTGTGATTGGCGGGCACATGAGGTTACGGGCAGCAAAAGAGTTAAAGTTTAAGGAAATTCCCGTGGTTTACGTAAACATTTCGGACATTGAACGCGAGAAGGAATTGAACATCCGCTTAAATAAGAATACTGGCGACTGGGACTGGAATTTGTTGGCTAACTTTGATGAGGATTTCTTAAGTGGTATTGGATTTAATTCAGAGGAATTGGATGAAGTTTTCGGAATTGACGAAAACCCAGAAATCTTTGACCTCCAAAAAGAATTACGGAAACTTGGAATTCAAAAGATAGATATAAAGAAGGGTGATGTTTATAAGGTTGGGCCGTTTGTAAAGATAATGTGCGGAGACTCCACTATCGAAAATGACGTGTTCAAGTTGATGGGTAAAGAAAAAGCCGACATGTGCCTAACCGACCCCCCATACATCCTGAATTATTTGCAGGGCAAGAAAAAGCACGGAAAAGCTATTGAGGGTTTCGGCTATAAAAGAGACAGGCGGTATTTGGAAACGGATTTCCTGCCACCGGATTTCACCCAAAAATGGATGGCAAATATTTCAAAGATAGCCAAGCCAGATTTTTCAATCATCGTATATGAAAATTGGAAAAACATTCGAACCGTATGGGGAGAGATGGAGAAACACTGGAAAGTAAAGAATATGATTGTCTGGAATACCCCGAATAGGACGCAGGGATTTTCCGCCAAGTATAAATTCTTTAGCAAGTACGATATAGCCATGGTTGGTAAATCGGGAAATAAAGAACTGAGTTGCGAATCGGAAAATGAATTACTACAGAATGAATACGAAACGGCTCTATACGCTATTAGTGGAAAACCTCATTGGGAAGGCTATAAAAAAGGGAAAAAGATCTGTCCATCCGATTTTATTCAGTTCAAAGTAGACGACGCCAAACATTCAGGACAGGGTATAATTTTTGGGACCAAACCGCTACCCATACTTATTCCTTACCTAAAGGTCTTAACTAAAAGGGGTGACCTAATCATTGATCCCTTCGGTGGTAGTGGAAGCACCGCAGCCGCGGCTTTAACCATGGAACGTCGATGCTTTGTAATGGAGAAATCCCCCATTTATACGGCGGTTATAAGATGCCGAATTGAAAAATTAACCGGCCGCAATGCTAAAAAGTTATGAAAAAAGATAAAATAAAAGATTCAATGATTGTAGTGCTAAAGGAAATGCCAATTGTGCAGGTTGCCTGCAAAAAGGTTGGCGTTGGACGAACCACATATTACCGCTGGCGAGAAAGTAAGAAATTTGCCAGGGAGGCTGATGCGGCTATTACCGAAGGCGAAGCATTTATAACAGATATGAGCGAATCTCAGCTAATTTCCCTGATTCGCGACCGGAACTTTCAGGCTCTTCAATTATGGCTCCGTCATCATCACCCAAAATATGGAAATAAAGTTGAAATTAGCGGTCGCTTAACACACTCGGACGAAGAACTAACGCCGGAACAGATGGCTTTAGTAAAAACAGCTCTCCGGCTTGCTTCGTTCGACAAAAAACCATGAAAAAGAAAAATAAACAAATGAGTGTGGAGGAAATTTTTGATGTGATGTTGAAAGAGAAAAGAGTCAGATTAAGTATCGTAAAAAGGAGTCATAAGTTCTTCTTCTATTTCTACTTTCCACATTATACCGAATTCCCCATCGCTCCTTTCCACGAAGAAATATTCCATATAACGCAGGATACGAACATCCGCAGTGCAGTGACACTCGGTTTTCGTGGCTGTGGAAAATCAACCCTACTTTCGCTTTCTTTCCCGCTCTGGGCTATCCTCGGAGAGCAGAAAATAAAACACGTTCTGATTCTGAGTAAAACACAGCAGAAAGCTCAAACACTGCTCCAACAAATCAAGTACGAGCTTGAGACAAACGATTTGCTAAAAAATGATTTAGGACCTTTTAAGGAAGAACACAATGGTTGGAATTTGGTATCACTTTATCTAACTCATTATGATGCCAAAATTACCGTTGCCTCTACCGAACAGAGCATACGTGGTATACGTCATAAGCAGTACCGTCCGCAATTAATCATTTGCGACGATCTGGAAGACATGGATTCCGTAAGAACAAAAGAAGGGAGAGACAAGGTATACAACTGGCTTCTCGGTGATGTAATCCCTGCCGGAAGCAGATATACCAGACTTATAATTGTTGGAAGCCTGCTTCATGAAGATTCTCTTATTAAACGACTGCAAAAAAATATCAAGGAAAATAAAATGCACGGTATTTATCGGGAATATCCCCTTCTGGACGAACAGGGTAATTGTGCCTGGCCCGGGAAATTTCCCAACCAGGAAGCTATCGAGGAAGAAAAAACAAAAGGCATTACCGAAATCACCTGGTTAAGAGAATACCTTCTTCGTGTTGTTTCTGAAACGGGACGCGTTGTTAAACCCGAATATATTCATTATTACGATTACGATAAAGAGCTTCCGGATGATAAAAATTTCGTTCAGACTTATATTGGCGTGGATTTAGCGATATCAGAAAAAAACAGTGCACACCGCACGGCTATTGTTGCTATGAGAATTTATCAAGTGAAAGATAAAAAGTATGCTTACGTCATGCCTTTTCCTTTTAATGATACTGTTGGATTCCCGGAACAGGTAACGCAGATTAAACTTCTAGTGACAAATACGGAAGTATACTCTAATCCAACAATTTTTGTTGAAAAAGTCGCCTATCAGGAATCTATTATTCAGCATTGTCATAGTTTAGGAATTCAGGTTCAGGGTGTTCCTCCCCACGGAGACAAACATGAACGACTTGTGCTTACTACAGCAGCAATAAAAGAAGGACTCATTCTGTTTCCCAAAAAAGGTGCCGAAGAACTTATTCTTCAACTTATTGGCTTCGGTGTAGAAAAATACAACGATCTTGCGGATGCCTTTTCGCTCGTTGCCAACCAATTTATCGTATACTGCAATCAACCTGTGCCACATTTTGAATGGATTAATATTGGTCCGCGAAGAAGAATGGGGCTATTAGATGATGGAGAAGATGACGAAGGATGGAGACCTTTTCCATAGATAAGTTTAAATCTATTTTAGCTTATAAACAATTTACCAACTGATGGGGTCTGGACTCCCTAGGAGGGTTGCGGCATCCTTGTTCCAAAGGTCGAATAATAAGAAATTAAAAAAATAAACCTATGGAACAAGCGACAACAGCACAATTGAGTAATAACCAGTTCCCTATTCTTACAACAAACATTAAGTACTGTTTATATGCCAGAAAATCAAGCGAAGCCGAAGACAAGCAAGCTCTTTCTATAGAATCACAGGTAAAAGAAATGCTATCTTTAGCTGAACGAGACAATCTTAAAGTAGTAGACATCAAACGCGAATCATATTCCTCAAAGGAAGTTGGCCAAAGAAAAATATTCAATCAAATGTTAACCGAAGTCCGCGAAGGAAAATACAACGGCATCCTAACATGGGCTCCGGATAGACTAAGCAGAAACGCCGGAGACCTGGGTTCGGTCGTAGATCTTATGGATCAAAAACTTCTCTTAGAGATAAAGACGTTCGGGCAAAAATTCACCGATAATCCGAATGAAAAATTTCTACTTATGATACTTGGTTCGCAGGCTAAACTTGAAAACGATAATAAGGCTGTGAATGTGAAACGCGGTCTGCGGACGCGATGTGAAATGGGATTTAGACCAGGAGTAGCTCCTACTGGCTATCTCAACGAAAAACACATTGATAAGAAATGCCAAGTTAGGATAGATCCGAAACGAGCACCGATTATAAAACAAATGTTTGAAAGAGTGGCAAATGAACAATGGAGTGGACGCAAAGTATATCGCTGGTTGATAGAAATTGGATTCAAAACCAAAAATGATAAACTGCTGGTACTTGGAAATATTTATCTTATCCTTCGAAACTCCTTCTATTACGGAGAGTTTGAATATCCAGTAGGAAGCAGTAATTGGTATATTGGCAAGCATACACCGATTATAAGCAAAGAGTTGTTTGATCAAGTCCAAATGACGCTTAACGAAAACTTTATTCCGAAAACCGAAAGCAAGGAATTTGCATTCACAAAGTTGATTAAATGCGGATATTGCGGTTCAGGCGTTACAGCTGACGAGAAATTTAAAAAGCTCAAAAATGGCGGTGTAAACCGCCATGTCTATTATTTCTGCACGAAAGCGAGAAATATTGATTGTAAAAACCCTGCCATCAATGAACCAAATCTCATTAATGAACTAATAAAACTTATAGACAAAGTTGATTTAGACGAACTCGGAATAAAATCCAAAATCGAGCAGGAAATTATGAGATTCAATAAATTCAGAATTGGGGTTCTTGGTGACAAAAAAGAAAATACGAATATTGATGTTGATATACGGAATTATGCAAAATATCTCTTAAAAGAAGGAAATATTTTTGAGAAACGAGAACTGCTTTCCTGTTTGAAAAGTAAATTGGTTCTTAAGGATAGAGAAATTCTGCTGGAAAAATAAAGAAAATCAGGTATAATGAAATAACAATTTAATATTGCCTAACCCTTATAATTCTATAAGGCATGGCACAAAAAACCCGGTAAGAGACATCAAGCTCGTCGTCAGAGCACTCTTACCGGGTCATATCCCGAAAGGGGTATGGGTGGTGAAAACCATCGCTGGCGGCGAGCTTTGTGTTATGCCGCCGAAAATAAAAGGTCGGAGAAAGACTTAAAATAATCTCAGATAAAAAAATGACAAACGAAACTGAAATAAAACCTAAAAAACCAATCTGGAAAAAGTGGTGGTTCTGGTTAATTGTTATTTTTGTAATAATTATCATTGCTCCAAGCGGTGAAGAAAAGAAAAAAGCCCAAGAACAACCCCAAATTTCTGAACAGAAATTTTCTTTCGAAAACTATATTAAAGAAAACAAGGTAAGAGATTATGAAATAGCCAATGAAGAAGATATAAGCGTTAAGGCATTGGGAGTGAGAAAACTATCAGATTATTCTATTCAGGAATTAGAAGATTTGCCTCTCAATTTCAGAATGAAATATCAAATTGTAGTGTCCTCTGATATCACTTTGGAGGAATTAAAATCTACATTAGCTCAAGTAGTAAAAGAGAAATCTACAGAAAATCCAGATATAGATGAAATTGTAGTTCAATCTTGGGAGAGCGAAGAAAACTTAAAAGGAGGTAATCCTACTATTGGCTATACTGAATGGTGTCCTAATGGAAACTGGGACGGTATAACTCAAGAAATAGCAAAGGATAATATCAGAGACTCTTATAAGATTATCTACCACATTGACGAAAAAACTCTTGAATCTATCAAAGAAGTAAAAGAAGAAACTCTCTTTGGATTAACCGAAGCAATACGAAAAGAAATATTTACAGAAATTGCTAAGTGTGAAGACTGGGCTGATTTAGAAGCGATGAAGCGCTATTTTCCTGGATGCGAATACTGCTCTGAATTCATAACAGCTGATATATATAAATATGCAGATAATGTATCAGAATTAACAGATAGCTGTAAGGAAAAATTAAGGAAAGAATATAGTATTACCAAGGAAGAAAGTTTAAAAATAACGATTGAAGGAGTAGAGAAAAGATGGCCATCACCAAAACGTGATTTCATGCCAGGTTGTTGCAATTAAAATTTCAATAACGACAGACACAAAAACATGAAGCATTATACTTCATGTTTTTACTTATTCTGATGCGTCTTGGTCGCTCGAACCGAGCACAAGCTTGCTCCACCGTGTTGAACGCATTTAAAACCATTAATTAGAGAAAGATAAAAAAAATTGAGCCCTTTGTGGCTATGATAAAACAAACGCAAAGATTATTACTAGTGAACGCTTAATATTACGAACATATCCCTTTTTACTACTCACTATTTTTGAAAATAAAATTGACGCATATTTTTCTTTCATAGATCTATCTCTTTCTCTTTTTTTGAAACAAACGCCATTCCTTAACTCCAATAAAAACCAAACCAATCAAACATAAAATTACGATTATTACCAAGAAAACTGATTGAGTAATTTCTTCCCAAACCATATCTAAACTAGCCAATAAACTTTTCTGAGGCGCTGTTTCTTCTGGTGCAGAAGGATGCATAATAGTTACTTTTTCTTCAAATAATGGTGTCTCAGTTTCAAAAACTGGGACACAACTTGGGTCATTCACGCATTGACTTCCGGTTTCAATATTACAACCTGATGGCTCGCAAATTCTGCTGCGAGTTTGAAAAAGTTCATTAGGATCACAATCTTTGCCTCCGCAATTTTTATTTTTTATTAAAATTCTCTACGATTTTAATTTCTTCATTGGTTAAGTTGTATAGTTTATACACCATTTTATCAATTTTCTGTTCGTATTCTTTGAGCTTTTTTTTTGCTTTAAAAAATAGAGTTGACACTATTTTTTCAAAAGTGAAGTGTCCCCTTATCTATTAATTTTAATCAAATTTTATCCTACTTCGCTACTCACTATTTCTAAGATTAGTATTCTTTTCTATCTTTGCATTGATTGTATTCATCTAATTTGCTCTGGTATTCATTTATATCCTTTCTGCATTGGGCAAGTTCTTCATAACAATCATCAGCCAAGTCAGATAAGTAGCTGGATGATTTATAGTAATCACAAGTGCTCTCTTTTAGATTATAAGAAGATTCGTAGGCACAGCTATATGCGTAAGAAGACGGGTAATCACAGGTCATAGATTTATAAAGGTTTGTGCATCTTGAGTCGTAATACCAAGCTGTGCCTGATATATAAAATTTTCCAGAATAAGTTTTTGACTTCTTACATCCTTTTACAACTATTTGGCTACAACTACTATCCCAATAAAAATTTGAAGTTTGGGGATTAAGATAAAACTCTTGATAAGGCATACAATAGATTAAGTTATTGCATTGGCTGTCTGAATAATAATTACTACTATCGTAATAATAACCAGAAAAATCTGGTGAAGCATAGCAAGGTTTTTTATATTTAGGATAAGAATGGGTAATTTCACCATCCCAAACTCTTGTTATTTTCGCCTGTTTATTTTTATATTCATCTGGCATTTCTCCTAATCGCCAATCTTCTGCTGTTGTCTCAAAATAATAATATCTACCATCACCTATTTCGTAATAACTTCCATCTTGTTCTGGAACTGTTTTGATTCCAATTGCCATATGGTCATCAAACTCAATTAACGCAACTCCTATGTCAGTAGCTGTAATAAGCGAGGCAGACAAATATGAAAAATCCTCACAGTCACCGTTTCTATCAATAAATGTTTCTACTGGATATTTTGGGCGGTCGGCAATATTTGTATAAAAATCAGCTACATAGGGCAATCCCTGCACAAAACTTGTTATAAATGAAGCTAAATGATAATCCTTTTCCTCCGCAGTTTCTTTTAGTGCTTTTGCTATCTCTTGTATAAATGGGTCATCTGAGGTCACATACTCAAGACCGTGAGAACTTCTTGGTTTGTTGTTATAATAGTTATACCAATCTTCGTGTATTGAATAAGTCCAAGTCCAAGCTGTGCCATCATACTCCCACTCAAAATATTGAGGTTTATATTCCCCACCACCAGTAGGATTAGTATCTTCCCCATCAGGTATTCCATCATCATCAGAATCCGAATTCCAATCAGAAGTTCCCTTTTTCTCTTCTTCTCTATAAGTTAAACCATCGTTATCATTATCGGCATTCATCATTTTTTCTTCTGTTTCTTTATCTGCTAATTCTTGCTCTCTTAACTTTTTTTCAAATTCTTCTTGTTTCGCTTTCGCTTCAGCTTGACTTCTTTTGATTGCTTCTTGTTGGGCTTCTTCTTCAGCTTCCTTTTGAGCTGTCTTTGTTTCTCCAAGTTCTTCCTCAACAATTTTTCTTTTAGCTTCTTCTGTCTTTAACTTAGAGTTATTAGAATAAAAAGAGTCTTCGGGAATCTCGGAAAATAAATCTATGGCTTCCTGGTAATTTTCTTTATCAAATCTATCTAATCCTTGATTATAATTTATTTTATCTATAACTAATTTTTTATTTTCCTCTGTTCTATCAGTAATTTTTTGTTTATTCAATGTCAATTTTTCAACAATAAAACTATCTTGAGCAAGTTGCAGTTTCTCAATTGCTTCATTGTATTTTT
This sequence comes from Minisyncoccales bacterium, assembly GCA_049642725.1. GTDB lineage: Bacteria > Patescibacteriota > Minisyncoccia > Minisyncoccales > JAGMDC01 > JAGLYZ01. Next base: position 8,312 of record JBARPC010000005.1, on the reverse strand, counting down.
CTTCTTCGGCTAATTGTTCAGCTTCTTTAATCAGCTCAGAATTTTTATAATAAAGGAAACCAAACCCTCCACCACCAATAGCTAAAGTCCCAATCATAATTACAGCTAAAATTGGTATATGAATAAAACCTTTTTGAATTTTGATTTTTTCTTTGATAGATTGTCTTTTCTTAGAGAATCTATTCCAAATAATGTATAAAAACAAGGAAATTATAACAGTATCAATTAAAACACCATACCAATTGTAAACTATTAAATTTGTTAAAAGATTAATAGATTGAACAATGATTATTAAGGTCGAAACAATTAGAACAACATAATGCCAAATTTTCTTAATTTTTTCTTTCATAGATTTATCTCATTTTTGTCATAATTTCATTCATAATAATCCACCTTGTTTTAGGAATGATATATAAGAATTTATCGGAATTGGTTTTTTCCATATCATAATTGAAGTTGAAGATTGCTTCAAACTCTCTACCGAGTTCTTTTTCTATTTCAGCTCTTGCTATAATATTTAGTTCTCTTTCTATTTCTACTTGTAGAAAAGCTTTTTCGTTAGCTATAGTGATATTTTTTATACTGAAATTTCTTATAGGACTAATAGATTTATCTTTTTCATTCATACATTTTTCATTCCATTCTTCTTTATATTGTTCCGAAACATACTCTTTAAATAAACTACAATTTCCTGTTTCTCTTGCTAAAAAAGCACCATTAAAATCTCTTCTTACAAAGTGTTCACTATTTAGACCAATATCAAAAACAAATAAAAAATATAATATTATAAAAAAGATTATACTTAAAAATAATAAAATTAATTTCCAATTTTTTTTAATTTTTTCTTTCATAGATTTATTTATAAAAATCTTCTATTAGAACATTATATTCCTCAACGAAATCGTTATATTTGTCTATTTTTTTATTATATTCATTTAATTTAGATTCGTATCTCTTATGAGCAGATTCGTACTGGGAGTATAGCCTGCTATATTCATTATATGAACTATAATCTTCTAAAACCATGTGTCTTTTATAAGCCGCCTCACTTTGTTGATCATAATAGTCTACACTGTTTTCTAACTGTTGAGCTTCTTTGTCTAACGAATTTATAACACGATATAATGTATCCATTTCTTTCTCTAACTTTTCTACTCTCTCTATTGTTTGCATAGTGTTGATTATTCCATAATAACTATCACCATATGCTATTACATAAATTTCCGCATTTCCTAACCCTAAATTATCCGAATCAAATATATTTTCTTCTTCAAATAAATTTATAGCTGTTCGTGTTTTGGCTATTCCATCATCAATGTCTATCGGTATCTCTCCTATTTTAAATCCTTTTTCTGTAATTTCTGTATAGCAGTAACCAGAATCATATGAGGAGTATTCTTTAGAACATTCAATTGCTGGAACTATGTGTCCAACTTCATCTTCTATTACAGGTTCGTAATAAAACATAGCAACTCCATAATCAAGTTCTTTAATAAGTGATACGGCTAAAAATGTCTTACCTGCACAAACCCCTTTATTGTTATACAAAACTTCGTAGGGATAGTTTGGATATAAATCTTCAAGTTTATTGGGATGTGCAATTAATTCAAATCTATCTTCGTCATAAGGAATTGACTGAACAAAAGCTACGGTTAATTCTAATAATTCATCACCCCCGAACCTCTCTTTTAAAGCTATTGTTTTAATATCTGATGCAATTTTAGAAATTGTGTTATCTTCCTTTGCTTCTTCTAAAAACCTTTTAAGACAAATTTCATAATCTTCTACTTCTTGCCAACAATGTTTATCTGGATTTGAGTTGTAATAATCATAAACTGTTTTATAAAAGGTCTCTGTTATGACATACTTAAAGCCATTGTATTTCCATTCAAAAGTTATAGTTTTTGGTTCTGCTAATTCAGGAAATTCTCTTGTGCCAAATCCACTATCAGAAATAATACTCCAGAAAATAAAAAGTGCGATAATTATCCAAAGAGTTGCCTTCCAGTGATTGTGTAAAGTATGTATTATACTTGTATGTCTTTTTTGAATATCTTGTTTTCTGGGACGACTAATGTATTCTATTTTGTGTTTATCAAGAACTTTTGGATAATTACTTTTTTCTTCTTTAAAATTAATTCTTGAACCACAATATCCGCAAAATTTATCATCTTTAGATATTCTTTTTTTGCAATTTGGACAAATCATACTTTGTCACCACATTGAGCACAAAAACTTGCACCTCTTTTAATTTTAGCCCCACAATTAGGACAATTCTTTATTATTTTATTAGATTGTGCATCAATATCTTCTTTAATAGACTCATTTTTATTATCCCAATATTCATTTAACTCAGCTTGACATTCTAATATAGGAAGAACGCTCAATAGAAAAGCGATAATCCACCATGGATCAGGTAATCCTCTTATCAAAAATGTTAAAAGAATAAATAAAAAAGCCAAAGCTTCTGGAGGATATATACATGGAAGATTAATTTTTTTTCTAAGTAAATTAACTTCACGAAAGAGAGTATAGACTACCCACATATTATAGATTGGTATAAATAAACCTATTATCTTCCAAGAAAGATTAAAACTTGTTTCGGTATAATCTTTAATCTTCTTCCAGCTATTATAAAACCAGAATAAAAAATACAGCCCAAAAGTAAACACATATAACAAGAAAATACTTAGAAGCTTTTGTTTTTTGGTTTTAGTTTTTTCTTTCATAAGACAAATTTATTTTTAGATATGTCCGTAAGTTTTCATATATATTAGCGTAAAAATAATGCCTAAAATTAATCCAATAATGGCTAAAACTTCGCCACTTTCTTTTCGTTCTTTGGTTTGATGCAATCCTATACTTGATAAAATTAAAGCCAAAATTGGAATAATTCCTATCCAGCTTAAAAAAATAGAAAGTACGCCTAAAATGAAACCTGTGACAGCTAATTTATTCTTTTTCGTTTTTGCATTATTCCCGATTTTTTGTTGCTCTAATTCTTTTTGTTGCCTTGCCGCCGATACATCACTTTCAAATAATAATTTTTTAGTGATAAATGATTTAGCAAGTAAAATCCAATTAATTATTATGCAGATTAGAGTAATAAATAAAGCAATAAATACAGAGATGGCAATAGAAATAAAAAGCCCCTCGCCAATGCTTATTTTCGGAGAAGGGACGCAAAAATAACCAACCAAACATATAATTAAACTTATAAAAAATATAGATATAAAAACTTTAATTTCTAAATTTTCTTTCATATTATTTTTTCTTAAATTTAATAATGAAACTTATAAAAAATATCGCTGCTATTACATCAATAATTATCCATATTGTTTTGTCGCCTAAATAGATTGGAACAATAGGATTAAAAATAATTGCGATGGCAATTAAACCCCAGAACCACAAATCTAATTCTTTAAGTTTTTGATAAAGATAATATGCGTAATAAATAGCTGCACCTGCTACGATTATTCTTAAAAAGTTATAATAACCATATGGCCAGTCCAAAAAAGTTAATAGCAATAAAGTTGAAGCTATTATTCCTGGTATAATGCTGAATTTGATATTTCTAATTTTGTTCATAATATCTTTCTCTAATTTTATATCACTACCCTGTAATAAATCCGTATTACGTTGGCTCTTTTCTAAATTCTCTATCTCTTTTACCTCTCCTATCAAGGAATAAACCCCATTTTTATACTCAACCACATCACGACCAATAATGGTATTTATCTTGTATCTATATTGCCTAATGTGGTTTTCGCTGTAATCTTTAGCCCAATCAAAATAATCACCAACTTCTGTAAGATTGGCATTTTTGTTTTCGCACAAAAAAACGAGCATGCGATAAGCATTGCCCGTCAAACGAAGTTCTCTTTCGTTTTCGTCAAAAACCTTTTTAGCTTTAGCATCTAAACTAAAATATTGATGTTTGTAAATCATAAATAGTAATTATCATTTATTTAGCATATCTTCTTTTATTTTAATTATTAGACACCAAGTATTTAACACACGTGCGTCTCAGTCACCTGACTTAGCATATGATGGCAGGGACAGAAGGATTCGAACCCTCATCAATGGTTTTGGAGACCACTATTCTGCCGTTGAACTATGCCCCTATTTTATTGCGAGCGTAAAAAGCGTAACAAAAGAAATAACGGTCAAGATCTTTAAGCGTGCTTTTATATTCTTTTCCACCAGTAATTGCATCGCAAAATAATTCTCTGGCGCGAGCAATTTCTTTTAATCGTTTATTCCAGCGCGGATCCTTTAATGTTAAATCAAAAAGTTCTAATGCTCGTTCAACCGCGCCACAAAAAATATCTTCATCTTTTCCCTGCCATTTACAGGCCCTGCTCACTTCGCTTCCGATATTTGCCATTTGCTCGGCTAAAGAAAGCTGAAACCATCTTCCCGACGCTAATTCTTTATGGATAATCTTCATGTTTTTACTCCACAACTAATTTATTTACAATTACTTTGATTTCCTCTTTTGTCTTCGGATTTTCTACATCTCGCGAACGATTATCATAGAAAGGCTTGATATTATTTATAGAATCAAATTCTATCAATTCCTCGCCGCTCTTTTCCGGATAAAGATTAATGCACCATGTATGCTCCCGTTTTGAATTTTCCTGTTCCATTAATGCTACTTCTTCATCGGCGTGCATTTCACCGCCCACAGCCATTATTTCTTGCTCAATATCAACCGCTGCCTTTACTAAATTACCAAATTGTCCTCTTGTTATATCAATAAGTTCTTTTTTATTTATAGAATCCTTAACAATTTTTATTTCCATGTTTAAGAGTTAATTATCTCTTCCCCTCCTTATGCGCTGTATGCTTTCTGCACCATTTGCAGAATTTTTTCAAATCAAGATTATAAATTCTTTTTCTTAATTTCTTCTGCAAGTCGTTTCAGTTCTTCTAAGTCAACTCTTGGGCCTAATTGTGTCGAGACATAGCCTTCATACTTTTCAAAAAAGATCTTTTCCTTTGCCCACATCTCCTCAAACTTATCCTTAATCCCATGGAGCGGATATAACTTCAAGTGCGCATGATTAATGCCCATTCCCTCCATGACCATAGCAACACGCTTTACATCTAATCCTTGCTCTAAGATTTTAGAAACTTTCTTTGCGGCTAGCATAAATTCTGTATAAATATTATCTGGTATATCAAACATATACGAATCGTAATGGTCTTTAATTAACAAAAGCGTCATTCCCTTGGTGTTTGGACTAACATCAAGGATTGCGAGAAATTTCTCATTCTCCCAGATTTTCGCTGAATCAATCTCTCCTTTTGCAATTTTACAGAATATACAATCTTCCATAGTTTTACTTCTTCCCCTCCTTATGCGCTGTATGCTTTTTGCACCATTTGCAGAATTTTTTCAAATCAAGACGGATTTAGGAATCGTTCCACGAAATTACTCTAATTTTTGGCCATATCTTCATCCATCTTTCTGTCTTTTTCTGGTATATTTCTTTTGTAATCTGAATCTTATTAGCTTTTACTATCATTCCCAAAAGATCATCCAATCCATACGGCGCAAAAATTTTGAATTTATCATCTCCGTATTTCACTCCCACAGATGTAGCTGTAGTAGGCCACGTTCTGATGGCATCTTCCACCGACTTATATGGCTGGATTTCATACCCGAAATGATTTTTGTACCACAAATGCACCCTTGCCTCGTTTTTAATTTCTACCAAAACAGGAAAATCCTTAAATAATTTCTCTCCTTTCTTAATATAGAAATCTTCTCCATCGGAAGAAAGGTCAGAACTATCATAATACACCAAATCGTAATCTCTGATTCCCTTATTCGGCTCAAAGCTATGCAATATATTCCATACGGTTTGAGCAATACATCCAGCGCCCAAATACCAGTTCGGCATTTTCAGAGAAGGCGCTAATTTCAGAATGGCTTGAACCTTTTCGTTCTTTTTCAGAATTTTTTCCAGTTTCTCAATGTTTTCTAAATCGCTCATAGTTACTTATTTTTTCATTTCTTTATGCGCTGTATGCTTCTGGCACCATTTGCAGAATTTCTTCAACTCTAACTTCTTCTCAGTTATTCCTTTTGATTTGTGAGTATAATAATTTATTCGCTTACATTCCTTGCACTGAAGTTTTATAAATGGTTTCTTTTTTGTTGCCATGATTTTATTTTATTGTTTTACTGACGACTTTATTTATAGGCGGAAGGTCTGTTGACGTCAGACTTCAACAGACGTCTTCAATAGACCTAGCGTAATCGAACCTTTGACCTCACGCCCTTTAAGCAAGCCGACGGGGAGAATTGGACTCCCGACCTTCCCCTTACCAAGGGGATGTTCTACCACTGAACTACATCGGCAGTCTATATCTTCAAAATTTTCTTTCTAAGTTTTTCAATTTGGTTTTTATCTTCAATTAGTTTTCCTTTGTGTAATTTATATAGCAGAAAAATTACTCCGCAATCCTTACATTTTCCCCAATTGCACTTGCCATTGTTTTTCCTGCACAATTCCTGACACATAGTAATTTCTTTTTTGAAATCATTTTCAGATGGTTTTTTATTTTTCATTTTTAATTTATATTAAATGTTTTCTCAAAAATGCAATTCCAGAACCGGTTTTTAAATATTTTTCAAATCGATATGCCTTTACTTTGTCTAAAAAGGTAGAATACCAAATAATCTTATAAGGTCTTTTTGTAGTGGTAAACTTCAAACCAATAGAATTGTGTTCTCTGATTCTTTTACTTAAATCTTTTGTTACGCCGATATAATTGCTTCCATCTTTAACACTTTTTAAAATATAAACATAATGCATAAATTGTTGTTCTCCTTCGCTAAAGCTTCGGAGAACACCCCTTCGCTAAAACTATCAACTTCGTTACGACTCATATTCAACGATTTTGATAAAGGAGTGCTTTGCACCCCGAAGCCTTGGCGAAGGGGTGGGCAGGGAGGGATTCGAACCCCCGAAGGCACGAGGCCAACTGGTTTACAGCCAGTCCCCTTTGGCCGCTCAGGAACCTACCCATTTTCAGATATAACATACCATAAAACTACTTATTTTTCAATACTTCGGCAGGCCTCAGGACAAGATGATTTTTCTGTGTTCTTTTCTCCATTGTTCAATTTTCTTCTGATTGCCGGACAACAGAACCTTAGGCGCTTTCCAAGAAACACCTTTTTTAGGGCTAAAAACTTCCGGTCTGGTATATTGAGGATATTCAATAAATCCCCTGCCTCCTCTGCCGCGTTTAACTGGAATTCTTTCTTTTAATAACTCTGGCTTGCCAATAACGCCTGGAATTAAACGAGCTATTGTTTCTACCACTACCATTGCCGGCAGTTCACCGCCCATTAGAACATAATCACCAATAGATAATTCCATATCAGCAATTTTTGCTACTCTCTCGTCAAACCCCTCGTATCTGCCGCAGATTAAAATAAGCTGGTCATTTTTAGAAAGCTGATAAGCCATTTTTTGATTGAATTTTTTCCCTCTCGGCGTGAAAAGAATGGTTTTGGATTTTGGATTTTGTATTTTCTTCACAGTATTTACTGCTCTAAAAATGGGTTCTATTTTCATCACCATTCCAAAGCCGCCGCCAAAAGGCCTGTCATCAACAACATGATGCTTATCAAAAGTAAAATCTCTTAGATTATGAATTTTAATATGTATCAATCTCTTTTTTTGGGCGCGTAAAATCAAACTCTCTTTAAAATAAGAGTCAAAAATGTCCGGAAAAATTGTGATAATATCAAAACGCATAGTTTGACGAAGAAAACAAAAACCGCGCTATCAAATATGATAGCACGGTTTTCTATTGTTTGTAAACTTACAATTTGAGATCGTCCAGGCTTTCTTTAGCACTGGTTTCTTTTCTTTCTTGAGTATCTCGAGTAGTAGCTTTGCCACCCTCGGGTTCCTCAATCTTTAAGTTTACCCTAGCATGGTTTTTAAGACCAACAATTCTGACTAAGTTTCGGATAGATCTTGCAGTGGAGCCAGCTTTCCCGATTACCTGACCCATATCTTCAGAATGAATCTTAAGAGAAAGCAATACCCCCATTTCATCTACGCTTCTGTCTACCTTAACATCGTCAGGGTGGTCTACTAATCCTTTAATAATGTACTCAAGAAATTCTTTGTCATTGTCTTTTGCCATAAGTCTGTAATTTCTTAACTTTATTTTTTCATTCAGTAGCCCGACCTTTCTGAAAAAGCTACTATATTGTGATTTTACTATTTAATAAAAAAAAGTCAATACCTTACTTGTTTTCATCTGCTTTTACTGGTTCTACC
>JBARPC010000004.1:0-134803 GCA_049642725.1 Minisyncoccales bacterium | reverse complement strand
AAGGCACGATAAAAAATATTATCGGAGAAGCTGGGATTACTAAAGAGGAAATTGTGCAGGCGATAAAAAAGAAATAAAAATTTGATTTTTTAAGAGAAGTTTGCTAATATAAAACCATTATGGAACTCAATGAAATCAAAAATTTAATAAAGATTGATGGAGGCAAGTTTATTATTGTAGAAAATGGGGAACCAGTATTAATGATAATGGGTTTTGATGACTATAAGAAAATAATAGGTAATACTACGAAAAGTTCTTCAGAAAAAACAAGTCCTCTTTTTGAAAAAGAAGAAAATGCTGAAGAAGTAAAAACAGAGATTAACCAGAAAATAAATAATCCAAATCAAGAATTTAGTTCAGAGGATAATAGAGAATATTCAGAAACAGCAGAAGAAACATCTCCTCAAACAGAAGAATCGTTAAAGATTGAGGATTTGCCGGTTTAGAAACCCTTAATAAAAACCTTGACCTTGACTTTTTTTTGTTTTTAATATAATAAATAATATAGTCTTATAACAACATGCTAACATGCTAACATATTAACAAGAATTAATGTTAAAATGTTAAAATGTTAAAATGTTTAAATGATTTATGGCTGAGAAAGAAAAATTTGAAAGAGGAAAAACTCATCTTAATATTGGTACTATTGGTCACGTAGACCATGGTAAAACCACGCTTACAGCAGCTATCCTGCATGTTTTAGGATTAAAAGGCTTTAAAGCATCGGAGAAAGCAGTAGAGCAGATTGATTCTGCTCCAGAAGAAAAAGCGCGTGGTTTAACTATTAATATTTCCCATTTAGAGTATGAAACAGAAAAGAGGCACTATGCGCATATTGATTGTCCTGGCCACGCTGATTATATTAAAAATATGGTTACCGGTGCCGCTCAAATGGATGGAGCAATCTTGGTTGTTTCGGCTGCTGATGGTGTTATGCCTCAAACCAGAGAGCATATTTTGCTTGCTCGCCAAGTAGGATTATCTCATATAGTAGTATTTTTGAATAAATGTGATACCGTAGATGACCCTGAAATAATTGATTTAGTTGATTCAGAGGTAAGAGAGCTTTTAAAGAAATATGAATTTCCAGGAGATGAAATTCCAGTTATTCGCGGTTCAGCTATTAAAGCGCTTGATGCAAAGTCAGCTGATGATGAAGCAGCCAAACCGATTTTGGATTTAGTCAAAGCAGTAGATGATTACTTTCCTGAACCAACTCGGGACATTGATAAACCATTTTTAATGGCAGTTGAAGATGTTTTCTCTATTGCTGGAAGAGGAACTGTTGCTACTGGCAGGATTGAGCGAGGAATAGTTCATTCAAATGACGAAGTAGAAATCGTTGGTTTTAAACCTACGCAGAAAACAGTGGCAGTGAGCGTGGAAATGTTTAACAAGATGCTTGATGAAGGAAGAGCCGGTGATAATGTCGGAGTTTTACTTCGCGGCCTCAAGAAAGAAGAGGTGGAGAGAGGACAAGTTTTAGCAAAGCCCGGCAGTATTACTCCTCATACTGAATTTGACGGTGAAATTTATGTTTTAACCAAGGAAGAAGGTGGAAGACATTCTCCTTTCTTTGCCGGTTATAAGCCGCAATTCTACATTCGAACGACTGATGTTACCGGGGATGTTGTTTTACCGGAAGGGACAGAAATGGTTATGCCCGGAGACACTGTTAATCTAAAAGTTAAATTAATTGCTCCAATTGCTCTTGAAGAAAAGCAAAGATTTGCTATCAGGGAGGGAGGCAAGACCGTAGGGGCAGGGGTAGTAACGAAGATCATTAAGTAAGTTAAAAGTAGAAATTTAAAAGTTAAAAATAAACGTGGTTGTCAAAAAGAAAGCAGTTGAAGAAGAAATTAAGTCCAAGCTTCGCATTAAGTTGTGGGCTTATGACCATAAGGTTATTGATAATAGCGCTCGACAGATTGTTGAGGCGGCTCTACGCTATGGTGTTGAAGTTTATGGACCCATTCCTTTGCCGACTGAAATACATAAATATACAGTCAATAGGGCTTCTTTTATCCATAAAGACAGCCGGGAGCAGTTTGAAATGAGAATTCATAAACGGTTGATTGATATTCTTAATCCTAATCCGAAAGTCGTTGATGCTTTAACCAGTTTAACCCTTCCAGCTGGCGTAGAAATTGAAATCAAGATGTAATATTATCAACGAATTTATCAATCCTTTATAAATATTCGTATATTTATATCATAAAATATGGTTTTTCTTTCTAAAATATTTATATTTTAATAAAATTAATTTAGGGAAATAGCCTAAAAAATGTCGGGTTATCCCGACATTTTTAATTCTATGATTACTATGAAGTTTATCTTAGGAAAAAAATTAGAAATGTCACAGATGTTTAATAAAAAAGGAAAGGTTATTCCGGTGACTTTAATTGAAGCCGGACCTTGTTATGTTACTCAAGTAAAGAATAAGGAAAAAGATAAATACGAAGCAGTTCAAATTGGTTTTAAAAAAATAACTAAAAAAAAGAAGATAAAAAAAACAATGAAAGGAAAAGAATTTAGGCATATTAGAGAACAAAGAACAAAAAACAATGAACAAAAACTAAAAATAGGGGATAAGATTGATGTTTCTATTTTTCAAGAGGAGGACAAGGTAAAAATTTCTGGAATTTCTAAAGGAAAAGGATTTCAGGGCGCGGTGAAAAGATGGGGATTTCATGGAAGAAACGCTACTCATGGCGTTAAGCATGAGCAAAGAACATTAGGTTCAGTAGGAAGTTCTTTTCCAGAAAGGGTTATTAAGGGAAGGAAAATGCCTGGTAGAATGGGCGCCGAGCGAGTGACAGTTAAGAATTTAAAAATAATAAAAATTGATAAAGAAAATAATTTACTGGCCGTGAATGGGGCTGTCCCAGGCCATCGTGGTACACTTCTTGAAATTAGAGGGTAGTTCGAGAACTGTTCTCCAAAAGTTGATTATGAAAATAGATATTTACAATCAAAAAGGAGAGGAAGTCGGAAAAACGGAATTGCCATCTGAGATATTTGAGGTTGCTTTTAGTCCTGATTTAGTTCATCAGGTGGTTGTTTCCCAAATGGCAAATCGGAGGCAGGTTAGTGCTCATACTAAAGACAGGAGTGAGGTTCAAGGAGGGGGGAGGAAGCCGTGGAGACAGAAAGGCACTGGTAGAGCAAGAGCAGGTTCTATTCGTTCGCCTTTATGGAGAGGAGGAGGTGTAACCTTTGGTCCGACCAAAGAAAGAGATTTTAAAAAGATAATTCCCAAGAAAATGAAAAGAAAGGCGCTATTTATGGTTTTGAGCCAAAAACTTAAAGATAAGGAATTGGTTGTCATAGATGATTTAAAAATAGAAAAACAAAAAACAAAATTAATGGTAGAAATTTTTAAAAAGCTTCCTTGTAAAGAAAAAAGTACTTTAATTACCTTGCCCAAAATAGATAAAAATGTAATTTTATCAGCCAGAAATATTCCTAAATTAGCAATAATTCAGGCAAAAGAATTAAATTGTCTGGATATTTTAAATTATAAATATTTAATAATGCCAAAAAAATCAATTGAGGTAATAAAAGAAACGTTTAAAATGTAACATATAAGTTTATGAGTATTTTAGATTTTTTAAAAAAACATAAGAAAACAGTTGAAGAGAAACCTAAGATTATTAAAAAAAAGAAACCTGCTTCTACTGAAGCTACGGCGGGCAAGGGGGAAAAAATAGAGAAGAAAGTAAAAAAAGCTGTGGAGTACAAAGGAAAGAAGATAGATTTGTCTTGGAAAGTTTTAGAGCAACCTCATATTTCTGAAAAAGCGACTGATTTAAGTAAAGAAAATAAATATATTTTCAGGGTTTTTTCTAAATCAAACAAAAAAGAAATTAAAAAAGCAGTAGAAGGTATTTATGAAATTGATGTTTTAGATGTTAGAATTATTAATGTTCCCAGGAAGAAAAAGATGAGAGGCAGAATTGTTGGTTGGAAAAAAGGATACAAAAAAGCAATTGTAAAAATAAAAGAAGGCCAAAAGATAGAATTATTGCCAAGATAAATTGCTCAGCAATACAACTTTTAAGAGACATTCGCTCGCCCAACGCGCTCGCTCATTCAGTCCTCGCCTCGCTCTCTCGCTGCGCTTGAACCAAGCCCACTCGGCTGCGGAAGCTCTTAAAAGTTATATTGTTTCGCTTATATTATTAGTATATTCGTATTTATTCGTAATTCGTAGATTTATGAAATCATATAAGCCAACAACACCAGGAAGAAGAGGAATGACTAAGGTTGAATCTTCTCAATTAAATAAGAAAAAACCTGAAAAAGGCTTGATTTCAGCATTAAAGAAAAGAGGAGGAAGAAATTTACAGGGGAGAATTACTATAAGGCATAGAGGCGGCGGGGTAAAGAGAATATATCGCCATATTGATTTTGGTCAAGAAAAAATTAATATTCCGGCAAAAGTTGTGGCCTTAGAATATGATCCTAACCGCTCTGCTTTTATTGCTCTTTTAGAGTATGAAGATAAACCCTCCACCACTTTTCAGGGAAAAGTGATGGGGGGTAAAGAAAAAAGATATATTTTGGCTCCTCAGGGATTAAAAATAGATGATGTGGTTGTTATTTCAGACAAAGGAGAATTTAAGCCGGGAAATAGAATGAAATTAAAAAATATTCCAATAGGTACTCTAGTTTATAATATTGAGCTTGAACCGAATAAAGGAGGACTTATTGTAAAAGGAGCAGGTACTACAGCAAGAGTTTTGGCCCAAGAAGGAGGATACACGCATCTTGTTCTTCCTTCTTCTGAAATTAGAAAAGTATCAATGGAATGTTTTGCTTCAATAGGAATTGTTTCAAATCCTGAATATAGATATGTTAAAATAGGAAAAGCAGGCAGGAGCCGTTATAAGGGCAGGAGACCGCATGTTAGAGGGTCAGCAATGAATCCGGTTGACCATCCTCATGGAGGCGGAGAAGGAAGAACTGGAATTGGAATGAAACATCCGAAAACGCCTTGGGGAAAGCCAGCGTTAGGAAAGAAAACAAGAAAGAAAAAATGGACAGATAAGTTGATAATTAGAAGGAGAGAGAAGAAGAAATAAACCTAAAAAATTAAAAAAACATGGCTAGATCACTAAAAAAAGGTCCATATGTGGACGAAAAATTATTAAAAAAAATAAGCAAGTTCAAAAAAGGCGACAAGATGATTATTAAAACATGGGCAAGAGCTTGCACTGTATCTCCAGAAATGGTTGGTTTTACTTTTGGTGTTCATAACGGTAAAGAACATATTCCAGTATTAGTTACAGAGGATATGGTTGGACACAAGTTAGGTGAATTTGCTCCGACAAAAAAATTTGTAAGGCATGGAGGAAAAATACAGAAAGAACAGGAAATGAAAGCCAAACAACAGGAAAAAGAAAAAGAAAAATCCACATAACATATAACACATAACACATAACAATGTTACGTGAGTCAATGGCTATTACAGCGAAATTACGATATCTTCATATTGCTCCGAGAAAAGTCCGTTTAGTAGTTGACTTGATTAGGGGAAAATCAGTTGAGCAGGCTCAAAGGATTTTAAATTTTACGCCGAATAGAGCTTCTAAGCCGTTATTAAAACTTTTGAAATCAAGTTTAGCTAATGCTAAAGATAATCTCCAGTTTGAAGAGGATAATCTTTATATTTCAAAGATTTTTGTTGATGAGGGACCGAAGCTAAAAAGATGGCATGCGCAATCAAGAGGAAGAGCTGCTGAAATTCAGAAAAAGAGTTCTCATATTTCCTTAGAGTTAAGCGAGATTAAAAAGGAAGCTAAAAAAATTAAAAAAATTAAAAAAACAGAAGAGAAAGTTATTGAGAGAGAAACAGCTATTAAGACAGAGAAGCCAAAACCAAAAATTACAAAGAAGAAATATATGCCGAAAATAACACAAAATATAAAAAGAGTATTCAGGCGAAAAGCATTTTAAATTATGAGTCATAGAGTGCATCCAAAAGCATATAGATTGAGAGAAACAAGTGATTGGGATTCTCGATGGCAGTTTAAAAAGAGTATTCCTCAATATCTGAAGGAGGATTTTGTGATAAGAGAATTTTTAGAAGAAAAATTAAAGGATTCTGGAGTCCAAAATATTGAAATTGAGAGATTTCCCGGCAAGGTTAATATTATTATTAATACCGCGAAACCTGGTTTTATTATTGGTCGTGGAGGCAAAGGAGCAGAAGAACTTAAAAAAGGATTAGAGAAAGAAATTATTAAGAGCTATAAATCACTTATTAATCAAAAATTAACAGCATTAAATAAAATAAAAAAAGAAATACGAATTGAAATCAGAGAGATTAGAAATCCTTGGGCACATTCTAATATTATTGCTCAATGGATTGCTCAGCAAATCGAGAAAAGAATGCCTTATCGTAGAGTATTGAAACAAGCATTGAGTAAAGTTATGGCTAATAAAGAAATAAAAGGGGTAAGAGTGGAGGTTTCCGGTCGTTTAAATGGAACGCAAATCGCACGTAGAGAATGGCTAAAAGATGGCCGTCTTCCTAGACAAACATTAAGAGCAGACATTGATTATGGAACAGCAAGGGCTTATTGTTCCTATGGTGTAATAGGAGTAAAAGTGTGGTTATACAAAGGGGAGAAGTTTTGAATAAACCCGAAACACAAAACAAAAAATCCAAAAATATAGCAAAAAAGCTAAAAATAATTTAATTAAACTTTTTAATTTTAAGCGAAGCGATTATGTTGATGCCAAAAAAAATTAAACATAGAAAATGGCATAAAGGCCGTTCAAGAGGAATAGAAAGGCGGGCAGCTGAATTGTCTTTTGGCAGTTATGGTTTAAAGGCATTGGAGGAAAAATGGATTACAGCTCGTCAAATTGAAGCAGCTCGCAGAGCTATTATTAGATATTTAAGAAAGGGAGGGAAGCTTTGGATAAGAATTTTTCCAGACAAACCTATAACTAAAAAAGGAACAGAAGTGCCTATGGGTGGGGGAAAGGGAACTGTTGAATATTATGCTTTTCCGATAAAACCAGGCAGAATTATTTTTGAGTTAGACGGGATAAAAGAAGAAATAGCCAGAGAAGCTTTTAGCAGGGCAGCAGATAAGTTGCCGATAAAGACAAGATTTATTAAAAGATAATCTATAATTTATGAAAACCATAGAATTACAACGGAAATCAAAATTGGAACTTCAAAGTATTTTAATAAAAAATCGTGAGAAATTACGACAGTTGCGTTTTGATTTGGTTTCTGGTAAAGTAAAAAACGTTAGAGAAATTAGAAGAATTAAAAAAGAAACTGCTCGAATATTAACAATTTTAAAGCAAAAGTAGCATGAAAAAAAAATTAAAAGGAATAGTTGTTTCTAATAAAATGTTAAAGACAATAGTGGTAGAAGTGGAGAGAATAAAGGTTCATCCTAAATACAAGAGAAGATATAAAATGCATAAAAAATATAAAGCTCATAATGAAAAGGGAGAATTTAAAGTTGGAGATAAAGTTATTATTGAGGAAAGCCGACCATTATCTAAAGAGAAGCATTGGAAAGTCATATAGAAATTAAAGAATTAAAAATTTTGGATTATGATTCAGTCGCAAACAATGTTAAAAATAGCAGATAATACTGGGGCCAAGCTTGCTCAGTGTTTTAAGGTGCTTGGAGGAACTAGAAGAAGATATGCTCAAATTGGAGACATAGTAGTAGTAGCAGTGAAAAAAGCAGAGCCAAGGAAAATTGTTAAAAAACATGATAAAGTTAGGGTAGTCATTATTAGACAGAAAAAAGAATATAGGCGTTCAGATGGTTCTTATATCCGTTTTGATGATAATGCAGGAGTAATTCTTGAAGATAAAAGCAAAGAGCCAAAAGGAGGAAGAATTTTAGGTCCTGTTGCCAGGGAATTAAAACAAAAAGGATTTGATAAAATAGCTGGAATGGCGAAAGACCTGGTCTAAAATATGAAGATTAAAAAAGGCGATACAGTATTAATAATTTCAGGCAAAGACCGTACCAGAAAAGGTAAGATACTTGAAGCTTTGCCTAAAGAGCAAAGAATTTTAGTTGAAGGTATAAATATAAGAAAAAAAAGTGTTAGACCTAAAAAAACTGGTGAGAAGGGACAAATAGTAGAAATGCCTGGTTCAATTTCTATTTCAAATGTAAAGTTGATTTGTCCTAAATGTAAAAAAGCAACGAGGATAGAATATAAGATAGTAAATTCCTCAGTTGAAGGAAAAAAAATAAAAGTTAGAATCTGTAAGAAGTGCGGAGGAGAAATATAAACTAAATTTACAGTTTTGAAAACAAGATTTTTCAAATTCTCTTGGTTTACTCCTACGCGTCTCGGAAAGCAGAAAATTCTCGCCACCTTAGAAATTAGAAATTTTTTATGATTGTTAAACTAAAAGACAAATATATTAAAGAGGTTGTGCCGGCTATGAAAAAAAAGTTCGGATACAAGAATAGTATGGCTGTTCCTAAGGTTGAAAAGGTAGTGGTTAATATTGGTTTTGGCAGAATGATAACAGATAAAACATCTGAAGAAAAAAAGAAGATTAAAGAGGCGATTATTCATGATTTAGCTTTGATATGCGGACAACGCCCAATTTTAACTAAAGCAAAAAAATCGATTTCTACGTTTAAAATCCGTGAAGGTATGGAAATTGGAGCAAAAGTAACTTTGAGAAAACAAAAAATGCATGATTTTTTAGATAGATTAATTCATATTGCGCTTCCTCGTTCACGTGATTTTCAAGGAATTGAATTTAAATCAATTGATGAAAAAGGAAATCTAAATATTGCTGTCAAAGAACATATATCTTTTCCAGAAATATCTCCAGAGAAAACAAGGTTTCTTTTCAGTTTTGAAATCACTATTGTAACCACAGCAAAAAAAAGAGAGGAAGGATTAGAATTATTAAGATTATTAGACTTTCCAATTAAAAAATAAGATGGCTACTACATCACAAATAGTAAAATCAAATAAAAAACCTAAATTTTCAACCCGTATTGTAAGGAGATGTTTTAGATGCGGCAGGAAGAGAAGCTATCTAAGAAAATTTGGACTATGCAGAATTTGCTTCAGGGAAATGGCAAATAAAGGACAAATCCCAGGAGTAAAAAAGTCATCTTGGTAGATTGATTACAGTTTAATTAAATTTATATTACTATGGATCCTATTACAGACATGTTTAATAGAATAAAAAACGCTCAAGCCGTATTAAAACCTACGGTGAGTATTCCTTTTTCAAATTTAAAATATGAAATTGCTAAAATTTTAGAGAAAGAAGAATATATCAAAAAAATAGAGAAAAAAAGAAGAAAAACAAAAAAGACGATAGAAATTTCTCTTAAATATAATAAGAATATTCCAGCTATTGTTAAATTGCGAAGAGTCTCAAAATCAGGACAAAGAATTTACCTTCCAGTTCAGAAAATTAAGAAAGTAAAAGGAGGATTTGGTTTAGCTATTATTTCTACATCAAGAGGACTGATGACTAATAGAGAAGCAAGGCGGCAAAAACTAGGAGGTGAAGTAATATGTGAAATCTGGTAGAATAATTTTATTATGTCAAGAATTGGCAAAAAACCTATTTTAATACCGGAAGGCGTGGAAGTTAAAAAAGACGATAGAAAAATCGTAGTAAAGGGTCCTAAAGGCGAACTTTCTAAAGAGATTCGACCTGAAATTGATATTGAAATTAAAGCTCAAGAAGTTTATATTTTTCCCAAGAAAGAAGGCCAGAAAACGATTTCAAAAAAAGAATCAGGAAAACAAGCAAAAAATATTAATGCTTTTTGGGGATTAACCAGAGCCTTTTTAGCCAATATGATACAAGGTGTTAAGGATGGATATGAGAAAAAACTTCAAATAGAGGGTTTAGGATATAAGGCTTCTTTAGAGGGAAATGATTTGGTTTTAAATATTGGTTTTAGTCATCCAGTAAAAATTGAAGCTTTAGATAATATAGAATTATCAATAGAAAAAAATATTATTACAATTTCAGGTATTGATAAAGAATTAGTTGGCATGGTTGCTGCTAAAATAAGAAAAGTAAGACCGCCAGAGCCGTATAAGGGAAAGGGAATTAGATATATTGATGAAATAGTCAGGAAAAAAGTAGGCAAAAAGGCGGTAGCTGCAGAGTAATATGTTAGAAAAACAAGAAAAACGATATAGACGTCATAAACGAGTAAGAGCAAAGATTTCAGGGAATAGTAACATTCCTCGGCTTTGCGTTTTTCGTTCAAATAAACGTATTTATGCTCAACTCATTGACGATGAAAAAGGCAAAACAATTTTAAGTTCAACTGAGTTTGAAATCAAGAAATCAAAAGATAAACAAACGACTAAAATCACTATTGCTAATCAAATTGGGGAACTGATTGCTAAAAAAGCTGTTGAGAAAAAGATTAAAAAAGTAGTATTTGACAGGGGCGGATATAAATATCATGGAAGAGTGAAAGCATTAGCTGATGGAGCAAAAAAAGGAGGACTGCAATTCTAATTAAATTTTTGAACATTATGAAAGAATTTCAAAAAAGAGAAAAGCCAAAAGACGAGTTTGAATCAAGTTTATTAGATTTAACTCGGGTAAGCAGGATGACAGCCGGCGGACGTCGGATGAGATTTCGCGCTGTTATGGTGGTTGGTAATAAAAAAGGAAAAGTCGGATTAGGTGTTTCTAAAGGCAAGGATGTAGCTCAAGCGATTGAAAAAGCTACCCGTTTAGCAAAGAAAAATTTAATTGATGTTCCCATTGTAGAAGGCACTGTTCCTTATGAAATTATTTCTAAATTTGGAGCAGCTAAGGTTTTACTTAGACCGCAAAGAAAAACAAGAGGATTGGTTGCTGGCGGTACAGTCCGTGTAATTTGTGATTTAGCTGGCATAAAGAATATATCTTCAAAGATTCTTGGAAGAACCGGAAATAAATTAAATAATGCAAAAGCAACGATTCAGGCATTAGAAAAATTAAAACCAAAAAGCTAAATTTATTGCTCCGAAAACAAAATTTTTCAAATTCTCTTGGTTTGCTCGGATTTCCTTCTTTCCTCGCGCTTTACCCAGCCATGCAAGCAGGGCTGGGGTCTACGCGTCTCGGAAAGCAGAAAATTCTCACAACCTTGTTTTCTTCATAACTTTTTACTTTAAACATAAGAGAACATGCAATTACATCAACTGCGTTTAAAACATAAAACAAAGCAAAAAAAACGGATAGGCCGCGGCGGCAAGCGCGGTACTTATTCTGGTAGAGGAATGAAAGGCCAGAGATCACGCTCTGGAAGAACTTCAGAGCCAATTATTCGAGGGTTAATTAAAAGATATCCTAAACTTAGAGGATATAAATTTAATAAATGGAAAGTAAAACCATTTATAGTTAATATTAATAGTTTGGAGAAATTTAAAGACAACGACAAAATTAATCCTTCGGTCTTGTTTGAAAAGAAGATAATTCGTAGAATAAAAGGGAAGGCGATAAAAGTAAAAATTTTAGGAAAAGGAGAACTTACTAAAAAATTAATTATTGAAGGATGCGAGGCATCAAAGTTAGCTGAAGATAAGATAAAGAAAGCAGGCGGCAAAATTATATGAGAAACTAAATTTATTGCTCCGAAAACAAAATTTTTCAAATTCAGCCCCCCTTCGCCCTTCGGGCTTCGCCGCGCCCGCTTCGCTATAGCTTCAGCGAGGCGAGCCCACACCCCAGAATTTGAAAAATCTGTTTTCTTCGCTAAAAATTGATTCAAAATTAAAAATTATTTTATGTGGTACCACAAACTTATCCAAATATTTAAAATTCATGATTTGCGGAACAAGCTTCTTTTTGTTTTGTTTATTTTTGCTGTTTTTCGATTAATGGCAAATATTCCTGTTCCTGGAGTAAATCTTGAGAATTTAGAGAGGTTTTTTAGAGAAAATGAAAGTCTTAATTTATTGAATTTATTCACAGGAGGCGCATTAGAAAGGTCTTCTATTGTTATGCTGGGATTAGGTCCATACATTACATCGGTTATTATTCTTCAGCTTTTGACAATGATTTTTCCACAGTTGGAAAAAATGTATAAAGAAGAAGGAGAGTCAGGCCGCAGAAAATTCAATCAATATGGAAGAATATTAACTGTTCCTTTTGCAGCTTTACAGGGATTTGCAATGTTGAGTTTACTTCAACATCAGAGTCCGCCAGTAGTTGAATTTTCTTCTCCTGTTATGCTTCTGGCTGCTGTTTTAAGCATTACAGCCGGAGCTGTATTCCTAATGTGGTTGGGAGAGTTGATTACTGAAAGAGGAATTGGCAATGGTGTTTCTCTTTTGATTTTTGCCGGTATTATTGCTGCTTTTCCAATGTCTATTTTCCAAAGTTATTTTGATGTTGAATCAAGCCCTGAGAAAACTCTTTCTTATATCTTGTTCTTTGTTTTAGCTTTGGTGATAATTTTTAGCGTTGTTTTAGTTAATGAGGCGCGGAGGAATATTCCTGTCTCTTATGCTAAAAGAGTAAGGGGCATGAAGATGTATGGGGGTGTATCTACTTATTTGCCTTTAAACCTTAATCCTGCTGGTGTTATTCCTATTATTTTTGCTCTTGCCATTATGCTTTTTCCTGGAATGATTGCCAGTTTTTTAGGAGGGGCGGGAGGAATGGTGGGCAATATCGCCCAGACCATTGGTAATCTTTTTGACCCGCAAAGAAATCTTTTGGTCTATGGAGTATTCTATTTTATGCTGGTAGTATTATTTACATTTTTCTATACAGCAGTAACCTTTGACCCTAAAGCAATTTCTACTAATTTGCAAAAAATGGGCGGATTTGTGCCTGGTATCAGACCGGGTTCTTCTACTGCTAACTTTTTGAAATATATTTTAAACAGAGTCCTGCTTTTTGGAGCTTTATTTTTAGGTTTAATTGCAGTAATGCCTTTTATTGTAAGCGGCATTACTTCTGTTCAGACATTTTCCTTTTTAATAGGAGGAACATCTTTATTAATTATTGTGAGTGTTGTTTTAGAAACTATAAAACAAATCAATTCTCAACTACAGATGAGAGATTACGATACATTTTAACAGTTTGCTCGGATTTCCTTCTTTCCTCGCGCTTTATCCCAAAGGGAGCCCTACGCGTCTCGGAAAGCAGAAAATCCTCGCCACCTTGTTGTTATTCTTATGTCTAAGCCATTAAATTTTACTTTAATAGGGAAATCTGGTTCAGGTAAAGGAACACAAGCAAAACTTTTAATAAAACATTTCGGGAATTTGTTTTATGTTTCTACTGGTGATTTATTCAGAGATTTATCCAAAGCCAATACAGATACAAGTATAAGAATTCAAAAAATCTTAAAGCAAGGAGGATTACCGTTTGATGATTTGTCAGCAACTTTATGGATGCATAAACTTGCTTATAATCTTAAACAGGATCAAGGATTTATTCTTGACGGCGCTCCCAGGAGAGTAAGTGAAGCCCAAACATTGGATAGATATTTAGATTTTTTAGAACGAAAAGAAACCTGTTTTAATTTATTGATTGATATTTCCAGACAGGAAGCATTTGACCGTTTATCAAAAAGAAGAATTTGCAAGAATTGCGAACGGTTAATTCCTTGGGTTGGTGAATTTAAAAAAATAAAAGTTTGTGATAAATGCGGAGGCGAGTTGATTACCCGTCCTGATGATACATCGGAAGCAATAAATAATAGATTAGATTATTACGAAGAGCGAGTAGCGCCAACCGTAAGATATTATGAGGAGCAAGGCAGGTTGGTAAAAATCAATGGTGAGCAATCTATAGAAGATGTTTTTAAGGAAATCCTTAAAAACATTAGTTAAAACACATCGAGAACAGTTCTCGCTCTGACAGAGCGAGAACTGTTCTCCTAAAGTTATAAAGTTAAGATGATTCCAATCAAGTCTCCGGAAGAAATTGCAATAATGGCTGAAGGCGGTAAGATTCTGGCAAATGTTATGAAACAATTAATGGTTCTGGTTGAGCCGGGAATTACCACTAAAGAACTCAATAAGGTCGCAGAAGGCCTTATTTTTAAGTTTGGCGCAGAGTCAGGATTTAAAGGTCCGGTTTCCAAGGGTTATGGCGGTTTTCCAACTGCTTTATGCACCTCTGTTAATCAGGTCATTGTTCATGGAGTTCCTTCAGATTACCAATTAAAAAAAGGAGATATTTTGTCTTTGGATTTAGGTTTGAAATTTAAAGGGTATTTTGCTGATATGGCAGTGACGGTGCCAGTAGGAGAAATTTCTTCAGAAGCTCAAAGATTAATTAAAATAACAAAAAAAGCCCTGAAAAGGGGAATTAAAAAAATTAGACCCGGAAATACATTTGGTGATATTGGAAATACAATCCAACGTTATGTTGAATCACAGGGCTTTGGTGTGGTCCGCGAGCTTTGCGGACACGGCATTGGTAAAGAATTACACGAAGACCCGCAAATCTTAAATTATGGCAAAAGACACAAAGGGCCAGAAATTAAACAGGGAATGGTTTTTTGTTTAGAGCCAATGGTTACAATAGGGGATTACAAAATAAAAAAATCAGATGATGGCTACGGACTTGAAACCTTTGATGGCTCTTTATCCTGCCATTTTGAACACCAAATGGCAGTTACCCAAAATGGCTGTCAGATCTTGACAGAAATATAGTCTGGATATATATCGTCGACGGCCGTCAATAATATATGTCCTGATGCAGTAGTTAGTAATTATTTGAATTTTTTCTTTTCTTTACAAAATCTGGATAATTTGTTAATCTAAAATTAGTAGTACATCACAAAATAAAATATAGAAAGATTAGGAGGGTAGAATAATGGAAATAAAGATAAAGATTTCTGCCAAGGGCAATATAGATGATGGAGAACTTTCAGAGAACTTTCCAATAATAATAGATTTTGATGAATTCGTCAAAACAGTGATTTTAGAGAGGAACGGAGACGCTTTTAGAGTTATGATAGCAATGTTAGACCAATTGGAAGTATTTCATCAGTATTTTGGCATAGATACGCATAATATTCTGTGCGCAGACATAGAGACCTTAATTGGCTATCGCAGATGGCTAGCAAATATAGTATATCATTTAGATCGTTTACGGGTACTTTACAGAAAAGACAGAATTATCTACCAAATTACAGAAAAACAGCAGATATTTTCAGATTTTTTATCTGTAGTTAAACGAAACATTGAAGCAATAGTTATGTTTTCAGAAACAGACCAAATAAGACAGACAGCAATAAAGTATTTGATTTTCACTAAAGAAATAGATGAATTTCATATACAAGTAAAGGAATTGAAGAAAATTTTAGAAAAAAAGATAGATAAATAAAACAAGGGGAGTTGTTGAAAATTGCTCCCTATTTTTTTGTTTTTATGCTATAATAATAAAATGTATTTATCAATTATCATTCCCGCTTATAATGAGGAAAAGCGGATTAATAAGACCTTAAAAGAAATTAATGAGTATTTGTTAAAGCAAGATTATGATTACGAGATCATCGTGGTTAACGATGGCTCAAAAGACAAAACAGCAGAAGTTGTCCGAGAACTGTTCTCGGACATTAAAAATTTACGGTTGATTGATAACAAAGAAAACCATGGCAAGGGCTATGTGGTTCGCCAAGGATTAATGGAGGCGAAAGGCCAGTATAGAGTATTTACTGATGCTGATAATTCCACTTCAATTGACCAGATAGAAAAGATGTGGCCAGAATTTCAAAATGGTTATGAAGTGGTAATTGGTTCGCGGGATATTAAAGGTTCGGTGATTGCCGTTCCCCAATCTTGGTGGCGGATAATGTTAGGCAATATCTTTAATTTAATCGTTCAGTTAGTTTCCGGACTTTGGGGGATATGGGATACCCAGTGCGGATTTAAAGGGTTTACGAGAAAGGCAGTAGAAGATATTTTTCTAAAATGTAAAATCAATCGTTTTGCTTTTGATGTAGAAGCTTTGGTTTTGGCGAAAAGGCTTGGGTATAAAATTAAAGAAATTCCAGTGGTTTGGGTAAACAGTCCGGAAAGCACTGTGGGATTCAAATCAATGGTAAAAATGCTAATTGAGGTTTTGCAAATTAGATGGAATTTAATAATGAATCATTATGATTAAAAATCAAAAATTAAAGTTTCCGTCAGAGCTTCGTTTTGACCTTGCTTCTAAGGATTGGGTTGTTATCGCTACTGGCAGGGCTCAAAGGCCGGAGACATTTAAAAAAGAAAGAAGAAAAATAGAAAAAGTTTCTAAAAAAGATTGTCCTTTTTGCCAAATTCATACTCAAGAAAAACCAACATTAGTGTTTTCTAATGGAAAAAAGATTGTTTTTAAACCAGGAGACAAAGTTCCCAAGAACTGGACTACTATGGTGGTTCCTAATAAATATCCCGCTTTTATTCCTAGTGCTAAAATAGATAAACACATTGAAGGAGGATTGTATGAAAAAATAAGCGCAGTGGGTTTTCACGAAGTGGTTGTTACTCAAGACCATAACAAGCAAATGGCTCAATTTTCAGTAAGCCAAGTTAAAGAAGTAATAGATGTTTATCAGGAAAGATATTTAAGTTTAATGAAAGAAAAGTTTGTCGATTATGTCTCCATTTTTCATAACCACGGAGTAGAATCAGGCGCTTCCATTGCTCATCCTCATTCTCAAATTATAACCACGCCCCTTATTGATACTGATTTAAAGAAAGCCATCCGTAATTCTAAAAGATATTTCAGAGTTCATAAAAAATGCGTTTATTGTTTGATGGGTGAATGGGAAAGGAAAACTAAAAAGAGAGTAGTTTTTGAAAACAAGGACTTTTTAGTTATTTGCCCTTTCGCTTCTAAAATGGCTTTTGAAGTTATTATTACTCCCAAAAAACACCTTTCTTATTTTGAAAAAATTACTGAAAAAGAAAAATTACAGTTGGCAGAGGCATTTCAGAATGCCTTAAGCAAGCTTTATAAAGGTTTAAATGATCCGGCTTATAATTTTTATCTCCATACTGCTCCTTGCGATGGAAGAAATTATAATCATTATCACTGGCATTGGACCATTTTGCCGAAAACTTCAACTTGGGCCGGGTTTGA
The DNA here is from genome assembly GCA_049642725.1 of Minisyncoccales bacterium. Lineage (GTDB taxonomy): Bacteria > Patescibacteriota > Minisyncoccia > Minisyncoccales > JAGMDC01 > JAGLYZ01. The sequence goes on along the minus strand of JBARPC010000004.1, from coordinate 117,732 downwards.
AATAGGAACAAGAATGGAGATTTCTACCATTGAACCGGAAAAAGCAGCAGAGTATTTAAGGAAACAATGATTTTGGAACTAAAAACATTTTTAATGGCAATGACGCCAATAGGAGAGTTGCGTCTTTCTATTCCTTTTGCTTTAGAGAATTATAATTTGTCAATTTGGTCTGCTTATTTTATTTCTGTTATTGGTAATTTAGTTCCAGCTATTTTTTTACTTTGGTTTTTGGGCCCAGTTTCTCAATATCTTAGTCATCATTTTTACAGCTTTAACCGTTTTTTTGCCTGGCTTTTTGAAAGAAATATAAAGAATCACCAGAAAAAATTTGAACATTGGAAAGAACTGGCTTTAATTGTTTTAGTAGCTGTCCCTCTTCCTTTTACCGGCGCCTGGACCGGTTCCATCTGCGCTTTTATTTTCAGGATTCCATTCAAGATTGCCTTACCCTTGATATTTTTAGGAATCCTAATCGCTGGCATAATAGTTACTTTAATAACTTTAGGTTTGTTTCAATTCATCTAAAAAGAAATTAAAAAATTTATGGCACAAATTTTAGTTTTTGGAGATAGCATAACTTACGGAGCTTGGGATAAAGAAGGCGGATGGGTTCAGAGATTAAGAAAACTTTTAGATAAGCAAAATTTATCTAACTCAGATAATTTTTATTATTTGGTTTACAATCTTAGTATAGATGGAGATACAACAAATGGACTGTTAAAACGATTCGAATCTGAAACATCTCCACGGATGTGGGAAGGTGAAAAAACAATAATTGTTTTTTCAATTGGTATAAATGATTCTTGTTTTATTCAGACCAAAAATATCTTTATGATATCAAAAGAAAAATTTGAAGAAAATATCAAAAAATTAATTAATCTTGCCCAAAAATTTTCTTCAAACATAGTTTTTATCGGATTAACTCCAGTTGAAGAAATAAAAGTCACTCCTCTTCCTTGGAGTAAAACAGGTAAATCTTACAAAAACGAATACATAAAAGAATACAACAAAATTATTAAGTCAGTTTGCAAAGAGAATAATGTTTATTTTATTGAAATTTTTGAACAGTTAACAAGAATAGATTATAAAAATTTATTGGAAGACGGAGCACATCCAAATACACAAGGCCATAAGAAAATTTTTGAAATTGTAAAAGATTTTTTAATTAAAAATAAAATAATTTAATCAACAATAAAATTATGGAATCTGAAATCAAAAAATTGCTGGAATTTTTGAAAGATAAAAAGGTTGGAATCTTTTGTGATGATTCTAATCTTTATCATGCTTACCAGAAATACGGTTGGCGCATTGATTTTAAGAAGTTTCGTAATTTTTTGGAAAAATATTGTAAAGTAGAATTTATCAATTATTATGTTGTCATTCCCAATAAAAGCGACATTGCTTTCAAGGGCACTCAAAATTTTTTAGAAAAAATAAATTCTTATATTTCTATCAAGAAAAAAGAACTAAAATACACTCCGGTAGGCGGGCAAGTGGTTAAAAAAGGCAATATGGATGTAGAGATCGTTTTAGATGTAGTAAGGAAAATTGATGATTTAGATGTTATAATAATTTTGAGCGGAGATAGTGATTTTTATGAGTTGAGAAATTATGTAGTTAAAGATAAGGGTAAAAAAATAATTTTTATTGCGTATAAAAAGAATATGGCTTGGGAAATTAAACTTTGTTGGCATATCTTTTTAGAAAGAATTAGAGATGATATAAAGTTTAAAAAATAGCAAACCCCAAGTTTTATCTTGGGGCAGCGTTGCTATTATTAGTTTAGCAAAATCAAAAATGTTTGTCAAGAGTAAAAAACAAAAATATATTCTTTGGTATAATGAGATTTCTAAAGATGATGTGGCTTTAGTTGGCGGGAAAAATGCTTCCTTAGGCGAAATGTTTTCGGAATTAACCAAAAAAGGAATAAATATTCCTGATGGTTTTGTATTAACTTCAAAAGCATATTGGTATTTTTTGAAAGTAAATAAAATAGACAAAAAAATAAAAGAGGTATTCTCCGCCTTCGCTAAAGCTTCGGCGGACAAGGCAAAAAGCATAAAGTCGCTTCAAGAAACCGGGAAGACGGCTCGGCAATTGATTTTGAAAGCTGATTTTCCAGACGACTTTAAAAAAGAGATTTTAAAAAATTACAAAAAGTTATCTCAAAAGTATAGAGAGAAGAATACTGATGTGGCTGTTAGAAGTTCGGCAACTGCGGAAGACCTTCCAAGCGCGAGTTTTGCCGGACAGCACGAAACATATTTGAATATTTCTGAAGAAAAAGAGTTATTAAAAGCCATTAAAAAATGCATGGCTTCTTTATTTACTGACCGTGCGATTGCTTATCGTGAGGAGAAAGGTTTTAATCACTTAAAAATTGCTCTTTCAGTTGGTGTCCAAAAAATGGTCAGGTCAGATTTGGCTTCTTCTGGAGTAATATTTACTTTAGATACTGAAACTGGTTTTCCAAATGTAGTTTTAATCAATTCTATTTATGGAATAGGCGAGATGCTCGTTAAAGGAAAGATTACTCCTGATGAGTTTTTTGTTTTTAAACCTACATTAAAGCAAGGTTATAAATCTATTATTTCAAAAAATTTAGGAAGAAAAAATAAAAAATATATTTACAATCAAAAAGGAGGGTTGAAAGAAATTAGTGTTGCAGAAAAGCAGCAAATAGAATTTAGTTTAAATGATAAAGAAATTCTTACTTTGGCAAAATGGGCTTGTTTGATTGAAGAACATTATAAGATGGCTCAAGATATTGAATGGGCAAAAGATGGAAAAACTGGAGAATTATTTATTGTTCAGGCAAGGCCGGAAACAGTTCATGCCGCCAAGATAAAAACCTTTTATGAGGAATACGAAGTTAAAACCAAAAAAAAGCCGATTTTAGAAGGAATTGCTATTGGAAATAAAATAGGCCAGGGAAAAACAAGAATTATTTCTGATGTTTCAAAAATGGGTCAATTTCAAAAAGGTGAGGTTTTAGTAACAAAAATGACTGACCCTGATTGGGTGCCTGTTATAAGAAATGCTGCGGCAGTGATTACTAATGAAGGTTCTAAAGTTTGCCATGCAGCTATTGTTTCTAGAGAATTAGGCATACCCTGTATTGTCGGCACTCTGAAAGGCACTAAAGTTTTAAAAAACAGCGAAGTCATTACTGCTGACTGCACTCAGGGATTACAGGGGCGGATATATTCTGGGAAAATCTCTTTTGAGATTAAAAGATATGACTTAAAAAAAATTCCAGAATTAGAGACAAAGATAATGATAAATATCGGCGCGCCAGATATTGCTTTTAAGGTCTCATTTTTGCCGAATGACGGAGTAGGGCTAGCTAGAGAAGAGTTTATTATTGCTGAAAAAATTAGAATACATCCGCTTGCTTTATATCACTATAAAGCAATTTCCAATTTCCAATTTTCAAAATCCAAAATAAAATCAATTATTAAAGAGATAGATAAAATTACGGTTGGTTATAAAGATAAGAAGCAATATTTTGTTGATAAGTTAACCGAGGGAGTGGCGACGATCGCGGCAGCATTTTATCCAAAAGAAGTAATTTTAAGATTTTCTGATTTTAAGACCAATGAATATAGAAATTTAATCGGCGGCGAACTTTTTGAGCAAGAAGAAGCAAACCCAATGCTGGGATTTAGAGGCGCTTGCCGTTATTTAGATAAAGAATTTCAGCCGGCCTTTCAAATGGAATGCCAAGCAATAAAAAAAGCCAGAGATGTCTTTGGTTTTAAAAATATTACTTTAATGGTTCCTTTTTGCCGGACAGTAAAAGAAGGAAGAGAAGTGATTAAATTAATGAAGCGATTTGGATTAGAAAAAGGAAAAGATAATTTAAAGGTTATTGTGATGTGCGAAATTCCTTCTAATGTTATTTTAGCAGAAGAGTTTTTAGAGATTTTTGACGGAATGTCTATTGGTAGCAACGACCTAACTCAATTATCTTTGGGAATAGATAGAGATAATGCTAAAATTGCTTATATTGCTGATGAGAGAGACCAAACCATAAAAAAGATGCTCTCAAAAGTAATTGCCCTTTGCCGCCAAAAGAAAAAATACTGCGGAATCTGCGGCCAGGCACCGAGCGACTATGAAGAATTTGCCGAATTTTTAGTTAAAGAAGGAATAGAAAGTATCTCCCTTAATCCCGACACTGTCATCAAAACAATCTTGAATTTGGCAAAAAAGAGGAACAAGTGATATAATGATATCAATATCAATTTATGGAAAATGTAATAAGATTAAAAGAATATGTGAAAAAAAACGATAAAGAACTAACTGGTTTGATTACAAAAATGGCTGATATCGCAGAAAGAATAAGTAGGGAGCTTCCATACAGACGAGGCAAGGCGGATACAAAAAATGTATTCGGCGAAACGCAATTAGTTGCAGACAAATGGGCAGATAGATTTATTATTGATGAATTAAAACAGTCAGAATTAGTTAAGGCAATGACATCAGAAGAGCAGGAAGATATTGTTAAACTTAATGACAAAGGAATTTTTAATATAACTTTGGATCCATTAGACGGTTCTTCAAACATTGAAAGCAATAATTTGGTTGGGACAATTTTTGGTATATATAAAAAAGATTTGCCGGCCAAGGGAAAATATCAAATAGGCGCTGTGTATATTTTATACGGTCCCGTAATGACTTTGATTTACGCAACCGAAAACGGCGTCAATGAATTTTTACATACTAAGCAAGGATTCGTATTAAAAGAAGAAAATATAAAACTTCCAGACCAAGGCAAATTATATGGAATTGGTGGATTGCGCAAGGACTGGCTTCCATCATTTAAAAAATATATTGAGGAATTAGAAATGCAAGGATATAAATTAAGATATGGCGGCGCGTTTGTCGGGGATTTTAATCAAATTCTTCATTATGGCGGGATTTTTGCTTATCCAGCGCTTAATACTAAACCAAATGGAAAATTAAGATTATTAGCTGAAAGCAATCCAATGTCATTTATTATAAAGCAAGCAGGCGGCGCTTCAACTAATGGCGCAGGGTCGATATTAGATATTAAACCAGGAAGTATTAATCAAAGAGTTCCAACTTATGTTGGCAATAAAGGTCTTATTAAAAATTTAGAAAAAATATTGTCAAAAAATAATTAAAAATATTATGGGAAAAACAATTCAACTTAATAAGCTTAAAGTAAAAGACATTAAAGTGCCTTTGGATGTTCTAAAAGCAATGCGAAAAAAATATATTCAAAATTATTTGGATATAACACATAATTCCGGCAAGCTCATGCTTTTTGCCGGAGATCAGAAAATAGAACATTTGAACAAAGATTTTTGTGGTGAGGGGATACATCCTGATGATGCTAATCCAGAGCATCTTTTTCGAATTGCAAGCAAGGCAAAAATCGGAGTCTTTGCTACACAGCTTGGACTTATTGCCGAATATGGTGCTGATTATAAAAATATTCAGTATCTTGTAAAACTTAATTCAAAAACGAATCTTATTAAAACAGAACAGAGGGATCCCTATAGTGGAAAAATTACCGATATTAATGAAATTATTGAATTTCAGAAAAATTCTGGTTTAAAGATGGTTACTGTTGGATATACAATTTATTTAGGGAGTGAATATGAAGTAGAAATGTTGAAAGAGGCGTCGCGAATGGTTTATGAAGCGCATAAAAATGGTCTTTTAACGGTTCTTTGGATATACCCGCGAGGGAAGGCAGTAAAAGATGAAAAAGATCCGCATTTAATTGCAGGCGCAACAGGTGTGGCTGCTTGTTTGGGTAGTGATTTTGTCAAAATTAATTATCCAAAAAAGGAAGGAGAAGAATCAAAAGAATTATTAAAGGAGGCGATTCAATCAGCAGGTAGAACAGGTGTTGTGTGTGCTGGAGGTTCTTCGGTAGATGTTAAGGAATTTTTACAACGGTTATATGATCAAATTGAGGTTGGGGCATGCGGAAATGCCACTGGAAGAAATATTCATCAAAAAGGATTTAAAGAAGCAGTCGCAATGTGTAATGCAATTTACGCTATCACTGTTGAAGATAAGACAGTTGATGACGCTTTAAAAATTTATAATCAAACTACATTAAAAAAGATATAATAAAAAGTTTAATTTCAAGGTTCTACCGAAGGTAGGTTCTTATAATCAAACTACCTAAATTTTCTTGACTTTTTTGCTTATATCCTGATAAGATACACAAGTATTATGGCAAAGATTATTTTAGACAAATCAAAATGTGTTGGGTGCGGGGTTTGTCAGGCGGTCTGCCCGAAGTATTTTGAATTGGGTCAAGATGGCAAATCTAAACTCAAGAAAGGAGAAAGTAATTCAGATAAAGAGAAATTAGAAATAGACGAAATTGATTGTGCCCAAGAAGCAGCTGAATCCTGCCCTGTACAGTGTATTCATATTGAAAAATAATATGCTTAGTTTATCTGCTAAAATTAGAAAAGAAGAAAAAGCAAGCGCCCTCAGAAATAAGGGTCTTTTGCCTGCGGTTTTGTATGGACCAAAAATTAAAAACTTTTCTTTACAAGTAAATGAAAAAGAATTTGAAAAAATTTTTAAAGAAGCAGGCGAAAGTTCTCTGGTTAATTTAAAAGTTGGTGAAAAGGAATTTTTAGTTTTAATTCACGATTTCCAAAAAGATCCATTAAAAGGCAATTTTATTCATGTTGATTTTTATCAACCTGTTCTTGATGAAGAAACTGAAGCTACGGTACCCTTGGAATTTATTGGCGAGGCAGCGGCAGTGAAAGAATTAGCAGGAACATTGGTTAAAAACATTAAAGAATTAAATGTAAAAGCCCTTCCGCAAAATCTTCCTCATGATATTAAAGTCAATGTGGAAACCTTAAAAACCTTTGAAGATAGTATTACAATAAAGGATTTAAAAATTCCAGAAGGAGTAAGGGTATTAAAAGAGCCGGAAGAAATTATAGCTTTAGTAAGTCCGCCTGAAAAAGTAGAAGAAGAATTAGAAAAGCCGGTTGAAGAAAAAGTAGAAGAAGTTGAAAAAGTAGGAGAGAAGGAGAAAGAGGAGAAAAAAGAAGAGAAAGAAGGAAATAAAGCAGAGAAGTAATTTTTTATAGTTTTTGTTCGGCAATAAAGTTTCAAAGTATATGTCTTCTCAAATTTTCAAATCTATAGTGTTATTTATTCTTATTCTGACTTTAGTTTGGCCGAGTTTTTTTCTGTTAGCCCAAGAAAGACAAGAAAATTTAGAAGAAGTTTGCCAAATGGAAAATATTGAGAAAAAAGAAAGCGAGCTTTCCAAGGAAGATTACGAATCTTTTTTAAAGAAATGTGAAGCATATTTTGTAGAAAAAAGCGAGGAAATTGAAAAAGATATTAGTAAAACAGGAGCAGAGAAAAAAACACTTGAAAATAAAATTTATACCTTAAGAAATAAAATTCAAAACTTAGATTATAAAATTAACCAGAGCAATTTAATAATAAAAGACCTTGGCTTGCAAATTACAGACACTGAATCATCAATAGATGAAACTTGTTTAGGAATTGAAGATCTGAAAGAAAACTTGGCAGAGTTTTTGCGTCTTATTTATGAAGAAGATCAGAAATCGTTAATTGAGATTTTTCTTTCTGAAAACGAGCTTTCTGATTTTTTTGATAATTTAGTAGCATTAGAAATACTTAACTCTGAAAACCAGGAAATTTTAGAAAATATTAAGAGTTTGAAGACATATTTAGAAAACCAAAAAGAATCTTTAGATGAAGAAAAAGAAGACAGAGAAAAGACACTTGCTGTTTATAATTTACAAAACCAAGAAAATGCAGAAATAAAAAGAGAGCAGGAGTATTTTCTTAAATTAACAGAAAAAGAATATCAAAAATATATTAAAGAAAAAGAGGAAACAGATAAAACTGCTTCTGAAATAAGAGCTCGTATTTTTGAATTGATTGGTGTTGTTGAACCACCAACTTTTGGCGAAGCATATGAATTAGCTAAGTATGTTCAGGGAGTCACTGGAATTCGTCCTGCATTTTTGTTGGCAATTTTAACTCAAGAGTCAAATATTGGCAAAAATGTTGGCCAATGTTATTTGAAAAACACAAAGACCGGTGATGGAATTTACATAAAAACAGGTAAAACAGCTCCCAAAACAATGGGCCCTAAAAGTATTCCTAAGTTTTTAGAAATTACTAAATTATTAGGAAGAGACCCTTTTAATACTCCTGTTTCCTGCTGTATGTATTACAAAGGCGAGCCATATGGCTGGGGAGGGGCAATGGGCCCAGCCCAGTTTATTCCTTCTACTTGGGTTTTATATAAAGATAAAATAGAAGCAGTAACCGGGAAAACTGCTGATCCTTGGAATATAAAAGACGCTTTTTTAGCGTCTGGTATTTATCTGAAAGAATTAGGCGGCAGCAAAAATGAATTTAAAGCAGCCATGCATTATTTTTCTGGAAGTACTTGGACTAAATACGAAGAATTTTACGGAAGGTCTGTGATATCATTAGCTAATAGGTATGAAAAAGATATTGCTAATCTTGAAGGCGAGAAATAGTTTTAATCATTTTATCTAATTCTCCATCCATAATTTTTTCAATATGGTGCCAGGATTTCTTGATACGATGGTCAGTAATACGGTCTTGAGGAAAATTATAGGTTCTAATTTTTTCTGCTCTTTGCGCCGCATGAATCTGGGCTTTTCTTTTTTCTCCAATTCTTTCTTCTTCTTCCCTCTGTTTTTTTTCTAAAAGCCGTGCCTCCAGAATACTTAAAGCATTTTCTTTATTTTCTAACTGGTTTCTTTCTGTTTGCGATGTAACTACTATTCCGGTAGATAAGTGAGTGATTCTAATTGCTGTTTCTCTTTTATTTACATTTTGTCCTCCGGGCCCGGATGATTTATAAATGTCAATTTTTAAATCTTTTGGGTCTATTTTAATTTGGGTCTTTTTTGATTTTGGCAGAACGGCGACAGTTGCCGTAGATGTATGGATTCTTCCTCCTTTTTCTGTTTCTGGAATTCTTTGGACTCGGTGAACCCCTGCTTCATATTTCATTTGAGGCCAGGCATTTTCATTTTTTAATTCAAAAGTTATTTGTTTGTATCCGCCTAATTCCGTTCTTTGGTCGTCCAAAATTTTTTGCTTCCATTCTTTATTTTGAGCGTATCTTGTGTACATTCTAAATAAATTAGCTGCAAATAAAGCAGCTTCTTCGCCTCCTGTCCCGGCTCTGATTTCTATAATTATAGAATCTATTTTTGATTCGTTTTCATTGGGCATATTTTTATTTCTTCTTCTTTAATTCTTTTTTAGCAAGTCGTTTTCTGAATTTTTCAACCCTTCCAGCAGTATCTATAATTTTTTCTTTTCCAGTATAAAAAGGATGACATTGAGAACAAATCTCAATTTCAATGAGTTCTTTTGTTGAACCAATAGTAAAACTATTGCCGCACGCGCACCGCACCTGTGCGTTAGGGTAATATTTAGGATGAATGTCTTTTTTCATATCGTTTTTATATTAACAAAAATAATCTGAAAAATCAACCCTTCGGCAGGCTCAGGGCGAGTCCAAAAAAAAGAGGCAAATAATAGATGCCTCATGGCTTTTCTTTTTATATTAAAGCATATTTCCCACAGAGTAAACTTACTCTTGAACAAGATGTTTCTGGATTAACGTCGAGAATTAGGTCTTGTTCTTTCAAAAAGGATATAGATTCTTTAATGTTTTTTCTCATACTTAGCTCTTTCAGTTCAGCTGTTACTTGCAAAATTAATTGACTTGTATCAGCTGTTTTCCAATCCATTTCTATCACCCCTTTTTTTATTTTGTTTCAATTTTCAAGGTACTATACCTATCATTAAATTATATGTCCTTTCTACCAAATCAGACAAAAAAGTCAACCCAATAGTGAAAATTCAAATAATTGAAAATAAAAAAAGGGTGAAAATATCACCCTGAAAAATTTGGTTTTTGTATAGGTTAAATACTGGCCAAAAGCTGAATAATCTTCCGCGACAGGAAATCAGGGAGTTCATTTTTAAAGCGCATTTGAGACCTTACTATTGGGCGTAAGTCAAGAGTAATATACTGATCGTCTATTTCCGGTCTTTGAACGATGTACTCTTTAATATCTGGCATTATAAGTTCAGCTAATTTTTTTCCCAAAGGACTTTCTGCTATGACATTTAGCGAACCGTCATTCATTCCAAATATTGCTGAGTCTCGGAATCCCTTGCTTTTTTCAATAACTTCAGCAATTTCTTCGGGTGTTTGTTTGTCAGACGGAATTTTTATTGCCAGAATATCGCTGTCATATTGATCGGCAGGGTAGTTTCCAAAGCTTTCGCCTAAACCCAAAGCCAATTTTGTATTTTTAGGTCCGAGTAGAAGTAATATCACTGATTCATATTTCATATATCCCACGTCACTACCACTAGGCCACCAGTCGCTTGCGATTTCTTTCAACGCTCTTGTTTCAAAAACAACTTCTTTGTTAGGAAGTGCTTTCTTTAACTCTTCATAGCATCTGCTTAAAACCTCTCTTACGGATAGACTATTCTGTTTTTCTTCCATTTTTTTTCACCTCCTTTTCTTTTTTGCTATCTTAGCAACAGATTTTTAATTTTCAAGGTGCTATAAACAACCCATCATCAAATTATCTTTCTTGCAGGATATTACATCCTAACAAAACGAATAAAAAAGTCAATAAAAATTTCTAAACTCTCTCTTGATTATTTTTTAGGTGGTGATATACTAAAATTATTATGGTAGAAACCAAAGAAAAAAAGGAAACTAAACCCGCTTCCGCTAAAACTACGAAGGGCAAGGAAGAGAAAGAAGATGTAAAAAAGGCAAAGAAAGTTTCCAAAAAAGAAACTGATTTTAAGATTGACACAGATAAGATGTTGGAGGCCGGTGTTCATTTCGGCCATCGAACTTCTCGTCTTCATCCCAAGGTGGAGCCTTATTTAGCTGGTATTAAAAATACTATTCATATTATTGATTTGGAAAAAACAGCCAAGAAACTTGAAGAAGCATTAAAATTTATTCAAGAACTTATTTCTGAAAACAAGGCTTTGCTTTTGGTTGGTACTAAAATTCAGATTAAGAATTTAGTTAAAGAAATTGCTGAAGAATGTACATTGCCTTATGTCAATGAAAGATGGCTTGGTGGGACATTAACTAATTTTGAAGTGCTTTCTAAACGAGTGGAATATTTGAAAGAGATAGAAAAGAAAAAGGCAAGCGGAGAATGGGAAAAGTATACTAAAAAAGAAAGGATTAAAATGGACAGAGAGCTTCAAAATATGAAAACCAAATTTGAAGGCCTTAAAAAACTTGAACGGATTCCTGCTGCCATTTTTGTTTTAGATATAAGAAAGGATGATTTGGCGGTAAAAGAGGCGAGAATGAAAGGAGTAAAAATAATTGCTATTTGTGATACTAATGTTGATCCAACATTAGTTGATTATCCTATTCCTGGCAATGATGATGCCATATCATCTGTGAAATATATCTTAGAAAAAGTTAAAGAGACAATACTAAAAATTAAAAAATAATATGACTTCTATTGATTTGATTAAACAACTTCGTGAGGAAACAGATGTTTCTATTTCAGAATGCAAAAAGGCCTTAGAACAAGCTAATGGCGATATCAAGTCAGCCAAAGAAATTTTGAGAAAGTGGGGTAAAGATTTAGCTGGAAAAAAATCAGAGAGACAAGTTAAACAAGGCATAATTGAGAGCTATATTCATACAAATAAAAAAGTTGGGGTTATATTGAAAATCCTTTGCGAAACTGATTTTGTGGCAAAATCAGAGCAATTTCAGAGGCTATCTCATGAAATCTGCCTTCAGATAGTTGCTTCTAAACCATTATTTTTAAAAGAAGAAGAAATTCCTGAAGATTTTTTAGATGGAGAAGCAAAGATTTATCAGGAACAGTTTAAGGATTCTGGCAAGCCTAAAAACATTATAGATGGAATAGTAGAAGGAAAGCTAACAAAATACAAGAAAGAAGTTTCATTATTGTCTCAGCCCTGGATAAAAGACGAGACAAAAACAGTAAAGGATTTGATTGACGAATACGTTGCTAAAATTGGTGAAAATATTGTGGTATTAGAATTTAAGAGATACGAAATATAAAATTAAAAATTTGTTATGTATATTATCTTTGCTAAAATGATTTTACTAATAAGTATTTCTGGTATGGCAATTATTGCATTCCGAAAGATTCCAGTTTTGGTTGATTTGCCGTTAACCAGTTCAGAAGAAGGTCTATTTTTAAAAACAAAAAGGAAGATTAAAGGATTAGATTTTTCTGAAATTTTTAATTCTAAAAATTTTTTACAGAAATTTCTTATGCGGATTCGCATTTTAACTTTGAAAATGGAAAACAAAATCAGTAAGACACTATATGGGTTGCGTCAGAAGGATAATGAAGGTCATTATAAGAAAGATAATTATTGGGAAGAGATAAAAGAATTTAATAGTAAGAAAAACCAAAAAAATAAAAAAAACAAGAAGGTCTAAAGTATGCCGAGATAGCTCAGTGGTAGAGCAGCGGTTTTGCGAAGCGGAGCGTAGCCCCCACACCAATGCCACCTTAGCTCAATTGGCAGAGCAACGGTTTTGTAAATCGTAGGTTCGCGGTTCGAACCCGCGAGGTGGCTTAAGTATTGGTGTGGGGGTAAAGTCGTGGGTCCAAATCCCTCTCTCGGCTATTTTTTGTTATTGACAATAATATTTAAAAAAGATACAATGAAAATGGAAGAAACAAGGAAAGTTCTTTGAAAATTCACCCTGTTAAATGCCGCTTTGCGGCAATTTCGCTTCTGGCGAAATTATTTAACAGGGTAAAATTGGTTTTTTAGAGTTGTCCCGAATCAAATTTTTTGAGAGTTTGATCCTGGCTCAGGATGAACGCTGGCGACGTGGATAAGGCATGCAAGTCAAGGGGCCACTTTCGGGTGGTACCGGCAAATGGGTTAGTAACACGTGGATACATACCCTAAAGACTCGTATAACTCGGAGAAATCTGAGCTAATTCGAGATAGTCTGGTAGTCTATTTTTGTAAGTCAGACATAAAAATTTTTAATAAATGAAGTTGACTTTTAGAAATAGGCTACCAGTAAAGATTATACTTTGTATTTTCGCTTTAGGACTGGTCTGCGGCTTATCAGCTTGTTGGTAAGGTAATGGCTTACCAAGGCAATGACGAGTAGGGGGTGTTAGAGCACGGCCCCCAACATAGGCACTGAGACACGGGCCTAACTCCTACGGGAGGCAGCAGTCGAGAATATTGGGCAATGGACGAAAGTCTGACCCAGCGACGTCGCGTGCAGGAAGAAGGCCTTCGGGTTGTAAACTGCTTTTATCAAGGAACAACCTTCGGGTGAGCGTACTTGATGAATAAGGAGCCGCTAATTACGTGCCAGAAGCGTCGGTAATACGTAAGCTTCAAGCGTTATCCGGATTAATTGGGCGTAAAGCGTCCGTAGGCGGTTTGAAAAGTCTTTGGTTAAAGCTAATGGCTTAACCTTTAGATTGCCAAAGATACTTTCAGACTAGAGGGTGTTAGAGGCTGATGGAACGGTCGGTGTAGGGGTGAAATCCGTTGATATCGACCGGAACACCGAAAGCGAAGGCATTCAGCTGGGGCAACCCTGACGCTGAGGGACGAAAGCGTGGGTATCGAATGGGATTAGATACCCCAGTAGTCCACGCTGTAAATGATGGACACTAGCTATTGGTAGTGTCGACCCTATCAGTGGCGAAGCTAACGCGTTAAGTGTCCCGCCTGGGAAGTACGGCCGCAAGGCTAAAACTCAAAGGAATAGACGGGGACTCACACAAGCGGTGGATCATGTGGCTTAATTCGACAATAAACGAAGAACCTCACCAGGGCTTGACATGCTAGTGAAATCCCGACGAAAGTTGGGACTACCAACAAGGACACTAGCACAGGTGCTGCATGGTTGGTGCTTTTTTAAAAGCATACGACCCTTTTCCGTGTAAGCGGAATTGAAAAACCAGCTCATAACGGTGAAACCCAATTTATTTTATGATATAATAAAATAATGGATAATACCGTGGGAAGTACAAGTACTAATTTTTGTAATTTTATTTCATCAAAGAAAGATGCTTATATTCTCGGTCTTTGGTGTGCTGATAAATACTGGTGGTCAAGTTCTATTGGATTAAGTAATACAGATTCCGATTTGCTTGCTATATTTAGAAAATTTTTAAGGAAACATTTTCCGGAGGATAGAATAAAATTTAATGACAATCATTTGTTTGTAAATAGTCGTCCATTATTGCGAGAGTTTAGAGAAGCTGAGAATAATTTAGAAAGATTAAAAAAAGTAGGTATAATTAAAGCATACTTTGCCGGACGATTTGATGGCGATGGTTCAGTTGTGCTGGAACTTTCTGCCTTTATGTATCTCGATATGAGGCAAAGAAATTTTTAGAAATGATTTTACACCATTCATTAAAATTACAAAAATTAGTACTTGTACCCCGTAGAGACTTAGTTTTCCGCTAAGGGTTTAGGAAAACTTAATTCTGATAAAATCAGAATTACACGCTGGCCCCCTTTTTAATTGAAAAAAGGGAGATTGTATAGTCCATACCATAAGGAATTATGGAGTAATATGGTCGTCAGCAGGTGTCGTGAGACGCTCCTTTTAATAGGGAAACCTGCGCAACCCTTGCCCTATGTTTTATTTGTCATAGGGGACTGCCTCGGACAACGGGGAGGAAGGAGAGGATGACGCCAAATCAGCATGGCCCTTTGATGCCCTGGGCTGCACACATGATACAATGGCCGGTACAATGGGTTGCTTAGCCGCAAGGTGAAGCTAATCCCTTAAAACCGGTCTCAGTTCGGATTGAGGTCTGTAATTCGACCTCATGAAGCTGGAATCGCTAGTAATCGCCAATCAGCTATGTGGCGATGAATACGTTCCTGAGTCTTGTACTCACCGCCCGTCACACCAAGAGAGCTGGCAATACCCGAAGTTCCTCGCTTGCGAGGACCTAAGGTAAGGTCAGTAATATGGGTGAAGTCGTAACAAGGCACGCGTAGCGGAAGCTGTGCGTAGATCATTACATTTTAAAAGTGTTGACTAAAGTTGAAGGGTGAGAATTCTCTCTTTAACTTTAAAGGTGTTGGTCGAGATTCCTTAAAAATCGACCCGGGACAACTCTAAGAAACCAAAAAACAAAAAAACAGCAGTTGTGGAAGACTTGCTGTTTTTTTTGTTTTTGATTGTTGTATAATAAAATAATGCTCATCTACGATATTATTCCTCCATCTAAAATCCAACGTAGAAAAAGAGAGGTGTTGATGTCGGACGTCAACAGCCATCTTTATGGAAGTTTGTCTCAAAGAGTGTTCAGCGCTTTGCTGATCTTAATAATGCTTTTGGAATTGGTTGGCAGTGTGTTTTTGTTTCCAATTAAGGATGTTCAAGCTAATTTTGAGCAAGAGAGACATTTGAGCCTAAACACAGAGAAACCCTATGATATGTATTCTGTTGTTAAAGTAAATCCTGATGGCACGCATACCATCAAGATATACGGCACCCCGCTCAATTATTACAACGGACGCAAATGGGTATCTTTAAATGGCCTATCTTTACCAGAGAAAACAGATATTATTTTAAAAAATAAAGAAGATATAGATTTGAAAGCCATCTTTTCTAACGAAGATTATATTAAATTCAAATTAGGTTCGTATGAATTGGCTGAAGGGATTGACATCTATATCGAAGATGATGAACTCTTAATCAAGGATGCAAAAAACAACTTGATTAAAACCTTATCCAGACCTTTTTCCTATGATGCAGAAGAGAATAAGGTCTTTTGTGATTTTGAAACTGAACAGGACTCTAATAATAATTTGGATATTTTTGTTAAAGTCCCTGCTGACTGGCTTTTATCTGACGAAAGGATTTATCCGGTAACAATCGACCCCACAGATACCACTTCAACGAATAATATGGATTCTTACGTGCGTATGAATTATCCAATTACCAACTATGGTATAGAGGACTACTTCTACCTGGGTAACGCCAACTTCGAAACAAACCGTAACAATATTATTATGGAATGGACGCTACCTTCAGACCCTGGTGGGACGATAACTAATATTAAATTATTTCTGTATCTATATAGTTATCCACCCGTAGGGTCAATTTCTTCATATTTCGAGTTACACGAACTTTTGGAAACGTTTGTAGAATCAGAGGTTACCTGGAATATCAGAAGTACTGGTAACGACTGGACAAACGCCGGTGCCGTGTCTCCCACATCTGCTTCTGCAACTGTAGTTGACACCCTTACCATTTCTTCGTCTCCTACATACCAATATTATGAATGGGTATTAAGAGGAACCGGGGCAGAAAATCCGGTTAATTGGAACTGGGGAGAAACTCACGACTTCAGTATATATGATCCTAATTTTGATGCCGATAAAATATTCTATTATTCCTTCTACACTAAAGAGGCTGCTTCCGATAAACCCTATATTGAAATAACTTATACGGAATCAACAAACACCGCCCCCAACGCCACATCTGTTTCAGACGCGCCAGATCCGGTTGATGTTGGTTCTGATGTGACTTTTACCGGAGAATGGACTGAATCAGACGCTGAAGACAATGTTAAAATGTATGTTTGCAAATACTCTGATTGCCAGAATTGCAATACTACTTCTCAAGCCGACTGCTGGTGTTTTTCTGACACATGGATTACTGAACCCATTGTAACTGACACTTGTACTTATACTGCTCAAAGCGGAGATGTGGGAGATAATTCTTATTGGCTCGGAGTTTGCGACGATGATAATGCCTGCGATTCCACTCCATTATCAGGAGGAACATTCACGGTCCAGCCAAGCATTCAATTCACCTCAACCAGTTCCAGCGGAGCGGAATCATCAACTCCAGCCCAATTGGAATTAAGTTTATCAGCCGCTTTTAGCGAAAATGTTACTGTAGATTACGCGGTTACCAACGGCACTGCCACTGGCAGTGGAACAGATTACACTTTGGCAAGCGGCACAGCCACTATTACTGCCGGCAATACTACCACCGCCATTGACGCAGTTATTGTTGATGATTCCATAGATGAATCAGATGAAACCATTGAGGTTACTATTTCTAATCCTGCTAATGCCAGTTTAGGGACTAATACTGTCCATACATACACTATCACTGACAATGACACTGCCGGAGTAACTGTCACTGAATCAGCCGACTCTACAGATATTGCTGAAGGAGGCGCAACAGATACCTATGATGTAGTTTTAACCAGCGAGCCAACCAATGATGTAGTTATCACTATTAGTCCGGATTCTCAAACCACCACTAATCCTACTTCTTTAACCTTTACCTCGGCTAACTGGAACACTGCTCAAACTGTTACAGTCACCGCAATAGATGATGATGTGGCTGAAGGAGATCATACCAGCACTATTACTCATTCATCTGCCAGCGATGACGCTAATTACAACGGCATCTCTATTTCCAGCGTAACAGCCACTATCACCGATAATGACACAGCCGGCATTACTGTTGAGCCGATTTCCGGCTTAACCACCACTGAAGCCGGAGGCGCAGATACCTTTACAGTTGTTTTGGATAGCCAGCCAACCCATGATGTTACAATCGCCTTGTCCAGTTCAGACACCGGCGAGGGAACTGTTTCTGCTTCTTCTTTGACTTTCACCTCTGTTAACTGGAGCACTGCTCAAACTGTCACCGTGACCGGGGTAGATGATGATGTTGATGACGGCGATATTGGCTACACCATTGTCACTGACACGGCTTCCAGCGCTGATAGTAATTACAATGTTATCAATCCTTCTGATGTTTCATTGACTAATAGCGATGATGATGACCCGGCGTCTTCTGGCGGAGGCGGCTTGCCGTCAGGAGCGTATAACCCGCCTTCTTTGCCAGTCCCAACTCCGGAAAATCCAGAAGGAGGATTTAAAGTTTTAATTAACAATGGAAACGAAATAACTAATAGTAGAACTGTCGCCTTAAAGCTATTTGCTGGTTCTAATACCAAAAGAATGGCTATTTCTGAAAATGCTGATTTTTACGGCGCAGGTCAGGAAGCTTATCAAACAACAAAAACCTGGACATTAACCGAGGGCGAGGAAGAAAAAACCATTTATGTTAAGTTCTACACTCAATACGGCCAGGCCTCGCAGATTGTTTCAGACACTATTATTTATCAACCCTCCTTCGCCAAGGCTATGGAGGGCGAGGAAGAGAAAGAAGAACTAGAAGAACCAGAACCTTTTGAGCCAGAGCAACCTGAAGAACAACAGCCAGAACCAGAAGAACCAGAACAAGAGATTGAAGAACCTGAAGAAGAAGTTTTTCCTCCTCTTGAAGAAGAACCCTCTCCTTTAGAGTATTTACCAAAAGCAATCAAGGAAATTGCCCAGAAATTCTCTCCAATTAAGGATACTTTTGTAAAACTAAAAATTAAGACACAACAAGATTTAGAAAGATTAAAGAATATTAAGTTAACCATACCTAATCTTAAAGAACTGATTGGTTTAAAAAAGCCGGAACTGAAATCAGAAATCACCTTTAGAGAACCGGTTAAACCGGAAATCAAGGAGCTAATTCCAGAAGATACCTTGTTTTTCACTGCTTGTGAAGATAAAATCCATCTTAATACCGAGCTAACCTCATTAGATAAAGAAGAACCGGAACAAGAGGTAAAACTGATTTCCGGACATATTATTAAAGTAATACTCAAACCATCTCATTCAGTTAAAAACGTCAAAGCTCAATTTGTGTTGAAGGAAAGAGAAGAAGCCTCTTATGAGTCTCAAAATAGTTTTTCTGATTTATTCTTATCGCCTGTTCTTGCCAAGGAATTTGAGAATAGATTTGTTTTAGCTGAATTTGAACTAACAGATCCTGATGGCGACGGGATTTACACTGCGGAAATCCAGGCACCTTTGGTTGCTGGAGAATACGAGATAATTACTATATTAGATTATGAAGATGAAGAGATACAAGACAAGGAATTAAGAGTAATAACCTTGGTTGACCCGGAAGGATATGTTTGGACTAGTTTGCCTCAGGGTGAAACAAGGATAAAAGACGCCAATGTATTTCTTTACTGGTTTAATCCTGAAATTAACAAATACCAGTTATGGCCAGCAGACGAATATCAGCAAATCAATCCACAGATTACCAGAGAAACAGGAGAGTATTCATTCCTTGTTCCAGAAGGAACATACTATCTCAAAGTAGAAGCAGACACGTACCTCGATTCTCAAACAGAACCTTTTGAAGTAAGGGAAGGTGAGGGAATACACAAGAACATTGAGCTTGAAAAGGGTTTTTGGCAGGGTATGGATTGGAAAACAATTAGTTTAGTGATAATTCTGATTTTAGTGTTTATTCTTTTGCTATACAACTTTTATCGGGATAGAAAATTTAGAAAAAAATTACTGGCTTAGAAAACCATTCTTTACTAAAATCTTAAGTTAAAAACAGCCGAATTTTGGCTGTTTTTTTTATTACCTAAACAATGTGAAAAATTTGACAAAAATTGAGATTTATGCTATTTTTTTTAATGGAGGGATAAAATGGAAAAAATTAAAATAGGTATAGTGTATGATAGTACCAAAAGGGAAGCAAAGCAGGCAGCAGAGGATGTAAAGGAGTGGCTTGAAAAGCGAAATTGTCAGGTGTTTATAGGAGAAACCAATAATAAAGAAAACAGAGAACGGATCAGTAATATTCTGGAAAAATTGGATTTTTTTATTACTGTTACCGGAGACGGCGGTGTATTATTTTGGGCTAATGAGATAGCTAAACAAACATCTCGCAAGCTACCACTACTAAGAGTTAATTTTGGAAAGCGAGGGGCGCTAACTAACATTGAACCAAGAGATATATTCAGTAAATTAGAACAGGTGTTGAGCGATAATTATATAACAATAGGGCGGACAAGAATTCAGGCGGCAATTGTTTCAAAGAAAGATAGAAACCAGAGAATTTTAGGAGATGCGCTTAATGAGGTAGTGATAGAAAGAAGAAAAGCCAAAACAGTTTATTTCGAAGTAGCTGTTTATAACGGGGAAAATAAAGAAGACTTTAATAGACGAGGCGATAATGTTATTTTTGCTACTCCGACTGGTTCTACTGCCTACGCTGAGAGTGCTGGCGGTCCTACACTAATAAAAAAAGACAGGTTTATTTTAAGAGTAACAGCGCCCACAGACAGAGAATATTTACCTTATCTGATAACGTCAAACAATGTCATCTTTGAAGTAGTAAAGATAGGTGGAGAGACAGCATTAGTCATAGATGGAGAAGAGATTATTGAAAATTTAGAGTTAAAAGAAGATGAATCAGTAATAATCAGTAAATCACCAAAGAATTCCTATTTTATGGAAGTAGGAGACATTGAGAAAAAAAGTTTCAAAAGAAAATAAAAAATAGGAAGTGAATTATTTTTTTCGCTTCCTCTCTTTTTTCAAGTTGATAAGGAATTTGTCAATTTAAAAAAAGAGGATTGTTCTTTGAAAAATGAAAAAATAATAGAAAAACTTCAGGTGGCTGAAAATTATTTATTGAAATTTTTTTGATAGATAATTTTCGGCTATCTGGAGAGATACGATTTAGCGATTGTCAGCGATAGGTAAAAAGTAAGGCCGAAACCAAAAAAAGAGGTGGAAATAAAAAATGGAAGCAAACAAGAAAAGATTGGAGACGGATATTTTCTTTAAGGAGTTGGACCCAAAAAAGATACAAAGCGGATGGTTTTCTGATATCTATTTTCCTCGAGCAAAAACAATTCTTGAGGAAGACGATCATCATCCAAAAGCGCTGATGCAGGTATTTCAGAAAAACAAAGCAGTGGTTGGTGGAATCGATGAGACAATAGCGGTCTTGAAAATTGGAACTGGTTTTTTTGACGAAGACAATAACTTTCTTAATTGCTGGGACGAGATTGAAGTTAAAGCGCTTTACGATGGTGACGAAATAAAACCATTTGAAACAGTAATGACCATTGAAGGTGATTATTCGCTCTTTGCTCATTTAGAAACAGTGTACTTAGGAATTTTAGCTCGGAGAACTAAAGTAGCCACGAATGTTAGAAGAGTGGTTGAGGCAGCTGGAGAAAAACCAATTCTTTTTTTCTCGGCTCGGTTTGACCATCCTTTTAATCAAACCGGTGATGGTTACGCGGCATACAAGAGCGGCGCTTTGGGCGTTTCTACCGATGCTCAGGATGCTTGGTGGGGAGCAAAGGCACTTGGAACTATTCCGCACGGTCTTATCGCTGCTTATAATGGCGATACTGTTAAAGCAACAGTTAAATTCGCTGAGTGGGCTGAAAAACAAAAGGAAAGAATCAACGTTATTTCATTAGTTGATTTTGACAATGATTGTGTTGGCACTTCATTGGCTGTTGCCCGGGCATTAGGAAAGAGATTGTGGGGCGTTCGTTTAGATACTAGTAATTCAAATGTCGATAAATCATTAATGAACCAGTTTGATCTCCGATTCGATCCTAGAGGCGTCAATTCGCAGTTGGTTAGAAATGTCAGGGAGGCGTTAGATAAAGAAGGATTTACTTGGGTAAAAATCGTTGTTTCAGGAGGATTTAATCCACAAAAGATCAAGCGGTTTGAGGAAGAAAACATACCAGCAGATATCTATGCGGTTGGCAGTGCTTTCTTTGAAGGAAAGTTTGACTACACGGCAGATATAGTTTTAGTGAATGGTAAGCCCTGCGCTAAAGTCGGTCGCAAGTACAACCCGAATCCACGGCTGGAATTGGTTGAATAAAAAACTTTAGGAGGTGAAAAAAGGAAAAAATGGCAAATGTGATATTGGTAGTGGATATGCTGAAAGGGTTCTACAATATTGGAAATTTAGCCAATCCAAGAATGGCTAATATAATTCCAAATGTTGTGGAACTTTTAGAGAAGAAAAACGGAGAAAATGATACAGTAATACTGTTGGGAGATGTTCACGAAAAAGACGATAAGGAATTTCAAATGTTTCCTCCGCACTGCATCGGAGGAACAGAAGAAACTGATGCTATAGATGAATTAGCCGATATAGGAAAGATATATATTCCAAAAAGTAGATTCAGCGGATTTTTTAATACCGGGCTTAAATTAATCTTGGAGTCATTGAATCCGGGGCAGGTTATTGTTGTCGGTGTCTGCACAGACATTTGCATACTACATACGGTAGCCGATCTGCGAAACAGAGATTACAAAGTTATAGTGCCGAGAGATTGCGTTGAAACATTTGATTCGCCAGAACATCCAGCTGACCAGCACAACCAGTGGGCGCTAAACCACATGCAGTACATATTAGGTGCTATAGTAATTGACCACATAAAATAATAAAAATAGGAAGTGATTTTTTTACACTTCCTTCTTTTTTTTAAAAACTGTGGATTATCTGTGGAAAAGTTAAGGTTTTTAAGTGTAATTTGATATATCTTAATTTATTTGACATTGAATCTGAAGTGGAGTATAAATAAGGTGTAGTGGATAATTGTGGATAACTATGGGATAAATGCCCAAAACTGTGGAAAACTATGTTCATCGGCGAATACACATATTCAATAGATGAAAAAAAACGATTGGCTATTCCGACAAAATTTCGGCAGATTTTAGGCAAAAGCGCGGTTATCACCAGAGGATTGGATAATTGTCTTTTTCTTTATCCTTTAAAAGAATGGGAGAAGCTGGCAGAGAAATTAAGCAAGCTGCCTTTATCCCAAGCCGATGCCAGGGGATTTGCCAGATTAATGCTTGTCGGCGCCATGGATGTTAAAATAGACGGTTTAGGCAGGATTCTTATTCCTGATTATCTAAAAAGCTATGCTTGTTTTAAGAAAAAAATAGTTATTGCCGGAGTATATAACAGAATTGAGATTTGGGATGAAGGCAGATGGAAGGAATACAGTCAAAAAACAGAAGCAGGAATAGGTGATATTGCTGAAAGATTAGGAGAACTTGGTTTATAATTATGACCCATATTTCAGTTTTAAAAAAAGAAGTTTTAGAATATTTGCATCCAAAGCCGAATGAGAATTTTATTGATGCTACCATTGGTGAAGCAGGACACAGCACCGCCATTTTGGAAAGGAATAAGCCCAATGGGAAAGTATTAGGAATTGAAATAGACACGGACTTATTTAAAAGAGTGAAGCAGCGAGACAGATTAATATTAGTTAATGATTCTTACGTAAATTTAAAAAAGATTGTTGAAGAATATAGTTTTATATCTGTTAAAGGAATTTTATTTGATTTAGGCTTTTCTTCTTGGCACATAGAACAATCGGGAAAAGGATTTTCTTTCCAGAAAAACGAGCTATTGATTATGCGCTATGACTCGCACAAAGGATTGAGTGCTCAAGAGATTATAAATAAATGGCCTGAAAAAGAGATTGAGAAAATTTTAAGAGAATATGGAGAAGAAAAATTTTCAAGGAGAATAGCTAAAGAAATAGCAAAAGCAAGAAGAATAGAACCAATCAAAACAACTTTTCAGTTGAAAGAGATAATTATAAAAGCGGTTCCTAAGAATTATGAAAAAGGAAGAATTTTTCCAGCCACAAGAACTTTTCAGGCGTTAAGGATTGCAGTTAATCAGGAATTAGAAAATATTAGAAATGTTTTGCCTCAAGCATTAGAAATTTTAAACATAGGAGGAAGATTAGTAATTATTTCTTTTCATTCTTTAGAAGATAGAATAGTTAAAAATTTTTTTAAAGAAATAGCTCAAAAAACGCAAATTAAAATACTAACTAAAAAACCAATTAGACCAACAGACGATGAGATAAAAACAAATCCTCGTTCAAGGTCAGCTCGCTTGCGGGCAGCAGTAAAAATATGAACACTTATGTCTTGTCCAATTTAATAAGTCTTCCCAGAATTCATTTAATGACATTTTGTAAATTAGTTTTGTCTTTTTGTATTATCCTAATGATCTCTTTAGCTATTTTTTATATAATTCAGATTAATGGCATAACAAATGAGTCTAATCTTATTTTAAGCTGTCAGCAGGACATCAAAGAGCTTTCACAGCAGAATAAGAACTTGGAAATAGGACTTTTTCAGGGTGATTTATTAGAGAATATTGAATTATTAGCTAAAGAATTGAATTATGAGAAAGTAGGAAGGATTAGTTATATTAAGATTTTAGAAAGCACAGCAATAGCAAAGTAAATATGAAATTTTGGCGCATAAATGTAATTCTTTTTTTAGTTTTATTATTTGGAGCGGCTGTAATAGGCCGCTTGGTTTATATCCAAATTTTAGACCATGATTTTTATAAAGCGTTAGCCCAGGGCCAGCAGAAGTTTTTTGCAGAGATTGAAGGAGAAAGAGGGGAAATTTATCTTCAAGATAGAAAAGGCGATTTATATCCTTTAGCTGTTAATAAGGACTGGCAGATGGTTTATGTCTCTCCCTCAGAAGTAAAAGAAAAAGAAGAAGTATCCCAAAAACTGGCAGAAATTCTTGGGTTAGAGCAAGAATTAGTTTTAGAAAAGCTGAATCAAGAAGATACCTTTTTTCAGATGCTCAAGAATAAATTGTCTGAAGAAGAGATGTCCCAATTAAAAGAATTAGAGATTAAGGGCGTTTACCTTAAAGAGTTTTTAGGCAGATACTATCCGCAAGAATTATTAGCATCTCAAGTTGTTGGTTTTTTAGGCGGACAAGGCATAGGCCAGTATGGTTTAGAAGGTTATTATGACAGCACTTTAAGAGGAGAAGAGGAATTCCAAGAAGGAGGAAGAAACGCATGGATTGATTTGTTTTTAACTTCAAGAGATGAGCCGCAAAAGGGCTCTGATATTATTTTAACTATTGATTATCATATCCAGTCAATGGCAGAGAAATTATTGAGGGATACAAAAGAAAGCTTAGATATTGAGTCAGGCCAGATTATAGTTATAGAGCCATTTTCAGGAAAGATTTTAGCTATGGCTAATCTGCCTGGCTTTAATCCTAATTACTATTTTCAGGAGCAAGAAGAAGATTTTCAAAATAGTGCGATTTACTGGCTTTTTGAACCGGGTTCAATTTTTAAAGCTATTACTATATCAGCTGGTCTTGATTTGGGAAAAATAACTCCCCAGACCACTTATATTGATGAAGGCCTGGTTGAAATCAGTGATTATACTATTTATAACTATAATAAAATGGTCTGGGGCGAGAAAACAATGACTGAAGTGCTGGAAAAATCAATCAATACCGGGGCAGTTTTTGTCGGAGAACAGATAGGATATGAAGATTTTTTAAAGTATATTGAAAAATTCGGCATTTTTCAACCAACAGGTATTGACCTGCAGGAAGAAAGTTTTTCCCAAAACAAAGAATTAAAAAAGGGTTATGAAATAAATTACGCTACTGCTTCTTATGGCCAGGGGATAGAATTAACTCCTATTCAGATAGCCAGGGCTTACTGCGCCATTATTAATGGCGGCAAGCTAATAAAACCTTATGTTGTCCAAAAGATAAGTAATGGAAACAAGTGGATTGAAAATGAACCGGAAGTAAACGAAACACATATTATTTCTTCCAGCACTTCTTCTAATGCTACAGCTATGTTGGTGAGCGTAGTAGAGCATGGTTATGCTAAAACTGCCAGAGTTCCAGGCTATTATATCGGCGGAAAGACAGGGACAGCTCAAGTGCCGGAGAAAGGAGTGTATTCCCTCGATAAAACTTGGCAGACCTTTATAGGGTTTGCTCCTGCATTTGAGCCAAAATTTCTTATTTTAGTAAAGCTTGATAATCCTAAAACGAAAACAGCAGAATATTCTGCTGTGCCTGTTTTTCAAGAATTAGCCAAATATATTATTGATTATTACGAAATCCCGCCTGACTACGAATAAACATTGAAAATAGCTTAATTTTATGGTAAAAAGTTATTGAAAAGCCCTCATCGTCTAATGGCTTAGGACATCAGCTTCTCAAGCTGGTAATTCGGGTTCGATTCCCGATGAGGGCGCATAATACCACCGAGAACTGTTCTCGGTGGTTATTTTGTCCTGTGGATAACGGGTATTGACAAGTTTTTTGTTTAATTTATCATTTGATTATGAGAGATTTCACAAGAGTAGTCGACTTGTTTCCTCTCTGATAAAATAAAGAACTAATCAAAAAAATGACAACAGAATTTTTAATGCAGGAGGATACAGAAACAGAAGAAGGAGAAGATAAAGAAGAAAAAACAACAGAGGAAGGGGAATCTGAAGAGTAAAATAATTTAATAAAAAGAGGGATTAATTAATCCCTCTTTTTATTTATGCTTTATTTCCTGAGATAAATTGTTATAATAAAACAATGTCTAATAAAAGCTGGCATAATCTTTCTATTCAGGAAGTGAGCAAAATTTTAGAAACTGATAAAGAGGCAGGGTTGTCCAATAAAGAAGTAGTGGAGAGGCGAAAAAAAATTGGCTTAAACAAGCTTCCCGAAGAAAAACATCTATCTAAAATAAAGATATTTTTTGAGCAGTTTAAAAGCCCTTTAATTTATATTTTAGTCATTGCTGGGATTGGCACTGCTGTTTTTAAGCTTTATACTGACAGTATTGTTATTATGGCTGCTATTATTTTTAATACTGTTATCGGCTATTTTCAGGAAAACAAGGCGTCTAAAGCATTAAGAGAATTAAAGAAAATAATTAAAATAGAAGCCAAAGTCATTAGAGATGGCAGAGAGAAAAAAATTGATGCTGAAGATCTTGTGCCGGGAGATATTATTGTTTTGTCTTCCGGAGATAAGGTGCCGGCTGACGGCCGTTTAATTGAGAATTACGGACTCAAAATAAATGAATCGCCTTTAACTGGCGAGTGGCTGTCAGCTAAAAAAACAACAGATATTTTGCCTCAAAAAACTTCAATAGCTGATAGGGATAATATGGTATATATGGGTTGCGTTATAGAATATGGGAAAGGCAAAGCAGTAATTACTGAGACTGGCAAAGATACAGAAATAGGCAGAGTAGCTGATTTAATCAAAGAAACTAAAGAAGAAAAAACACCTCTCCAGAAAAGAATAGCTGTTTTGAGCAAGAAAATCGGACTCATTGTTACTATTTTCGCTGTCTATATTTTCTTAGCAGGCCTGCTTAAGGACCAATGCGCTTTAGAAATGTTTGAAGTAGCCATAGCTGTTGCCGTAGCCGCTATTCCAGAAGGACTTCCGATTGCTGTAACTGTAATTTTAGCTCTTGGAATGACGAGAATTCTGAAAAGAAAAGGCCTGGTAAGAAAACTAATAGCGGCAGAAACATTAGGGAGCACTTCTGTTATTGCCACTGACAAAACATTAACTCTGACTGAAGGGAGGATGGAAGTGGCGGGAATTATTAGTTCTGATAAAAAGACAGAGAAGCTGGCTTTAAAAGCCGCTGTTTTGTGCAGTGAAGCATTTATAGAGAATCCTGAAGCTCTTTATCCTGTTTGGCAGATTCATGGCGAGCCTACTGACAAAGCATTTATTTCAGCCGGCGCCAAGCTTGGTTTTGAAAAACCAAAGCTAGAAAAAGAATGTTTGGAAATTGACGAAATTCCTTTTAATCCTGAAAATAAATTTATTGCCAGCTTGCGTCAGGAAAATAAAAAGGGAAATATTTTGTATGTTTCAGGCGCGCCTGAAAAAATTATTTCTCTTTCTTCTCATTTGTTAGTCAAGAGCAGAAATAGAATATTAAATGATAAATTCAAACAGAAATTAAATAAACAATTGGAAGAATTGACTAAAAAAGGACTAAGAGTCGTGGCAACAGCACAGAGAAAAATTCACCCTGTTAAATCCCCGACGAGTTGGTGTGCAAAGCAATTTAACAGGGTAAAAAATATAGAAGAAGAGGTTAATAATTTAACTTTTTTAGGGTTTATTGCTCTTAAAGACCCTGTCAGAAAAGAGGCGAAAGAGGCAATAAGGATTTGTAAAAAAGCGGGCATGAGGCCAATGATTGTTACCGGAGACCATAAGTTAACTGCCAAAGCAGTAGCTAAGGAAATAGGATTTAGAATAAAAGAAAAAAATATTATAGAAGGCAAAGAATTAGATGAGCTTTCAGATGAAGAATTTGAAAAAAGAATTAAAGATATACAGGTTTATGCCCGGGTTGAGCCAAAGCATAAATTGAGAATAATTCAGGCCTGGCAGAGAAAAGGAGAAGTAGTGGCAATGACTGGTGATGGGATTAATGATGCGCCAGCTCTTAAAAAAGCTGATATTGGCATAGCTTTGGGTTCAGGCACTGATGTAGCAAAAGAAGTTTCAGATCTAATTTTATTAACAGATAATTTTAATATTATTGTAGCTACAGTAGAAGAAGGAAGAGCAATAATTGATAATATTAGAAAAGTAATTACTTATTTGCTTTCCAATTCTTTTACAGAGACCATTTTAGTCGGCGTAAGTATTGTTTTAGGCCTGCCATTGCCTGTTATCGCTGTTCAAATCTTATGGGTGAACTTAATTGTAGATAGTTTGCCAAGCATAACTTTGAGTTTTGAGCCAAAAGAAAAGGACTTAATGAAGCGAAAACCGCAAGAAAAAGGCAGTCCTCTTTTAACAAAGGAAATGAAGGTTTTGATTTTTATTATTGGAATCATTACAGATATCCTGCTTTTAGCGCTGTTTTTTTGGCTTTTAAGGTATTCTGGTTATAGCCATATGCATATTCAGTCAATCATTTTTGCCGCTTTAGCTATGAATTCCCTTTTCTATATTTTTCCATGCAAGAGCTTGAGAAGAAATATTTGGAATATAAATCTTTTTTCCAATAAATTTTTAATTTTGAGCTGGATTGCCGGATTAACAGCTTTAGTAGCTGCTTTGTATGTTCCGGCTTTGCAAACGCTTTTGCAAACTGTGCCATTAAGCTGGTATGACTGGAAATTAATTTTATGGGTTGTGGTTTTTAATATAGCATTAATTGAGGCGACAAAATGGTATTTTATAACTAAAAAACAAAGAGCATGATTGGTTTTTATACTTTTATTTTTATATTTTCCTGCATAATTCTTCTTTGGTCAGGAAAGATACTGGTTGAAGGATTAATTAGAATGGCAAGGTTTTTAAAATGGAAGGAATTTGTGGTTGCCTTTTTTGTGATGGCTTTTGCCGGCTCTGTGCCAAATCTTTTTGTTGGAATTAATTCAGCTCTTTACAAAATTCCCGAGCTTTCTTTTGGAGATGTAGTAGGGGGCAATGTTATTGATTTAACTTTAGCAGTGGCTTTGGCGGTCTTAATTTCAAAAGCATTTATTCCAGCAAAAGGCGAGCTTATTCAAACTTCTTCAATTTTTACAATTGCTATAGCGGTTTTGCCAATAGTTTTAATTTTAGACGGGACATTAGGCAGAGGAGACGGGATTTTATTAATTTCTGCCTTTGTATTTTATGTTTTTTGGCTCTTTTCAAAAAAAGAAAGATTTAAAAGAGTTTATAATGAAAAAGAAAAAGATACAATTATAGGATTTAAACTTTTTATAAAGAGTTTAGTTGCAGTATCCTTATCCCTGATTTTACTTTTGGCAGCAGCAGAAGGAATAGTGAGGTCAGCTTCTTTTTTCGCTCAGAACTGGAATTTGTCTTTACCTTTAATCGGTATTTTAATCGTAGGTCTGGGAAATGCCTTGCCTGAAATGTATTTTGCTATTATTTCTGCTAAAAAGGGTGAGACAGGAATGATTTTAGGCAATTTAATGGGTTCAGTAATAGTGCCGGCTACTTTGGTCTTAGGAATTGTTGCTTTGATTTGTCCGATTGAAATGATTAATTTTTCTTCTTTTGCTATTGCCCGGTTTTTCTTAATTTTTTCAGCTTTGTTCTTTTTCTTCTGTGTTCGGAGTGGTAGTAAAATTACAAAAAAAGAAGCTATATTTTTATTAGGCATTTATATTACTTTTGTCTTTTGTGAATTATTAATTCAATAATCTATGTTTTATTTTTATATCTTACTTTTTCTTATTTCTTGTTTTTTGCTTTTCTGGTCTGGAAAATGGCTGGTTGACGGATTAGTAAAAATGGCTTGTTTTTTGAAATTAAGGGAATTTGTTATTGCTTTTTTTATCGTTGCTGTTGCTGGTTCTGCTCCTAATTTTTTCTTTGGCATTCTGTCTGCTCTTAAAGGAGTTCCTCAGCTTTCTTTCGGAGATACTATTGGCGGAAACCTTATTGATTTAACGGTTATTATTGCTCTGTCTGTTTTTGTAAGCAAGGGAATACCAGCTAGAAGCAAGATGGTCCAGTCATCAGCAGTTTTTACCTTTTTTATTGCTATTCTGCCTCTTTTTCTAATTTTTGACGGTATCTTATCAAGAGGCGACGGAGCAGTTTTAATTTCTGCCTTTGTGTTTTATGTTTTTTGGCTCTTTTCAAAAAAAGAAAGGTTTAGTAAGACATATAATGGGAATAAAGTTAGTGTAAAGGATTTTAAAGATTTTTTTAAGGGTTTGGGGAAAGTAGCTTTTGGAATAATTATTTTACTCGCAGCTTCTAAAGGAATGGTAGAAGCTGCTTTTTATTTTGGAGAGACCTTTCATTTTTCTTTGGTTTTTATCGGAATGTTTGTTGTTGCTATTGGCAACGCTTTTCCAGAAGCATACTTTACCATTCTTTCAGCCAGGCAAGGCCAGAATTGGATGCTTTTAGGCGATTTAATGGGCGTTGTTATTGTTGCTTCTACATTGGTTTTAGGCATTGTGGCTATTATTTGTCCGATTGAAATTGCCAGTTTTTCTCCTTATGCTGTTGCCCGGTTTTTCTTGGTAATGGCTGCTTTATTCTTTCTTATTTTTGTCCGCACTGATAGAAAAATCACAAAAAAAGAAGGATTATTCCTTTTAGGCGTTTACATCGCTTTTGTAATAACCGAAATCCTCGTCAAATAAACACTACGAGAACAGTTCTCGTAGTGCGTAAGTAAGATAAAATATAATATAATATGCCAATTAAAAGACCACCATTAGTAAACGGAGAAATATACCATATTGTAATTAGGGCAGTGGAAGGAATGAAGCTTTTTAGAGACGAAAGGGATTATTTTCGTTCTCTTCATAATTTATTTGAATTTAACGACAAAAATCCCACTATTTGGTCTTATCGTCAACACTACGAGAACAGTTCTCGTAGTGGTAGAATAAAGAAGGAAAGAAAAATGTTGGTGGAAATTTTGACTTTTTGTTTAATGCCAAATCATGTTCATCTATTAATTAAACAAGTTAGAGGCCAAGGGATTAGTAAGTTTATGAGAAAGATTGGAGCTGGATATGGAATGTATTATAATAAGAAATACGAAAGAAAGGGCCATGTTTTTGACGGGAGATTCAGGGCAGTTATTGTAAAAAACGATGAGCAATTAAAAACATTATTTGTTTACATTCATACCAATCCTGTAGCTATTATAGCTCCTAAATGGAAAGAAGAGGGGATAAAAACCAAAAATATAGAAGATGTTATTAAATTTTTAGAAAACTATAAATGGTCAAGCTATCCTGATTATTTGGGCAAGAAGAATTATCCTTTATTAACAAACAGAGAGTTATTATCTAACTTAATGGGCAGTATAGATAACAGCCGTCATTTTGTTAAAGAATGGATTTCGCTTAAAAAACAAATGGCTGATTCTAATTTCAAAGAAATATTAATAAACTAAACACTACGAGAACTGTTCTCGTAGTAGTATAATATGCGGGAAAAATTCGTGCCCCGTGGCGAAGCTTTACGGGGTGAGCCAAAAATTGAAAATAGGTCTTTATTTTTAGTTAAATTATGATAGAATCAAGATATGGAAGAATTTGATAAAAAAATTGAAAAAGAGCCGGGAAAGGAATATAGGGAAGAGATTTTTCCTAAAGAAACCATAAAAAAGAGGGAAGAGATTTTAGAAAAGAAAGAATTAACCGAGGAAGAAAAAGAAGTAAAGAAGGAAATAGAAAAAGAGATTGAAAAGGTCAAATTATCTCCCCAAGCAAAAGTCCAAGCCCGGAAGCAAGCCGAAGATATAAAAAAGGGAACTGTTAAGGGAAAAATCCAGCATCTTTTGGATTTGGCTCAATCCCAGGGTTTGGCTTACGCTGTAGAAGTAGCCAGAAAAATGGATGACCCATATTTGCTGGATTTATTCCATGATACTTTAGCAAAAAAGGGATTATTTAAGAAATTTTTAGAGAAATAAGTTATGGATTTTTTATTGATAATTTTAGGTATAATTATTTTAATTCTTTTTGGAATAGGTTGGTTTTTGGCCGCCAAGAAAAGAAAAATCAAGCAATTAACAAAGTCATTGGATATGGCTTTGTTTTTGGTGAGGTTGCCGAAGTATGAAAAGAAAGAAGAAAAAGAGAAACAGGATATAAAATCAGTGATTGGAATAATGGAGCAAATATACTCTAATTTTTTGTATTTAGAGAAGCCGAATTTTATTAAAAGATTTTTTCAGGGTTCACCAAGAATTGCTTTAGAAATTGCTTCGCAAGTGGGCGGCAGTGATATTTCATTTTATGTTGCGGTGCC
This sequence comes from Minisyncoccales bacterium, assembly GCA_049642725.1. Taxonomy (GTDB): domain Bacteria; phylum Patescibacteriota; class Minisyncoccia; order Minisyncoccales; family JAGMDC01; genus JAGLYZ01. The sequence goes on along the minus strand of JBARPC010000004.1, from coordinate 85,179 downwards.
AACCAACTTGGAAACCGGATTAGAGAAAAATATTCAGGGGGTATATCCGGGCGCTCAAGTAGAAAAAGTCCCCGAAGATTACACTGTCTTTGAACCAAGCGGAAAAATAGCTGGTTCTTATTTAAAATTAAAAAAAGCGATTTATTTTCCCATTAACACTTATAAAAACCTGGAAAAAGATCCTTTGGCAAGTATTACCAATACTTTAAGCAAGATTAATCCTGATGAAGGAGCAGCAGTCCAAATAATTCTTAGGCCTTGTTCAAAAGATTTGAAATACAAGGGAGAAAAAGTTCTTTCTAAAATTAGAGAAGGAAAAACCGCCTTAACAGCTATTGCTGAAACAGAAAAAAGCGGAATAATGAAGTTTTTTGACTCATTTCTTGAAGCAATGTCTTCTAAAAAAGAAGATGAGAAAAAAAGTTTCTTGGAAAAGGAAAAAGAAAAGCCGTTTGAAGAGCCCAGTTTTGAAGCAATTAAAACCAAAATCCAAAAACCGGTTTTTGATGTGAATATTCGCTTATTAGGAGTTGCCCAAGAGCAGTCAAGGGCAGAAGAAATTTTAAGTCATTTAGAAAGCGGTTTTTCCCAGTTTTATAATAATTTTAATGAATTGAATTCAATAAAAGTTAAAAAAAATAAGCTAAAGCAATTTATTTACAATTTCAGCTTTCGTGTTTTTAATAAAAACCAGAGAAGTATTTTAAATTTAGAAGAACTAACCAGTATTTATCATTTTCCTTTGTCTCATATTGAAAGTCCCCAGATTAAATGGGTAAAAACAAAAGAAGTGGCTCCGCCAACTGAATTGCCTTCTACTGGACTTAATTTAATAGGCAAGGCAGTTTTTCGCAGTGAAGAAAAAGAAGTTTATTTTGCAACGGAAAACGACAGACGCCGCCATTGTTATATTATAGGTCAAACCGGAACTGGTAAATCATCTTTATTGAGAGAAATGATCCGTCAGGATATTGAACAAGGACGAGGAGTCGGGGTTATTGACCCTCACGGTGATTTAATTGAAGATATCTTGGCCAATATTCCAAAAGAAAGGGCTGAAGATGTAGTTTTGTTTGAACCGTTTGACCTAGAAAGGCCTTGCGGATTAAATATGCTGGAATGGGATACGCCTGAACAAAAAGATTTTGCCGCTTCTGAAATGATTGCCATCTTTTCCAAACTTTTCCCTCCAGAAATTATTGGCCCTATGTTTGAGCATTATATGAGGAACGCCATGCTTGCTTTAATGGCGGATAAGGATGATCCTGGGACATTAGTGGAAATCCCAAGAATTTTTACAGACGATGATTTTATGAAAGAACGGTTAGAAAAAGTAAGAGATCCTTTAGTAAGGCAGTTTTGGTTGAAAGAATGGGCGCAGACAACCGGTGAAACCCGTTCAGACATGCTTGGCTATGTTGTTTCAAAAGTTGGCAGGTTTGTTGAAAATGAGATGATGAGAAATATTATTGGCCAGTCGCATTCAGGGTTTGATCTGGCAAAGATTATGGATGAAGGAAAAATATTTTTAGCCAATTTGTCAAAAGGACAAACAGGTGAAATGAACAGTTCTTTATTAGGTTTGATTTTAGTGTCTAAAATGCAATTAGCAGCGATGAAAAGAGGAAGATTGCCAGAAGAACAGAGAAAAGATTTTTATTTGTATATTGATGAATTTCAGAATTTTACTACTGATACTATTGCTACTATTTTATCAGAGGCAAGAAAATACCGTTTGGATTTAATTTTAGCTCACCAGTTTATCCCTCAATTAACAGAACAGATTAGAGACGCTGTGATCGGAAACGTGGGGACAATTTCTGCTTTCAGAATTGGCGCCACTGACGCTGAATTTTTAGAAAAGCAGTTTGAGCCGGAATTCTCCCGTTATGATTTGGTTAATCTTGATAATTTCCAATTTATTGTTAAGATGATGATAGACAACAAGCTTTCCAGTCCATTCAAGGTGAAAACAATTAAACCGATTGAGGGCAATCCAAAAATTATAGAACCAGTCAAAAAAATCTCCAAACTGAAATATGGCAGACCCAGGGCTCTGGTGGAAAGAGAAATTATGGAAAGGTCAAAACTTTATTAAAGTAAATTAAAATAAAAAATAGAAAAATATGAGTAAAGGAGAAAGAAAATTAGGAAAAGAAATACTTAAAGATATAAAAGAGGCGGGCAAAAAGACGGGCTGGGATGTTTCGGTTGAAGAAAAGGAAGATGATAATTTTACAGATAAAACAAAAGAAGAACTAAAAAGGTCGGAACGAAAAGATGAAAATAATAATAACAAAAATATGGGAGAAAAAGAAAAAGGAGAAAAAATAGCCAATAAAGAGGATGAGACCTTAATAACTTCTGATATGTCAAAGGAAGAGATTGAAAAAATACTGGAAGAGAGAAGAAAAGAAACGGAAGAAAGAAAAGTAAAAGATGAAAAAAAAGAGGTAGGAGAAAAAGAAGAAAAAAGAGAAAGAAAACCTGAAAGAATTCCTCGTTTTTATGAGGGAACAGCGCGAGAGGACGAAACTCGGTTGCTTAATGAATTTACTGAAAAATTTAAATTGGATCCGGACAGAGAAAAGAATATTAAAGATGTGCTCCTAAAAGAGAAAGACGAAAGAAGAATTGAATTTGCCGTAAAATGGTTTGACGAACATAGAAGACAACTTGAGAAAAAAGAAGGAATATCTTCGGATCTTGAACTTTTAAGAGACAAGAAAGCTGAAATCGCAATGAGAAATGGCGCCTTTGAAGAGTTATGGACAAAAAAGAAGTATAAAGAAGACAAGATAGATATAGAAAACATATATGTTATAAGCGCGGATTTTGATAAAAGAAAGGATTGTTCAATTGAGGGGCAGATTTTGGTTTTAAATACATTAGATAAAAGAATTGAGAAAATGAAAGGAGAATTAACGAGAATGGAAGAAAGTGGAAGACCAGAAATAGAAATAAATGAAAAATTGAAAGAATTAGGAAATTTATTTGAAGATATAAAAGAATTAACTGCGAAAATCAAGGGATTAGAAGGAATGAATTTAGAAGATTTTGCTGAAAATAAGGCAGGACTTTTAGAAAATAAAGATTCTTATATTGAGAAACTCTTAGACGAAAGAAAACAAGGCGAGGAATTTTGTAAAAAATCTAAATTACTATTAGGCGAGGAAATGACTTTTAAAAGATGGGAAGATATGAGCGATTTTTATAAAGAAAAATTTGACAAGAAATTTGGAGAAAAGATGGATGAGATTAAAAAGAAATTAAAAGAAGCATATCCAAAGAAAATGATGACCGTGGATGATGAAAAGATATTAGCTTTAATGAATGCGGGATATGATGTTGAAGAAATCAGATTAAAACGTTTAGATACATTAGTTGAACTTAGAAAGACCGATGGAAAAAAAGATACAGTGAAGTATAAAGAATTCTCGGAATTTCTTAAAGAAAGAATGGAAGATTATAACAAAGAAGTTAATGATAAATCAGAAGATGAATTAGGGAGAGAATGGGATGAGAAAAAGAGAATTCGTGATGAGGAAGTAAAGAAAATAATCAATGAGGAAATCAAAGCGATAGCTGGCTCACCGGAGAAAGCAGAAAAAGGAATACAGGGTTTATTTGATAGGGTTAAAGGAAAATTGATTGATGAAGATTTGAAAGAAGGAGCCAAAAAACAGAAAAAAACTGCTGAGGAATTAGAAAAACTAAAAAAAGAATATGAAGTAAAGGGAATGATGGAAGACACTCATAGATTTATGTCTGAAATTATGGAAGGAAAAGGAGGACTTGATAAAATAAGCGGTGATATAGAAGAAGACCCAGGGATTATTGAAAACTATTTTCGCAAAAACCAAGGTATAGAAACATCTGAAGAGGAAATACGAAACTTCATTGAAAATCAAGAAAAGGCAGGTGTACTTTGGGGTGAAACCAGAAAATCAGAAAAAGGACTTTTGGATTATTTTATAGAATTAGTGAAGTTTATTTTCGCTTCTAAGAAAGAAGAAGAAAATAAATAGAAAAAATATGTCTAATCCATTTATTACCAATCCAGCATTAAGAAGCCTTATTAAGAAACTCAAGATTGACCCAGAAAGAAAATCAGCCCTGCTTGAGAGAGTGCCTCAATTAGATGAAGAAGAAAGATTAAAGTTATTTGAAACCTTAAAAAAGATATTCCTCTTAGATTTAGAAGAAAAAAGAGCGATAGAAAGAATCAAAAAATACTGGAAAAAATAAGAACGGATTTCTGTTAAATTTTTTAATTCAAAATTGTTCTCACAATGGCTGATTTTGTTTTTATTTTAATAATATTTCTGATTGTTAGCGGGGGAGTGGTACTCTTGGTTTTTTTGGTTAGAAAGGAGCTTAGCTCGTTAAAAAAGAATAAAGAAGATGAACCGATTTTTAATTTGTTTCAACAGGAATTAAAAGAAATCAGAGAAAAGATAGAGAAAACAAGTGAAAAAAATATAGAATCTTTACAAAAGCAACTTAATGAAAGCAGTAAGATTGTTAGAGATGTCACGAGCCAGTTGGAGAAAATCCATAGTGATCACAAAAATGTTTTAGATGTAAAATCTCAGCTTGGTAAATTAACTGATGTTTTAGCAAATCCAAAACAAAGAGGAATTTTGGGCGAGTATTTTTTAGAGACATTATTAAAAAATGTTTTTCAACCAAACCAGTATAAGCTTCAGTATCAATTCAAAGACGGAGACATTGTTGACGCAGTAATTTTTATTAAAGATAAAATAGTCCCAATTGATTCAAAATTTTCTTTAGAAAACTATAATAAAATTTTAGAAGAAAAAGAGCCGGAGAGAAGAGAGAAATTAGAAAAAATATTTAAACAGGATTTGAAAACGAGAATTGAGGAAACAGCCAAATACATCAGGCCTGATGAGGGGACAATGGACTTTGCTTTTATGTTTATTCCTTCTGAAGGCATTTATTATGACTTGCTAATTAATCAAATTGGTGCTATAAAGATAACTACTTACGACTTAATTGAATATGCCTTTAAAGAAAAACATGTTATTATTGTTTCTCCGACTTCTTTTTATGCTTATTTACAAACCGTGCTTCAGGGTTTGCGCGCCCTGCAAATAGAAGAATCAGCAAAACAAATTAGAAAGCAGGTTGAGAGTTTGCAAAAGCATTTGCTAAATTACGACAGTTTTCTGCAGAGGTTGGGGAATAATATTAGCACAACAGTAAATACTTACAATCAGGCGTATAAGGAGTTTGGCAAGATTGATAAAGATGTTGCAAAAATAACTAATAAAGAAAAAAAGGTTCAGCCGTTGCAATTAGAAAAACCAGAATAATATGTTTGCAGTGATTAAAACTGGCGGCAAGCAGTATCTTGTCGAGCCAGGAACAAAATTAAAAATAGAGAAACTTGACGCAAAAGAGGAAAAAGAAATAACCTTTAAAGAGGTTTTGTTATTGGAAAAAAATAAGAAATTAGAAATTGGAACTCCGTTTGTTAAGGGAGCTAAAGTTATTGGAAAGATTTTAAAGCAGGGAAAAGGCAAAAAAGTAATTATTTTTAAATATAAAGCAAAAAAAAGATATAGAAAAAAAACCGGCCATCGCCAGCTATTTACAGAGGTTGAAATCCTAAAAATCGAAAATTAAAACAGGATAATTTAAAGTATCAAAATTTCCATTAGTAATAATATTGCGGTCGCAAGATTATTACTAATTTTATTTTAGAGCTTGACAAATAATTCAATGTATGCTATGCTTTAAGCATAAAATAGTTCTTTGAAATAATTATCAAAAATAGGGAGAGAAAATTCACCTTCGTAGATAAGAAGTCAAAATAGTTTCTTGATGGTTTCTTGCCTATGGAGGTGAAAAAGAAAAAAAAATGAAAATACATAACAAACTACTATGTGTAGTAGTATTAGGAGCAGTAATTAGGGGTGTATTCGCGACAGGAGTACAGAAAGGGCTTGAAATAGCAAAAGAAGATACAGTAGGCATATTTGCAGAAGCAGAATTGAAGTTAATCGATGGAAGTAATGTCAGTGAAATCTACGAACAAATGCGATGGTCGTCTTGCCCTGTAAAAATAAAGTGGGGAGAAGAAGAGGAAGAAATGAGTATATTCAAACATACAGATAATAATATAGTTACCAGAAAGATTTTTTCGGTAAACCCGGCAGAAACAGCGTTAGAAGTACCAGAGATCATAGTAAGTTCGGAATTTATAGACGTTATACAAACTATAAAGATAGAAATCTCTACTAATGAGACAACCGACGCACCTAATTCATTTTTGGAATATACTAATTTCTATGTTAGACCCAAGAGTGATTGAATAATTTCAACCTCTCCCTATTTTTTCTTTTTTCTAGCGGACAAAATTTTTGTCAATTAGAAAAAGGAAAAGAATCTAAAAAACACCTTAAATGGTGTTTTTAATATTTGTGAAAAAAATATTTTATTTTCTGCTTTCAAGAGCAGAGGAAAGTGTTTCTTGGTCAGCGTATTCTAATTCTGCGCCAACAGGCAATCCTTTGCCTAACCGGGTTGTTTTTTTACCTAACGGACTTAATAGCCGTTCTAAATATAAAGCAGTGGCTTCGCCTTCAGTAGTAGGATTGGTGGCAATAATGATTTCTTGAAAATCAGCTCCAGAAATTTCAAATTTTTCTGGATTTTTTATTCTTTCTATCAATTCTTCACCTCTTAATTTTTTAAGAGCGTCTTCTTTGAGTTTAGAGACAGTTCCGCCTAAGATAAAGTAAAGACCATTGTATTTTTTAGTTTTTTCAAGAATAATTAAATCAGTTTCTTTCTCAACAACGCAAAGCAGGTTCCTATTCCTGTTTTTGTTTTCACAAATTACACAAAGATTTTCTTTAGTATTAGTTGCTTCAAAGGGATTGAAACAGAAAGAACAAGTTTTTATTTTATTTTTCAGTTCAGAAACAGAATCCAAAAGCTCTTTTATTTCTGTTTCAGAAAGCCGCATTAAATAAAAAACAAAACGAGCCGCGGTTCGCGGGCCAACAGTAGGAAAATGAGAAAATATGTCAATAAGTTTTTGAATAGATGGGGGATAATTATTCATATTCTGATTCGCCGAATTCTTCTTTTTCTGCTTTTTCTAAGCTTCTAAAACTGGCTTTTTGTTCGTTAAAGTATAATTCCACTTTTCCCGGTGGACCATTGCGGTGTTTAGCTATAATAATATCTGCAATATTTTTGCGGGCTGTATCAGGCCTGTATTTATCTTCCCGATGAATAAACAAAACTATATCAGCATCCTGTTCAAGAGCTCCGGTTTCGCGTAAATCTGATAAGCGCGGAATCTGCGGAGAGCGCTGTTCCACTGCTCTTGATAGTTGCGAAAGAGCTAAGACTGGAATATTAATCTCTCGAGCAAGTCCTTTTAAGGAACGCGAAATTTCAGTCATTTGCTGAACCATAGTGCTGTTCATGGTTCTTGGATCCATAAGCTGGAGATAGTCAACAATAATCAAGCCCAATCCTTTATCTGCTTGTAGACGCCGCGCCATTGCTCTCATTTGAAGAATATTAGATGTGGCAGCATCATCAATATAGATTGGTGCTTCAGACAGTATGCCTAATGACTGCTGAATTTTGGAAAAATCATTATTTTCTCCTTCGCTTGACAAACGGCCTGTTCTAAAACGCCATAAATCAACATTAGCTGTACTGGCAATAATTCTATCTACTACCTGGTCTTTTGACATTTCTAAACTAAATATTCCCACTGTAATTTTATGATGAACCGCAGCATTGCGGGCAATATCAAGGGCTAAACTGCTTTTTCCCAAAGATGGCCGGGAAGCTAAAATAATAAGGTCAGATTTTTGAAGGCCGGACAACTTATTGTCTAAATCAATAAAACCGGTTGGCACTCCTCTTATGCCTGCTTTCTGTTTTGACAAAGCATCAAGCCGTTCAAATGCTTCTTCCAGGGTGTCTTTTATTGGAATAAACTTTTGAGAAAGTGATTTTTGGGCAATACTGAAAATTCTTTTTTCTGCATTGTCTAATAAAACATCTACATCATCTGTTTCATTATAGCCCATTAAGCCAATTTCATAAGAAGCGCTTATTAAATCCCTTAGAATCCTTTTTCTTTGGGCAATTTTAGCATAATTTATAACATGGAGCGCGTTAGGGACAGAGTTTATTAATTGAGTTAGATAACTATTTCCTCCGATTGCTTCTAATTGCTCTTTTTCTTTAAGCCGATTAGAAACAGAAAGCAAATCAACAGGCTCTTTTCTTTCAAAGAGTTCTGTCATTGCTTGGTAAATTTGCTGGTGTATGCCTTGATAAAAATCTTTTGACTGTAAAAAATCAATTACTTTAACAATAGCGTTTTTATCAATCATTAAAGAACCAAGCAGGGATTTTTCTGCTTCTATGTTTTGAGGCGGAAGTTTTTCCGGTAATTCATTTTTAGAAATACCTCCATTCATATTTCTAATATAACTCATCCAGAAATTTTGTAAATCTTGACAGAGTTATGTTAATGTGCTATATTAAAAACAGTTCCTGAAAAATTAAAGGAGGAAAAAAGATATGGAAGAAATAGAGTTTTTAGAAGGTATAGAAAAGACGTTAGAAGATATAGGAAAACCGGAATTAAGCGAAACAGAAAAACAGAGAAGAATAGCAATTATAGAGAAAACAGTAAAGGTAATAAAAAAAGTAGATGGAGGGATACTTCCGAACACACAAAATATAGTAACAGGAGAAAGAAACCTTCCTGATACTCATCCAAAAAACGGAAAAGATAAGGATTGCCTACAAGGTTTTGGCTTTAAGATTCCCAGTGATGAATTGGAAGGGCCCGAGGGATTTCCGATGAAGCTTTGGAACGGAGGATGGGAAGCGATTTTCTTTAAAGCCAACAGTTTTGTATTAAAGACAAAAACAGGGGAGAAAAAAGACATAAAACCTGAAGAGATAATGGAAACTATCTCCTTTGTAAGAATAGAGACTGGAGAGTGGTACGATGAATTTGAGAGATTCTGGGAATACATCAAGAAATTTCTTGAATTATATCTGAAAATCAAAAAGTCAGGCAAGATGGTCCGGTTTATACCAACTAACTGGGAAGGGAAGTTTGAAGAGCTGTCCCTAGAGGAGATTAAATAAAATCAAAGGAGGTGAGAAATGAAAGAAGAAGAGAAAGGAAAGTTGATAAAAATATCAGAGATAATTGCTTTATTACAGGCAAAGGAGTTTATTTCCAGAATATATCGCGGAAATAAAAAGATCTATCCTAAAATAGAAAAAACAGAAGCGGAAAAAATTTCAGGAATAGCAGGCATAAGGAGAGTATAATTATACTCTCTTATTTTTTTGCCCTCAAATTCTTCTTATTTTTGGTCCCTCCTCGGTATCTTCAATCCAAAAACCCGTTTCTTTGATATTTTTTCTTATTTCATCAGCTAATTTCCATTGTTTTCTCTGACGTAATTTCTCTCTTTGTTTTATCAATAATAAAACCTCTTTGGGAATTTTAACTTTTTTTCTTTTTCTTTCTAAAATCTTTAAGCCCAAAACAGAATCAAATTGAGCTACCAGGTTTAAAAACTGCTTGGCTGTTTTAGCATCCATTTTAGTAACCTTATTTGTTCTTTTAATGAAATCAAAAAAGGCAGCCAAGGCCTTTGGAGTGTTCAAATCATCATCCATTGCCATTTCAAAATCTCTATTAGTTTCTTTTAAAATTCTCAATAATTGCTTTTCAGATTTAGCGGAGGACTGTCCCTTGTTAACTGAAAACCGATAAAGTTTTTCTATAAAGTCGTTTATTCTTTTCAAACTTTTCTCTGCTACCTCAAGCTTTTTAAAAGTGAGATTTGCTCTTTGTTTGTAATAAGTGCTTATTAAAAAGTAACGGATGGTTTGCCAAGAAAAACCCTTTTTAATTAAATCTCTCAAGGTGTAATAATTGCCCAAGGATTTACTCATCTTTTTTCCGTTAATAAAAAGGTGTTCATTATGAAGCCAGAAATTAACAAATTTCTTTCCAGTCAAAGCTTGGCTTTGAGCAATTTCATTTTCGTGATGGGGGAAAATTAAATCAATCCCCCCGGTATGAATATCAAAAGTTTCTCCTAAATATTTCATACTCATGACCGAACATTCAAGATGCCAACCAGGCCTTACTTTTCCCCATTTTGTTTGATAAAAAATTCCTCTTTTAAGTTCATCTAAAGTGCTTCTTTTGAATAAAGTAAAATCAGCCGGATGCTCTTTTTCATATTCTTCCAAATCAACTCTAGCTCCAGGTTTTATTTTTTTAAGATCAATTCTAGAAAGCTTGCCATAATCTTTGAATTTTGAGATATTAAAGTAAACACTATGTAGTTTTTCATAGGCATATCCTTTTTTTTCTAAAACCTCAACCGCGCTTATCATTTCTTTTATATGTTCCGTTGCTCTGGGATAGACATTAGATTTTCTGATATTCAGTATTTTTAAATCTTTGAAAAACTCCTGGATATATTTTCTGGTGAGTTCTTTTAAATTCTTTTTTTCTACTTTTGACCGTTTGATGGTCTTATCATCAATATCGGTGATATTCATTATGTGTTTTACTTCATATCCTTTGTATTCCAAATATCGTTTTAAAATATCAGCGAAAATATAAGAGCGAAAATTTCCAATATGAGCAAAATCATAAACTGTAGGCCCACAAGAATAAATTCCGACTATTCCCTTTTTAAAAGGTTTGAAAACCTCTTTTTTTCGAGTTAAGGTATTATAAAATCTAAGCATAAAGTTTAGTGCTTAAATAACGTTCTCCGCTATCTGGCAGTAAAACCACCATTAAGCCCTGTTTAATTCCTTTTATTTTTTTTAAGGCGCCGGACATTGCCGCCCCCGAAGACATACCGACAAAAATTCCTTCTTTTTTAACTAATAATCTAGCCATCTCAAAAGCATCTTTATCTCTAATGTTTATTTTCTCATTTAAATAATTTTTATTAAAGATGCCGGGTTTGTAGGACTCTTTCATATTTTTTAATCCTTGAATTTTGTGGCCTAAAAATGGTTCTATCCCTATAATTTGAATTTTGGAATTGTATTTTTTTAATCGTTTTGATATCCCCATCAAGGTGCCGCTTGTTCCCATGCCTGCAATGAAGTGAGTGATTTTGCCGTGAGTATCCCGCCATATTTCTTCAGCCGTACCATAATAATGAGCTTTCCAGTTATCAGGATTATTAAATTGGTCAGCTAACCAATATTTTTTATTTTTTCTCGCTATTTCATAAGCTTTTTCAATGGCTCCATCAGTACCATCTTTAGCCGGGGTAAGTAAAATTTCAGCGCCGAAAGCTTTTAAGATTTTTCTTCTTTCTAAACTTGTTGATTCCGGCATCGTTAAAAGCAGTTTATATTTTTTTACTGCACAAACTAAAGCCAAGCCAATTCCTGTATTTCCGCTTGTTCCTTCCAAAATAATCTTATTTTTGTTTAATTCTCCTCTTTTTTCTGCCCCTTCAATCATAAAAAGGGCTATTCTGTCTTTAATTGAACCTCCTGGATTAAAAAACTCAAGTTTAGCAAAAATCCTTACTTTTTTATTAGGATTTAATTTCTTTATCTCTACTAAAGGAGTATTACCGATTAACTTCAAAATATTGGAAAACATATTTTTTTACTACTTGAGGCCTGGGCGGGAATTGCACCCACGTGTAACTGTTTTGCAGACAGTTGCCTTTCTACTTGGCTACCAGGCCATTTTTAATAAAAAATCTCTTTTTAGAAAGAGACCAATTTAACTTATTTATATTTATTATTATTTGAAACTAAACCGGTCTCTTCCTTAAAGAGATTAAACAGCAGCAACAGCAACAAGTTTTTTTAGTTTGATAAACCATATTCTATTTTCAGTTTATCAGATTATAAAACCTTGTCAAGACAGAACAAGTTTGATAATATAAAAGAACATGAAAAAGACAGATATTATTGTAGCTCTTGTTATTGGAGAGCTAATTGCTTTATTAAGCTTCGGGATTTTAAAGAATCTCGGTTTGGAAGTAAGGTTGTTATATTGGATTCTGCCTGTTTTTCTGCCTGTTTTTTGTTTGACTTGTCTTTATATAGCTCATATTTTAAGCCGGAAAATAAAAGTATTCTGGCAATTGGCTAAATTTATCTTGGTAGGAGTATTAAACACAGTTATTGACTTGGGAATTCTGAATCTTTTAATGTTATTTTCAGGAATTGTTCTGGGTTCATACTATTCTTTATTTAAAGGAATTTCCTTTGTCGCGGCAACAATAAACAGTTATTTTTGGAATAAATATTGGACATTTGAAAAGAAAAAAACCGTTAAGCCGAAAAAAGAATTTTTACAGTTCTTTGTTATTAGCGCTATCGGTTTTGGAATAAATATTGGCACTGCTTCTATAATAGTAAATTTAGTCGGGCCTCAATTTAATTTGAATCTGGCTCAATGGGCTAATATGGGAGCAATTACCGCTTCCTTTGCCGGCTTAACCTGGAACTTCCTCGGCTATAAATTCATCGTTTTTAAAAAATAAGCGAAGCTCATTATTATTTACATGTCTTTAGCACTATATCGCAAATACAGACCCCAGACATTTAAAGAAGTTGTTGGTCAGGAGTATATTGTTAGGACCCTGACTAACGCTCTTGTTTCAGGCATGATTTCCCATGCTTATTTGTTTTCCGGGCCGCGCGGCAGCGGAAAAACCTCCATTGCACGGATTTTGGCAAAAGCGGTAAATTGTGAAGACAGAAAGCAAAACAGTTTTGAGCCTTGCAATAAATGCTATTCTTGTTTAGAAATCAAGCAGGGCAAAGCAATAGATTTAATTGAGATTGACGCTGCTTCACACAGAGGGATTGATGAAATGAGGGATTTAAGAGATGGCATCAGATTTGGTCCGACAAAATCAAAATACAAAGTGTTTATTATTGATGAGTCACATCAATTGACCAAAGAAGCATCAAATGCTTTATTAAAAACATTAGAAGAACCGCCGTCATACGCCATATTTATTTTAGCCACTACTGAAATACATAAAATGATTCCTACTATTATTTCCCGCTGCCAGAGATTTGATTTTTGCAAACTCACATTAGAAGAAATTATTAAAAGGTTAGAATTTATTTGTGAAAAAGAGGGGATTAAGATTGAAAAGCCAGCTTTAGAATTAATCGCTTTGAATGCCGGCGGAGCAGTAAGGGATGCTGAAAGTTTATTAGACAGGGTTTCTGCCTTTAGCATAGATAGGAAAAATGAGATAAAAGCAGAAGACATTAAAGATATATTAGGTTTGGTAGAAATTAACCAGGTAAGTAAATTTACTGATTTGATTATTCAAAAAGAACCGGCGCAAGCAATTGATTTTTTAAATGAGCTCATTAATAAGGGCCAGGATGTCCAGGAATTCAACAGAGCATTGGTAAATTATTTAAGGCAGGCATTGCTTTTAAAAATAAGTGGAGGAGTAAGCGAGAATAATCCGCTAATTACCGGTTTAACCAAAGAAGAAACCCAGAACCTTGAAAAGCAAACAGAAAAATTTACAACACAAGAACTTCAAAAAATAATAAATCTTTTTCTCCAAGCCGAGAACAGAATTAAATACGCATCAATACCGCAACTGCCTCTGGAATTAGCAATCGTAGAAATAATTGTAGAAAAATAAAAATAAAAAATTGCCGGGTCGTCTAATGGTAGGACATCACCCCTTGGAGGTGACTATTTTGGTTCGAATCCAAACCCGGCAGCAAAAAAATTCCGAGAGTATTTCGGAATTTTTATTTTACATACTTTACTGACGACCGTCTTTCGTTTTTATAACTTTAAAACATTGATAAAAACCCAAAAATGAGTTAAATTAAAGTTATGTTTAAGGAATTTAGTATTTCAACAGAGAATAGGTATCAGTTAGTTGATATTACGGAAAAAGTGGAAGAAATAGTTAAAGAAGGCGGGGCCAAGGAGGGATTGGTTTTTGTTTTTGTCCCTCATTCCACAGCCGGCATTATTTTGACCGAGAACGAAGAAGGGTTGAAAAAAGATTGGATAAGCGTCTTAAAGAAATTAGTTTCCGGCTTTGACTTTTTACATAATAGAATTGATGATAACGCTGATTCTCATATCCTTTCCGGCTTGATTGGTCAAGGAAAAATTTTGCCACTTAAAAATAAGGAAGTGATTCGGGGAACTTGGCAGCAGATTTTTTTAGTCGAATTTGACGGTCCAAGAACAAGAAAAATAATAGTAAAAATAATTCTATAAGATTGATTCTTAGCTGAGTAATCTATGAAAAAAAAGGAAAAGTGGTAATCAAAAAAAATGATAAATTAAAATAACTATTATGCCGGAGTTGCCGGAAGTTGAGACAATTAGGAGACAATTAAATAAAGAAATCAAGGGAAAGAAAATAAAAAATATTGAGGTTAGATTGCCGCGTTTAGTTAAGTGTTCTTTATTTAAATTCAAAAAAGCAGTACTTGGCGCCACAGTAAAAAATATTAAACGTCGGGCTAAGTTACTGCTAATTGAATTGTCTAGCGGCTATGTTTTAGTGATTCATTTGAAAATGTCTGGCCAAATCATTTATCAGGCAGTAAAAAACAGGGGACAGAAAATAGGGAAACATACTCATCTTGTTTATACTTTTTTTGATAACAGTCAAATGCTCCATAATGATATGCGTCAGTTCGGCTATGTTAAATTAGCGCCGATTGAGGAGTTACCAAAATCATTAGAACAAAAAGAGAATTATGGTCCTGAGCCGTTGTCAAAAGAATTTAGTTTGGCTTTGTTTAAAAAATTATTGAGCCAAAAGCCAAGAACTAAAATTAAACCGCTTTTAATGGACCAGACCTTTGTGGCTGGTATTGGCAATATTTATAGCGATGAAGTTTTATTTTATGCCCGAGTTCAGCCCAGTCGTCAAGTCAAGACACTGAAGTCCGCAGAAATTGAAAAAATTTATCAAGGAATTAAATTGATTTTATCAGCCGCTATTCATAAGCGAGGCACTTCAGCTGATTTGTATGTTGACGCAAAAGGCAGACCGGGTAATTATCTGCCTTTGCTTAAAGTTTATAGACGAGAAGGCCAGCCCTGTTTTCGCTGTCAGGCAAAAATTGTGGCTCTGAAAATTGGCGGCCGGACCGCCCATTTTTGTCCAAAATGCCAGAAGTAAACCCTGTCTGGGAAAATAGAAGCCAACTCTATTTTTTAAAGGGAGAAAAAGGGGTCAGAGAAAAAGGGGTCAGGTACCTTTTTCTCAAATTTGTATAGTAAAATAGTGGTAAAAAGAGAAAAAATAACAAAAAACGAAGGAATTTCTTGTAAGGAGGAGATTTTTTAATAGAATATATGATTTTTTTTAATCCATCAAAAAGAGCTGATATTATTAGACCACGAATGATGAAAAATGGGAAATATTTAATTGCTAAAATAGAAGGTAGTGGGCAAGAACGAAAAGATAAAAAAGTGCTTGATACATATTTTAGATATAAGGATTATATGGATAATAAAGAATGGTTTTCAGCATCCATGAAAGAAGTTTGGTCACCAAAGTTTTTAGGTTTAGTTGAAAATATATGGTCTGTTCCGATATAAATAGTTAAAAAATTAGAATTTCAAAATGTAGTAAAGTATTTACAATCCAACTTTCTGGTTGTGATTTTAATTGTAATTATTGTTATGTGCCAAAACAAGACAAAATAAAAAATCGCTAAAACGACGGTTTTTTGTTTGGTCTTGACTTATTTAAATAGCATTGTAGGATATTATATTACAAGTTCTTTTAGAAAATTTAGGTATCCCAATGTGTTTGTCAGTCCTTCGATAAACTCAGGATTGGCAGATAGGTTGGGCTACCTAAAAAAATAATGGTAGACCACCAAAAAAAAGAGGTGATAGAAATGGTAGATACAGTACGAGGAGGTTTTGCGGGTAAAGTATGTAGTGATTGTGGAGAGTTGGGATGTGTATTCGTACACAATGGACCTTTAGTGCCAAAAGGAGAGACAGGATCTTTTTGCGCTTTTTGCTGGCAAGAAAGGAATAAGTGTTTTGAAAAAGGAGAGACACAAAAACCTTTAGGTGTTAAACCGCCTGGGGTGCCAGAAGAGTTTTCAAATGCGCCTATCAAGGTAATTACTAAAAATGATTCTATCTACGAATTTAGTGAACCGAACAAAAGAGGAGAGCGAAAAGTATCCTGTGCTTCAAAGACGTTTGAATTTACCACATGCAGAATAATATGTTTGCGTGTAGGTAGAGAGCTATACTTTAAATCTCTTGATAGCACTGATCCGGACGACTTATATGGATGGATAACTTCACCTGTCGTTTCAATAGAATAAAAGAGCGAATACGTAAATAGAGAAAATCTGCATGCGACTTAATCCTTAACTTGATTATTGAAAAAAGTTACCGGAAAGTCGCTTTTTTTTATATCTCTCATTTTGTGTTAAAATAGTCTAAATAGCCCAGACCGAATGGCGTAATGAGACATCCTTTAAAATGGCCAAAATTATTCTTAAAATCTTGGTATCAGACCGGGGTTGCCAGCATAGAATAACGTTGACATAATTTTTAATTTGTATAATATAAACTATGATGAGAGTTTTTGTTCAAACAATAGAATATATGAGAGCGTGTTAACAGGGAAGTAATTAATTGCAAATAGCCGAAAACGACTAATGTATTTGGCTGTTGTGTTGAATTATTTAATCCCTGTTTTTTTTATGGACAAAAATAATATAAAAATTCCAAAATTTTTTTACGAGAACCAATCAAAGAAAGTTAAAAATCCTTTATTGATTCTACGTGGTATTTCAAAATCCTATAGAGAAGAGGACCTGTTTTCTGCTATTGATTTAACAATAAATTGTAATGACAGAATCACTATTGTGGGCGCAAATGGAACAGGCAAAAGCACTCTTTTAAAAATAATTATAGGAACAGAGGAAGCAGACGAAGGAAATATCAGCAAAAACAAAAATCTCAAAATAGGATATTTGCCGCAAGAAACTCATTGGAAATCTCTTCAAAACACGCTTTTAGAGGAAATGCATTCAGTAGACGCGGAAACACTAAAACTGAACAGCCACCGCTACGAAGGATTGATAAAAAATCTTTTAGAAAATTTTGGTTTTTCAGAACAATATCTGCAAAGGAAAATTAAGACATTAAGCGGCGGAGAAAGGACAAAGATAGCGTTGGCTAAAATTTTAGCGTCTAAACCTAATTTGTTGATTTTAGACGAACCGACTAATCATCTTGACTTAAAAACAATAGAATGGCTGGAACAATTTTTATTAAATTGGAATAAAACAATAATATGCGTATCTCACGATAGATTATTTTTGGATAAAATGTGCGATAAGACATTTGAATTAACCAGGCAGGGATTGCAAAAATATTATTGTTCTTATTCCGAATATATAAAAGAAAAAGAGAAACGTGTTGAAATGCAGAAAAAGAATTATAAAAATCAGCAAAAGTATTTCAAGAAGCAGCAGGAATTTATTGACCGTTTCAGATATAAGGCGGCAATAGCCGGACAGGTTCAAGGCAGGATTAAGCAATTAGCAAAAGTAGAGCAAGTAGAAAAACCGAAAACAAGCAGCGATATCAAAATCAATTTTGATATTACAGAAAAAACTTGCACAAGGGTCTTAGAAATTAATAATTTAATCATTGGCAACGGGCAGTCGCCTTTATTTGAAATACAAGACAAAATAGAAGTAAATTGGGGAAATAAGATTGGCATTATAGGCAATAACGGAACAGGGAAATCAAGTTTGTTAAAAACTATTATTGACGAACGCCAGAACATCGCTGGAAAAGTAAAAATAACGCAAGGAATAAAAATAGGTTATTACGCGCAAGCGCATGAAGAATTGGATCCGGAAAAAAGTATATTAGAAGAAGTAGCGTTTAAAACAATATTCGATGAAGAAAAAATCAGAAATGTTTTAGGCTGCCTTTTGTTTACCCAAAACCAGACCGCTAAAAAAATTCATCAATTAAGCGGCGGAGAGCGGGCAAGAGTTGCTTTGGCTGAGTTAATACTGCAAAAATCAAATTTTCTTGTATTAGACGAGCCAACAAATCATTTAGACCTTCCAAGCAAAGAAGTTGTGACTAATATGCTTAAAGAATACAATGGCACGATTCTTTTAGTTTCCCATGACCGTTATATTCTCAATAAAGTATGTAATAATATTTGGGAAATTAAAAATAAGAAATTAAAAGCATATTTAGGGAATTATAAAGATTATCTCTATTCAAATAAATAGAGTGTGCTTAACCGGGTTAAGCACACCTTAGAATATTGAAAAAACCCGAAAAAAGAGGTAGTATAAAATAATAAAGCGTTTAGGGGTATTTTACACTCCGACGCATATAATTGGGGTTAAAAGGTCGAGAATAAAAGAGTTATGCCACCGGTGACTCACTATAATAATTAAACAGGTGGAGGTAAAAATTTTATGTACAGAAAAAGAAAAGGAAGCGACACCTGGCATTGGTGCCGCAACTGCAACAACTGGCCAACTTCAGGATACGAGGAGAAATATAGCAAGCCTACTACAGGCGAGTTTTGTGACGAATGTAAGGCCAAAACAAAAGGAAAAAATTGTGGGAAGTAGCCACGGTTGAAAGAAGAAGAAAGAGAAAGTAGGGACGTTTCTGACTTTTTTGCCATTTTTGCGGCCAAAAAAGTGATAAATTAAAATAAATTTATGGAAAATCAAGAAAAAAGAATTATTCTAATCGGGATTTTGGGTGGAATAATAGGAGTGTTTTTGGTTTTTGGAGGAATTTTTTGCTTTTTTGTTTCAATGGAAAAGCTGCACACTATTCAAATTAATTGTCTGCCTGAAAAATCAGTTGAGTCAAGAAACGTTAGTTGCGAGATTTTAGAAGTTAAGGAAATAGGAAATATCTTAAAAGCGGCAGAAATAGTGTCTCCGCCTGTTAATGAAGAGGAATTAAAAAGAATAAAGGATTTGAAAACAGAGGGAAAGTTTGTGAAAGTAAAAGTGAAAGTTTTAAATAAAAGAAAAGATTCAATTAATCTTTCAACCGTTTATTTTATTGATGGAGAAGAGAGAAAATTTGTTGCTTCCTATAAAGCCAATTATTGGCTGTCGGAAGAAGAGAATCTTAACAGGAGTATTCTTCCTGATACGGAAAAAGAGTTTGCCAAAATTTTTGAAATTTCAGAAAATTCTGATTTGGCTAAATTGAAAATAAAATTTTATCGCCAAAGTAGAATTTTTGATTAAGAGATTTTTTGAAGAGTTGGACATGCGATGTCCAATATGTATCCAATAGGTTATTTGACACTGCTTTTAGATCAAGTATAATTAAGATATATGAGAGAGATAAAATGTTATTAGAAAAATAAATTGACTTTATAATATGTTTACTGATGAAGATGTTAAAAAATTGATAGATGTGTTTGCCACTAAAGATGATTTAAAAGAAGCTGTAAAAAATCTTACAACTAAAGATGATTTTAATAATCTTCAAACTTCTGTTGACGCATATGCCAAGAAAGCAGACACATATTTCAAGAAATGGTAATGTTGTCGCGCAAAGTTGACCGTCACGAAAAATGGTTCCAGCAAATTGCTGAAAAAATTGGAGTAAAATTAGAATACTAAAATATTTTTAAAAATCGCCAATATGTCAGCTGGCACAGGCGGTTTTTTGTTTTCCTTCGCTATTGCGAGCTTCAGACAGATACGGTAAAATAAAATTATGAGAATTATTGGCATATCTGGAAGCCCAAGAAATAAAAATACAAATTATATGTTAAAAACTGTTCTTAATGCAACAGGATATAATTATGAATTAGTTATTCTAAAAGATAAAAACATTAAACCTTGTAATGCTTGCGGCAGTTGTTATAAATCCCATAAATGTATAGTAAATGACGATATGCAAGAATTATATGATAAATTATCAAAAGCTGATATTATTGTTTTAGGAAGCCCAACATATTTTGATAATGTGTCTAGCTATATGAAAATTTTTATGGATAGATGCTTGCCATTATATTTTTCAAGAACTTTGAAGGGTAAAAAATCTGCTTTAGTGGCAATAGGTAATTTCAAAAAAGAAGAAGTTAAATGGTTAGATAATTTTAATCCAGAAGAAGCAATAAAAAATCCAATTATTAAAGTAAAAATGCAAGAAACTGTCCAAAAATGCATAACGAGTATGGAAAATTTTTGCAACCAATTGGGTTTGAAAATAATTGGCAGTGTATATGCTATTAATAGCGAACCTGAAGTTGAAAAAGATAAACTAATACAATTAGGCAAGAAACTTATTTCTTAACTTATTTTATGGATACCAAAGAAAAGAGTATATTAAACACAATCAGAGAATTTGCCAAAGAATTGCCAAAACTCCTAGATGGAAGGATTGATTATTCAAATTCTGATATTACCCCAGTGATAACTCTTTTTATAAAATATAAAGATAAAATTCTTTATAATTTTGCTGTTTGGGTAGCTGAAAGTCCTGCAAAATTAAAAAAAGAAACAGTTTTAGGCATTGAGCATTTTCTTCAATCTAATTTTGTGAGTTTAAAGAAAAAATAAATGGAACCTTTAGCTTCAAAAATACGGCCAAAAACATTAGAGGAATTTGTCGGGCAGGAACATTTAGCAGGGGAAGGAAAACCCTTGAATATTGCTATAAAACAAAAGCATCTGTTTTCTTTTATTCTTTGGGGCCCTCCGGGAACAGGGAAGACCACTTTGGCAAAAATATATGCCAATAGTTTAAAAGCGCGTTTTTACGAGCTGTCTGCTGTTTCTGCTGGAAAAGCAGATATTAGAAAGATAGTGGCTGAAGATTCCGGAAAGGAATCCAAGATTTTATTTTTAGATGAAACTCACCGTTTCAATAAGTCCCAGCAGGACTTCCTGCTTCCGCTTATAGAAAGAGGAGAGATAACCCTTATTGGAGCCACTACAGAAAACCCAAGTTTTGAAATGATTCCGCCCTTGCTTTCACGTTGCAGGGTTTTTGTTTTAAATGAGCTTTCAGAAAAAGAAATGATAGCCATTATTAAACGAACTGGATTTAAAATAGATAAAAAAGCAAAGGACTGGCTGGTTGCTATGGCAAACGGAGATGCAAGACAGGCCATTACAATGTTAGAAAGCGCGTCCCAGCTTTATAATGAAATTACCATAGAAAGTTTGAAAAATACTCTTCAGTCAAAGTTTTTAAGGTATGATAAGAAAGGAGAAGAACATTACAATACTATTTCGGCCTTTATTAAAAGCATGAGAGCTTCCCAGCCAGATGCTGCCTTGTATTATCTGGCTAGGATGATTGATTCTGGAGAGGATCCTAAATTTATAGCAAGAAGAATGGTTATTTTTGCTTCTGAAGATATTGGGATAGCTCAGCCAACAGCTTTAGTGGTGGCAAATGATGTATTCAGGGCAGTAGAGATAATCGGACTGCCAGAGTGCGGTATTAATTTAGCTCATGGCGCAATGTATTTGTCTAAAAGCAAGAAAGACAGAAGCGCTTATAGCGCTTATATATCTGCAATGGAAGATGTCAAGAAACATGGAAATCTGCCAATCCCTTTATCGTTGCGGAATGCTCCGACAAAATTTATGAAAAAATTAAATTATGGAAAAGGATATGAGCAGTATACTAAAGAAGATTTACTTCCAGATAAACTAAAGGGGAAGAAATATCTAAAATAATTGGAAATAAAACAATGGCATTGGATTTAAAAAAACTAAATGAGGAGCAGAGAAAAGCTGTGATTCATGGCAATGGTCCGCTTTTGATTGTTGCTGGCGCTGGAACAGGAAAAACAACGGTTATTACCCGGAGAATTGTTTATTTGATAGAAAAAGGGGAAGCTAAGGTAGAGGAAATTCTGGCTGTTACTTTTACTGAGAAAGCAGCCGAAGAAATGGAAGAAAGGGTTGATAAGCTTTTGCCTTACGGTTATGTTGATTTATGGATTTCCACTTTTCATTCTTTCTGCGAAAGAATTTTAAGGGACAATGCCTTGGATATCGGCTTGCCTGCTGATTTCAAAATTTTAGACAATACAGCCGGCTGGCTTTTGGTTTATCGGAATTTAGACAGGTTTGAGCTTGATTATTACAAGCCTTTGGGTAACCCGACAAAATTTATCCGGGCCCTGATGTCTCATTTTTCTCATTGCAAAGACCAGGCAATTTATCCAGAAGATTATTTAAAATACGCCGAGGAGCTGAAAACTAATCTTACTGATTTGCCTGAAGACAATGAATCAGAGAGAATAAAAGAAGTCGCAAACGCATATCATGTTTATCAACGTTTGCTTTTGAAAAACAGCTCATTGGATTTTGGCGATTTGATTAATTATTGTTTAAAGCTTTTTCAAAAAAGGCCGGTTATTTTAAAAAAATATAGGGAAAAATTCAAATACATTTTAGTTGATGAGTTTCAGGATACAAACTGGGCGCAATATGAACTTATAAAAATTTTAGCAGAGCCAAAGAATAATCTGACGGTCTGCGCTGACGATGATCAATCAATTTATAAGTGGAGGGGAGCTTCTTTTTCAAATATCATACAATTTAAAAAGGACTTTTCCAAAGCTAAAGAAATTTCTTTGGTTAAAAATTATAGATCTACTCAAAATATTTTGGATTTGGCTTACAGATTTATAAAAGCCAACGATCCAGACCGGCTTGAATACGTAAATAAAATTAATAAAAAACTGCTTGCCCAGGAAAAAGCAAACGGGACGATTGAACACATTTTTGCCAAGAGCTTAGACGAAGAAGTCGGAAAAACAGTAAAGAAAATTTTAGAGATTCTTAAAAAGGACAAGGATGCTTCTTATAACGATTTTGCGGTTTTGGTAAGAGCAAATGATGCGGCAAATCTTTTTACCAAGGCGCTGGAGCGCGCTGGCTTGCCTTATCAATTTTTAGCCTCAAAGGGCCTTTATTCCAAGCCCGTAGTTTTGGACATTGTTTCGTATTTCAAGCTTTTGGATAATTACCACGAAAGCACAGCGGTTTACAGGATTTTAAATATGCCGTTTTTGGAAATTCCGCCGCAAGACATAATAAAGCTTACGCAATACAGCCATAAAAAAACAAAATCGCTTTATGAAGCAATGGAAGAACTTCCTTTGATTCCAGGGATTTCCCAAAAGACACAGGAAAAAATCGCTTTTGTTTTGAGTTTAATTAAAAAACACAGTGTCCTTGCGCAGGAAAAAACGGTTTCAGAAATACTGGTGGCTTTTCTTGAAGATTCAGGTTATCTGAAATATTTAGTAAATAAAGAAAACAAAGAACAGATTGATTTGCTTAATCAATTTTATAAAAAAGTAAAAAATTTTGAAGAAACAATAATAGAGCCGACTTTAAATAATTTTATGCTGGAAATAAATCTGGAAATAGAATCAGGTGAAGATGGAAGGCTTGAATTTGATCCGGAACAGGGCCCTGACATGATAAAAGTAATGACTATCCACGGAGCTAAGGGCTTAGAATTCAAATATGTCTTTTTAGTCAATATGGTAGATAAAAGGTTTCCGACTATTGAAAGGAAAGATTTGATTGAACTTCCCGAAGATTTAATTAAAGATTTAAAACCATCTGGCGATATCCATCTGCAGGAAGAAAGGCGTATCTGTTATGTGGCAATGACCAGGGCTAAAAAAGGGCTTTATTTTACTTCAGCCGAAGATTACGGCGGGACGAGAAAAAAGAAATTGTCGCGTTTTTTAACAGAAATGGGCTATCAGAAAGAAGAAAAAGAGGAAAAATTCGTTAATGGATTATTAGAAAAAAAATCTGTGCCTTCTGCAGACAGAGAAAAAATAAATTCTGGTTATCTGCCAGAACATTTTTCTTTTTCGCAATTGGCGGCTTTTAGTAAATGCCCTCTGCAGTATAAGTTCGCTTTTATCTTAAAAATTCCGATAAGGGGCAAATCAATGTTTTCATTTGGAAAAACAATGCACAACACTTTATATGCCTTTTTAAAGCAGGTAAATGAAAACAATAAAAGCAAGCAAAGCAGTTTATTAGGATTTAAGGAAAAAGAAAATGTTTTGGGATTAGATTCTATTATTGAGATATATGAGAAAAACTGGATTGACGAATGGTATGAAAATAAAAAACAGAAAGAGGAATATTACAAGCTCGGCAAAAAAATAGTTAAAGATTTTTACAGCGAATTTTCAAAAAATCCGCCAAAGATTTTAAAAATCAACAATGTTTTGGCTTTGGAAATACCGTTTAATTTGAAAATAAGGGACAATACTTTGCGAGGCAGAATAGACAGGATTGATGAAAAACAAGGGGGAGCAGTGATTATTGATTACAAAACAGGAAATTCAAAAGAAAAATTAGCTTTGGATAATAAAGAGCAATTGTTGATTTATCAAATAGCGGCTGAAGAAATTTTCAAAATAAATCCAAGTGAACTGGTTTATCATTATCTAAACGACAACAAAAAAGCGTCTTTCCTGGGTTCTGAAAAAGAAAAAAACAGGATAAAAGAAAAAATAATCCAAGAAATTGAGGAAATAAAAAAGAGCGATTTCAACCCAACGCCTGGCTGGCAATGCACATTCTGCGACTTCAAAGACATCTGCGACTTCGCGCAGAGATAATTAGTTTGACAAATTTGAAAAAAATATGTTATTTTTAAAAAGGTATGGAGAATAACAAAGATAAAATTTTTTCTGTTTCTGAATATATTAATATTCTCAATACAGAATTAAAAAAATATAGAGCAAAAATTATAGGAGAAGTAAGCGAGATTAGTTTTGGACCTACTGGCCATGTCTATTTTTCTTTAAAAGACGAAAAAGACGGAAGTATGATAAAATGTATAATTTGGAAATCTAAATATAGTATTTATGGCATTGAATTAAAGATGGGGGATAAAATTATTGCTTTCGGAAGTCCGAGCATGCATCCATTGTATGGATTTTCTTTTATAGCAGAAACAATTGAATATGCCGGAGAGGGTGAATTAAGAAAAGAGTATGAGAGATTAAAGAAAAAACTAACCGAACAAGGTGTTTTTGCTGAAGATAAAAAACAACCAATTCCAAAATATCCACAGAAGGTCGGGATAATTACCTCAAAGCAAGGTGCGGTTCTTGCAGATTTTTTAAATAATTTAGGGAAATTTGGTTTTAAAGTTAAAATGATTGATTCTCGCGTTGAGGGTCAAGCGGCAGTAGCGGATCTTTTGTTGTCAATAAAAACATTCAAAAAACAGGATATTGATGTTCTTGTCATAATTCGCGGCGGAGGATCATTAGAATCAATGATGGCATTTAATAATGAATTGTTAGTTAGAGAGGCGGCTAACTTTCCGGTTCCAGTAATCGCAGGAATAGGACACCATAAAAATGAACCGCTTGTCGCTTTAGCGGCCGATGTTTCGGTTTCTACCCCTACTGCTGTCGCAGGGCTTCTTAATGAATCGTGGAAACAGGCTATTCTGTTTCTGGAAAGATATGAGATGGCTATTGTCGGCGGTTATGGAAATGTGTTGGAAAATGTTAAAATTAACCTAAAGAACTCGTGGGAAAAATCTGTATTTGGATTTAAGTCGTTATTGTCAGTAATCAGCCAGCAACTTGAGCATTCTGTTAAGCTCGTTGAGCTTAATAATCCGGAGCGACAGCTTCGTCTTGGTTACAGCATCGCTAGCCACTATGGAAAGATAATTAGACGAATTGATGACACTAAAATAGGAGAAAACATAGATTTAAGGGTTGCAGACGGGAAAATTATTTCAGAAGTTAAAAATATTCACTCTGTTAAAGTGAATAAAAAAATATGCCAGAAAAAAAATCAGATACCAAAAATTTAAATAATCATCTAAAACGTTTGTCTGAAATTACTGATTGGTTTAATGACCAGAAGGAGATTGACGTTGAAGAAGGGTTGAAAAAAGTAAAAGAGGCGGTAGCCCTTATTAAGGCAAGCAAAGAGCGGCTTAAAGAGATTGAAAACGAATTTGAAGAAATAAAAAAAGAAGTAGATATTAAAGAAGACAACTAAAAAAAACAGCTGCTTGGAATCAAGCAGCTGTTTTTTTTTAGTTTAGAATAACAGTTATTTTTTACCAACGGTTATTACGGTCATTCCTCCTAGAATCCCGGCCACCTCCGCCGCCGCGATTGAAATCTCTCCCTTGAGGACGAGCCTCCAAAGGGCGAGCTTCATTCACAGTGAGAGTGCGACCATCAAGTTCTTTCTCATTCCACATTTCCATTGCTTTTTGAGCTTCTTCTTCAGAAGCCATTTCCACAAAGCCAAATCCTTTTGAACGGCCAGAGACCTTATCAATGATAATAGTCGCTGATTCAACAGTGCCGGCTTTAGAAAAAGCATCTTTTAATCCATCTTCAGTAGTATCGTAGGATAAACCGCCAATATACAATTTTTTGTTCATATATTTTCTTATTTTTTTTAATTTCCTTATATGAATTTATTTATGCAAGACGACCTTTTCTCATTTTAATTTTTCTTCCTAAAAAATTCGTATAAGGAAAGAGAAAATCTATTGAGATAACTTACATTTAATTTAAATTATAAGCTATTATAATAAAAAAGTCAATTAAATTCTGCGGACGTATTCGCTTGTTTCTGTATTGATTTCAATTGTATCTCCTTGTTTTATAAATAAAGGACAGGCTATTTTTGCTTTTGTTTCCAGAACAACTGTTTTTGTTCCTGGTTGGGAACGGTTGCCCTGGACTCCGGGTGGCGCCTCAATAACTTTTAAATTTATTTTTATGGGAAGAAAAATATTAATAACTTTATTATCAAAAATAATGCCTTGTACAATTTGGTTTGCTTTAAGAAATTTAGATTGCTGGGCAATCTGTTTTTCTTCCAAGCTAAATCTCTTGGAGGGATTTTTTTCCTCACAAAAGAAAAATTGGCTACGATGAAAATACAAAAATTTTGCTTTAAATTTTTTAATCTCTGCTTCTTCAAAACTATCTGAGGGATGAAATGTTTTAGGAATAGTAGCTCCAGTGATAAGATTTTTTATTTTTACCTGTAAAACAGAATGACCTCTTCCTTTGAATAGGCGGGAGGCCTCTAAAATTTCATACGGCTGCTTGTCTATAATAATTGTTATTCCTTTTTCTAATTCATTAAAAGAAAGCATAGATAGATTATTTTACGATTTTCCACTCAATTTTTAATTCCTTGTCGGCAAATTCCAGCCATTGGCCGTCTTTGTCAATAACATACCATTTTCTTTTTGATTTTGACCAGACCATTGGGTCGCCTCTATAAAATGGCTTTTTAACAATCTCTTTTGGCTTTAACCGGTCTAATTCCAGCCATTTTTTAAACACTGTTTCAATAGCATAATCCAGATTTCTGGATTTTGCCCATTCAGCAACCGTTGTAATAGCTTTTTTTGCTTTTTCCATTGAACCGGCTAAGTCCAAAAGCTGTTTTGCCGGCCTGGTAAACCGGGAATAAATAATCTTTCTTTTCTTAGCATTTTGTTTGAGCTCGCGCAAGCTAAGTCCTTTGGTTTGAAAGTAATGGGTAATAATCTGACGGACAGCGGTTTCTTCTTTTAATTTCTCATAATATTTAATCCTGCCTTTTTTCAGATATTCTTCAATTTTATCGGCAATACTTTTGCCTATCCCGGAAATTTCCTTCAAACCCTTGACGCCTCTTTTCTTATAAATATCAAAGATATCTTCCTCTAAATTTTCCAAAGCCAAAGCAGCTTTATGGTAAGCCTGCGGTTTAAAAGATACCCCTTTTATTTTCAACAATTCTTCTATCTCATATAATATTTTAGCGATTTTCTCATTAGCCATGCCGATTTTGTCTCTGAGCGAAGCGAAGAGCAACAAAGTCGTGCACCCCCTTCTTTTCGCGCTTGCGCAAAAGGAGGGGGTTTTCGCTATTGCTCAAATTTTTCTACTGTAAATCTATAAATAATTATTTTTTCAAGATCTGGATTTATGCCTCCTTTTTGGCAGGCAACAGAGATTTGCTTTTCAACGGTATTTATTCCTTCTAAATCAGGCAGAAGCAATCCTGATTTAGAATTAGCTCTTGGCGCAGGTTCAAAAATAACATCAGAGCCAGGAGAGAAGGACTGGGATTTTACAAGGATGCCGTATTTTTTCGGATCTAATTCATCTATGCTCTTTATTTGTTCTGGTTTATCTAAAACATATACAGTATAAGAAAGCTCGGGAAGTTCTTCTTCCTGAATAGGGGAGAAGCGATAATCTTCAGTAGCCGCAGCAATAGCGTTATGAATAATTTCCCGGGCAATATTTTCTTTTGTTGGTAAATAAGTGCCGATACATCCCCGTAATTTGCCCTGGTTTTCAATATTAACAAAAACACCAGCTTTTTCATTTAAAAATTCTTTAGGCAGATCCTTTGGCGGTTTTATAATTTCTCCTTGATTGATATAAATTTCAACTGCTTTTTTTGCTATTGAAATATATATGTCCATAAACTTATTTTACAACGATTCAGTCAAATAAAAAAGAGGGTCAAAAACCCCATTTTGATGTCTAAAAATTTGACAAAGAGTTCTGTCCTGTGATAAGTTATATTATTAGTAACCTTCCAAATTTAATAAGAGAATGTAAAACAAATAGGTGATAGGAAAAAATGAAAGAAAAATGGGTGAAGATTGGACGACCTGGGTATATAGGAAAGTATCGTGAGAGAAGACACAAAGAATGGAATGAAGAATACGGTAAAGAAAATTGGCGTTTAGTATGGGAAGTCGGTGAGACATTCGTTGGTTTTCTCGGCGTTTGTACTTTATATGAGGATGCCTACTATAAATTTTTGCAAGACAATCCAGACATTCTGGAACAGCTTACTACCGAGGCAGTAAATGTCTATGATGACGAACCATCAAATATTGAGTCAGGATTTGATTACTTAAAACAAGAAACACCGCGAACACACATCCAGGATATTGCTATTCGCCGAGTGCTGATTAGAATGGGACTATGTTTTCAGGGCAAAAAGTTAATTCGTATCAGACAAGAAAAAGGAATGCATCCTTTGAGTGTCATCCTGTCTCCGGGAAAAGTTCCTTTTCACAGGTCTAACCTTATAAGAGAGCCAGAGATTAAAGGATGGTGGGATTCTGGAACAGTAGAGAGTTTTTATCAGTCCAACCGATTTTTACAAGCAAAATTAGCAGCAGAAAAGAACGAAATAAAATACTATCCTAACACTATAGAAGCAATTACAAACATCATAAAAAAGAACTTTCCAAAAGCAAAACCAAGGCAAGGAATCACTGATTTACCCTCTCATCTACTATGGATGTCAGAAGAAATCAAAAAGATGAATAATACTTCGGGGAAAGCAGGCCGTTGGATAGGTTATGTTCTAGCCCGCTTAGAAACGATGGAGTTGTTAACTAACCAGGAATCCCGAAATCTTATAAAGAAAGACGTCTTAAATGGGTACGAATAGTATATAGAATATAGCAGACAAAATTATCATGTCTGCTTTTTTTATTCAAAAATTCTTCTACAATGATTTGAGCAAATAAAAAAGAGGGAGATTTAATGATTTTCCTCTAAATGGGTACGGCCGGATTCGAACCGGCGGTCTCCTCCGATTTCACTCGGCGGCTTTGCCACTAAGCTACGCACTCTTTTATTCAATTTTAAATTTACTGTATACCCGGAGAAAAGGGGTAAGGCCCCTTGTCTTTGTGCAAGACCTCCTGGCTCTTGCTTCTCATTTAAGGTAAAGGTTATTTGAACCTTTATTCTCCTTTATTCTGGTATAGATGTTTCGCTATCCGGGTATGCTCCGAACTGAAATCATAAATTGGTTTTCTGTTATTTGAGTAGTGTATGGCATCTACATTATATTTTTCACTACTAAACTGTCGGAGTACTATCAAAATAGCAAATTTTATGGCCAATGTCAAGCGAAATTATCGTAATTTGAAATTTACAACAAGGTAGCCGACGCCGAAAGGGGATTCGTAAGACAGGATTTCTGGCTGCCAATCTATGCTTGAGGCGTCTAAAATTCCTAAAATAAAAGAGAATGAACGCAAACCGCACTCACCGGCATTTGGAAAATATTCGTCTAATTTAAAAAAGCTTTTAATATCTTTTTTCTTTAGGTATTCAATCAGGGCTTTGTCAAATTTCGGCCCGTCAGGATGAAAAGCATAAGGACCATTTTCTTTAAGGC
This sequence comes from Minisyncoccales bacterium, assembly GCA_049642725.1. Classification (GTDB taxonomy): domain Bacteria; phylum Patescibacteriota; class Minisyncoccia; order Minisyncoccales; family JAGMDC01; genus JAGLYZ01. Next base: position 54,900 of record JBARPC010000004.1, on the reverse strand, counting down.
AATGAGACATATCACCAGAAGCGATTAAAGCATACTTTTTATCTTTTTCTAATTTATTATAAAATTGTTTTCCTCTTTCATAATAAAAATCAGGGGTTTTGTCAGGAATAAATAATTGTCTGCTTGGAATACGTTGTTTAGGATTTAAAAAATAAAGAGGAACATCAAAACCCCAGTCCGGGTGAGGAGAGGAAATAATAATAGTATCAGGATTAGTTGCCTTTAGTTTCTTTCCTAAAAACTTCAAATTTTCAATTGTTTTTTTAACTTTTTCTCTATCCTCTGGAGAACCAACTTCAGGCAAAAGCAGCGGAGGATGAGGAGAAAAACAAGCAAAAGAAATCATAGAATATTACCGAGATAAATATATTTTAAACCAGATTTTTTGCCGATTTGTTCTGCCTTTTTAAGAGTTTCAATCGGAGTATCTGGCAAGTGTTGAAGTTTCCAAGAAATTGCTCCTGAAAATCGGCTGATATGCCAAGGTATTCCAGCTCCTAATTCTTTTTTAATAAAATCAGCAATATTTTTTAGATTTTTTTCATTATCATTTAAAGTAGGAATAATCAAAGTTGTAACTTCAATCCAGATTTTTTTCTTTTTTAATCTTTTTAAAGTGTCTAAAACAGGCTCAAGTCGGCCGCCGCAGTATTTTCTGTAAAACTCATCAGAAAAACTTTTTAAATCAATATTAGCTGCGTCTAAATAAGGTGAAATCAAATCAAATAATTCTTTTGACCAAAAACCATTACTGACCCAGACATTTTTTATTCCTTGCTTTTTGGCTAATTTCATTGTATCTAAAGCATATTCTGAAAAAATAGCTGGTTCGGTGTATGTATAAGAGATAGAAGGCAGATTATTTTTTTTAGCAATTTTGACAATTTCTTTTGGAGGCAAGTTTTCTCCTTCAATTTTTCCAATGAGCTGTGGAATTTGAGAAATATCATAATTTTGGCAATTTGCGCATCTAAAATTACATCCGACGGTAGCTACAGATAATGACTGTGTGCCGGGCAGGAAGCGATATAATGGTTTCTTTTCAATCGGGTCAATATTTAGAGCAATTGCTTTGTTATAATTGAGAGCATATAATTTACCGCCGATATTTTCTCTTACTCCGCAAATTCCTCGCTGGCCTGGCTTAATAACACAATAATGAGCGCAATTTTGGCATTTCACCCTGTTGAATTGCTCTGCCTCTTTATTTTTAAGTTTTTTGTATAATATTGCTTCTTTCACTACTTTTATCTTATCATTATTTTGTAAAAAAAACAGGGAAAATCAAATTCCCTATATTTTTTGTTTTTTGTCCAGAATATTTTTTTGTTCGGAATTCTCCTTTAGTACTCTGCACACGCGTCCATCGGAACAGAGAAAGGGAAGCGTATCCTCTTCTAACAATACTGTCATTTCTTTATATCTGGTTCTTATCGTTGCTGGTGTTGTGCCGCATACTTTTGCTATTTCGCTTTGGCTTTGATGCTCACCGCTTAAAATCGCAGCAATGTAAATAGCCGCTGCTGCTATCCCTATCGGCCCTCGCCCATTGGTCAATTCCGTTTCCGCCGCCTTCTTTATTATCTCTATTGCTTTTGCTCTTATATCACCACCTAAATTAAGCAAGGAGCAGAAACGAGGCACGAAGTCAACAGGAGAAGCAGGCGAAACCTTTAAATCAAGCTCCCGCAAGAGAAAGAAATACGCTCGTCTTATTTCTTTCTTTCTAACTCTTGAAAATTCTGTAATTTCGTCCAGTGTTCGCGGCACTCCGTATTGTCTGCAGACAATGTATAAGAGAGCGGTAGTCAAAGCTTCTATGCTTCTTCCGCGTATCAAATGTTTCTTCATCGCCTTTCGGTATAACATAGATGCTCTTTCTATGATATTCACATGTAGTTTAAGCGCGCATGCCATACGGTCTATCTCTGAAAGAGCGAAAATAAAGCTCTTTTCGGTTGTTTTAGTAATATATGTCAGCTTATGCAATTTCTTTAACTTGTATTGCTCTTTACTCGGCGAACCCCAGTTTATAACAGTACCCAATCCTTTATCGTGTATTCTATAAGTCATCGGAGCTCCAACTCTTGTCTTTTTTAATGTCTGTTCAGGGTCAAAAGCGCGCCATTCGGGACCGAGGTCTATGATATTTTCTGCTATTACCATACCGCAATCAGCGCAAAAAATCTCTGCTTTTTTGTAATCCTTTACCAAACATTTAGAACTGCACTCAGGGCATTTTCTTATTCTATTTGGACCTTCTATGTCTGTATCATCGCCTATATTATAATAATTATTCTGGACAATAGATGCGTTATTATCTCTCAATCTTTCTTTAGCTTCTACGCTCATTTTTATCACCAATTTTTCTATTTTTAAATAACAAAACTCTTTTCTCATCATACTAAAACCTTGAAACAAAGTCAAGATTCTGATACATTAAAACTAATGATGAAAAGGATTTTTATTGCTATAAATCTGCCTGAAAATATAAAAAGAGAACTTTTAAGTTATCAGGATAAATGGCCGAATTTACCTATTAAATGGGTAAAATCAGACAATCTTCATATTACCTTAATTTTTCTTGGTAATCTGAATAATCAAGAGATTTTAGAAATTAATAAAACTGTTAAAGAAATTGCTGTACGACATCAGTCCTTTTCTATAAATTTGAATAGAATTTGCTATGGCCCCCCTAAAAAAATACCTCCAAGAATGGTTTGGGTAGCAGGAGAAAGAATAAAAGAATTAACTGATTTGAAAAACGACTTAGAAAAGTCCTTAATTGATTCAGGGATTAATTTTACTTCAGAAAATAGGGTTTTTTCACCTCATATTACCTTGGGCAGAATTAGAGTTTGGGAATGGAGAAGAATAGAACCAGAAGAAACACCAGAAATAGACGAAGAAATTTCTTTAGACTTTCCAGTAAATTCAATTGAAATAATGGAAAGCAGATTAAAACGTGGGGGAGCGGAGTATGCGATTTTAGAAAGCGTAAAATTATGAAAATTCATTTCATCGGTATCGGCGGAATAGGCATTTCTGCTTTAGCTCAATATTATTTAGAAATAGGCGAGCAAGTTTCTGGTTCTGATTTGGTTTCTTCAGAAATCACTGAAAAATTAAAAAAGCAGGGACCAAAAATTTTTATTGGAGCCCATAATGCTAAAAATTTGACAAAAATTATAGGTAGAGAAAAAGATAAATTTTTAAAAGTAATTTATAGCCCGGCAGTTCAGGAAGATAATCCAGAATTAAAAGAGGCGAAAAAATTGGGCATTAAATGTTTATCTTATCCAGAAGCTTTGGGAGAATTAACAAAAAAATACTTTACTATTGCCATAACCGGCACTCACGGAAAAAGCACAACCACAGCAATGACTGCTTTGATTTTAATTAAAGCTGGATTGGACCCAACAGTAATTGTTGGAACAAAAGTTAAAGAATTTAAGAATTCAAATTTTCGCATGGGCAAGAGTAAATATTTAATTATTGAGGCCTGCGAATATGAAGAATCATTTTTGAATTATTGGCCTAAAATTGCTATTATTACCAATATTGAAAAAGAACATTTGGATTATTATAAAAACTTAAAGAATATCTTAAAAGCTTTTGAAAAGTTTGTTTCGCATTTACCAAAAAATGGGATACTAATTACGAATAGAGAAGATAAGAATATTTCAAAACTACATATTCAAGTACAAAAAAGAAGTTTTTCTATAAAACAAAAGGATACCGAGAAACTAAAAAAAATTTTAAAGGTGCCTGGGGAACACAATATTTATAATGCTTTAGCCGCTTTGAGTATAGCTAGAACTTTAAAAATTCCAGATAAGGTTAGTTATAAGGTATTGTCAGAATATAAAGGTTCATGGCGCCGTTTTGAAATAAAAAAAACAACTATCAATAATCATTTATTATTTATTATTTCGGACTATGCTCATCATCCAACAGAAGTAAAAGTAACCTTAAAAGCATGCAGGGAAAAGTTTTCCAAACAGAAAATTTGGTGTGTTTTTCAGCCCCATCAATATCAAAGAACATATTATTTATTTAATGATTTTGTTAAAGTTTTTAAGCAAGCAATAGATAAAAATTGGATTGATAGGTTAATTATTACAGACATCTATGATGTGGCTGGTAGGGAAGAGAAAAAAATTAAAAGCAAAGTTAGTTCAGAAAAATTAGTTGAAGAAATAAAAAACAACTTGACAAATTTTGCTATGACAAGAAATGTCAAATATATTTCATCTATTAAGCAAACAGCGGCTTATTTAAAAAAGAATTTAAGAGACAAAGAAATTCTCATTATAATGGGAGCAGGGGATATCTATAAATTAAGTTATCCACAGATAGCTATTGTTTGACAAGATGATATGGTGTTATAATGGGATAATAAAATAATCGATTTGGGCAGACAAGAAAGCCCTTAAAAAGGTCGTAGAGTTTATTAAATAATTATCTTAATTAATATGGAAACTCTTACTTGGATAATTTTAATTCTTGTGGTAGTAGCAGTAGCCGGATTCATTTTGATGAAAAAAAAGAAAGGCGGAAACCTGCCTCAAGGACCAACATCGCAAGCACCTCCAACTCCTGGAGTTTAGATTGAATGTTTTGATTAAGAATCTTTAAAGCCCTCGTTTGTCCTATTTGGAAGCGGGGCTTTATTTTTGACATCTATTTTGATATAGTAAATAATGTTAAAGAAACCTGTTTTTTCTAAAAAAGTTGTTAGAAAAATATTATCAGATTATAATTTAGGTTCTATTATTACAATTAAACCATTAGCAACAAGTGGTAATATAACCTTTTTGATATTAACAACTAAGGAAAAATTCATTTTAAGAATTTGCCCAGAAAGAGAACGTTGGCGCTCAAAACAAGAAATTGCAGCCGAGCTTGAACTCATTGATTATCTTTTGAAAAATAAATTCCCGGCTCCAGCGCCTGTTTGTAAAAAAGATAATTCCTGTATTATCGCGTGGAATAACAAATTTGGTTATTTACGGCATTACAATAAAGGCATAGCTTATTTAACACCAACATTAAACCAAGTAGAAATTTTTGGCAGTTTAATTGGTAGGTTTCATAAATTGATAGAAGGATATAAGACAAAAAATAAAAGAATGCACATCTGGGATTTAGAAAAAACGAAGAAAAATTTTGAAGAGTTGAAAAAAATAGTTTTAAAAAGTGATATTAAGAATAAATCACAATTTATAAAAAGAGCGGAACAAGAGTTCTCAAAATTACATTTTCCAAATAATTTACCCAAAGGAATGATTCATGAGGACTTGGGCCAACGGCATATCCTCTGGAAAAATGATAAGATATCCTGCGTTATTGACTTTGACCGCTGTTATTACGGAAAGCTAATTCTGGATTTAGGACAGGCAATAAGAGGATGGTGTTTTATAGATAATTGGAAAAAATGGAGTAATAGTAATTTCAAGGCCTTATTAAAGGGATACAATAGTAAACGTAAAATTACTGCTTTAGAAAAAAGATATTTATTTGATGCTGTAAAATTTGCTGTTTTGGAAAGGGGATTATCTTTTTACTGGCGGTATATAGAAGTTACAAAAGATAAAGAGGATGAAAAATTCGCCTGGTATTCAGTTTTCGAAGATGGACTTATTGGAATGCTTGATAAAAATAAAATGAAAATTGAAAATATAATAAAAAGAACCACCTGAAATCATTTAAAATCATTCAAGGTGGTTAATATTTTTTCGAATACTGAATTCGATTCCATTATAGGTCCACCGGGAACGGACTACCATATAAGGGAATGGAGCAATTTTCTTCAAGTCACTGGAAATCCATTTTCTCCGATTTTTGAAATCATGCAGAAACGCTCTAAATATCGGAACAATATTATGAAAGTCATATGATCTGTTAGTGCCATACCAACCATAATTTTTATCCCACGAATACTGTCCTGTCTTAAACCAAGAAATCATTCTATTTACCCAAAAGAGAATATGGGAAATCACTAATGGCTGGACATATAGAATCAGGTCATACGAATTTAAGGGCAACACTGCTTCTTTTGACAAAGTCCCATGAACATCCTCTATGAGATAAATCGTATTTTCAAAAAAGTTATTCGAAATTTTCGGAATTTTTTCGTAATCAGTTTCAAAATCTTTTACATCTACTCCGGTTTTAGAAAGGATGTCGCTTAATAGTCTTCGCAAAGTGCTTTTCCCGGTAATCCCAATTCCAGTTATTAAAACTTTCATTTTTCATCCCTCTTATTTTTATCCTTATTTACATTTTATCTGCTAATTAAAACATAACATACATTGCCCAAAAAGTCAAACTTTGTTAAATATGGAAATTATTCAAGAATTCAAAATTATCTGGGAATATTTAAGGAAGTACAAAAAAGAGGTTAGAAAACTCGCTGTTTTAGCTGTTATAAGTTCAACGATCACAGCTTTCGTTCCTTATATCTACGGCAGATTAGTAGATGCTGTTTCTGTAGAGGTATTTAGTTTAGATTTTGTTTTTGTCCTTTTAGGAATTTGGGTGTTAATGAGTATCATTGCTGCTTTTTTCACCAGAACCGTAAACCAGGGAGGAAGTTTTTTAAGTATTGATGCGTCTAATGATTTAGTTTGTGAAAGCGCTGGGCATATTATAGAGCTTCCATTAAAATTTCATAAAGAAAAAAGTATTGGGAGTATATTTTCAAAGATTGAAAGAAGCTCTTCTCGTATCAGAATGATTATTAATTCAATTGTTTTTTGGTCACTCCCGCAATTTCTTACTGTTTTTGTTGGAATTGCGATTTTATTTTTTGTAGAGTGGCGATTAGGTTTAGGGATATCTTTTCTATTTTTTGGTTTCATTACAATTACCCTTTATAAAACCAGACCTATTATTGAAGTACAGAAAAAAATAAACAAAACTGCTGAGGATGTTTCAGGAAATCTTTATGATGCGTTTTTAAATATTCAAACAATTAAATCTTGCGCTGTGGAAAGTTTTCAAAGACAAAGAACTCAAAAAGATTATCATCAAAAATTAGGGCCAGTTTTTAAGGATTATTTTAGGTTATGGAATTCTTTATCTCTTTGGCAAAATATTTTCTTTTCTCTTGGTTTTATTGGCATATTTGGATTATCCCTTTTACTTTTAATGGAAAATATGATTACAGTTGGAAAATTAATAATGTTTTTGGGTTACTTAAATATTTTACGCAGACCTTTGCATAATTTAGCTTGGCAGTGGGAAGAGTTCCGAGTAGGAATAACTACAATCAAAAGAGTAAAAGAATTACTATCAATCAAGCCGGAAAATTACAACTCAGAGGGAGAAATCTTAGAACAAGCAAAAGGCGAAGTTGAATTCAAAAATGTTAGTTTTGGATATAAAAAGAAACAACCGATTTTAACAGATATTTGTCTTAAAGCCGATGCCGGCAAAAAAATCGCAATTGTGGGCGGAAGCGGAGAAGGAAAAACTACTTTAGTAGATTTGATTTCTCTTTATTTTATGCCGACACAAGGAAAAATTTTAATTGATGGCGTAGATATTAAGAAATTAAACCTTTCGTTTTTAAGAAAAATTATTGCTTATGTGCCACAAGAGATAATTTTATTTAATAATACTGTTAAAAATAACATTCTTTATGGAAAGCCAAACGCAACTGACCAAGAAATTATAGAGGCGGCAAAAGCTGCCAACGCTCATAATTTTATAGAAGCATTTCCCAAGAAATATGAACAATTAGTAGGGGAACGCGGTATTAAGCTTTCTACTGGCCAGAAACAGCGTTTGGCAATTGCCAGGGCTTTAATCCGTGATCCTAAAATCCTAATTTTAGATGAAGCTACTTCTTCTTTAGATATGGAATCAGAAAGATTGGTTCAGAGCGCATTGGAAAAGTTGATAAAAAATCGAACGACTTTTATCATTGCTCATCGTTTAAGCACTGTCCGAAACGCTGACAAAATATTGGTCTTAGAAAAAGGAAAAATAGTAGAAGAAGGAATACATAAAGAATTAATTAAAAAGAAAGGTAGATATTTTAAATTCTACTCGCTACAATTTAAAATTTAATGTATAATAAAAAAATGAAACGGATATTGTCTGCTGAAACAATTAAATATCATAATCAAGAAGTCAAACTCGCTGGTTGGATTAACTCGCGGAGGGACCATGGCAAGATTATTTTTATTGATTTAAGAGATAGTTCTGGTTTGATTCAAATGGTTTTCGGACCAGAATTTGAAAAAAATATTGTAGCCCAGGCAATGAGGCCGGAATGGGTAATTGAAGTAGAGGGTCTTGTAAATAAAAGACCAAAAGGGATGCTCAACCCTAAAATTGCTACTGGAAACATAGAAATCAAAGTAAAGAATTTAAAGATATTATCAAAGGCAAAAACCCTGCCTTTTTCTATTGAAAACTCTGGTTTTGAAATAAACGAAGAAAAGCGGTTAAAATATCGTTATTTGGATTTAAGAAGAGAACGGTTGCAGAATAATTTAAAAACCCGCCAGAAAGTTATTCATTTTATGAGAGAGTATTTAATTGAACAAGGTTTTACAGAGATTGAAACACCGATTCTAACAAAATCAACACCGGAAGGAGCCAGGGACTTTTTAGTGCCTTCGCGAAACCAGCCGGGAAAATTTTATGCCTTGCCTCAAAGCCCACAGCAATATAAACAACTTTTAATGGTAGCAGGCATTGAAAAATATTTTCAAATTGCCAGATGTTTAAGAGACGAAGACCCGCGCGGCGACAGGCAGGCAGAGCATACGCAATTAGATATTGAAATGTCATTTATAGATGAGCAGGAAGAAATTTTGAATTTAATAGAAAAGCTATACATAGCATTAGTAAAAAAGATATTTCCGGAAAAAAGAATTACAAAAATCCCTTTTCCCAGAATAACGTATAAAAAAGCAATGGAAAAACATAAAAGCGATAAACCGGATCTCCGTAGAAATAAAAAAGACCCAAATGAATTAGCATTCGCATTTATTACTGATTTTCCTATGTTTGAATGGCACCCTTCGGCAGGCTCAGGGCAAGCTACTTCGGCAGGCAAGTGGGGAGCCCAGCACCATCCTTTTACTAAACCGCAAACAGAAGATATTAAAAAAATGAAGAGAAATCCAGAGAAAATTTTAGCTTTTCAATATGATTTTGTTTTAAACGGTTATGAAATTGGCGGAGGAAGTATTAGAAATACAAATTTAGATGTTCTTACTGCTGTTTTTGAAGTTTTAGGCCACAAAAAAACAGATATTAAAAAGAAGTTCAAAAACTATTTTGAGGCATTTAGTTATGGAGTGCCGCCTCATGCAGGAATTGCTCCGGGAATTGATAGATTTTTAGCAGTGGTCTTAAACGAACCGAATATTAGAGAAGTAATAGCTTTTCCAAAAACAGGGGACAACCGCGACTTAATGATGGAGATACCCAGTGATGTTACTAACGAACAATTAAAAGAATTACATATTAAAGTCGTAGAGAGTAAATCTAAGTGAAATACTCGGCATTGAAAATTAATTATGCAATTAGGTTTAAAAATTTTTTTAGTATCAATTTTGTTAAGTTTGCCTTTTTGGTGGGGAATAAATATTTTAGAAAGCAATTTAGAAAATGCTTTTTTCTTTGAATTTACTAAAAATAATCCTGAAATTTTTACTGCTCAAGTATATCAGCCCGACAAATTTTTACCTAAGAAAATAAATCATTCTTTGCCAGAATCAGAAAATTTAGAAATAAGCGCTGAATCAGCAGCTTCAGTTTGGATTGGCTCTCAAAAAAGGCAAAAAGTTCTCTTCCAAAAAAACGCTTCTGAAAAGCTGCCTATTGCCAGTTTGACTAAAATAATTACTGCTTTAATAGCATTAAAAAATTATGAACCTGAACAGGAATTAATAATCACTAAAGAGGCCATTAAACAGGAAGAAGAAAAAGGCGATTTAAAGCCGGGAGAGGTTCTTTCTGTAAAGAATCTTTTACATATTATTCTTATTGAGTCAAGTAATGACGCTGCTTATGCTTTAGCTGAAGGAAAAGTTGTTGGACAAGATGAATATATTGGCGAAAAAGGATTTATAGAATTAATGAACCTTGAGGCTGAAAAATTAGGGCTTGAGAACACAAATTTCATTAATTCTACAGGAATAAATGAGACAGAACATTATTCTACAAGCCAAGATTTGGTAAAACTTGCCAAATATATCCTTAACAACTATCCTGAAATTTTTGAAATAAGCTCCAAGTCCTCATATGAGATTTTTAACGCTGATGGTTCTTTACATCACTTTATTCCTGTAAACACAAATGAACTTTTATTAGATCCTGAATGGCAGATAAAAATTATTGGAAGCAAAACTGGCTGGACCCCTGAAGCAAAAGGATGTCTTCTTTTAGTTATAAAAAAAGGAAATGGTTGTATGATAAACGTTATTTTGGGTTCAGAAGACAAATTTGAAGAAATGAAAAAATTAATAAACTGGGTGGAAAAAAACTATGACTTTATTTATTTTTAGTATAATTAAAATTTTTCTTATTTCGTCTTTTACGGCAATTATCGCTATTGCTTTAGCGCCTTTCCTGATTAAGTTTTTATACAAAATCAAATTCTGGAAAAAAGAAGCAAGGACTAAAACTATTACTGGAGATAAAGCTGAAGTATTTTACCGCCTGCATAAGGACAGGGAAGTGAGTGTGCCTAGGGCAGGAGGTTTAATAATTTGGGGCTCTGTTCTCGTAGTTATTTTTCTATTTTATTTAATAAGTAAAACATCAGATATTTGGTGGTTAAAGTCTTTGAATTTTTTGTCCCGTGGAGAAACATGGCTTCCTTTATTTACATTAGTAATTGCTTCCTTGGTTGGACTATCCGATGATATTTTACAGGTTTTCGGAAAAGGAAGATATATTGCCGGCGGTATGGCATTTAAAAGACGGATGCTAATGGTAATTATAATTGGCATAATCGGCGCTTGGTGGTTCTATTACAAGCTTGGCTGGGATTCTATGCATATTCCCTTAGTGGGCGATTTTTCTTTAGGAATCTGGTATATTCTTTTATTTATTGTAACTATGCTGGCCTGCTGGAGCAGCGGGGTGGTTGACGGTATTGACGGCTTGGCTGGCGGAGTTTTTGCTTCTATTTTCGGCGCTTTTGCTATTATTGCTTTTTCCCAAGGCAAAGTGGATTTAGCTGCTTTTTGTATTGCTATTACAGGAACCTTGTTTGCATTTTTATGGTTTAATATTCCACCGGCTAAATTCTATATGGGAGAAACAGGAATATTGGGCTTAACCACTACTTTAGCTGTTGTTGCTTTCTTAACTAACTCTCTAATCGTTTTGCCTATAATTGGAGGTGTATTAGTAATTGAAGTAAGTTCTGTTATATTACAGCTTTTATCCAAAAAGTTTCGGAAAAAGAAAATTTGGCTCTGCACGCCGATACATCATCACTTTGAAGCAAAGGGATGGCCATCTTATCAAGTAACAATGCGTTTCTGGATTATCGGAGTTGTTCTTGCCATCATCGGCACAGCCATCCGTTTACTCGGTTAAATCTTGACAAATATTGAATTAAATATTAGAAAGAGAATAGGATGAAAATAAAATTTTCATCAAATTAAAAAAAGAATAGGGGGGTGAAAAAAATGGAAAAAGAAACAAAGTTTAAGGTAGTAATGATTGCAGTTATTGCTCTTGTGATATTAGCAATACCAGTGACAATAGCTTATGTATATGAGGAAAGAGAAGCCACACTGCCGATTAAAACAGAAATTGAGAGAGGCGTTGAAATCAAAGATGTGGAGAACAAATTTGTGAAAAATATTTGTTTAGGCGGCGCAGGAGGATTAGGCGCGCCGGAGATGAAATGTAAAGACGCTAACCAATTTATTGAATTAGTTGAACCGAATGAGACAGTATATGTTGATTTTGAAGTAACTAGATACACTGCTGACCTCAACTCCATGGGTTTAGAGGGAACTCTTTTAGAAAAAACCTATTATGCTTTCATTGAAAACAGAGCTGGGATAATGAGCTACACTGATACATATCTATACATAGAAAGACCAGATTCCTTTTGGCTTGAAAGAGCATTTAAGGTAAAAAGCTATAACACTGATTCAGTAGTATTTGTGAAGGGTAATTGGTTAACGGTTTTTGGACTGCTAATTCTAATTGAAATTATTATTGTATGTTTCGGAAGAGTAGCATCTCAAAAAATCGTATATAATACCTGGGATCCATTTTACTAAAAGCAGAAACAAACCGACAAAAAAAGACCTACTTTCAAAAGGTCTTATTTTTTTGCTTTTTTAAGGGTTTTGAGTAATAATAAAAATAATATGAAAAATGTTGAGGTTTTAAGAAAAAAATATCCGAAATTTATTTATCAGGGATATTCTTATGGAATATCTGGAAATGATTTGAAAATTTCTTTTGATTTTAAAATCTCTCACTACGAGAACAGTTCTCGTAGTATTTGTTTTAAACCGGAAATAATTATAAAAAATGTTAATAAAAAAAACTTGGATAAAGTAGGTGGGAGTGCATTAAATAGCCTTGTTTTTCACATTGGTTTAATGGAAATACCAAGTTATTGGAAAGCGGCTTGCTCCCCAATAATTGAAATAAAAGCCGGCTATTTAGATAAACAGCAAATAAAATGGTGGAAAGATTTTATCTTTAACGGAATGGGACAATTTTTCTTTGAAAACAAAATTGACTTTACAAGACCTGATTTTCTAAAAATATGTTGTCTAAATAAAATAAATAAAAATAACAGTAAGTTCACGATCGTGAGTTTACTTAAAGATAATGTTTTGATACCAATGGGCGAGGGAAAAGATTCAATTGTTACCTTAGAATTGCTCAAAAAATTTGAAAAAAATTGTTTTATTGTTAATCCTACAAAAGAGCATTTCAAAATTTTAAAGATTGCTAAAATTAAAAATCCAATCATTGCCCAAAGAAAGATAGATCCTGCTTTATTAAAATTAAACCAAAAAGGATTTTTAAACGGCCATACGCCAATTACAGCAGTAATTTCTAATTTAGCTGTTTTTTGCGGAGTTTTATTCGGCCATAACAATATAGCAATGTCCTGCGAAAAAAGCGCTGATGAAGGCAATATAAAATATCTTGGCAAAACAATCAATCATCAATGGTCTAAAAGTTCTGAATTTGAAAACAAATATAGAAATTATGTCAAAAAATATTTAGTTAAAGATATAAACTATTTTAGTTTTCTAAGGCCTTTGTATGAAATCCAAATAGCAAGATTATTCTCTAAATTACCAAAATATTTCCCGGTTTTCCTTAGCTGTAATGAGGCCTATAAAACTGCTTCTGGAACCAAAAAATCAACTGGCAAATGGTGCGGGAAATGCTCAAAATGCTTGTTTGTTTTCACAATTTTATATCCATTTATTGAAGAAAAAAAATTAATGAAAATCTTTAGCCAGAATCTTTTTGAAAAAAAAGAATTACTGCCGATAATGAAGGAGTTGATAGGAAAGAGTAAAACAAAACCGTTTGAATGCGTAGGCACAAAAAAAGAAAGTTTAATCGCTTTTTATCTAAGCTATCTAAAATTTAAAGAAAACAAAAATTTGAAAAAAAATGCATATGCACAAAAATTCAAACTTCCAGTTCTCTTAAATTATTTTGAGAAGAGAATATTACCAAGGTATTTAAATATTGAAATAGAATCAAAAAGAATATTAAATTCCTGGAATAAGCAGAATAATCTGCCTAAAAATTTTGACAAAGCTTTAAGAAAGTTATATCTTAAATAGAAGAGGTGATATAAATGGGAGAAGAAGAAAGAAGAGAGATATTGAATAAGCTGAATTTGCTAGCAGAAAAACATGGAATTGAGAATATCCTTGTAGTGATAAGTTGGGCATACGGAGAAAATCTGATAGTGCCTAAAAATGTAACGGCATTAATTTCTATCAGCTTCCCAGTGTTTACAGAAAAAGGCAAAGAGTGGATAAAACACAAAGAATAAGATAACAAAATAGGAACCGTAATAGTTCCTCTTTTTTTGACTTTTTGAGGATTTTAAGTTATGATAAAAAAATGAAATTAGAGGAATTAAAATCCAAAAAAATCTTAATTTTAGGATTAGGTAGAGAGGGAATAGATAACTTCAAATTTTTGAGAAGATTATTTCCGAATAAAGTTTTGGGACTGGCCGACAGAAAAGAATTTTCAATTTTCCTGGACCCCGCCCTTTCCGCGAAAAGGCGGGGGACTCCTCGTAGGGTTGCTTTTCAATTTTCAAACTTAATAAAAAAAGATAAGAAAATTAGATTACATCTAGGAGAAAATTATGTTAAATCATTAAAAAACTATGATATTATTGTTAAATCACCAGGTGTCCCAATCCACTTACCAGAGGTTGAAATGGCTTTAAAACAAGGAAAGATAACTTCACAGACAAAGATATTTTTTAAAAACTGCCTTGGAACAACTATTGGGATTACTGGCACAAAAGGAAAAAGCACCACTGCTTCTTTAATTTATAAAATACTAAAAGATGCTAAATTAAAAGCTCATTTAATCGGAAATATCGGCCAACCAGTTTTATCTTTTCTGCCTAAATCTAAGAAAGATGATATCTTTGTCTATGAATTATCATCTCATCAGTTATATAATCTCAAAAAAAGCCCTAATATTGCCGTTTTCTTAAATATTTATCCAGAACACCTTGATTATTATAAAAGTTTTAAAGAATATATTTCGGCCAAAGCAAATATTACTGACTGGCAAACCAAAAATGACTACTTAATTTTTAATTCTCAAGATAAACTCGTTAAAGAAATTGTTAAAAAATCAAAGGCAAAAAAAATTCCGATTAAAGGAAAATTTAACCTCTTAAATGTATCTGCAGCCAAAGAGGTAGGAAAAATATTTAAGCTTTCTTTAAAAGAAATCACCAAAGCGATTAAAAATTTTAAACTTCTACCGCATCGATTAGAGTTTATAGGTATTTATAAAGGAATTAAATTTTACAATGATTCTCTTTCTACTATTCCTCAAACTGCCATAGAGGCAATGAATTCCTTGGGCAAGAATGTTCAAACCTTAATTTTAGGCGGTTATGACAGGGGACTGGATTTTAAAGAATTGGGTAAAGTAATATCAAGAAGTAAAGTTAAAACATTAATTTTATTTCCAGAAACCGGTAAAAAAATTTGGATTTCTATTACTTCTAAAAAACGATTTAAAGCTTTCTTTGTGAATAATATGAAAGAAGCGGTAAAATTTGCCTATAAACATACAGAAAAAGGGAAAATCTGTTTATTGTCGCCGGCTTCACCAAGTTTTGGTATTTTTAAAGATTATAAAGAAAGAGGAAATTTATTTAAAAAGTACATTAAAAAATTATAAAAATTTGTGCTATAATATTATTAATGAGATATGTCCTCTTGGGAATAATAATTACTTTAATAGGTTTAGGCATTATAGTCTTAGCTGGTATTTCAGCTCCTATTTCTCAAGAAAAGTTTGGCTATAGCACTTATTATTTAATTCATCAAATCAAATATGGATTAATACCTGGAATTATTTTAGGCCTTTTAGCTTATAAAATTCCTCTTGCTTTAATAAAAAAGTGGTCATTAGCTTTGCTTTTAGGAAATTTGGTATTTTTAGGATTAGTTTTCCTGCCCGGAATCGGCTCTAATATAGGGGGAGCCTCTCGCTGGATAGATTTAGGATTTATTTCTTTTCAGCCATCAGAATTTTTAAAGATTAGTTTCATTATTTACTTATCTGCTTGGTTAAGTAATTTCAGTATTGAAATTAAAAACAGCAAAGAAAGAATAAAATGGACAAAAAAATTGAACAAAAAACAGATTACTGAAACAATATACAAAACATTAACCCCTTTTTTAATTATTATTGGTTTAATCAGTTTATTCTTAATTAAACAGCCAGATGTTAGCACTTTAGGTATTATTATTATAACAGCTGTTTTAATGTATTTTTCTGTTGGAACGCCTTTCTGGCATAGTATCTTTATATTTTTAGCAGGAGTATCAGCTTTAATGATTTTAATTAAAACTGCCCCTTATAGGTTTAACAGAATTTTAGCTCTTTTTAAACCAGAGATAGATCCTATGGGCATAAGCTATCAAATAAAACAGTCGTTAATAGCTATTGGTTCCGGGGGAATATTTGGTTTAGGATTAGGAATGTCGTTTCAACAATTCGGATTTTTACCGCAATCAATGTCTGATTCAATTTTTTCTATATATGCTGAAGAAACCGGTTTTATTGGAGCCCTGTTTCTAATTCTGCTTTTTCTGTTTCTCTTTTGGGAGGGATACAAAGTTTATAAAAAGACCTCTGATGAGTTTGCCAGGCTTCTAGTCTTAGGAATTTGCTCTTGGATTTCTATTCAGTCCTTAATTCACATTAGTTCTATGATTGGTATTTTTCCTTTAACTGGTATTCCTTTGCCTTTTATAAGCTATGGCGGGTCGCATCTATTAGCAGAAATGATTGGAGTCGGACTACTGTTTAATATATCAAAAAACATTTAAAAATATGAAGATTTTATTCACAGGCGGCGGCACTGGAGGCCATATCTATCCAATTATCGCTGTCACCAGAGAAATTAAAAAAATCTGTAAGAATCAGGAATTGACTTTCCATTATATTGGACCAAAAGATAATTTTGGCTCTGCTTTACTTTCTAAAGAAGAAATTAAAATTAAAACCATAATGGCTGGAAAAGTCAGAAGATACATAGGCATAAAAAGTTTTTTTCAGAATATAATAGATATTTTATTTAAAACACCTATTGGAATCTGCCAGTCGTTCTGGTATGTCTTCGCTCTTGCTCCTGAGCTTATTTTCAGCAAGGGAGGATATGGTTCAATCCCAGCAGTTTTTTCCAGTTGGCTTTTGCGAATACCTATTTTCTTGCATGAATCTGATACTGTAGCTGGGTTGGCTAATAGGATTTTAACTAAATTTTCATTAGAAATTTTCGTTTCTTTTCCTATTCAAAAAACTAAATTTCTTCCGCAAGAAAAACTAATTTCTATTGGAAATCCTATCAGAACTGAAATCCTGCAAGGAGATAAAAAAGAAGCGCAAATGCTATTAAAATTAAGCGGGGTAAAGCCAGTCATTTTAGTTTTAGGCGGTTCTCAAGGAGCTCAAAGAATTAATGACAAAATTTTAGAAATTTTGCCAGATTTTTTAAGAGAGTTTGAAATAATTCATCAGGTTGGCTTGAAAAATCTCAAAGGAGTTCAATCTGAAGCTAAAGTAGCTATTCCTAAGGAATTAGAGGGCTATTACCATATCTTTTCAATATTAGATGAAAAAACTTTGAAAAATGCTTATGTCGCTTCTGATTTTATTATTTCTCGGGCAGGTTCTGGTTCTATTTTTGAAATTGCTGCTTTAGGCAAACCATCTATTTTAATTCCTTTGCCAGAATCAGCTCAAAACCATCAATTAAAAAACGCTTACTGTTTTGCTGAAACAGGCGCTTCTATAGTTATTGAAGAATCCAATTTTACCTCTCATTTCTTTTTAGAAAAACTAAAACACTTATTTGCCCAAAGGCAGATAATGAAAGAAATGTCAGAAAAAGCAAAAAAATTCTCAAGGCCAAAAGCAGCCCATATAATTGCTGAATATATTGTTGAATATCTTAAGCAATAAAATTTTTAATTTTTAAAATATAATGATTGAAAAAGTTAGAACAAGAATTGCTCCATCTCCTACGGGCTTTTTACATATTGGTACTGCCAGAGCAGCTCTTTTTAACTATATTTTTGCCAAACAAAATCAGGGCCAGTTTATTTTAAGAATTGAAGATACTGATTCAGAAAGATCAAGGCCTGAATATGAAAAAAACATTATGGAAAGCTTGGAATGGCTTGGATTAAAATGCGATGAATTTTATAAACAAAGTGAAAGATTAGATATTTATGAAAAATATATTAGAAAACTCTTAGATGAAAATAAAGTATATTATTGTTTTTGCACAGAGGAAGAGTTAGAAGCTCAAAAACAATATCAAATTTCTGTGGGTCAAGCGCTTCTTTATTCAGGCAAGTGCAGAAAGCTTTCTAAAAAAGAAGTTGAAAAGAATTTAAAAGAAAAAAAACCTTTTGTTATCAGGTTTAAAATTCCAGAATCAGTAAAAAAAATAGTTTTTGAGGATTTAGTCAGGGAAAAAATTGAATTTGACTCAAGCTTAATAGGTGATTTCATTATTAGTAAAGGTCTTAAAAAACCTTTTTATAATTTTGCTGCTGCTGTAGATGATTTTGAAATGAAAATTTCCCATGTCATTAGAGGAGAAGATCATATTTCCAATACCCCAAA
This sequence comes from Minisyncoccales bacterium, assembly GCA_049642725.1. GTDB lineage: Bacteria > Patescibacteriota > Minisyncoccia > Minisyncoccales > JAGMDC01 > JAGLYZ01. The sequence goes on along the minus strand of JBARPC010000004.1, from coordinate 36,528 downwards.
ACAAATTCTTATTCAGCAGGCCTTAGGCTTTTCCCAGCCAAAATACGCTCATTTGCCTTTAATTTTAGGCCCGGACAGGAGCAAATTAAGCAAAAGGCATGGAGCAACCGCTATTTCCGAATACAGAGAAAAAGGTGTCTTACTAGAAACCTTAATTAATTTTATGGCTTTTTTGGGCTGGAATCCAGGCACAGAAAGAGAAATATATAATATTGTCTCTTTAATTAAAGAATTTTCCTTAGACAATATTCAAAAAGGAGGTGCTGTTTTCAACGTCAAACGGCTTGATTATTTAAACGGCTTTTATATCCGCCAGAAATCAGATAAAAAAATAACGGAATTGTGTATTCCATATTTAATAAAAGCTAATTTAATAGAACAAGTGACAGCAACTATAGAGAACTGTTCTCCCAAGGAGAACAGTTCTCAAAAATTTGAATTATTCAAAGAAAAAAAACCAGAGTTTAAAATCAAAGAAACAGACGAAGTTATTAGCTGCGATTATTTAAAAAAAGTTGTTAAGGCATATCAGGAGCGGTTAAGATATTTATCAGAAATTGCTGAATTGACTGATTTCTTTTTCAAAGACAAATTAGAATATGATAAAAATTTGTTGAAGTGGAAAGATATGAATTATAAGCAGGTTCTTGAAATCCTTGACAAATTAGAAGAAATATTGTCAAAAATAGAAGAGAAAGATTTTAATAAAGAAAACTTAGAAAAGATTCTAATGATTGAAGCTGAAAGAACAGGGGATAGGGGAGAACTCTTATGGCCATTGAGGGTTGCATTGACAGGGAAAAAGGCGTCTGCGCCGCCATTTGAAGTCGCAGAAATTTTAGGGAAAGAGAAGACATTAAAGAGAGTAAGGGGAGCCAGAGAACAGTTCTCCTAAGGAGAACTGTTCTCCTAAAGTTTAAGAATAAAAAAAAGAGAGGACTTAAAAAAGGTGTCCTCTAAACCTTATCTGTTTTTTAAAATTTCGGTTTTAAAACCGAAACATTCGACGGCAGCAGTTTGTAAGTTCTATCTCGCTCCACAGAGCAGTCGGGGCAATCCGAGATATGTATTAACATTTCCATAATTCCCTCATCGCTCATTCCCTGAGGAATTCCGACATCTCTCTGTAAGACAAATGTTTCCATCTTTGATACAATCTCTCCGCATGCTGGGTTCCTTGATATTCTCATATGTCGGAAAAGGTCTCTTATCTGCATTACTTCTATTTCGCTCATACCATACCTCTCCTGTGTTTCCATTTTTTTCCACACCTCCTAAAAAACATTTATGCTTTTTAGATATAAATCATTATACAAAATTTTAATAATTCTGTCAATAGTCGGTTTAATTTTGCCTAATTTTTGTTTTGCTCAAACAACAGTTGAAGCTCCGAGTACTTTTACAGAAGCAAAGGATTTTATAATTAGTTTGATTAAACCCCTGCCCAATGCTATGAAAAACATCTGGCAAAATAAGGTTCTGCCTTTTTGGCAAAAAATGGGGCAAAAAGCATCTAATTGGTGGAAATCTTCAGTTTTGCCTTGGTTTAAGAATATTTTGCCAACAATCAAATCCTGGTGGAATGAAGCAATAAATTGGCTTTCAGACATCTGGTATGACACTATCAAGCCCTGGATCCAAAATATACTGAATTGGATCAAGAGTTTCATAAATGAAAAAATCATTGAAAAAAAACCTGTTATTGAACAAGAATTTGAAAAAGAAAAACAAGAATTAAAACAAGAAATTCCTGAAGCTAATAAGGGCTTGTGGCAAAAACTTAAAGATCTTTTTTTAAGTAGCTAATAAGAAATAAGTAAATTAAGCTATAAATATCCACAGGGGGAGGGCTTGACACAGTCATTTGGCTGTTATATTATTGATATATATCGTGTCGTATAATGTATCTTAATAGCTATTATATATGGATAAAATAAACAAACCAATTAAAGACCTCCTCTCTGATTATTTGGACTGGTTAGAGCTTGAAAAAGGTTTAGCTAATAAAAGTCAAGAAAATTATTCAAGATTTTTAAAAAAGTTTTTTGATTTTCTAAAGATAAATAAGATAGAAAATATAAAACCCTACGAACTAACAACAGACCATATTTGGAAATACAGACTATTTCTTTCTAGGCAATATCTTCAGAAGGATAAAAAACCCTTAAAACGTTCAACCCAAAATTATTATTTAATTGCCTTAAGATCACTTTTGAATTATTTTACTGAAAAAGATATCTTATCTCTTCCGCCAGAAAAGATAAAACTACCTAAAGAAAAAGAAGAAAGAACTGTAAATTTCCTAACCTTAGAGCAAGTTAAAAGGCTTTTAGACGCGCCAAAAAACTCCAATATAAGAGGTCTAAGAGATAAGACCATCTTAGAAACTTTTTTTTCAACTGGTTTAAGGGTAGCAGAATTAGTAAATCTTAATCGAGACCAAATTAAAATAAAACCTGATACTAAAGAATTAGAAATTAGTATTATGGGCAAAGGGGGCCATCCTAGAACTGTTTATTTATCAGAAAGGACTATAAATTGGCTAAAAAAATATCTATATAGTCGTAGCGATAAAGAAAAAGCTTTGTTTATAAACTATAGAGGAAAAAAACCTGGAACTCGTTTAAATGTAAGAAGTATGGAACGTACAGTTAAAAAATATGCTGTTATAGCCGGACTTCCTATAACCACTTCTTGCCACACTCTTAGACATAGTTTTGCAACAGATTTACTTATGAAAGGCGTTGATTTAAGGGTTATTCAAGAATTTTTAGGCCACAGAAATATAGTTACCACTCAAGTATATACCCATGTCACCAAGCCTCACCTAAGAGAAATACACCAAAAATATCATGGTATTTAAATCCCCTTTACTTTCCGAAGCGGCGTTTGTGAAGACAATATTCGTCAAGTGCCTTGTCTAAGTCATTTTCAGTAAAATCAGGCCAGAATTTCTCGCAAAAATAAAGCTCGGAATAGGCTGCCTGCCAAATTAAAAAATTTGAAATTCTTTTTTCTTTGCCAGTCCTGATAATCAAATCAAGCTCAGATGCCCAAAGATTTTTAGAAATAACATCTTCGGTTATTTTTTTAACTGGAATTTTCTTTTTAATTATATTTTTTATTGCCTCAACGATTTCAACTCTGCCGCCATAGCTTAAAGCAATATTCAAAATCATTGCCTTATTATTTTTAGTCCTATTTTCAATATCTTTTATCACCTTTTGGACATCTTGAGATAATCTATCTTTCTGACCGATTATTACAACCCTAATTCCTTGTTTGTCAAGTTCTTTAAGAAGAATAACGCCTTTAATCAGTTCCATTAAATAATTGATTTCTTTTTTGGGCCTTTTCCAGTTCTCAGTGGAAAAAACAAACAAAGTTAGAATTTTTATTCCTTTGTTTTTACAGGCCTTTATAATTTTTTTTACTACTTCTCTGCCCTTTTTATGACCCTCAAAAACAGGCAAATTCTTCTCTTTTGCCCATCTTCTGTTGCCGTCTAAAATAATTCCTAAATGATAAGGCGTTTTGTTCTTCATTTAATTAAATAATTAAAACAAAAAATCTCCTTCTATATTAACTTCTTTCGGCAGAAAGCAAGGAAATTTTCTTCCAGAGAAATAAACTATTTTTTTAATTGTTTTTGAAAGAATGATTTTTGGAAGAAAAAATCTATTAACGTCCTTTTTATATTTTATAAAATCTGGGAAATTTTTCAAGAGAATATCAGCTGATATTAAAGACCATACCACTCCCCCGCCAGACCAGGGCTTAGTAAGTCCGGTAGCATCTCCGCAAAGTGTAGTTTTAGAATTTTTAGGAATAATTGGCTTAAATGTCTGCGGAATTATTCCTGCTTTTTTTCTTATTAGATAAATTTTATTTTTTCTCAAAAACTTATCAAAATATTTGTTTGCTTTTTTAAAATCCTCCATTACTCCATATTCTATTGTTTCTCCTCTGGGAATTTTCCAAATAAAACCTGAATCAGTTGCCCATGTTTCTACACAATTAGAATTATCTTTTTGTTTTAGAAATCCCTGGATAGACAGAAAAAATTGCGGGTCTGAAAGATTAAGTTTTTTTCTAATAAAAGAATTAGGTCCATCACATCCAATTATTTTATCAACCCCCACACTATAACGAGGACTAACTTTGTTAATTTTACTGCCTTCGATACTTTGTCCTCGTTTGGTGTGGGGGTCAAATCCTTGAGGAAAAGCATCTATTCTATGATTTAAAAAAATCTCTGCGCCTGCTTCCTTAGCTAATTTAGCAACCATATTGTCTATCTTGTAATGATCCATTACAAAAAAACTTTGCTTAAAAACCAATCTTACGGTTTTTCTTGGAAAATGGACTAATACTTGTTTTATTTCATTTCGGATTAATTTATTGCTTTCTGGAATAAAATCAAGTATTCTCTGGCTAAAAAGTCCCGAACAAACTTCTTTTCCGATTCTGTTTCTTTTTTCAAAAATATTTACTTTATGGCCTTTTTGAGAAAGTTTCCAGCCCAAATATAATCCAGAAATACCTGCTCCAACAATAGCGATTTTCATAAGTTATTATATGGTAAATCAGTTTTTGTTTGTTCAAACTGAATTGGTTCTTTTTCTTGTTCATTAGCAACAATATATCCCATAGCAAAAGAAAATAAGGAAATTAAAATAACACCAATTAGGAGTATTATATCTTCTTTATTTTGTTTGACAAATTTTTTTATTTTTGCTAACATATAATATATGGCTAAAACAAAAGCAACAGGAGCAACAAAGTTAGGAAGAGATTCTAGTCCCAAATACTTAGGGGTTAAACTTTATAGTGGTCAAAAAGCAAAGCCAGGTAGTATTATTATTCGCCAGCGCGGAACAAAGTTTGTTCCTGGAACAAATGTTAAACGAGGCAATGATGACACTCTTTATGCTGTTAAACAAGGCATTATTAAATTTATTACTAAAAGAAAAATAAAGTTTGATAAAAGCCAGCGAATAGTCAAAATAGTTAATGTAGAGACGCCTTGATAAATTTTTTGAATAATGGATGAGGATTTAAAAATCTTGATTTAAATTCCGGATGAAACTGCACTCCGATAAAGAAAGGGTGTTTTTTTAATTCTATAATTTCCACTAAATTCTTTTCTGGATTTATACCAGCCATTATTATGCCCTTGCTTTCTAAAACGCCCTTAAACTCATTATTTAACTCGTAGCGGTGCCTATGGCGTTCAGATATATTCTTTATGCAACCATAACTCTTCCAACTCTTAGTGCCTGTTTTTAGCTCGCATTTATAAGCGCCTAATCGCATTGTCCCACCATATTTTTTTTCTCTTAAAAGAACTTTTTGCTCCGGCATAACATCAATTACTGGTATTCGGCAATTAGGAGAAAATTCAGTGGAGTTAGCTTTCTTTAAACCGCAGACATTTCTGGCAAATTCAATCACAGCCAACTGCATACCCAGACAAAGTCCCAAAAAAGGAATTTTCTCTTTTCGGCAAAATTGGATAGCTTTTATTTTTCCTTCTATTCCCCTATTGCCAAAACCACCAGGGACAATTATAGCATCATAATCTTTTAATTCTTTTAACGATTTAGAATTCTTCTCAAATTTCCCTGCTGATAACCAATAAATCTCTGGCTTCTTTTTATAAAACCAGGCAGCGTGTTTAACTGCTTCAATTACTGAAATATATGAATCCATTAAAGTAAATTTTCCTGTTTCAAAGTATTTTCCTACGATGCCAATTCTAACAGGCTTTTTTTTCTTTTTTATTATCTTCACTAACTTCTCCCATTTTTCTAAATTACTTTTTCTTGAATTCAAATCAAATTTTTTCAAAATTCGGTTACCTAAGTTTTCTTTTTCAAAATTAATTGGAACTTCATAAATGGATTTAATATCAGGAGCAGAAATAATATCTTTAATATCTACATTGCAGAAAATAGAAATTTTCCTTTTTCTTGGTCTGTCTAAAGGAAAGGAAGAACGGCCTAAAATAATATCTGGTTGAATTCCTGCTTCGTTTAACATTCTCACCGCATTTTGAGTTGGTTTTGTCTTCATTTCACCAATCATTTTAGGAACTGGTAAATAACTCACCAAAATAAAAAGAACATCTCCTGGATGTTTAATCTTCATCATTCTGGCCGCTTCCAAAAACAACATATTCTGATATTCACCTACTGTTCCGCCTATCTCAATTAAAACAAAATCAGCTCTATTTTTCTTAGCTGATTTTAATATTCTGGCAATTGCCTCATTAGGAATATCGGGAACAACCTCTACGCATCTTCCTCTGTATTCTAAATTTCTTTCTTTGTTTATTACTGTCTGATATACCCTGCCGGTAGTAATGTAATTAATAGTTGATAAACTTTCATCTAAAAATCTTTCATAATTTCCAAGATCTTGGTCACATTCTACTCCATCATCGGTAACAAAAACTTCTCCATGCTCAATGGGATTCATAGTCCCGGCATCGACATTAATATAAGGGTCAATTTTGACTGCTGTTATTTTAAATCCTTTGCTCTGTAATATTTTCCCTATTGAGGCGGTAGCCACTCCTTTGCCAATGCCAGACATTACACCACCAGCAACAAAAATAAATTTTGGCATATTACTTCTCTTCAACAACTATTATTCTAACTTCTGCTTCTAAATTATGTTCAAGTTTTATTTTAACTGGATACTCACCAATTTCTTTAATCGGTTCCTTTAAATCAACTTGAGCTTTCTTAATTTCAAAACCCAATTCTTTTAATTTATCAGAAATTTTTTGAACAGTTATTGATTCAAATAGCTGTTTCTCTTTTCCAGTTTTAACCGGGATGGTTATTTCTAATCCGTCTATTTTTGTAGCTATATCCTGAATATTTTTAAGGTCTTCTTCTGATTTTTTTTCTAATGTTTCTTTCTGGGCTGCTAACCACTTAAGATTTTTTTCTGTTGCTAATTTAACCAATCCTTTAGGCATAAGAAAATTCCTGGCATAGCCATCTGCCACCTCCTTAATATCATGCTTTTTCCCAAGTTTATCTATATCTTGAAGAAGAATGATTTTCATAATCAGTAATAGCGAAAAAAATAGATTTTTTAAATTAGGATGGCGAGGATTCTGAATTTTCCGAGACGCGTCGGAGCCCTTTAGGGTAAAGCGCGAGGAAAATTTGGAATCCGAGCAATCCGTGAGAATTCAAAAAATCCTGTTTCCTGGTATTTTTTATTATTGTACTACATTTCTTTTAAAATTTCAACTGCTTTTTCTAATTGCGGGTCTTTCCCTTGTTCATAATCCTCTAATGTCATTTCTACTTTTATATCTGGCTCTAACCCTCTATCAGTTAAAACCTCGCCTTTAGGAGTAAGCCAATTAGCTATAGTAATCTTTAAACTCCCTTCACTCAAGTATTCTAATTCTTGAACAGTTCCTTTTCCAAATGACTTTTCTCCAATTAACTTTATTCCCCTATTATCTCTCAAAGCGCCAGCCAAAATTTCAGAACCAGAAGCTGAACCCTCATTAATTAAAACTACTATTGGATATGATAAAAATTTCTCCGGGCCCTTTGCTTTATATAGTTTTTGCTCTTTTTCTTCGCCAAAATCTTCAATAGTTACAATTTGTCCTTTTTCTAAAAACCATCCAGTAATATCCTGGGCTACGGTTAAATAACCGCCTGGATTATTTCTTAAGTCCAAAATAATTCTTTCAGCAGATGAATCTAAAATTTCTCTGGAAGCTGTTTTAAAATCATAACTAGCTTTTTCAGAAAACTGATAAAGTTTAATATAAGCAATATCATCTTGCCTTTCCTTGCTGGAAGATATTAATTCCCAAGACAAAGACGGTATCTCTATAATACCTCTTACGATTTTGATTTCTTTTGTTTCTCCCCAATCCTCCCTATAAATAGTAAGAGAAACCTCTGTTCCTTTTTGCCCCCTAATAAGTTTTACTGCCTCATCTATGGCTATATCAACAGTAGAAATATCATCTATTTTTATAATCTTATCGCCCGGTCTTAATCCGGCTTTCTGGGCAGGAGTTCCTTCTAAAGGCGCAATAACGGTTAATCCTTCTTTTCTTATTCCGATTTCCATACCCACACCTTCAAATATTCCTTTAACATCTTCTTCAAATATCTTTGCTTCTTCAGGATTAAAAAAAACCGTATAAGGATCTCCTAAGCTTTCCACCATGCCTGAAATGGCTCCGTAAATTATTTCTTCATGGTCAAAATCTTCCGGATTCACATATTTTTCTTTCAAAGTATTATAAACCTCCCAAAATAGAGAAAAATTCAATTCATCAGAAGGAGAAACTTTTTTCTTTCCTTCTATTTCACCAAAAAGAAAGCCAACTTCAAAACTAACAAAAGCAGCAAGCAACAGAAATAGAATAAAAAGAATTATTGTTTTTTTAAGTTTTAATTTCATTAAACTCATAATTATAGTATTTTATCACTATTGACGTTGAATCTCAATAGTTTTTGAAGAGTTGTTCCCGCCCTTTTAGTTAAAGTTTTTATTTCAAAGTGAATTAGTAAAAAAATTCCCAATCCTGCCAAGATTAAATTAAGAACTCTCACTATTAAGCTAAAGGCAATTCCTGTATTGAAGTTCATTCCGAAAACATTAAAAATTAATGCCTGGCTCCACTCAAAGCTTCCCAATGCAGCAGGGATAGGAATAAAATAAACTAAATTTATTAAAGCATTTATTGAAATTATTTCTCCAATACTTAGTTTATCACCCAAAAATGATATTATCAGCCAGTAAGTTAAAAATAAAAGAATAATCTCTATAATTGTAAACAAGGAAACCAATGCTAATTTGGATTTCTGATGTTTAAAAAAATAGAAAATCTCTTTTTCAACGTCAGCAATTTGCGTTTTTGCATTATTAATTAAATCAATTTTATCCAGATGCAGAATCTCAATAAAAAAAGTAAAAAAACCTCTTTTATCCGGGGATTTTTTAATTATTCTGTAATAAAAAAGGCAGAATATAATAAAACAAAAAAATGTTATTCCTAAAATTAGATTTTCTAAAAAACAGGGAAGATTAAAAGAAAAAAACAAGAAGAAGGCTCCTAAAATTACAAAGAAAAACAATATGCTTAAAAAAATAGCTTCTGATATAATAATGGAAACAACTATCTTGTGCAGAGATGCCTTTGTTCTTGTTTTTAGCACATATGCCTTTAAGGGTTGTCCTCCGGCAAAAACAATTGGCGTAAGGTAATTTATAGAAAAACCTATTGTTCTGGCTATTAAAACATCTAAAAAGGAAATCTTTTCAGATAACTGTGTTTTTAATATTGTTTTTAGCCGTAGAGTTCCAACTAAAAAACTAAAAATAATAATCCCAAAGACAAGAAAAAACTGTATTGTTGAAATATTGGAAAGAGCAGAAACTATATTTTCAAGCCCTATTTTCTTAAACGCAATAAAAAAAAGGATTAAACCTATTAATAAAGTGAAGAAGAAAAATACAATCTTTTTCATAAAGGTGAGTGGTTTATTTAAAAAATATTTTCTTTATTTTATTTTGATAAACTTTTATCTTGTTCTCATAAATCATATTTGGTAAAAGTAATCTTTCCATTAGCGCGTCTTTGATTTTCTCTTTTTCAAACTGTTTGATTAGTTTAAACGGAAGCCACCAAAATATTAAAAGTAATAAAGCAGAATAAAAAAACCACCATTGAGCATCTGAATAATATTTCAATATTATTATTTCAAACAACAATAAAGCAGCAATTAAAAAAATAAACAGGAATAAATAACTTCTTTCTTTGCCAATTTTAATTGCAGTAGTTTGCGTATTGCCTAAGTCCTCTTCATAATCCATTATTTGATGAGCCAAAAGAACATTGGCGCTCAATATAGTAAACAAAAATGCAATTGCCAGCAAGGATATATTAATCATTCCTTGAGCTAAAAATACTCCAGCTAAAAAAAGAAAAAGTCCTAATGCAAAACCATGGCTGACTATATCAATAATATTTCTTTCTTTGAGACGAATATAAGACATTGAATAAAGAGTAGCTCCAAAAATAGATAATAAAACAAAAATAAATCCAATAAAATTTATAAATAAGGATAAAGAAATAGAGATGAGCAATAATATTCCAGACAGGATTAAAACGCCATTCTTTCTCACAAGCCCTTGAGCTAATGGATTGCTATTTGACTTGATTTTTTTTGGATTTTTTTTATCTATTTCTACATCAAAATAATTATTTATTACAAAAGCATAAGAAACAGTACAGAAAGAAATAATAGCAATAAGAATAAAATTATTTAAAGAAACATTGGCTAATATTGCTCCAACAAGCGGAATCCAGAAAAAGAATTTAACCGTATCTTTAATTCTTAACATTTTAAAATAGTTATAGTTTCTCATTTTTGGTTTATAATCTCATCAAACTTAAAATTTATAAATTTATCTTTAATTAAATGAAAACTTTTATTTTTTAATTTACGATTTTCTCTTTTTTGAATTATTAATCTTTTATAAAGATTAATTAGTTTCTCCGTGGCTTTCTCTGCAGAAAAATTGTTAGCCATTTTTTCTGCTTTCTCTGAAATCTTTTTTCTTAATTCTCCATTACTTGCTAATTTTATAATGGTTTGGCTAAATTCACTAACGTTATTAGGGGTCAAAATACCATTTTCTCCATTTATAACAGCATCTTTTATTCCGTTAGCGTTTATGGCTACAACAGGAAGACCCGAAGCCATAGCTTCACTAATAACGGTTGGCTGAACTTCTGAAAAAGAACTAAAAAGGAAAATATCAGCTGCTTTGTAAAAAGAAGGAATTTTCTGCCAATCTACTTCGCCTGTGAATATAATCTTGTTTTTTAATCCCAATTTATCGCTTTCAGATATTAATGCTTTTTTAAAAGGGCCGTCTCCTATTATTATAAAATAAATATTGGGATTTTTTAAACTGGCCTTTTTAAACGACTTTAACAAAAAAGAAATATTTTTTTCCGGAGCTAATCGAGCAACTGTTAATAACACGCATTTGTTCTTATCTATATTATATTTTTCTCTTATCGCCACGCCACTTGCTTGAAAGAATCTGCTTAAATCAATCCCGGAAGGAAGAACCGTTATCGGTGTTTTTACTTTGTATTTTAAAAGAGAATTTTTAATGTCTTCTGTGGGAGCAATCACAGAATCGCAGGAATTGGCATAAACAGCGCAAAGCGATAAAGCAAGCGGCTTGCTTATCTCTTGGGGAAGATAAGGCACATAGTGTGTGTAATATTCATAACGGGTATGCTGGGTAAAAACCAAAGGAATATTGAATTTTTTAGAATAATACCATGCAATCTGTCCGCAAACAAAAAAATGTTGTGTATGAACAATATCTAAATTTATTTTTTTAATTATCCTGCTAATGCGCGGAGAAGAAATTATAGGTAAAGGATAAGAAATTTTGTAATTAAGATCTATTGATTTAAAACGGAAAACTCGCGGATTTTCATCTTTATAACCGCGATTTTCAGCCGCAAAAATAAAAACTTGATGGCCCTGCCTTTCCAATTCTTGCCGGTAATTCTCTATTATCGTAACAACACCGCTGATAATAGGCAGATATATATTAGTAAAAATTCCTATCCGCATATATTATTTTTCTATTATTCTCCAAACTTTTTCTACAAATTTATTTTTTCTAATCTTCCACTCATATCTCATTAAAAGCAGCCAAAACCCAATTAAAATCAAAATTGAAGGCCAAATTATACCCCAAGTATGAGCAGTAATAATTCCCAAGTTTTTTGCCAGGAATATGGCTCCTAAAAGTATAAAAATTAAAGCAAATAACATAATTCTAAAGTTTGGCGGTAAATATTTTTTATCTAATTTCATCAAGATACCTAGAGAATTCTTCCCAAATAATATCAAAAAAATTTTTACCAAATTTTTGAAAATTTTTTTTATCAATTATTTTAAATCGCAATGTATAATCTTTTGGCCCTCCGCCGCGATCAATTTCTTCCAAAACTATATTAACGGCTTCACTGCCGATTTTCTGATTAATTCTGGTGGTTAATTCCGCAATTTTTTCTTTGAATAGTTTTTGAAAATTTTCATCTTGTTCACTTTGTGCATCATCCTCAATATAGCTAAAATAAGGTTCTTTTAATTTTTCCACGTGTCCATAACAGCTTTCGCGGGGAGTAATCGGCAGTGAAAAAAATTTTTCAAGAGTTGGGATTATATCTTCATCAATTTCTTTTGACTCTAAAGATTGCCGTAACATTTCTAAATTATCTCTGTCTTTGGTAAAAAATTCTTTTGGTTTAAGTTTTTCTTTCATAAAAAATATTTTATATTATTTTAGCTAATGGGTCGCGGGTTATGCAGAAATTCTTCTTATACGAATTTGTTAGTATGTTAGACACTCGGTATTTAACGCTTCTGGTTTAATATTCCTACTTTATGCTATAATAAATCTCGTGAAGGGGGTGGCATAATTTTTGACAAAACTTTTCTTTTTGCTATACTCTTATTAGATGATAAGTCGAGTGTCTGTAGCTACATTAGAACTCCGAAAAACTTCGAGCAATCGGGGTTTTTTGTTTGGCCTTGACTTTTAATTTTTTGTGCCCTCGGCAGGACTCGAACCTGCAACTTTGATCTTAAAAGGATCCTACTCTACCAATTGAGTTACGAGGGCGCGCTTATATTCCTTCTTCCTTTAGTTTCTTTAATAATTCTTTTTGTGTTCTTGTTAATCGTTTTGGCGTTTCTATCTCTAACTCAACATACATATTTCCCCTGCCAAAGCCGGAAAAACGAGTAATGCCTTTCCCAGAAATTCGTAAAACCTTTCCAGATTCAGTGCCGCTCAGCACTTTTAATAAAATCTTTTTGTCATCCAGAGCCGGCACTTCTACTTCATCTCCTAAAACTGCTTGGGAAAAAGTAATAGGAACTGAAATATATAAATCGTCCCCTCTTCTTATAAAAAGAGGATGTTTTTTTACAAGAATTCTGACATATAAATCACCAGCTTCTCCTCCTTTTTTACCAGCATCACCTTTTCCTTCAATTTTTATCACTTGATTAGTATCAACGCCAGCAGGAATATAAAGAATAATTTCTTCCTCTTTTTTGATTCTTCCTTCGCCTTTGCAAACATTGCAAGGTTTTTCCGGCTTTGTTCCTTCCCCTCCGCATTCAGGACAGATAACATAACGGGTCACAGAACCAAAAATCGTTCTTTTTATCTGCTGAACTTGGCCTGTGCCTCGGCAGGTAAAACATTCTTTTACAGAGGTTCCCGGTTCAGCTCCAATCCCGTTACAGCGGGAACAAACAACCATTTTATAAAGTGTAATTTTTTTCTCTTGGTTTTTTAAAACTGCTTCTAATGGAATTTCAATATCAATTTCAATATCTTTCCCCATTTTTATATCTCGTCTTCTCCTGCTTGCAGAACCTGCTCCAAAGAATTCTTCAAATATCTCGCCTATATTGCCAAAATCTCCAAATTCAAAACCTGCGCCTGCTCCAGAACCAAAACCAGAAGCAAAATCAAAATCTGGGTCAAAACCTTGACTAGCGTTGTCAAATGTTCTGCCAAAACGGTCATACTGGGCTCGCTTGTCTTTATTAGAAAGAATCTGATAGGCCTGGTTTATCTCTTTAAACTTTGCCTCGCTTCCTCCCTTGTCTGGATGGTGTTTATGCGCCAGCTTTCTATATGCCTTTTTTATTTCTTCTTGATTGGCATCCCGAGAAATGCCAAGAATTTGATAATAATCTGTCATAACTTAAAATTTCTAATTTCTAATGACTAATTTCTAACCAAATCCCAATGACTAAATGACTAAAATTTTAAGAATTAGACATTTAAAAATTAGACATTAATTAGATATTAGAAATTAGTAATTGGTCATTTCTCCTTATATTCTCCCTCTTCTGGTTTCTTTTCATCCTTGCCTTCTTCTTTTGGCGGTTCTTGACCCGGCTGCTGGCCATACATCTGGGCTCCGATTTTCTGAATCGTCTGCGATAAATCAGATGTTTTCACCTTAATTTCATCTATATTATCACTATCCTTTACTTTTTTCAATCCATCTACTTTTTCTTGAATCTCTTTTTTTATATCTGCTGACACTTTATCACCTGCCTCTCTCAATGTCTTTTCTGTGGTGTAAACTAAATTATCAGCAATATTTCTGGCTTCAATCAATTCTTTTTTCTTTGCATCTTCCTGGGAATGCATTTCTGCTTCTTTTCTCATTTTTTCCACTTCTTCTTTAGAAACGCCGCAGGAACCCTCTATTTTGATTGACTGGCTTTTACCAGTGGCTTTATCTTTTGCTGAAACATTTAAAATGCCATTAGCATCAATATCAAAGCTAACTTCAATTTGAGGAATTCCTCTTGGCGCTGGAGGAAGTCCATCTAAAATAAATCTACCCAGGCTTTTATTATCAGCAGCCATTGGCCTTTCTCCCTGTAAAACATGAATTTCTACTGATGGCTGGTTCTCAGCAGCAGTGGAAAAAACCTGTGTTTTAGAGGTTGGAACAGTTGTATTTTTAGAGATTAAAACAGTATTTACATTGCCGAGCGTTTCAATTCCTAAAGATAAAGGAGTAACATCTAAAAGCAAAACATCTTTTACTTCGCCCTGCAGAATACCTGCCTGAACTGCAGCGCCAGCAGCAACTACTTCATCGGGATTGATCTCTTTATTCGGTTCCTTGCCAAGAAGGTTTTTGATTTCTTCCTGAATTTTTGGAGTTCTTGTCTGCCCGCCGACTAAAATAACCTCGTCTATATCTTTTGCTTCCAAATCAACTTCTTTCAAGGTTTGCTTAGTCAGCTCAATGGATTTGTCAATATATTCTTTAACTAAATTTTCAAATTTTGCCCTATTTAATTTATAAAGCAGATGCTTTGGCCCAGCAGAATCAGAAGTAATAAAAGGAAGATTAATTTCTGTTTCCATTGTGGTAGATAATTCTATCTTTGCCTTTTCTGCTCCTTCTTTTAAACGCTGAAGGGCTAACTGGTCTTTTGATAAATCAATGCCCTGTTCTTTTTTAAATTTATCAACCAACCAATCAATAATTTTTTGGTCAAAATCATCTCCGCCCAAATGAGTATCGCCTCCAGTCCCTTTTACTTCAACTGTATCTTCACTTATGTCTAAAATTGAAATATCAAAAGTGCCGCCGCCAAAATCATAAACAACTATTTTTTTCTCGCCTTTCTTTGTTAGTCCATAAGCTAAAGCAGCAGCTGTTGGTTCATTAATAACTCTTTTAACTTTAAATCCAGCTACCTCGCCAGCCACTTTTGTCGCCTTTCTTTGGGAATCGTCAAAATATGCAGGACAGGTAATTATTGCTTCTTCTATTTTTTCTCCTAACTTTTCTTCGGCATCTGCTTTTAGCTTCTGTAAAATCATTGCTGAAATTTCCAATGGCTTATACCATTTATCCCCCATTTTTATTTCTACCCCTCCGTCGCTTGCCTCCCTAATTTCATAAGGCATAAGTTTTTTGTCTTTTTGAACCTCTTTGTCAGAAAATTTTCTTCCAATTAATCTTTTTGTGGAAAAAATAGTATTTTGAGGATTAGTAACCTGCTGGCGTCTAGCCAAAATTCCCACCAACCGCTCATTATTTTTTGCCAATGCCACAATAGAAGGAGTTGTTCTCGCCCCTTCTTTGTTTTCAATAATCTTGGGCTCGCCTGCTTCAATCACTGCCATTGCTGAAAATGTTGTTCCTAAATCAATACCTAATATTTTTGCCATAATAAAAATAATTAATGACTAACTTCTAATCACTGATTAAATTAATTAGAAATTAGAAATTATTAAGTTAAAAATTTTTTAAAATATATTGGACCCGAGCGGACTTGAACCGCTGACCTCCGCGTTGCAAACGCGGCACTCTACCAACTAAGCTACGGGCCCTTCTGTGGGCGTGGAAGGAATCGGACCTTCGACCTCATTCTTATCAGGAATGCGCTCTACCACTGAGCCACACGCCCGGTTCTTATACTCTAAATCCAATCTTGCCTTCGCCTTCTTCTCTTACATCCGGTGATTTTGCCTCTTCTATTTTACCAAATTTATCTTCATATTTTGCTAAGTTTTCTTGAAGCGCCTTGAGCATCCTTTTAATATGTCCTGGGCTCATTATTACTCTGGAAGATAAAATCCCTTGGGGCGGTGAAGCTAAAAAGAAATCTAAAATAAATTCTTCTTTGGTATGAACAACCTGCATTAGATTAGAATAAACACCTTTTATATCCTCATCTTTGGCTTTAATTTGAATTTGTTTTTGTTCCATATGTTTAAATGTTAGTATGTTAGAATGATTCTTACTTTGCGACCTTTACACGAGTTGCTCGTAAAACTCTTCCTTGAATTAAATAACCCTTTTGTATTTCTTCTACGATAATGCCTTTTTCTTTATCTTTTATTTCAACTTCTTCAACTACTTCATGAAAATTCGGGTCAAACTTCTCTCCAAGCACCTTCATTTCTTCTATGCCATAATTTTTTAAGAAATCCTGAATTTGATTCTTGATTTGGAAAATACCCTCTATATTAGGATTATCTTTTAAATCCTGCGGCAGTTTTTTCTCTACTAAATTAAAATTATCTAAGACTGGCAAAATTTTTAGAATCATTTCCTCTTGGGCATAAAAAAGTAATCCGCCAATCCTTTCCATCTCTTCTTTTTTATAATTCAAAAAATCAGCCCGCGCTCTCTGCCACCCGGCTAAATATTCCTCTTTCTGTTTCTCACATTTCTTTAATTCTTCTTTATCTACCATACATTTTCTATTATACTTATTTTAAATTCGCAGTCAATCTGATATAATATAATAATCTGTATGACAATAAAAAAATATATTATTATTTTGTTGGGAATATTATTGATTGCAAGTTTTTTTAGGTTGTGGGATTTAGGAAGTATTCCGCCTGGGATTTATCCTGATGAAGCGATAAATGCCAATCAAGCCATTTCTGAACCTGGAAAAATATTTTACCCGGAAAATAATGGCAGAGAGGGATTATTCATTAATCTAATTGCTTTGTCTTTTTCTGTTTTCGGCATAAGTATTTGGTCATTTAAAATCGTCTCTGCTCTTTTTGGTATTTTCACTATTCTCGGCCTTTATCTTTTGACTCATGAACTTTTTCAACACTACGAGAACAGTTCTCGTAGTGTTGCTCTTTTTGCTTCTTTCTTTTTAGCAACAAGTTTATGGCATATTAACTTCTCTCACATTGGCTTTAGGGCAATTTTAGTTCCTTTTGTATTAACATTCTCTTTTTACTTTTTATTTAAGGGCTTTAGAACAAAGAAGATTTTCCATTTTATAATTGCTGGCATAATCTTTGGTTTGGGCTTCCATACTTATATTGCTTTTAGATTAGCCGTTCTAATCATTCCTGTGGTTCTGATTTTGTGGTGGTTAATTTACAAGAAACAAAATTTACAAAAACAATTTTTACTTTTTACTTTTTCATTTTTACTTTTTACTTTTATTATTGCTGCGCCTATTGGATTTTATTTCCTTGAAAACCCTGAAAATTTTATAAGCAGAACCTCTGGAATTTCAATTTTCTCACAACCAGATCCTGTTAAGGAATTAGGAAAGAGCTTAATTATCCATTTAGCAATGTTTAATATTGCCGGCGATTATAATTGGCGGCATAATATCTCCGGCTCCCCTGTCTTATTCTGGCCAGTGGGAATATTATTTTTAATCGGTTTATTTATTTCCATCAAAAAATGCCTGGCTTCATTAAAATATAAAAAATGGTCATCAGTTTCTGGTTTCTGGTTTCTGGTTTCTGGTTTTTTTATAATGCTCATCCCTGGCATCTTAACCTATGAAGGCATTCCTCATTGTCTAAGATGTATTGGAGCTATTCCTTTCACTTTTATCTTTGCCGGCATAGGAGGAGAATTTGTTTATAGAAAATTTAAGAATTTTTTAAAAGATAAAAAGAAAGATTGGCTTTATTATTTAATAATATTTTCATCTATTTTATTAGTAATTTCTTTTGTCTTCACCCAATATTACAGATATTTTATTTTCTGGGGGAAAAATCCAGAAGTAGAAAAATCTTTTTCAAAACAGTGCGTAGAAATTGGAATGTATTTAAATTCTGTTTCAGAAGAAACACGAAAATATGTTATTATAAATGAATCAGGCCCAAATCCTCCATTGCCTGTTGAAACTATTGTTTTTATACAGAGAACAAAAAGTAAAGAAACAAATACAGACATGGTTTTTCAAGATAATTTACGGACAATAAAAACAGGTAAAAAGCAGACAGTTATAGTGCTAATGGATAATAATGAAAAAACAATTCAAGAACTTCAAACTGCCTTTCCTAAGGGCGAATTAGTAAACGAGGATACGGTTTGGGTTTATAAAATAAATGGCGAATAAACAAAAACTATTATTACTTATTTTAATATCTGTTATCTGTGTTATAGTTTTCTCAATATTCTGGGAATTAGCTTTTGGTTTTATTTTAAATTTACTCTCTAATTTATTTTAAATATGTCTAACCGTCTCACTTACATTATTGCCGGTATATTGTTGTTTGTAATGTTTTTTACTGCTTTTTTAAGCATTAAAGATGATACGTTGACTTTTGACGAAGTTTCTCATATTCCTTCTGGTTATTCATACTTAACTCAAAAAGATTATCGTTTAAACGCTGAACATCCGCCATTAATAAAGGACTTGGCCGCTTTTCCGCTTCTTTTTTTAGATCTTAATTTTCCTAAAGACCACAGTTCATGGGTTCAGGAAGAAAATCCCGTTTGGTGGCTTCAATTTGATTTCGGAAACCAATTCTTATATCATTCTGAAAATGACCCTGACAAAATCTTGCTTTGGTCGCGCTTGCCAATGATTTTACTTTTAATTCTTTTAGGATTATTAATCTTTTTATGGACAAAAGAATCGTTTGGGAATAAAGCAGCTCTCTTGGCTATATTTCTCTTTTCTTTCTCGCCTACTTTCTTAGCCCATGGAAGATTAGTGGCCACTGATGTTGGAGCTGCTTTTGGAGTTGTTTTAGCAACTTATTTTTGGTTAAAATTTTTAAAAGAACCAATAAAAAAGAATATAGTTTTAGCTGGCTTGGCATTTGGTGTTGCAATGCTTTTAAAATTTTCTTTGATTTTATTACTTCCTTTTTTTGGAATTATTACTTTAATTTATGCCTTATACGAAAAAAAACTACTTAAATATATTGCTTTATCTTTTCTTGTCTTAACAATTGGAATGGTTTGTATTGTTTGGCCTGTATATCAATACCATATTTTAGATTACCCGATTGAAAAACAAATAAGAGACACTGAATTTCTCCTTTCTACGACAACTGTTCCTAAACCATTGGCAGATTTAGATATAGCAATGATTTCCAATCCAGTATCAAGGCCGTTTGCCCAGTACTTTTTAGGCATACTAATGGTTCTTAATAGAAGCACTACTGGGAATACAACTTATTTTCTTGGAGAGATTTCAGCTGCTGGATGGAAAACCTATTTTCCGGTTGTTTATTCAATTAAAGAACCTTTAACTCTTCATATTTTAACTATTATCGCTCTCTTAGGCCTGGCCTGGCATATCAAAGAACCGTTCTGGAAAAGACCATTCCAGAGAACTAAAAAATGGCTCAAATCTCATTTTGCTGAATTTTCAATGCTTTTGTTTATTTTTATTTATTGGGCAACAAGCTTAACGTCTAATTTAAATATTGGAGTGCGCCATTTGCTTCCAACCTTCCCTTTTATTTTTATTTTAGTAAGCATCGCAATAACAAAATATTTAAAAGAACCATTTTTAAAAATAAAATATGGCGTATTAGTTGTTTTAATTTTCTGGCAGGCAAGTTCAGTAATGGCTGTTTATCCTCATTTTCTTGCTTATTTTAATGAATTAGCCGGCGGACCGAGGCATGGATATTTATATGTTACTGATTCAAACCTTGATTGGGGCCAGGATTTAAAACGTTTGGAAAAATGGACTAATGACAATAATATAGACAAAATTTACCTTGATTATTTTGGTGGCGGCAATCCCGAATACTATCTAAAAGAAAAATATGCCCCTTGGTGGGGCACTCGTGATCCTAATGAATTAAAAGAAAGTTATTTAGCTGTTTCAGTGAACTCTTTACAGGGTGGCAGAGCAATCCCTGTTAAGGGTTTTAACCAACCATCCAACCACTATTACTGGCTTTATAATCACCGACCAATTGCCAAAATCGGCTATTCTATTTTTATCTATTATGTGGAGTGAAAAGAATAGAGCAAAAAATTATAATAAACCTTCTGGAAAAATATAAACTTTTTCAAATCTTAAATCAATATATTCAAGTTCCTCTCTTTTTTCCAGAGGAAGCTTTTTTTCTAAAATCAGTTTTAATTCAGTGAGCTGCCAGTCAACATCTCTTTGAATATTAAAATAAATCTGCCATCCTTCAGATGTCTGAATATTTAATCTCATGGCAGAGATAATTTCAGCTAATTCAATTTGGATTTCTAAATCATCTTCTATCCTTGATTCTATGTATAAAATCTGATTTAATTGATTTTCTGTTAAAACTTCATCGCCTAACCTTAACTCCCTGTCAAGGATTAAATTTTTTATTTTAAGCATCCTATTTGGTTCTGCTTTTTCATAAAGAATTCCTTTTTTATCAACAAAAAAACACTCTTCGTTTTGACAAAAAACAACTGCTGGTTTTCTTTCTTTAACTTGAACTTTAATACTTTTTGGAAAATTTTTTTCTATATAAACTTCCACGAGTTCAGGAAAATTTTCTAAAATTTTCTTTTTATTTTTATCTATATTAAACAAAAAAATATTCTTGTCTTTTTCTATTAAGCCTTCAATTTGTTCTGTTTTTAATTTCTCATTGCCAGAAATCTCTAATTTGTTTATTCTAAAAAATGAATGAAAAAATAAGAAATAAGAAAGTAAAACAACTATCGTCAAAAAGAAAGCTCCGAACCAAAAAAACTTGTTTTTCAACAAAGATTTTTTCCTTTTTATCCTATGTGGTTTTCTAAACTTTTTTACTTTCATTTTGATAATTAAAGTCCCCTTTTCTTTTTTCTTATTATTTCAATAACATAATTGAACCAGTATCGCGAGGATAAAATAAAATCTTGGGTTTTAACATAATTATATGCTTTTCCACCAAATCCCATTTTAAATAAGGTTGGTCCTGCCCATGGATGCCCGGGCTGGTCTTTTGGGTTGACATACCCCCAAAAATCGTATAAAACACATCCTCTTTTTCTTGCTTCTTTTATTGCTTCCCATTGTAAAAGATAAGCAGCCGGGATTTTATGATATCTCGGAGATAAAGCTGCATGATGATAAAATCCAATATTTGACCAAAAAAGCACAAAAGCTGAAGCAATTATTTCTCCTTTAATTCCGGAGGAATCAAGGTTCTGAGTAGCAAAGCGACGAGGGTTCTTATATTTTACAAAAAACATAGATATTTGATTATCCTGCTGAAATACTGAAAATTCCTGTTTTAAATAATCTAAAGAAAAAGGAACAAAATGCCGGGACTGAACCACTTTTTGATAAAGCTCATTAAAAATTTCAATATCTTTTATGTTTTGGGATTGAAAAACTTCAAGATCTTTATTTTTTTGCGCCTGTTTAATCAAATAACGGGTTGTTTTCCGCATATTCATTAAAAGTTCCTCTTCTGACTCTGAAATATCTAATTTCCAGCTCGCTTCTGGATGCATATGAATTGGCGCTTGTCTAAAACCTAAATCCTGAAAAATTTTGATATTCTCTTTATTCCTTTCCCATATGGGACTTATCCTGATAAAACTACAACCCTCTTCTTTAGCAATTTCTTTTAACTTATTTAACAAAACTTCTAATATTTTTGTTTTTTGTTTTTTGTTTTTTGTTTTTTGGTTTGGTCCGTGAGGAATAAATATGAACGATCCTCTCTTCGCTGTAATTTTTATCATCAAAGCAACTGAAATTAAATCATTATTTTCAAAAACACCGAATCTCCATATTCCATATCCCATTTTCTTCTGAAACTCTCCCCAATTCCAAGAATCCAAAAATGTCTTTTCATCGCATCTTAAAAGAAAATCCTCCCAAACCTGTTTTTGAAATATTTCTTTGATTATCAATTGGGGTTGACAAAATTCCTTTAACATAGTATAATTTGAATATAGTCAGAAGCGAATCTTATATCCGCTTCCCATAAAACAAAATAGGAGGTGAAAAAGAAAAAAATGAAAAAAGAAGACATGGCAATATCTGCTGGGATAATATTTTCCTTATTATCTGGGATACTGGTAATGGTAATAACGATAATGACTATTCTAGTAATGGATATCGGTTTTGAGAACTCGTGGCCGATAGCAATTCCAATAGGAACAATTGTTTCCGTCATATTATTTCCGTTATGGACTATTGCATGGACTATTGCCTGGACGTTGTTAAGACAAGATGTTTAAAAAAATTTCGAAATGTGCCAATTTCTTTTGTAAAAATTTTTTACTCAAGGATAAGGCACTCTTTTTTTATTTAATCAACAAATCAAGCAACTCCTTCGGTACTCGGCTTTCTAAAAGTATTATATCATCTGGTTCGTTAAAATCTTTAATTTTCTCAAAAATCTCTTTCGGATCTTCTAAAAATAAAATATTTTCCTTAAATTTAACATCTTCAAAACATTCTTTTGTAGTAATTATGACTAAATCGCAAACCTCTGCGATTTTTCTGCCAATTCTTTGATGAACTTCCCTACTTGCTTTTCCTAATTCAATCAAACAAGGCATTACTAAAACTTTTTTCCCCTGCCAAGTTTTCAAATAATCCAAATGAGCAATTATACTATCAGGATTAGCAGAATATGTGGCATCAATAATATTTAAGCCGTTTATTCCTTTTTTTAGTTCTATTCCACCAATCTTATCTTTAATTTTTTCACAAGCCATTACAATATCTTTTTCATTCATTCCTATTTCTTTAGCCACAGCCATAGCTCCTAAAATGTTTTCCTGTCCGGAAAAAGCAGCTTCTTTACCATAAAGAATTTTTTTAATCCTGGTTTTTTTATAAAGCTCAACACAATATTTATTTTTTCCGTTGAAAAAAGCTATTCCATCTGTAGGTAAACTCTCTATCAACTCAAACTTTGTTTTTATAATATTTTCCTGGCTGCCGAATGTTGCTAAATGCTGCTCATTGATGCCGGTTAAAATTCCGATTTTAGGTTTAGCAATGTCGCATAAAAGTTTTATCCCTCCCCTATTATAAGCGCCCATTTCACAGATAAAAATCTTATGCTCCGGCTTTAAATCATTTAAAATACTTTGGGAGATTCCAATTTCTGAATTCTGATGCTCTTTGGTTTTTAAAATTTTATCTTTGTATTTTTGAGATAAAATTGTGTATAAAAATTCTTTTGTTGATGTCTTACCATAACTGCCGGTAATACCAATAACTAACAAATCTTTGAATTTTTCTCGTTTTTGCTCGGCTCTTTTAATAACTCGGTTTCGCCAAAAAACAGTAATTGGCTGAAAAAATAAAACAATCAAAGAAATAATTGCCGGAGTAAAAATGTCAATCATTAAAAGCCAAAAACAAAATTTATGTAAGGGGGGGTAATCATAAAGAAAAGCGGTTTGTTGTATTTTCTGCCATAAAAAAATAGGAATGAAGATAAATAAGACAAAAGTGAAAACTAAGATTGGTATGGTTTTTTTGGTCAAAACCGGTTTTTTTAATTTCTTCTGAAAAAAATCCTTTAGAGTTTTGGCTGATTCAAGTAAATACAAGAAAAAAAGAATCAAAGGAAGCAATATCACAAAATTAAGCAATTGAAGGCCAACGAGGACACTGGAAAAGAAAAAACTAAGTAATAAAATAATTTTTAAAATTAAAAGCTTGTTAAATATGAGATGTTTTCCTTTTGTGGTTGAGAAATGAGCTTTGAATCTGCCAATATGATATTCTTTTAATTGCCAAAGATAAAGCCAAAACAAAACAGCTTTGGTTGTTTTAATAAGCCAAAGAAATGGTATTAGAAAAAATAATAAAATAAATACAGAAAACATTATTTTTTAATGAAATTCATGATTTTTTGAGTTAAAACCTCTGGGTCTTCTAGATGTAGAGCGTGACCAACACCTTTTAGAATCTCAAGCTTTGAGTTTTTAATTTTTTCGTTCATCAAATAAGCGTCTTCTAATGAAGTTATTTTGTCTCTTTCGCCCCAGATAATTAAAGTATTGGTTTTGACTTCAGAGAGATACTTGGTTAAATCCTCCTGAACAACATTTTTAAAGGTTTCTTTCAAATAAGGCAGTTTTTCTGCTTCAATATAATCTGTTTTTCGCAGGATATATTTATAAAAAATTTTTCTAAAAAAAGGAAAAAAGTTTCTCAAAACCGGGATTCTTAGAAAAATCCATTTGACAAATCTTGCGATAGCAAGAAATGTCAAATATAGTTTGTTTTGTTTATGTTGTATACCGGCAGCAGAAACTAAAATTAAACCTTTCAGCTTTTCCGAGTGTTTGACGGCAAATTTAATAGCCATTCGTCCGCCAAAAGAATGGCCCAATAAATAAAACCCTTCGGCAAGGGCTTCGACTGAGGGCATTCGACCGAGCTCAGCCGAGGGCCTCAGCCGAACGTCCTCAGGGCAAGAGGTTTTCGAATTTTCAGAAATAAAATTCTCTAACCATTTAATATAATCATCTAAATCCCAAATTTCTTTTAGGGCGGTTTCTTTCTTAAATCCCGGCAAATCCGGCACAACCACCCTAACACTACGAGGACTGTCCTCGTAGTGTTTTAAAATTGCTTGTTTTACTGACTGCCATTTTTCTTTTGAACTTCCCCATCCGTGAAGGATGACTAAAGTTTTCATTTTTTAGAAATAATTTTAGAACCTAAGTATTTCTGTAAAACTTCTGGGATTAAAATAGAGCCGTCTTTTTGTTGAAAGTTTTCCAAAATGGCGATTAGAATCCGAGGCGAAGCAATCATTGTGTTATTTAATGTATAAACAAACTTTCTCTCTTTATTTTTTGTCTTATATTTTATATTCAACCGTCTTGCCTGCCAGTCAGTTAGGTTTGAATTTGAATGTGTTTCGCCATATTTATTATGGGAAGGCATCCAAGTTTCAATATCATACATTTTATACTTGCCTGCTCCCATATCGCCAGTGCAAATTTGAATCACTCTGTATGGCAATTCTAATTCTTGTAAAATTTCTTCACAATTTTCTCTCATTTCTTCAAAAAGCTTATCTGCTTTTTTTAATGTTGCTTCACAAAAAACAACCTGCTCAACTTTCATAAACTCATGCAAGCGGTATAATCCATGAGTATCCTTGCCATAACTGCCTACTTCAGAACGATAACATTGGGAAAAACCAGCTAATTTAATTGGCAAATCATCTTCATTGAAAATATTATCAACGTAATAAGCTAAAAGCGATGGCTCTGAAGTTCCGCCTAAATACATTGGTTCAGATATTTCTTTACCATCAGATAGCTTTCCTGGATTAGCTACTTGAAAAACTTCATCTTTTGCTTCTGGAAAATGTCCGCTACCGACTAAGACAAATTCTCTGGCAAGAGTGGGCGGTATCATTAACTGAAATCCTTTTTCTTTTAGTTTTAAAAGCGCATGCCACATCAAAGCCATTTGTATCAAAACTGCTTCGTTTTTTAAATAATATCCTCTAAAACCGCTTGTTTTTACTCCTTTTTCTATATCAATTAAATCTAATTCCTTGCCTAATTGAATATGATTTTTAATTTGAAAACTAAACTTTGGAATTTTTCCCCATTTAGAAATTTCCTTATTTCCGCTTTCATCAAGGCCTACTGGAGTATCATCAGAAGGAATATTTGGAACTAAAAGCATTAAATCATTATATTTTTCCTTTACTTCTTTAAGCTTATTATTTATTTTTTTAAATTCTTCTTTTAATTCTCCTGCTTTTACTCTATCTTTTTTTCCTAACTTTTTTTGCTGACTTTTAATATTCTCGCTTTTTTGGATAAGTTCTCTTCTTTCTTTATCTAATCCCAAAAGCTTATCAATGTCTAAATCAACGCCTTTATTCTTAACAGTTTTTTTTAGTAAATCCTTATTTTCTCTGATGAATTTTATATCTAACATAGATAAGAATTAAAAAGTAAAAAATAAAAAGGTTAAAAGTATATTTAGCGAAGAAAACGAATTTTTCAAATTCTGGGGTTTGGGAATAACAACAAGGTGGCGAGGATTTTCTGCTTTCCGAGACGCGTAGGGCTCCCTTTGGGATAAAGCGCGAGGAAAGAAGGAAATCCGAGCAAACCGCGATAGTTTTAAAAATCTTGTTTTTGGAGCTTATTTTTTCCGCTTCATTGTCGGGAATAAAATCACTTCTCGCAAGGAATGCGAATTTGTCAATAAAGCGACCAAGCGGTCAATTCCCATTCCAAAACCTGTAGCTGGCGGCATGCCGTATTCTAAGGCCTCTAAAAAATCTTTGTCTGTTCTTTGGGCTTCATTAAATCCTTTTTTATATAGCTTTTCCTGCTCTTCAAATCTTTTTCTTTGCTCTAATGGATTATTAAGTTCAGAAAAAGCATTAACTAGCTCCCAATCAGCCATAACTAATTGAAAATTGGCTAACTTTTCTTTACCAGAAATTTCATCTCTAACGCGCGCTGAACTGCTTTTTTCAAGCTCTTTTGCCAGAGGAAAACTTCCTAAAGGATGATGAATTATAAAACAGGGCTGCCAAATTTTTGGCCTGCAGGCTTTTTTATAAATCTCATCAGCAATTTCTGATTTACCTGCTCCTTTTTCTATTTTAATTCCTAGTCTTTTTGCTTTTTCAGCCAATGCTTTTTCGCTTATCTCATCTAAGTTTATCTTTGTATATTTTCTTATTATTTGAGAAAATTCAATCCTTGGCCAAGGCGTTTTAAAGTTTATTTTCTTGCCTTCATGCTCTATTTCAAGTTTGCCTGCTATTTTCTTTACTAAACCAGTTATCATCTCTTCGCATAACTTCATTAAATCCTTATAGTCGGCAAATGCCCAATAAAACTCCAGCATTGTAAAATCTGGATTATGCGATTTATCCATTCCTTCATTTCTAAAGATTCTTCCTATTTCATAGACCTTTTCAAAACCGCCAATTAAAAGCCGTTTTAAATAAAGCTCTGGCGAAATTCTTAAAAACAAATCCATATCAAGAGCATTCAAATGGGTCTTAAATGGCTTTGCTTTAGCCCCGCCATAAATTGGCTGTAAAATAGGTGTTTCCACTTCTAAAAATCCTTTTTTATCTAAAAAACTGCGAATTTCCTTGATAATCCTTGTGCGCAAAATAAATCTATCTTTGATTTCCTGATTGAATATTAGATCCAAGTATCTTTTTCTATATCTCTCTTCAATGTCTTTTAAACCATGCCATTTTTCCGGCAATGGAAGCAATGCTTTTGCCAGCATTTTATAATCACCTATCTCAAGAGTTTTTTCTTCTCTTTTTGTTTTGAATAAAACTCCTCTTGCTTCAATAAAATCCCCAATGTCAAAATTATCCAAAAAGAATTTATAGCTCTTTTCACCCAGCCGATCTTTTTTAAAATAAACTTGGATTGCACCACTACCGTCTTCAATATGTAAAAAAGTTGAACCGCCGTGCTCACGAAGAGAGCGGATTCTGCCCGCTACAATTATCTCTTTTTGAGAACGAGATAATTTAGCAAAATCTTTAATTGCTGCCGAACAAGTATGAGTTCTTTTTGTTTCTAATGGGTAAGCAGAAAAACCTGCTTTTTCAATAGCTTTAAGTTTTTTCAAACGTATTTTTCTGATTTCTTCAACAGTTGACATATTATTTAATTTTAACTCAATTTCATTGAAAAATCAATTTTATTTTTCGCTTGAAAAGTACCAATCAAGTATGGCGCGGGCAGTGGGAAGGGCTGCGATGCGGTCGCCTTTTACATCTTCAATGACAAGGGTTAAAACTATTTCCGGATCATCATAAGGAGCAAAAACAGTTACCCAATTATGGTAATAATCCTTTATACCTGTCTCAGCAGTACCTGTTTTTGCTGCCGCTTTTACCGGTAGAGAATCCAGCCAGCCAGTAGCTGAACCATTGGTAACCGCCTGTCTCATCCCTTCTCTAACAACTTTAATGGTTTCCGGGCTTATAAAATTCTGACGAATAATTTTTGGTTCAATTTCATTTTTAATATTGTTATTTTTATCTATAATTTCTTTAACTACTCTTGGTTCATAAAGAGTTCCTTTATTGGCAATGCTTACAAAAGCATTAGCTACCTGCAATAGAGTAATCTCTAAATATCCCTGGCCAATAGCAAGATGATAATCGTCTCCAGGCATCCACATCTGATCTATTTTGGTCTCAAAATACTTTTTCTTCCATTCTTTGTCTGGAATAAATCCTTTTTTTTCTTCATGAAGATCAATATTTGTTTTTTCGCCCCAGCCAAAAAGTTCAAGATACTTTTTCATTTTATCTACTTCTAATCCTTTAATATCTTTATATCCCCCGCCAACCGTATAGAAAAAAATATTACAGGATTCAGCAATAGCTTTCCTTACATTCGTCCAATAATGAACTTTCCAATCATTATATTGCCAAAAAACCTCCTCGTCCCATGGACTATTAATAACAATTTTCCCCTCGCAAAAAATCTCTTTTTCCGGAGTAACTATATTTTCCTCCAAGGCAGCAGCAGCAATTAAAGGCTTGATAGTGGAACCGGTTGGATAAGTGGCTGAAAGCACTCTGTTAAACAATGGTTTATCAAGATTTTTACTCATTTCTTCCCATTGCTCAGCAGACATTCCCTGGCTAAAAAGATTATTGTCAAAAGTAGGAATACTAACCATTGCTAAAACACCGCCTGTTTTAGCATCTAAAACAACAGCTGCTCCTTTTGTAGAACCAACCTCTTTAATTATCGCTTCTAATTCTGTTTTAACTTTTTCTTGTAATTGAGAATCCAGCCAAAGCTTTAAACTATCACCTGGTTCCGGCTGAAAAACAATTTTTTCTGATATTATATTGCCCTGAGCATCTCTTTCAATGTCAATTTTCCCTAAGTTCTTTTTTAAAAATTGGTCATAAGAATCTTCTAATCCTGTTTTTTCTCCTGTTTTTCTTTCATAACCGATAATGTGAGAAAAAATTTCTCCATCCTTATACTCCCTAACTATATTATTAACAATTTCAAATCCAGGAAATTCTTTTTTTCTTACTTCAAGTATAATTAATTTCTCATAATCAAGATTTTCGCTAATTAAAACTTGAGAATTGTCAGATTGATTTATTTCTTGTTCAAGAATAACAATATCTTTTTCAATAATTGCAGAAATTTCTTTAAAAACTTGTTTTCTTTTTTCTTTGTTTTCAGGAAAATTCTTTTTATCACAAACCAAATCAAAGCTCGGTTTATTAAAAACAAGCTGGTTAAAATCTTTATCATAAATTACTCCCCTTTGAGCTTCAATGCTATGAATAATAAATCTGTTTGCCTCAGATAATTTAGAAAAATCTTCGCCTTGAACTATTTGAAGCTGGAATGTCTTGCCAAAAAGAACAAGGATTAAGATTAAAAAAATCAAATAAATCCCCTGAAGAACTTTTTTTGAAAGAGGAACCTCAAGTTTTTTTTCAGAAACACCGCCTTCTTCATATTTGCTTTTAGACAGTTTATCTAAAAAAATTTCTTGTGGTTCAATTTCCTGCTTAAACTTTATTTTTACTCTTCGGTTTTTATAATTTTCCAAACGTAGGGATTTGAACATATTTTTTAACAATTAATTTTATAAAAACTGCTGTTAACGTTAAAAATAGCATTTCTGTTCCAAAAAACTGGCTTGACCAAACATCCAAGAAAAATCCAGCAATCAAAGCACTATAAATACCAAGTTTCTTATCGGAAGATTCAAAAAGATTTATAAAAATTACTAAAGCCAAGACAAAATTTATAAAGAATCCATTTATATTAAAAAAAGGCATAAAACTTGCTTGGAATAAAGTTAAAAAATAAAAAATTATAATAAGAAAAAGTATTTTTTTGAGCATTTTAAATTAATATTCCGTAATAACAAATAAATAATTGCCTTCTTTAATGTCAAAAAAGAGCGACACCTCTGCTCTTTGGAACGGCTCAACATCGCTTTTTTCAACTTTTTCAATTTCACCAATCAAAAGATCTTTTGGGAAAATTCCTCCTAAAATATCAGTCACAACAATCTCTCCCTCTAAAAGCTCTTTATCTTTAGGAACCATTTCCAAAGATAATTTAGAGCTCCCTTTGCCTTTTGCTTTTATAGAAATATCAAGCGGCTGTATTTTAACATAAAAAGAATTTTCTTGAGCTTTATTAGAAAGCAGCATTACTTTTGAAAAATTCTCATAAACTTCTTTAATTCTTCCAGCTAAAACCTTGTTTGAGGTAATCACAGGCATGCCTTCCAAAACTCCGTCTCTTAAGCCCTTGTTTATTAAAATAAAATCTTCGCCTATATCTTTTCCAATTATTTCTGAAAATACTAACTTGAATTCTTTTTGTAAATTAATTTCTAACGCTTGTCTTAACGTTTTGTTTTCTTCTTCTAATCCCTGTAAAAAAATAAGTTTTTGAAAAAGCTCTTGGTTTTTATATTTTAATTCGTAATTTTCTTTATTTAAATTTTTGGCATTGAAAATAGGGCTAAAGAAATTAGAAACAACACCCCCTCTCTCCCAAAAAACTTTTTGTACAGGATAAGAAATATTATAAAAAACCTCTCTCACTTGTTTTGAAAGACCAAATAGATTTAAAGACAAAAAAATCAAAGTCACTAAAACTATTATTATAGCCTTTCTTTTTCCAATATTAAACCTCATTATTTTATTATATACATTTTTCAAAATAAAAAAACTCCTGAATAGAATCAGGAGGTTTTTAAGATAGAGCCCTAATATCTGGCGGCAACCTACTTTCGCCCAAAGGACTATCATCGGCCCTGAAGAATTTCACTTCCGAGTTCGGTATGGAATCGGGTGTAACATCTCCGGTATTACCACCAAATAATAGAGCTCTATACTAAATAAAGTTTGTGGTCATTAATCACTAGCCGAGAAATATTTTATAATAAATCATTAGTAACACTTGGCTTAACGCCTTACGACGCTTACACCTGTGTCCTATCAAGGTCGTGTTCTTCGACCGATTTAAAAGTCCTAATCTTGGAGCCTGCTTCGTGCTTAGATGCTTTCAGCACTTATCAGTTCCCAACTTAGCTACCCAGCTATGCTCCTGGCGGAACAACTGGTACACCAGAGGTTAGTTCAGTCCGATCCTCTCGTACAAGGACCAACCCTCCTCAAGACTCTACGCCTGCGGTAGATAGGGACCAACCTGTCTCACGACGGTTTGAACCCAGCTCGCGTACCTTTTTAATGGGCGAACAGCCCAACCCTTGGGACCTTCTTCAGCCCCAGGATAAGATGAGCCGACATCGAGGTGTCGAACAGAGCCGTTGATGTGGACTCGCGGGCTCTACCAACCTGTTATCCCCGGGGTAACTTTTGTCTGATAATCTTCGGATTTTCTACTAAAATCCGTCGGTTCACTAAGTTCTGCTTTCGCAACTGCGCGGCATATCCGCCTTGCAGTAAAGCCGGCTTATAGCTTTGCCCTATTTTTCCGATTTCCATCCGGAAATAGCCGACCTTTAAACGCCTCCATTACCTTTTAGGAGGCAAGTGCCCCACTTAAACTGCCCACCTCTCACTGTTTCCCGATAAATCGAGATTAGTCAAATCATTTTAAAAGACGGGTGTTTCATTGGCGGCTCCTCCCAACCCGAAAGTCGGGACTCAAAGCCTCCCCGCTACGCTACGCATTCAAAACAACAAGACAATGGGAAGCTACAGTAAACCTCCCGGGGTCTTTCCGTCTAGCCGCAGGTAACCGGCATCTTCACCGGTATTGCATTTTCACCGAGCACCTTGTTGAGACAGTTCCCCAGTCGTTAAGCCTTTCATGCGGGCCAGAACTTACCTGGCAAGGGACTACGCTACCTTTGGACAGTTATAGTTACTGCCGACGTTCACTGGCGCTTCACTCAGTTAGCAAGTCTTACCGAAGTAAGACGCACCGCCGAGCTTGACGTTCCAGCACTGGTCAGGCCTCAGCCCCTATACATCCTCTTACGAGTTTAGCAGGGACCTGTGTTTTTGATAAACAGTCGCTAGGGATCGTTCGCTGCGCCCCCTTCTTTCAACCGAAAGGAGGGGGAGTCCTTATTGCAAACTTACGGACACTATTTTGCCGAGTTCCTTAACAAGGTTTCACTCGTTCACCTTGGTACATTTATACCTACCCACCTGTGTCGGTTTACGGTACGGATTAAGCATATAATTAATTCCTAAAAAGCTTTTCCAGGAAGCTTGCTCATTCGAGTTCCCCCGATAAATCGAGGTTCCTGTTAGTCCTTGAAAATTCTCAGACTAACAACAAAAATCCAATAATCTGCCCGAACTACTAAACTCCGTCACCTTTTAGAATTATACGCTCAAGGGCCGGAATATTAACCGGCTGTCCATCGACTACCCCTTTCGGGTTCGCCTTAGGTCCGCCTAACCCTTGGCTGATTTCCATTGCCAAGGAAACCTTAGGTTTTCGGTGTTTCGATATCACATCGAAATTGCGGTTACTCATGCCAACATTCTCACCCGAGTACTCTCCAGTAAACCTCACGGTTTACATTCGCTGAGTACTCGGCGCTCCCCTACCCCCTCACGCTCCGCGTGCGAAGCATAAGAGTCTTATCTTCGGTACTGA
Source organism: Minisyncoccales bacterium (assembly GCA_049642725.1). Lineage (GTDB taxonomy): Bacteria > Patescibacteriota > Minisyncoccia > Minisyncoccales > JAGMDC01 > JAGLYZ01. The sequence goes on along the minus strand of JBARPC010000004.1, from coordinate 3,602 downwards.
GTTTTAGCCCCGTTAAATCTTCGGCGCAAAACTCCTTAGTTAGTAAGCTATTACGCACTTTTTAAAGGATAGCTGCTTCTAAGCTAACCTCCTAACTATCAGAGGAATATCACTTCCTTTCCCACTTAACTCAGTTTAGGGACCTTAGATGAAGATCTGGGCTGTTTCCCTTTCGAGTATGAAGCTTAGCCCTCATATTCTGACTCTTGCAATGTAAACTTTCCGGTATTCGGAGTTTGATTGGATTACCTGGGTAAAACCCGCGATAAACCATTCAGTGCTCTACCCCCAGAAAGTATTTGCAAGGCTAGCCCTAAAGCTATTTCGGGGAGAACCAGCTATTACCAAGCTCGATTAGCTTTTCACTCCTTACCACAGCTCATCCCAGAGTATTGCTCGGCTCACGGGTTCGGGCCTCCTCCTGACTTTCGTCGGGATTCACCCTGGCCATGGCAAGCTCGCTTGGCTTCGGGTCTAAGGCATACAGTAAAAAACGCGCTTTTAACACTCGCTTTCGCTATGCTTTCGGAGCTAAACTCCTTAAACGTACTGTATACCAAAACTCGTTGGCTCGTTCTGCAAAAAGCACGCCGTCACCCCATCCTTTTGCGCAAGCGCGAAAAGGAGGGGCTTCGACTCTTTGTAGGCATAGTGGTTTCAGGTTCTATTTCACCGCCCTCACAGGGCTGCTTTTCACCTTTCCCTCACGGTACTAGTTCACTATCGGAGATATTAAGTATTTAGCCTTGGCCGAGCAGTTCGGCCTGCTTCTCTCGAAGTTATCGTTTTTCGAGATACTCAAGAAAGATAACAAGGAGCGCAAAGTAGTTTTTACCTACAGGACTATTACCTCCTATGGTACCCCTTTCCAGGGTGTTTTGGTTAGCCAAACTTTGCCTAAATATTCTCCCTCGGAAAGTATCCCGTGAGATACGAATATATCTCTCGGGATGCCCCCGACGTCACCTCCTTACAACCCCCAATCATTGCAAAACAATAATTAGGTTTGGGCTATTCCCTTTTCGCTCGCCGCTATTAAGGGAATGAGCTTCAAAATGAAGCTTTGTTTTCTTTTCCTCCGCTTACTGAGATGTTTCACTTCAGCGGGTTCGCTATCCCGACAATGTCGGGACTGATTACTTAAAAGCAATCGGGTTTCCCCATTCGGAAATCCCCGGATCAAAGGTTGCTACGCACCTACCCGAGGCTTTTCGCAGCTAAGCCACGTCCTTCATCGCCTTAATATCCCAAGGCATCCACCACTAGCCCATAACAATAAAATTTCTCGGCTAGCAATTAATAACCACAATATTCTATTGTCAAAGTTCTTTCTCTGACAAACAAAAAATCGCTTCTGGAAAGCGATTTTTGAAAAACCTACTCTTAAATCAGCAGGCAATATTCAAAACCGCTTTCTTCTTTCTTTAATTTTGTCTATCTTTAACATCTTTCATTTTTATATTAACAAACCCAAGACCCTTGTCAAGTCTTAGGCCTTGAGTTTGAAAAAAAATAAAAGTGATTTTTATTTAATATCTATTCTCCTTTTAGCTTTCTTTTCCATTCCTGGAGAAATTCGGCTGCAACATCTTTGCCTCCTAAACCAAAAGCTAAACCAAAAGAAATTACTACTAAGGCAACTAATCCGCCAAACAGTGTTTGAATCATTTGAGGAACTACTCCTAATTGATATAAAATAGCTAAAATAGCAAAAATCCAAATAGACCATTTAACAACCGTTCCTACTAATTGGGAGTAACTTATTCTCATTTTTTCTACTGCAGCTACTACAATCTTTTCCAAAATATCAGCTACAATTACTGCTACCACAAAAATTAATGCCGCTACAAAAACATTTGGAAGATAATTTACTACTTTTGCTAAAAAGGCAGCAAAACCAGGAAGTTCTAAAATCTCCACCGCAGCCATCAAAAAGACAATTACTAAAATCCATTTAACAATAGCTCCTAAAAATTCAGCTGGATTAACATTAAGTTTTGCTTTACTTAACGCTTGCTTCCAATCAGTTCTTTCAAAAAGTTCATTAAATTTAATGCGAATCAAAATTTCTGAAATTAGTCTTCCAATTGCTAAGGCAACAAACCAACCTATGACAAAAACAATCAATGCTCCTATTAAAGCTGGAATAAAATCCAAAAAACCTATCCATAAATCTCTTAAAGCTGTAAATGTTATTTCGTACCAATCTAAAACCATATTTTTATTAATTTTAATTAATATATGTGTTCTTCGAATTCGACCTTTACCTAAACCTGCTTAGGTTTTAGGTTTCAAAATTATTATATTATAACAGAAATAAGAAAAGTTACCCTGTGGATAACTTTTTAAAGAATCTTAAAGAATTTTTGCCTTATTTTTCTATAATTCCGCCGCCTAAAAGTTCCTGGACTTTACCCGCCTTCGCTAAAGCTTCGGCGGGCGAGTAAAAAACTACTGATTGGCCCGGGGTAATAGCTCGCTGGGCTTTATTAAAAATTAATCTATAATTTTTAGTTTTCCTATCACAATCTAAAACAGCAGAGCTATGTTTGTGGCGATAACGAATTTTCGCTTTAACTTTCATTGGCAATCTGGGCTCTTTCCCAGAAATCCAATTTACATTTTTTACAATCAATTCCTTTTTGTACAAGTCCTTTTCGTTTTTAGTGACGACTAAAAGATTTTTTTTGAGATTCTTATCTAAAACATAATATGGTCCGCCAGAAAGACCAATGGCTTTTCTCTGGCCAATAGTATAAAACCATAACCCCTGATGCTCTTCAATAATCTCTCCTTTAGTATTTATGATATCGCCTTTTTTAATTTTAAAATTCTTTCTTAGAAAATTATCTAAATCCTTCCCGATAAAACAAATTTCCTGTGATTCGCGAGAAGAAAAAACAGGCAATTTAAATTTCTTAGCTAAATTTCTAACTTCTTCTTTCTTGTAATTTCCAATAGGAAACAAGATATGTCTTAGCTGTTTTTGATTAAGCATCCAAAGAAAATATGATTGATCTTTATTCTTGTCTTTTGCCGTTAATAATTTGTAATCTTTGCTTAAACGAGCATAATGGCCAGTAGCTAAAAAATCAGCATCTTTTTTTAAAATTTTATCTAACAAAATCCCGAATTTAATCTCTTTATTACACAAAACACAGGGGTTTGGTGTTTTGCCTTGTTGAAGTTCTTTAATAAAATAATCTATTATCTTCTTTTTAAATTCTTTTCTTAAATCTAAAACAAAAAAAGGAATTCCTAAAATTCCTGCTATTTTTTTCGCTCTTTTTTCTGACTCTTTAAAATAATCTGAATTAAAAAGCTTTAAAAAAACACCTTGAGTATCAAGTCCCTGTCTTTTTAATAAAGCAACTGCTACCGAAGAATCAACTCCTCCAGACATAGCCACCACTATTTTGATTTTTGACTTTACCATTATGTAAATCTATCCGCCACTACCGAGGCAACAAAGGCCTCCGGTTTGATTTTGGGTTCAAAACCATTTCCTTGAATAAGTCCTACTACTTCTTTTATCATATCGCGCGTTTTACCGTGCTCTCCGACATCGGCGTGAATATAGCGAAATTGATAATTAGAAAAAT
>JBARPC010000003.1:0-34008 GCA_049642725.1 Minisyncoccales bacterium | reverse complement strand
GAAAACAAGAGGAATCTCCTAAAATTTATAAAGAAAAAAATCCCAGATTTGCCAGTTTCATCGGCTTAAGAACAGTATTTGACAAAGATAATGGTGAGTGATAATGTTTATTTGATGGTGAAGAAATAAACCATTAAAAAGTACATTAATAATATAGAAAAAAGAAAAAGGAGGATGATGTAAAATGGGAGGAGGAATATTTGACGTGGTAGTAGTTGGAGCAGGACCGGCAGGGTCAGTGGCAGCAAAAACAGCAGCGGAACAGGGATTGGATGTTTTGATGATAGAAAGACGCGCGCAAATAGGTTTTCCAGTTCAATGCGCAGAAGGAATAAGTGAAGAGGGGCTAAAAATATTGAAAGATGTTTTAGGGAAAGAGACAGACCCGCATTGGATAGCTGAACAGATAGAAGGAGTTGAAATTATTACTCCTGACAGAACTACAGTAACAGTAGAAGGAAAGGGATATATTTTAGAAAGAGGAGTTTTAGACAGAGATTTGGTAATAAGAGCAGTAAGCGCAGGAGCCAAAATACACAAGAGTAGAGTGTTTGGGCTTGCGAGAAATAAAGAAGCGGATTGCGTGGAAGTTGAGGTGGTTTCATCTGGTAGAGAATCTGTTTTTCCTGCCAAGATTGTGATTGGGGCAGATGGTCCTGAATCTAAGGTTGGTAAATGGGCAGGAATAAACACGAAACTAAATCCTTCTGATAAGATACTTGGTCAGCAGTATTTTCTGTACTCGCCCGAACTTGAAGGTTTAAATAGAGTTAGATGTTTTTTGGGAAACAAGATTGCCCCCGGTGGCGGTTATGGCTGGGTCTTTCCGAAAGGAAAAAATACTGCCAATGTGGGAATAGGAATGTTTAAAGATAAAGTTAAGGAGTTTGGTATTTCTGTTCCTGATTACTTCTTAGACAGTTTTGTCAGTAAAGTGTTCTCAAATTACCAGATTCTCGCAAAGACAGCCGGAATAGTTCCAGGGGCGCCGCCATCTGATATAGTCGCAGATAAAGTGATGCTGGCAGGGGATGCTGCAGGAGCTGTTAATTATATTACAGGGGGAGGATTGAGAACAGGAATGGAATCAGGAAAGATTGCAGGTGAGGTGGCAGCCGCAGCTATTTCAAAAGGAGACACTTCTGAAAAAGGATTAGCTGATTATAGAAGAAGAGTTTTTAAAGCATTCGGCAAAGATAATGAGCAGCTCCTTACGATGAGAAGGTTTTCCCAAACCTTAACAGATAAGGATTACAATGATTCCCTAAAAGGTATACATCTTTCGTCGGGGACCACCGGTGTTGTCTTGATAACAAAATTGATTTTCAGTAACCCGAGAATTGCGGCGCGGTTCGCTGTTTTTAAAGCAAAGAATAAGTTATTATAAACGCTCTGTTTGAGCGTTCTTTTTTTGCGGGGTTTGACAAAGGCAAAGTTTTTTAATAGGATAAAATTAAGATGCCTGAGAAATTTGTTATTCAAGGTGGAAAGCCGTTAAATGGCGAAGTAGAAATTGAAGGGTATAAAAATTCTGCTGGAGTAGTTTTAGCTGCTTCTCTTTTAACTGATAAAGAGATAATCATTGATAATCTTCCTTTGGTTGAGGATGTTTTTACAATGATTGATATTTTGAAAGATATTGGAGTACAAGTGGATTGGATTGATAAAAGAAAAATCAAAATAAAAGCAGAGAAAATAGATATAAATAAATTAGATTCAGAGAAAATTTATAAAACAAGAGTTTCAGTTCTCTTGATAGGACCCTTATTGGTTCGTTTTAGAAATTTTAAATTCTTTCATCCTGGCGGTGATAAAATTGGTTTAAGACCTATTATTACTCATTTAGAAGCGCTAAAAAGGTTTGGCGCTAAAATTGAAGAAAAAGAAAATTTTTATGATTTTAAAGCAAAAACTTTGTCTCCGGCAGAAATTGTCTTAAAAGAATTTAGCGTTACAGCTACAGAAAATGTGATAATGGTTGCTTCTTTATTAAACGGTGAAACGATTATTAAAGGCGCAGCTTGTGAGCCGCAAGTTCAGGATTTAGGAGAGATGCTTGAAAAAATGGGAGCAGAAATTAAAGGATTAGGCACCCATACCATTATTATTAAGGGTAAAGAAAAGTTGAATGGTGCTTCCCATAGAATTATTCCTGATCCGATAGTAACAGCAACCTTTATAGCAGCTGGCTGTATAACTCCCGGACAGGTTATTTTAAAAGATATTCGGCTTGATCACTTAGATATCTTTTTAGATAAATTAGAAGAAATAGGGGTAAAATTCAAAAAAAGCAGCAATTCTATTACTGTTGATTATTCTCCCGATTTAAAGCCGGCCAGAGTCCAAACATTTTTCTATCCCGGTTTTCCAACTGATTTTTTGCCCTTTACTACCGTTTTATCAACCCAAGCTAATGGCAAGAGTTTGATTCACGATCCTTTGTATGAATCTCGTTTTAATTATCTTCAAGAATTAAAAAAAATGGGGGCAGATATTGAAATTGTTGATCCGCACCGAGCTATTATTTTCGGCAAGACGCCATTGCATGGTTTAAATATTGAAAGCTGGGATATTAGAAGCGGTGCTTCTTTAATTATTGCTGGGCTTTTAGCCAAAGGAACTACAACTATAAATAATATTTATCAGATTGACAGGGGATACGAACGCATAGAGGAACGACTACAACGGTTAGGGGCAGACATTAAAAGGATAAAATCTTAAAAAATTTTTTTATGTTTGTAAAAAAAATTGGTATAGATTTAGGAACTTGCAATTCATTAGTTTTTTTACCAGGGCAAGGTATTGTTTTACAGGAACCATCGGTAGTGTCTGTTTCTCTTGATGAAAATAAAATTTTAGCTGTAGGTCAGGAAGCTAAAGAAATGACTGGGCGTACACCTGATACAATTAGAGTTTATCGCCCTTTAAAAGATGGCGTTATTGCTGATTTTAGAGTAACCCAGGCAATGCTCGCATATTTCATCAAAAAAACAGCAGGTTCTTTTAGGTTTCTAAAACCAGAATTAATGATTTCTGTGCCAGCTGGTGTTACTTCCACTGAGAAAAGAGCTGTAATTGAAGCAGGTATAAATGCTGGCGCCAAAGCAGTTTATGTGGCTAAAGAACCAATTTTAGCAGCTATTGGTGCTGGTATTCCAATAAATTCTTGCTCTGGCAACTTAATTTTAGATATAGGAGGAGGAACCTCTGAAGTCGCAACTATTTCTTTAGGCGGGATTGTCACTTCTTCTTCAATGAGGATAGCAGGTGACAAAATGAATGTAGCTATATCTGATTATATTAAAAAGAAATATAATTTAGCCGTAGGTGAGCAGACTGCTGAAGAAATAAAAATGAAAATTGGTACTGCCTTGCCGGAAAAAGAACAAAGATATTTAGAAATCCGTGGCAGGGATTTATCCTTAGGTCTTCCTCGGACTATTAAAATTTCTTCAAATGAGATGTGTACAGCTATTTCTGGTGTTTTAGAAGAAATAATTCATGTAGTTAAGTTAGTTTTAAGGGAGACGCCGCCAGAGATTTCAGCTGATATTATGGATAAAGGAATGATTGTTTCCGGAGGCGGCGCTCTTTTAAGAAATACTGACGAGCTTATTACTCAAAGTATAGGTGTTCCTTGCTTTATAGCAGAGGATCCATTATTGTGTGTAGCCAAAGGCACTGGGGTGGTGCTTGAGAATTTAGATGTTTATAAAAAAAGCATAATGAGTAAGAAATAATAAAGAACTAAATTTACAGCTTTGAAAAATCTGTTTTCTTCGCATTAAGTTTTTAATTTATGTTGATTGGTCATCAAAAACAGTGGCAGTTTTTAAAAAATTGTTATGAGATAAAAAAGCTTTCTCATGCTTATTTATTTTCCGGTCCAGAACATATTGGGAAAAAAACCCTGGCTGTTGAATTTGTTAAATTTTTAAACTGCGAAGCAAAAAAATCTTCTCTTAAACCGTGTCAAGCTTGCCGGTCCTGCAAAGATGTTGAAAAAGAAGTCTATCCTGATTTTTTATTAATAAAAGCAGAAAAAGAAATTAGAATTAGTCAAATAAGAAAAATGGAGAATTATTTTTCTCTTTATCCTTCTTTATCTTCATTTAAGATAGCAATTATAGATAAAGCTCATTCCATGACTCAAGAAGCGCAAAATTCTTTTTTAAAAACTCTGGAAGAGCCAAAAGGAAATGCTCTTTTTATTTTAATAAGCGAGTATCCAGAAATGCTTTTACCAACTATTTTATCAAGGGTTCAAAGAATAAATTTTCATCCAGTAAAAAAAGAAGAAATTGAGGATTATATTAGATCAAAAAATATCTCTAATGAGAAAGCCAGAGAAATTGTTGAACTTTCTTTAGGTAGAATAGGCGAAACAATAGACCTTATAAGAAATCCTCAGAAATTAGAAGAGTTTAAAAACAGAATAAAAGAAATTAATCAGCTTGCTAAATCAGATTTGTCTTATCGTTTTCAGTATGTTAAAAACTTAACTGAAAAAAATAATAACTTACCAGAAGTATTAGATATTTGGTTGAGATATTTTAGAAAAAAGTTATTACTCGCTGCTAAATCCCGAGCCAATGATTCATTGGTTAAACTAAAAAGAATTATTGAAAATATTTCTAAGACACAGCTTTTAATTTCTACTACTAATGTCAATCCTAAATTAGCTTTAGAGATTATAATATTAGATTTATAAACTCTACCAATTCAGTGCCAATTACTGCTGTTCGGTTAATAAAATTTGACAACCCTTTAATAATTTGTTAAACAAAAAATAGCCCTTAACAATAAAAGAATACGGGCCGAATAGATAAAAAATTTAGGAGAAGATGTAGTATGGAAATTGGTTTGGATTTCGATGGTGTAATTATAGACCGTGAGAAACTATTGATGCAAGCAGCAGAATATCTTTATAGAATAAAGTTATCGCCAAAAATACTTAAAAGAGAGATTTTGATTGAGTCAGGGATTTTAACAAAAGAACAATATAATCAACTCGGTAGGCAAATATTTGAAACAGAAGAATGGGGATTGCGTATGAAGCCAGTTCAAGGAGTTCTGGAGTATTTATCTAAACTACAGATAGATAGGCACAAGATAAAAATTATCACTTCTCGGGGGGATATTGCTTCTGATATAGCTCGTGAATGGCTTAAACAAAAAGGCATAGAAAATATTCCAGTTATAAGTGTGGGTTATAAAAATAGTAAAATTGAGGCATGCCAAGGATTAGATATTTATATTGATGACGACCTTGATAAAGTAGAATCTCTTGTCGGTGTCGTTCCTTTTTTATTCTTATTTTCTTGGCCCTACAACGAACGCAGTCCTATCAATAGTTCCATTATACAGCGAGTATATTCTTGGAAGCATTTTTATAGCGAAATAGAGAAAAGGCGAAAATAACTAAAACAATATTAAAGCGACGTATAGGTGCGTCGCATTTTTTATTTTTTGAATATTTTTGGGTAGAACAAGAGATTCTTATTTCTATTGTTATTCTCTTAATATTTTGCTATGTTAATATTAACGAGAATATTTCTCGTCAATTTTGAAAAATTTGTCAGGGGATTTATATTTTGGTATAGTGGAATATATAGTAGAATTAAAATATATATTAAAGTATATGAAGTACAAAGAAATTATAGATAGGATTAAACCGGAATTGGAAAAAACGATGGATTTTTTAGAAAGAGAAATGATTAAAGTTCGGACAGGCCGTGCTTCTGTTTCTTTAGTAGAAGATATAATAGTAGATTGTTTTGGACAGAAACTTCCTTTGAAGCAATTAGCAGCAATATCAGTGCCAGAACCGAGAAAAATTACTATCCAGCCCTGGGATAAATCATACATAGAGCCAATGGAAAAAGCGATTTCTAAATCTTCTTTAGGAGCTGCTCCTATTGTTGATAAAGATATAATTCGTATTAGTCTGCCAGCTATGAACGAGGAATACAGAAAAAATTTTTTAAGATTTATCTCTGAAAAGCAGGAAGAAGCAAAAAAAACAATCAGGCATTGGCGTGAGAAGGCATGGGATGAGGTCCAAGAAGAGTTTAAAAATGGAGAAATTAGGGAGGATGATAAATTCCGGGCAAAAGACGAATTGCAGGATTTAATAGATAAATATAATGAAAAAATTGAAGAGATAGGAGAAAGGAAGAAAAAAGAAATTTCAGTATAATTATGATTCTTGCTATTATTGTTTTCATTTTAATACTAAGTTTTCTAATATTTGTCCACGAATTGGGCCATTTTATTTGCGCCAAGGCTACTGGCGTAAAGGTAGAAGAATTTTGCATTGGTTTTCCTCCACGGCTCTGGCAAAAGAAAAAAGGGGACACTCTTTATGCAATCGGAGCTATTCCTTTTGGAGGTTTTAATAAAATTTATGGCGAAATAGACACCAAACCCGCCAAAGATTCTGATAGTTTTTCTAATAAACCGATTAAAGTAAGGGCTCTAATAACTATTGGCGGCGTAGCAATGAATGTGCTTTTAGCAGTGATTATTTTTTATTTTTTATTAGGATTTAGCGGGTTTCAATCTCACCAATCTTTAATTTTTGATTATCAGTTTCCTTTTGGCAAACAGCAAAACTTTGTCATAGTAGGGAATATAGCAAAAAATTCACCAGCAGAAGAGCAAGGCATTGAAGCAGGAGATATTATTATAAAAGCCAATGGAGTGCAATTTGAAAACTCAGAAGAATTTATAAAGTTTGTAGAAGGAAACAAAGGAAAAGAATTAGGGCTGTATTTAGAAAATTTTTATACAAAAGAAACAAAAAATATAACTATAGTTCCTCGCATTGATCCACCTGAAAAAGAAGGGGCCTTAGGAGTAGCCCTGGGTAATATCGCTGAAATAAGCTATCCTAGCTTATTAGAAAAATCCTCGTCAGGATTTTTGCATTCCTTTAATATTCTGCATTATTCTTTTTTCGGTCTTGGCCATATTATAAAAATATCTTTTCAGCAAAAAGACATTACGCCATTAAGCTCTTCAGTGGCAGGTCCGCTTGGTATTCTGTATTTTACCGAACTAACAATAGATGCAGGAATTATTGCTGTTATAACTCTTTTAGCTGTAATTTCTTTAGCTCTGGCTTTGTTTAATATTCTGCCTATTCCAGCTTTGGACGGAGGAAAATTGGTTTTTTTAGGAATTGAAGCGATTGTAAGAAAACCAGTTCCTCAAAAAGTTGAAGAAAAAATCACTGTCTTTTTCTTCTTATTATTGATTTTTCTAATGATCGCTGTTACCATCAACGACATCCAAAAATTTTTTATTAAATAAAACACAATTTTTTATAATGATTTTAGCCGAGAACAGTTCTCGGTTTTTTAAATTTATACATTGATTATTTTTGGTTTTTAGGATAATATAAAATTACACAGGTCTGACCTATGTAATTCTTATGAAATTCTTAAATGTCTTCTCTGACACGCCCACAATTTGTTACAGGTGAAATTTATCATATTGTGAATAGAGCGATAGAAGGTAAAAATCTTTTTCAAGAAATCGCAGATTATTTTCGATTTATTTTTTGTCTTTATGAGTTAAATAATAAAAAAATGGTAAATATGCGAGCTTGCATAACCCGACGTAAGATTCAAAAACAACAAAAAAACACAGGTCAGACCTGTGTAAATCGGGATCTACTAGTAGAAATATTAGCATTTTGTTTAATGCCAAATCACTATCATCTGGTGGTTCGACAATTAACAGATAACGGCATTTCTCTTTTTATGAAAAAGTTAGGTGATGGTTATGTGGGTTATTTTAATGAAAAATACAAAAGAAAAGGAAGAGGTTCTATATTCCAAGGTCATTTCAAGACAGTCCATATTAAAACTCAGAAACAATTTATGAATGTTATTTGTTATGTTTTTACAAATCCAATTGAACTTTTAGAAAAAACATGGAAAGAAAAAGGTGTGAAGAATCCCCAAAAAGCAATTAAGTATTTAGAATCTTATCAATGGTCTAGTTATTTAGATTGTATTGGCAAAAATAATTTTCCTTCAGTTACTAAAAGAGAATTACTTTTTGAGATTTTTGGAAATTCAAAAAAGTTAGGAAAGTCCGTGGAAAATTGGATTTTATACAAAGCAGAATTAAATAAAGGATTAAAGGTGAGTAAAGGTTTATTTTTAGAATAGTTGAGAGCATACAGAAAATACACAGGTCTGACCTGTGTATTTTCTGTCTTGTTGATTATTTTTGCTTTTTGGGATACTATAGAAATAGATATGAGTAAAGAAAAAGAAATTAAAAAAATTGTAAATCAAATTGTAGAAAAATATAAACCAGAGAAAATTATACTTTTTGGTAGTTTTGCTCATGGGCGACAAACTAAAGACAGTGATGTAGATTTATTTATTATTAAAAGTACAAATGAACCAAGAACAAAACGACATTTGAAAGTTGATAGAATTCTTTTAGATAGAATTATGCCATTAGACATTTTGGTATATACACCCCAAGAGATAAAAAAACGATTATCTTTTGGAGATTTTTTTATAAGAAATATTATTCAACAAGGTAAAGTGCTTTATGGTAAAAAATAACATTAGACTATTTAAAGAATGGGCCATTAAAGCGCAGGAAGATCTTGAGGCCGCAGAAATTCTTTATAAAGAGAATGGCCCAAGCAGTTCTCTGTGTTTTCATTCTCATCAGGCTGTAGAAAAAATTCTTAAAGGATTTTTAGTTTTAAAAAAGAACGAATTTCCAAAAATTCATGATTTAATTCATCTTCTTAATCTTTGTATAAAAATAGATAATGATTTTAGTAATTTAAAAAACGAAGCATCTTTTCTTAATAGATTTTATATCGAAACAAGATATCCTCCGGAAATAACTACTTATCCGAAAAAAGAATGCCAGAAAGCGATAGAGTTTGCTAATAAGACAACGCAATTTGTTGTTAATAAAATAACATAGTTATTTATATGAAAAAATAACCGAAATTACCGAGAACAGTTCTCGGTTTTTTAAATTTATACATTGATTATTTTTGGTTTTTAGGATAATATAGAAAAATGAGGCAATCGCAACTTTTCACCAAGACATTAAGAGAAGCGCCTAAAGATGAAAAGAGTGTTAACGCTAAACTTTTAATCAGAGCTGGTTTTATTGATAAATTAAGCGCTGGAGTATATACGCTTTTGCCTTTTGGATTTCTAGTTTTACAAAAAATTCAAACAATAATCTCTGAAGAGATAGAAGCAATAAATGGCAAAAGGATTTTAATGCCAGTCCTTATTCCAAAGACAAATTGGCAGCGAACAGCCAGGTGGAAGACATTTGAAGAACTTTACAAAGTTAAAGGAAAAACTAATCAAGAGTATGGTTTAGGTTCAACTCATGAAGAAGTGGTAGTTCCAGTGGTCCAGAAATATGTTTCTTCTTACAAGGATTTGCCTTGTTGTGTTTATCAAATCCAGACAAAATTCAGAGATGAGATCAGGGTAAAATCAGGATTATTAAGAGGACGAGAATTTGATATGAAAGACCTTTATTCTTTTCATAGAAACGTAAAGGACTTGAATGAATATTATGAAAAGGTTAAAAAAACATATTTTGATATTTTAAAAAGAATGGGTTTAAAAGATAAAACTTATCTAACTTTAGCGTCTGGTAGTACTTTTTCTAAATTTTCTCATGAGTTTCAAACCATAACTTTGGCTGGTGAAGATATTATCCATATTTGCCAAAATTGTGCTTTAGCTATCAACCAGGAAATTAAAAAGGACTATCCTAAATGTCCTCAATGCGGCAAAAAAGAGTTTAAAAAAGAAAAAGCTATTGAAGTAGGCAATATTTTTAAACTGGGCGCAAAATATACCAAACCGTTTAATTTTCAATTTACAGATAAAGATGGTTCAAAGAAACTAGTAATAATGGGTTGTTATGGAATAGGCCCTAGCCGCTTAATGGGAACAATAGTAGAAATTTGTAATGATAAAAATGGAATTATCTGGCCTAAAGAGGTAGCGCCGTTTGATGTTCACTTGCTCTCATTACCAAACACTACGAGAACTGTTCTCGTAGAGTCAGAAAAGATATATAAAAATTTACGAAAACAAGGGATTGAAATATTATACGACGACAGGGAAAATAAATCTGCTGGCGAAAAATTCGCTGATGCTGACTTAATTGGAATACCCACAAGAATCGTGATAAGCGAGAGAACACTAAAGAGTAATTCTGTAGAAATTAAGAAAAGAGACAAGCAAGAAACCAAGTTAGTAAGAATAAATCTCTTACCACAATTTTTAAATGACAAATTACTAATTTCTAATTCCTAATCAAATCCAAATGACCAATGACCAAATAACTAAAACTTTTAAACATTGGGCATTTAAGAATTAGACATTAGAAATTAGATATTTTCATCGTGTTTAATAAAATATTTTCATATTTATCACAAGATATTGCCATTGATTTAGGAACAGCTAATTCTTTGGTCTATGTTAGGGGCCAGGGAATCGTTATCTCTGAACCTTCAGTGGTTGCTTTAAACCAGAAAACTGGTCAGATTTTAGCTATTGGAAATGAGGCAAAAAAAATGGTAGGCAGAACTCCTGCTTATATTGTGGCAAGCAGGCCCTTAGTAAAGGGAGTAATTTCTGATTTTGAAGTAACAGAACAAATGCTGAAATACTTTCTTGAAAAGGTTCGTAAAAGCAGGCTTAGTTTTATTACTCAACCCAGAGTGATTATTGGTATTCCATGCGGGGTCACTGAAGTAGAAAAAAAAGCTGTCCAAGATGCTGCGAAATCAGCTGGAGCAAGAAAAGTTTATTTAATTGAACAGCCAATGGCAGCTGCTATTGGAGCAAGATTGGCAGTCCAGGAGGCAGGAGGAAATTTTATCGTTGATATTGGCGGCGGGACAACTGAAATAGCAGTAATTTCTTTAGGCGGTTTAGTAATAGCTAAAAGTTTAAGAATTGCCGGCGACAAGCTTAATGAAGATATAATTTATTATGCCCAGGAGGAATATAAATTATTAATCGGAGAAAGAACAGCAGAGGAAATTAAAATTGGCATTGGTTCCGCTTATTCTTCAAAAGAAAAAAATGAAATGCCTATGAGGGGCAGAAACTTAGTTACCGGCTTGCCTGAAGAAATTACAGTTTCTGAAGAAGATATTCGCAAAGCATTGGATAAATCAGTAAAACAAATTGTAGATGAAATAAAGGATACTGTAGAAGAAACGCCGCCAGAACTTTTGGCTGATGTTATGTCAAAAGGAATATACTTAGCTGGAGGTGGTTCATTACTTAGAGGTTTAGACACTCTTATTACAAAAGAAACAAAAATCCCTACTAAGATTATTGATGATCCTTTAACAGCTGTGGCTAGGGGAGCAGGAATGGTTTTAGAAAAGCTAGACGAACTTCAAGAGGTCTTGATAGAAACAGAGGAAATGGAACCACCGAAATAAAATTTTTAATTTCTAATTTTTAAACAATTATGATTTCTAAAAAAGAGGTAGAACATATCGCCAAGTTGGCTCGGTTGAGCTTGAATACAAAAGAAATAAAAAAAACAGAGAAAGACCTTTCTTATATTTTAGATTATTTTGATTCTTTAAAAAAACTAAATGTGAAAGGAATTAAAGTAACCAGTCATTCTATTGCAATTGAAAATATTATGAGAGAAGATTTAGCTCAGAAACAATCAGATGAAACAGTTGATAGATTATTAAAGGCAATGCCAGAAAAAAAAGAAAGATATCTAAAAGTCAAAAGCGTTTTATAAATTTATATCATGGATATAACTTCTTTTACTATTAAAGAAACACATCAAAGATTAGTTAAAAAAGAATTTTCAGCATTAGAATTAGCTAAGGCCTATTTAAATAAAATAAAAAAAGAAGACAAAAAAATTAATTCTTTTTTAACAATTTCTGAAGATTTGGCTTTTTCTCAAGCCAAGGAGATAGACAAGAAAATTTCAAAAAAAGAAAAGATAGGTTTATTAGCTGGAATTCCTGCCGCTATTAAGGATAATATAATGGTAGAGGATATTAAATGTACAGCTGCTTCTAAAATTTTAGAGAATTATATTGCTTGTTATGATGCTTCAGTAATAAGAAGGCTAAGAGAAACAGGAGTAGTGATTTTAGGAAAGACAAATTTAGATGAGTTTGCTATGGGTTCTTCCTGCGAGAATTCTGCTTTTGGAGCGACAAAAAATCCTTGTGATTTAAAAAGAGTAACAGGCGGTTCTTCTGGCGGTTCGGCTGCTGCCGTAGCAGCTGGTCTGTGCAATTATTCTTTAGGTTCTGATACAGGTGGTTCTATTCGCTTACCAGCATCATTTTGCGGGGTAGTTGGTTTAAAACCGACTTACGGAGCTGTGTCACGTTATGGTCTGATTGCCTTTGCTTCTTCCTTGGACCAAATTGGACCGCTCGCCAAAACAATAGAGGATTGTCAGATTGTTTTTAATGTAATAAGAGGCAGGGATTTAATGGATAGTACTTCGGTAAGCTCAAAGCCACAGCTCAAAACTCAAAACTTAAAAAATTTAAAAATTGGAATTCCGAAAGAATATTTTGTAAAAGGCATGGATAAAAAAGTTGAAAAAGTCATTAGAAATGCTATTAAAAAATATGAAGATATAGGCGCCAAGATTGTAGAAATATCTCTGCCGCATACAAAGTATTCTTTAGCTGTTTATTATATTATCAGTAATTCAGAAGCAAGCGCTAATTTGGCTCGTTACGATGGAATAAGATATGGAAAACAAAGAACAAAGAACAAAGAACAAAGAACAAAGAACTTATTAGATGTTTATCTAGAAAATAGGAGTCAGGGTTTTGGAGATGAGGCAAAAAGAAGAATAATGTTAGGGACATATGCTCTTTCTGCTGGTTATTATGATGCTTATTACTTAAAAGCTCAAAAAGTTAGAACTTTGATTAAACAGGATTTTGATAATGCTTTTAAAAAAGTAGATATTCTTTTAGCTCCGGTTTCTCCTACCACAGCCTTTAAAATAGGTGAAAAAATTGACGATCCTTTACAAATGTATCTTTCTGATATTTTTACTACTTCAGTTAATTTAGCTGGTTTGCCTGCTTTGTCAGTACCATGCGGTAAAATCGGCAGATTACCAGTTGGTTTACAGATTATTGGCAACTCATTTGAAGAAGAAAAAATTTTAGAAACAGGCAAGGCATTAGAAAACTATGAATGATATTTATAATATAATTTCGTACTTAACTTCAGCTGAGTTAAGAGAAACATTACTTGTTTTTCGAAATGGCTTTTTTCTTTTTTCTTTTTTCTTTTTTATAATAATAATTATTCTTTTTTTTAGAACTAACTGGAAGAAATATGCTTTTTTAGAAGATGCTGTTCATTTCTTTACTTTTAGACCTTATGGAATTAAGAAATTTACTAAGTCCTGGCAAAAAATTGCTAAAAAATTAAAAAGCGGCGATGAGTCAGAATACAAATTAGCCATTATTGAAGCAGATGAGATACTCAATAATATTTTAGAGAAAGTAGGATATTCAGGAGAAACATTAGAAGAAAAAATAGATAAAGTGAGTTTAGTTGTAATTTCTAATAAAGAAGAAATTTTAGGAGCGCATAAGATTAGAAATAGTATTGTTTTTAATCCTAATTATAGAGTAGAGTTTGAAGAAGCAGAAAGAATATTAGAAATTTATAGAAAAGCCCTTAGTGATTTAGGAATTTTGTAATTATAAAGTGATTGACTTTAAAGTAAAAACAAGATAAAATCTATTATAGATTTTGTTTTTATTACAGCGGCGTGGAGAAGTAGTATCTTGCAAGCCTCATAAGCTTGAGACCCAGGTGCAATTCCTGGCGCCGCAACACTTCGACTACGCGAAGCGGAGGCGAAGTATCCTGAGCGAGGCTGAATGTAATGAAGCCGAGTCGAAGGACAACTAAGCATCAATATTAATGATTTTCCGCTTCGCTCCGCTCAGTGCAGGCTTAATTAATAATTTAGGATGTGGTATATTTATATTATTCAATACTAAACAAGAAGCACTGAAAAGAGAACGACAGCTTAAAGGTTGGTCTCATAAAAAGAAGAAAAACCTTATCAAGTTTGGTAAAGGTTAATATTAGGCGGTGTAGCTCAGTGGTTAGAGCAGTGGAATCATAATCCACGTGTCGTGGGTTCGAATCCCCCCACCGCTACATAATTTAATTTTACGGTCGCGTGGTGTAGCGGTTAACATGTCGCCCTGTCACGGCGAAGATCGTGGGTTCAAATCCCATCGCGACCGCCAAGCATATTACTGGATTTATAATCCAGTAATTTTTTGTTTTCATATTTTTATTTCACATTAGTAATGATTTTACGACCGCAATATTATTCAACTTTTATATTTTCTATATTCTTCTATTGACAGAATTATAGAGATTTGATAGAAACAGAATAGTAAGAGGGGTGAACCTTAACATTTGAATATCCCGTATAAAAAGAAAAGGAGGTAAAAAGAAAAGGAGGTGTAAAAATGGCAAGAATTCAAGTAAAAATGGGCAAGAGTAGCGGCGATTTTAAGGAAATAGAAACAGAAGGAGAATTTAATGGATTGAGAACAGGGGATATTTTTACCGACAATACCCCTAATTCATACTGGCATAGAGAGAGAGTTAGAGTAAAAGGATTTCTACCTGGAAAAGGCAATCTTGTTGGCCAAAAAGAAGGAGATGATTTTTGTTTTTATGACGAGCGGCTGCTTTCGGAATCAAATTTGCAATTGGTTGAGCGAGCGGAACAGCAAGTTGAAGATGTTAAAGAAGTTGAGGAAAAGAGATTGAGGGTTGGCGACGAAGTACTGATTAAGTCAAAGACAGTCGGAGCTCTTATGGTAGAGCCATGGCTTGGCGAGAAATATCCCGAACACATTGGAGTAATTACAGAAATACGCGGCGACCCGTATCAGAGAGAAAATGTCAGGAATTGTTTTATGGTAGAGCCAGACTCAAAAGATTCTTATGGCTTTTTTGCCCTTCAGGATTTGGAACTGATAAAGGAAAGCGAGGAAGGAATAGAAGAGATAACAGAAGGAGTAATAGAGCCGGAAAGCCGGGAACAGCCAAGCTGGTATCTTCTGGAAGATTTTCAAGAAATAACAGGTGACCTAAGACAAAGAAAAATTCCTTTCATTGAAATTGAGGTCGGTCAACCAAGAGAAATCTCAGGCATTGCTTTTCCGGCTGAGTACAAACAAGAGGTCTTTCTGGAAATTATTGGAGCAGACACTTTTGTGGATTATACAGAGATTCCTACTGACAGAAAAGGCGTTTGGCTGTTCCAAGGAAAAAAGGAATGGGAGGTTGAAATCAGTGGTGATAAATTCGTATACCAAGGAAAAGAATCTCTTTGCAGGGAAATTCTTAAACCTTTTGCCGAGTCATTGAGTATTGATATAGAGATGTCAAATCCTCACGGTGAAGCGGCTGGTCCTATTTTAGATAGACGGTTGCATGTTTTTATCCGGAGCGTCCCGGAGAATTGCAGAAAAGTCACAAGAGACGTTCAGATTTTCGGTGTTCATACCGAGGGAGCAGGCGAGGATGCTTGCGAGCCGTCAGGAAAAGGTTTTGTTGTCAGGTCCCCGGAAGGAGTGCCGGTCGCCGAGGTTTTGGAGAAAAACATCTATGTTCTTTTTGACGTAATGCATCAACCAGCTGAAATATGCGAGCATCATTTAAGAGAAACATTAGAACTCGCAGTTCCTTTGGCTCTTGAACCGGAATCCCCTGAAGCGCGAGAAATATTACAAGAGATGGCTGCAAGAGAAAAACAGGCCTACAAAAATGCTTATGTTTTAGAATGCGCCAGACGACTAAAACAGGAACTTCAGCGCGCCAAAGAAAGTATCCCCAACATTGAAAGCAATTTAGGGGAATACTCTGAGAAAATTGTCCAGTCAACAAGAGAATTAGAGCTCAAAGAAAAACATCTAAAAATACTGAAAACAGGTTTAAGTAGAATTGAACCGGAGATTAGCAAGGAGTTTGAAATTCTCTGGCAGACGCGGCTTGGAAAAACAATAATTACTGCTTTGGCTGGATTTAACCAAAAGAGGAAAGAGGTTCTTCAGAAACTTTATACAGAGAAAAACAAGAATTGGATAGAACAAGAAGTCAGTGAAGTTGATAATGGGATTGCTTTATTAAGAGATGACCTTCAGAATTTTTCAGAAAAGATTATCAAAGGAAATTGGCAATTAGAGCAATATCAGAAAAGGATTAAAGAACTAAGCTTGTTCGGCGAAGAAACCAGAGAGAGGTTTGGAAAAGAATTTGATAAACTATGTACGTTATCTGGAGTAGGAAGAGTAGAAGTCATAGAGGGGGAGATTTTAGTGTTCACAGAAGAGATTACTATTGAGTACCAAGGGGAAAATTATAAAATTGGCCATTTCCGAATATCCTTGAACACGGAAGACGGAGAAATTAAATGCTTTAATCTTAACCGACGATTGGGCCACGATAGTAATAGGTTTGACCATCCCCACATAAGCAGAGGTGAACCCTGCTTAGGCAATGTCAAGGAAGGGTTAGCCAAATTGATGGGCTCTTATGAATACGCAGTGGCTATTCAGATAATCCTGGATTGGTTAAGAAGTTATAATGACGAGGGCGCTTATAAGGATGCCAAAATAAGAGAATGGCCGATTAAAACAGGAGATAAAGAAAAATGACAGCAAAAATAGAAAATTGTCCACGGGCGTTTATTCTGCCTGAAGCGAAACAGAAAATGGATATGTATATTCAGATAGCGGAAGGAGAGATTTCAGGCCTTGGAAAAGCGAGACAATTGGGACGAGATTTTCTCGCAGAAGAAGTTTTCATATTTGAGCAAGATAGCGATTTCAGCACAACGGAATTAGACAGCCAGGCAGTCAGTAAATGGTTAACAGAGTTAGTTAGACAAGGGAAAAATCCGGCAGAGATTAAACTTTGGTGGCATTCTCACGATAGAGATGTTTTCTGGAGCCAAAAAGATAACCGAACCATTGATGGATTTGCCAATAAATGGATGCTTTCCATAGTTGGCAATAAAAGAGGCGATTACTTGATTCGGCTTGACCTCTATGAGCCGATTCGGTTGACCATAGACGGACTTTCTTTGGAAATATATTATCCGGAAAACAAGACCCTGAAAGAAGAGATTGAAAAAGAGATAAAAGCCAAGGTGAAAATAAGGATTCCTGAGTTAGTTGGTATTGAGCTCTTCAAAGGAGGCAAAACAAGAAGAGGAAAAATAGAAGGAGTAAATGAAAAATCAGGAGGTGCGCAAAAATGAGTATGGACTTCTGGAGACAGCTTGACATTGTTTCAAGAGACGATTTGACAGTGCCCATAACAATTATCGGAGCCGGCGGCGTGGGAAGCCCAATCTGTTTTGCCTTAGCCAAGATGGGTTGTCAGAAAATCACTGTCTTTGACCACGATGTCATCGCAGACCATAATTTACCAAACCAGTTTTACCGGCTTACAGATTCAGGAAAGCCGAAAGTCCATGCGCTGAAAGAGATTGTCAAAGAGTTTTCCGGATTGGCTATTGAAATAAAGCAGGAAAAATACGTTTCTCAAAAACTTTCCGACATTGTCATTTGTTCTGTTGATTCTATGAGTGAGCGCCGGAAAATTTGGGAAAAAATCAGATGGAAGCCGCAGATTTTTTTGTTTATTGATGCCAGAATGGGAGCCGAGGTTTGTCGTATCTATACAGTAAAGCCAACAGACCCTGATGATGTCAGATTTTACGAAGGAAATTTATACAGCGACAGCGAAACAGCGGATATAGTTTGCACAGCCCAAGCAGTTATCTACAATGTATTTATGATTGCTTCGTTAATCGCTAGTCAAGTCAAGAAATTTGCGAGAATAGAAAAATTCCCCAAAGAAATAATTTTTGATTTAGCGACCTTAAGTATCGTGGTCCGATGGTAAGATTTATTTCCATCGGAAAGAGAAAAGAAAAATAGGAGGTAAAAAAATGGCACAACAAAAAATAGAAAGAAAAGGAGAAAATGTGATAGATTTGGGAAAAGTGATAAGTGTAAAGATAGCAAAACTCGGAGAAGAAGTAATTGACACTATAGTGACTGAAGGAAGCACTGTGAATCAGGTTTTAGACCAAGAAGGAGTTTCAATAGAAGGCAGAGACGTGCGAGTTAATAACGAATTATTGGGAAGAGAAAGACCGCTTGAAGAGGGAGATGTTATCACCATTATCCCAAATATAGCCGGAGCGAAATAGGATACGGTAGGCAGATCTTTTTAAAAAATCAAAAGTTGCCAGATATTTTTTCTGGCATTTTTTTATCCTTTTTTATCCACAGAAAGATAGTTGATTTTAAGTTTAAAATAAGTTAAAATGAATACAATAATGGATATAAAAACAATAAAAAAAGAGGCAGAAAAAGACATAGATTCAGCCAAAAATTTAAAGGCATTAGATGATATTTATAAAAAATATCTAGGTAAAAAAGGAGAAATTACCAGGATTTTGCGTTCTTTAAAGGACTTGTCTGAAAAACAAAGAAAAGAAACAGGTAAATTAGCTAATAAGATTAAGAAAGAATTAGAAATGGCTGTAAAAGAAAAAAAATATGTATTTCAATCAGCTGGCTGGCTGGCAAGTAAATTCCAAGATGTTTTTGATATCACCGTTCCAAGCAAAAAACCATTAGTAGGTCATTTTCATCCTATTACTATTGTCAGGCGAAAAGTTGAACAAATTTTTCAGCAAATGGGTTTTTCAGTTATAGAAGGTCCTGAAGTAGAGACCGAGTGGTATAGCTTTGACGCATTAAATATTCCGAAAGATCATCCAGCGCGCGATGTTTGGGATACTTTGTGGTTAAAGCCAGAAAGCCAAAAGTTGCTATTAAGACCCCATACCTCACCAGTACAAATAAGATATATGGAAAAACACCAGCCGCCCTTAAGAATTATTGCGCCGGGCAAGGTATTTCGGCATGAAGCAACTGACGCCTCACATGAAGTTAATTTTTATCAATTAGAGGGATTGATGGTTGGTAAAGATATTTCAGTGGCTAATTTTAAAGCAATAATAAAAGAATTTTTTCAAAGATTTTTTAATAAAGAAACAAAAGTACGTTTGAGGCCAAGCTTTTTTCCTTTTACTGAACCAAGTTTTGAAATAGATATAAGTTGTGTTAATTGCCAGGGTAGAGGATGTAGTGTTTGTAAACAAACAGGTTGGGTAGAAACAGTTGGAGCTGGTATGGTGCACCCGAATGTTTTAAAAGCCGGTGGATTAAATCCAAAATTTTGGCAAGGTTTTGCCTTTGGAATGGGGCTGGATAGATTAATAATGATGAAATACAAAATCAATGATATCCGTCTATTTTATTCAGGCGACCTACGATTCTTAGAACAATTCTAATTATGAAAACCAAATTACCAAAAGACTTACAGTCAATTTTATGGTCAGTAAAAGTTGAAGATTTAGATTTACAAGAGGATAAAGTTTATATTATCCATCAAATTTTATCATTTGGAAATTTTAAACAACTAAAGTGGTTACTTGGTAATTATTCTTTGAGTGAAATTAAAAAAGTTTTTTTAGAACATCCTATTAGAATTTATTATCCGCCGTCATTTAATTTTATAAAAGATATTTTTCTAAAAATTAAAAATAAAAAAATAAACGAGAAAAAATATGTTTGCACTCCATTATGATTTATTAGATAAAGAAAGAAGACAGGTTTTTAAAAAGTTAAAACTTTTTGGGAAAGAGGGAGTTTTGAGTGGAGGGACAGCTCTTTTACTTCAAATCGGCCATCGTTTCTCGTTTGATTTTGATATTTTTCTTGACAGGGAAGTTAAAAGAGCAGATCTCTTAAAACTGAGAAGATTGTTTAAAATAATAGAAGTAAAAAGGAATATTTCTGAACAATTAGATGTTATTACTTCAGACAATATTTCAATTACATTAGTTCGTTATCCATATAAACCATTATTTAAAACAGTTCCTACTATTTCTTTACCCCTTTTTTCAGTAAAAGATATTGCTTTAGATAAAGCTTTCACTATTGGCCGTCGGGCGTTGTGGAGGGACTATGTTGACTTATTTTTTCTTTTGAAAAAGAAATATATAACTATTGTTGAAGTTATAAAATTGGCTGAAAAGAAATTTGATATAGAGTTTAATGATCGTTTATTTTTAGAGCAGCTTAGTTATTTTAAAGATTTAGAGATTGTAAAAGTTACTTTTTTAAAAGAAAAATATTCCCCTGAAGAAATTAAGGATTTTTTAAAAAAACAAGCCGAAGAATATAAAAAATTAAAAATATAAAAGGTCGGAGTAGAGAATAAAATTAAAACATCTAAAAATATGGCATTATTTTACAAAAGAGAAGAAACATCAGATGAAATTATAATTCGGTATAAATACTATTCTTTGTTTTATATCATCCTTATCGTGGGCCTTATATTGTCTATTTCTGTAGATGAAATAACAGGTGCTTCATGGGGGTATCTAATATGGGCATTGATATTTATTTTTCTTTTGGCCTTTCTCGTAGATATTCGTAAACCGAATAAGGAAATAAGAAGGGCGATGAAAGAAGGTAGTGTTCAGATTTCGGGGAGTAGGTTTTCATTTTCTAATCCTTTCACAGCCGTCATTAAAAAAGTTTAAGAGAACATTGGCATGAGGCTGTTGATGTCAAACATCAACAGTTGTGTATCAACAACTGCATTCGCAATTTGTAGTATTCGTGTATTATTCGTAGATTCGCATTATATTTATGATATTTTCATACAATTGGTTACAATCGTTTTTTGATAAAAAACTACCAAAGCCGGAGAAGCTGGCAGAGGTTTTGACTATGCACGCTTTTGAAGTTGAAGAAGTAAGGAAAGCAGACAAAGATTTTGTTTTAGATATTGATATTACTCCTAATAGGGCAAGTGATTGTTTTTCACATATAGGCATTGCTCGTGAGATTGCAGTAATAACAAATTTGACTTTTCTGGCAGGGGCTGAAAAAGTCAAATTAAAAGAAGATAAAGAATTAAAAGCCAAAGATTTTATTAAAGTAGAAATTAAAGATAAAAATGCTTGTCCGAGATATACTGCCAGGGTAATTACTGATGTTGAGGTAGGGGATTCGCCAAAATGGCTTCAAGAGCGATTGAAAGTTTGCGGCTTACAACCGATTAATAATATTGTTGATATCGCTAACTATGTAATGTTGGAGACAGGCCAGCCATTACACGCTTTTGATTTTGATAAAATAGAAGGAAAAAAGATAATAGTGCGATTTGCAAAAAAAGGAGAGAAAATAATTACTCTTGATAACCAAAAATTTGATTTAAATGAAAATATTTTAATTATTGCAGATTCTAAAGAACCATTGGCTATTGCTGGAATAAAAGGCGGGGAAAAAGCAGAAATTGATAAAAAAACAAAAACAATAGTTTTAGAATCAGCTAACTTTGAGTGTAGAATTATCCGTAAGGCCTCAAAATCATTAAACCTAAAAACAGATGCTTCTTGGCGCTTTGAACATGGGCTTGACCCAAATTTAACTGAAAATGCTATAAATAGAACAGCAGCTTTAATCCAAGAAATAGCCAAAGGGAAAATGGCAAAAGGATTAAGTGATTTCTATCCCAAAAAAGTTCTTCTTAAAAAAATTAAATTAGATTTAGATTATGTTGAGAAATTATTAGGAGCAAAAATTCAAAAAAAAGAGATAATCCAGATACTTCAGAATTTAGGATTTAAAACCAGCGAGGACAGTTCTCGCTGGATAAGAGTAGAGGTACCTACATTTAGATTAGATATTTCTATTCCAGAAGATTTAATTGAAGAAATTGGCAGAATCTATGGTTATGAAAAGATTGAGCCAGTTCTGCCATCAAGCGCCTTAATTCCGCCAGAAAAAAATGAAGATATTTTTTGGCAGAATTTTATTAAAAATATTTTAAAAGAACTTTGCTTCACAGAGGTTTATAATTATTCATTTATCAGTGAAAAAGACAAAGAGATTTTCATAAACCCTACGAGAACTGTTCTCGTAGAAATAGAAAACCCAATGAGTATTGAACAAAAATATTTAAGGCCAACACTGCTCATTAATTTATTAAAGAATATAAAGAGCAATATTAAGAATTTTGAAGAGATGAAGCTTTTTGAGATTGGAAAACAGTATAAAAAAGATTCAAGATTAATGGTAGATGAAAGAACGATGCTTTCTGGGATAATTATCAAAAAAGACAAAAGAGAATTGTTTTATGAATTAAAAGGAACGATTGACTTGTTATTAAATAAATTAGGCATTAGTGATATTTGGTACGATGAATACAAAGTATCTTTTGAGGATATTCAACTCTGGCATCCGAAAAAATGTGCTGAAATTAAAGTCGGCAATGGAAAAATCGGGTTTTTAGGAGAAATTTCTCCTAAAATTTTGGAGAGTTTTAAAATAAAGAAAGATATTTGCGCTTTTGAAATTGATTTTGAAAAATTAAAGGAACTTTGTTCAGAAGAAAGTGAATATCGGCCAATTTCTCTTTTTCCGGCTGCTGTCCGGGATTTGGCAGTTTTAGTTCCAAAGAAAGTAAAAGTGGTGGATGTTTTAAATAAAATAAATATTTCCGGAGGAGTTTTAGTAAGAGATGTGGATTTATTTGATATGTATGAAGGGAAAGAGCTTCCTGATGGCAAAAAGAATTTAGCTTTTCATATAATTTATCAGGCAGAAGACAGGACCTTAACTGCCCTAGAAATTGACCAGATTCAGCAAAAAATTATTAAAACTTTGGAAGAAGAGCCGGAATGGGAAGTCCGCCGATAAATTTTCAATTTTCAATTAGAAATTTCAAAACATGACTAACAAAGAAACAACTAAAAAACACAGCGAGATAGCCCCAAAGAAAAAAACACGAAAGATAGAAGAGTATGGAGCTAAAGATATTTATGTTTTAGAAGGTCTTGAGCCGGTCAGGCGAAGACCTGGAATGTATATTGGCTCAACTGGTTCTGAAGGACTGCATCATTTGGTTTGGGAATGTGTTGATAATAATATTGATGAAGCAATAGCCGGCTATTGCAATGAAGTAGAGGTTATTCTTTTGCCTGGTAATAAAGTTTCAACTAAAGACAATGGCAGAGGAATTCCAGTAGATATTCACCAGCAAACAAAAAAATCAGCATTAGAGACAGTAATGACTACTCTGCATGCTGGGGCAAAGTTTGGAGGCAAGGCGTATCAAGTAGCCGGAGGGCTTCATGGTGTTGGAATATCAGTTGTCTGCGCTCTTTCTAAATTTATGAAAGCAGAGATTTGTCGAAATGGCATAAAGTATACGCAAGAATATGCTAAAGGCAAGCCCACTACTAAAGTTAAAAAAGATGGAAAATGCAGGCATACAGGAACCATGGTGACTTTTGAGCCAGATTCAGAAATTTTCAAAGATATTGAATTTGATTTAAAAAAGATAATAAATCACTTGCGCCAGCAGGCATATCTGACAAAAGGCATAAAAATAAAAATTAAGGATGAAAGGGGAGAGAAAAAAGATGTTTATAATTTCTATTTTGAGGGCGGATTAATTGCTTATATTAAACATTTAGTTAGGGGGGCAGAACCGAAAAATGATAATATTTTTTATGTTTCAGGAGAAAAAGATGAGATTTTAGTAGAAACTGCTTTTCAGTACACTCAGGAATACGAGGTATATGAAGAGAGTTTTACTAATAATATTTATACTGGAGAGGGCGGAACCCATCTTACTGGTTTCAGGGCTGCTTTAACAAGGGGCTTGAATGATTATGCTCGGAAAAACAGCCTAATAAAAGAGGGGGATGAAAATCTTTCCGGAGATGATGTTAGGGAGGGGCTTACAGTTGTGGTTTCTGTAAAGATAAAAGAGCCTCAGTTTGAGGGTCAAACAAAAGCAAAGCTAGGAAATCCAGAAGCAAAAGTAGCAGTAGAGACAGTTGTTTTAGAAGGATTAGCTGATTTTTTAGAGAGAAATCCTCAAGACGCCAGGGCTATTATTGGAGGCTGCCTTTTATCTGCTAAAGCCAGAAAAGCAGCTAGAGCAGCCAGGCAGACAGTTTTAAGAAAAGGCGCTTTAGACGGTTTAGCCTTGCCTGGCAAATTAGCTGATTGCTCTTCCAAAGATCCAGAAGAATCAGAGCTATATATAGTGGAGGGTGAGAGTGCCGGCGGAAGCGCGAAAGGAGGCAGAGACAGGAGATTTCAAGCTATTTTGCCGTTGAGGGGAAAAATTTTAAATACAGAAAGGGCGCGTTTAGATAAAATTTTGGATTCAAAAGAGATTAAATCCCTGATTATTGCTTTAGGTACTGCCATTGCTGAGGATTTTAATTTAGATAAACTGCGGTATCAGAGGGTAATAATAATGTGCGATGCGGATTCGGATGGCAATCATATTCGAACCCTGCTTTTGACTCTTTTCTTTAGATACCTCAAACCAATTATTGAAGCCGGCTATCTTTATGTTGCCCAGCCGCCTCTTTACAGAATCCAAGCAGGTTCAAGAATTGAGTATGCTTATACTGATTCAGATAAAGCTGAAATTTTAAGTTCAATAAAAGAAGAAAAAAAGAAACAGGGAAGAACTAAAACTCAAACTAAAGCTAAAGTTGGAGATAAAAAAGAGATTATTGAAGAAGAAAAAATTTCTGGCGTAAATATTCAACGTTATAAAGGTTTAGGAGAAATGAATCCAAACCAGCTATGGGAGACAACTATGAATCCTAAAAACAGAGTTTTATTAAAAGTTACTATTGAAAACGCTAAAGAAGCAGATAGAATTTTTGATATTTTAATGGGCGGAGAAGTTTCGCCTCGTAAAAAGTTTATTCAAACCCATGCGAAAAAAGTAAAGAATCTTGACATATGATTGTTATTTTGTTATTTTGATAGTGAAGCCCGCAGGGGCTGTTTTAAAAATATTATGGATATTAAACAATTTTCAAATAAAATCATTACATTTCTTAAAGAAGCAAAACTTGAATTAAAAAAAGTTAATTGGCCTACTCGCCAGGAAACTTTAAAATATACTTTAATTGTTGTTTGTATTTCTATAGCTGTAGCCATATTTTTAGGCGGATTAGATGTGGTTTTCAACCGACTACTTGAAAGAATATTAAATTTATAGCTTGCTCGGATTTCCTTCTTTCCTCGCGCTTTATCCCAAAGGGAGCCCTACGCGTCTCGGAAAGCAGAAAATCCTTTCCACCTTATTTAGTTTTTCATTTAAAAATATGCCAAAACAACAAATTTCACAAGAGAAAAACTGGTATGTGTTGCATACATATTCTGGCTATGAAGATGCTGTTACTAAAAGTTTAAAGCAACGTATTGAGTCTTTAAGCATGGAAGACAAGATTTTTGATGTTATAGTGCCAAAAGAAAAAAAAATTAAAATTAAAAACAATAAAAGAAAAATAATAGAAGAAAAAATTTATCCAGGTTATGTTTTGGTTCAAATGATAGTTACAGATGATTCTTGGTATGTTGTCAGAAATACTCCTAATGTTACTGGTTTTGTTGGCGCCGGAACTACGCCAGTTCCTGTTTCCAAAGGAGAAATTGAAATTTTAAAAAAGAGAATGGGCGTAGAAACACCTCAGTATAAAATTGATGTTAGGATAGGGGATGCTGTAAAAATTACAGACGGTCTTTTTAAGGATTATGATGGAAAGGTTTCAGAGATAGATGAAGAGAAAGGAAAAGTTAAGGTTTTAGTGAATATGTTTGGCAGGGACACGCCCGTTGAGTTGGATTCATTACAAATCAAGAAAATTTAAATATGTCAAAAAAAATAAAATCTATTATTAAATTACAAATAAATGCTGGAAAAGCAACACCAGCGCCGCCGGTAGGTTCTGCTTTAGCCCAGTATGGGCTTAATATTGCTGAATTTTGCCAAAAGTTTAATGATGCCACTAAAAATCAGCAAGGATTTAAAATCCCGGTAGCAATTACTGTTTATGAAGATAGAACATATGATTTTAAATTGAAACAGCCGCCAGCTGCTGAACTTTTAAAAAAAGCAGCAGCAATTGAGAAAGGTTCTGGAACACCAAATAAAACAAAAGTGGCTAAAATTACTAAAGCCCAGCTCAAAGAAATTACTGAAAAGAAAATGCCTGATTTAAATGCTTTAGATATAGAACAAGCGATGAAAATAGTAGAAGGAACAGCAAAGCAAATGGGGATAGAAGTAGAGGATTAGAAGGCAAAAAGGCATTGTTAAAATCTAATAATAGTTATATAATAATTTATTATGATTCTTTCTGACAGACATATAAAAGAATATATTGAGAAAGGAAAAATTCAAATTATTCCTAAACCAAATTTTGAAGAACAGTTGGGTCCTTGTTCTTTAGACCTACATTTAGGAAATTCTTTTAAAAGTTTCAGACCTACTCGCTATCCCTTTTTAGACCTTAAAAAGAAAATAAGTAATTTAGAGGAAGCCATGGAGGAAATTTTAATAGATGATGATAGACCTTTTATTTTAGAGCCAAAACAGTTTGTTATTGCCGTTACAAAAGAAGAGATTATTTTACCAAGCGATATAATGGGTCGGCTTGATGGCAGGTCTTCTTTAGGGAGATTAGGGTTAGTGGTTCATTCAACTGCTGCCAGGTTTGATCCCGGTTGGGCGGGAAAAGCAGTAATGGAGTTTGGAAACCTGGGGATTATGCCTTTGATTCTTTATCCCGGAATGCGGGTTTGTGCTATGACTTTTGAAACCATTTCTTCTTCAGTAGAGACTCCTTATGTAAAACAAAAAGACCATAAATATGCTGAACAAAAAGAAGCTACAGCCAGCAAGATAAACCAAGAACAAGAAATACATGAAGAAAATACTAACCACAGATAATTTAAAAATAAAGTTTTTAGGAATTACGCCTGTTTTAGAAGATAAAACAGGATTTTTAAATCCTCAAGAAATTGTTTCTCTTTCTGGCTTAGCAACATTCAAGGGCAGGTCTATTAAAAAACTTTTAAAAGAAATAGAAAGTAAGGGTGAAACCTTAGAACAAGAAATGAAGGGTATTTTACAGAAATCTTCTTTAATAGGTCATGCTTCTGTTGCTACAACTCCTACTCTTTGTTTAAGCTACGAAGGAAGTAAATTTTTAGATTCTGCCTTAACAGGCATTATTTTTTCTTCTTCTTTGGTTTCTTCCGGCAGGAGGACAGGAACAAGCGAGGAAGATATTGTTTTTCCAAAAAATATTTTAGCGGATGAAAAAGCAAAAAAAATATATCAAGAAACCTCTGAAGAAATCATTAAATTTTTTAATTTTCTTTTATCTAAAAAAACAAGAAAAGACGAGGCGAGTAAAATTTTACAATATGGCATTTACGGCACAGGCATTATTCAGTTGCCCATTGAATCAATAATTAGCTTAAAGAGAGAATATCTAAACGAAAAAGAATGGATGCCGGAAGAAATTGGAATTTTAATTAAAGAAATAGAAAATAATGTTAAAAAATTAGGAATAGATATTCTTTACACCACCAGAGAAGCGGCTCCGAGAAATGTTTATCATTATCCAAATATTTTTAAAAATCCAAATAATTCCAATATTGTTAGAGAAATTATAAAAAAAACACAACTTATTAATGGAACAAAATTAGTTTCTGTGGAAACATTTTTTACTCCAGGATTAAAAAAGAAATTAGCTAAGTTAGAAAAGATTAATAAAAGTACATTTTCATCCTTAAAAGCAATTAAGAAAAACTGGTTTGAGCTTATTGCTTTGCGTAGAGAAATTCTTCGCGATTATAACAGTGCTTTAAGAATTAAAGTCCTATCTTCTGTTCCTTGGCGTATTTGGGGAGAAAAGAAAAGACACAGAACCTGTCCGCAAGTTATTGAATCAATATACTATTCTATTAATAGAGCTAGTAACAGATTTAATAAATTTAAAAGAGAAATTAAAGCCGGAAGAATAAATAATAAAATTATCCAAGAGATAGAACAGGTTTTTTCTATTCCTCCATCAATTAAAAGCAATCCAGGATTTCTTAATCAATATCTTTTAGTGGCTTTAAAATCTTTTGAGACCTACCAAAATTTAATTAAATTAAAAATAAGGCCCAGAGATGCAATTTTTATAATTCCAAGGGCAGTAAAAATTGATATTTTACAAGAGTATGATTTATACAATCTCTTAATCGGATACTATCCTTTAAGGTTATGTTCAACTGCCGAAGAAGAAATGAGAAGAAATACTTTAAACGAAGTGAAACAAATAAAAAAAGCTTTAACTAAAATAGGACATTCATGGTTGAATAAATTTATTGCTCCTAAATGTGAATCAATTGGATTTTGTCCAGAGGTAAAAAGTTGTTTCTATATCAAAAATTTAGTTAAAAATTACAATGAGAAATTTCATCAAGAAATAAAAAAAGACCTGAAAAATAAATTTCAGCAAAATTTAAGAAGTTTAACAGGGAAGATATGAAGAAAATGTTATCTCTTTTTAAAAAACATCAGGAGTGGAGAAGGAATTGCATAAACCTTATTGCTTCGGAAAATGTGATGTCGCCGGTCTGCGAAAGAATTTATAATTCCGACCTGATGCATCGCTACGCTGAAGGAATGCCTTTTAAAAGATATTATCAGGGATTGAAGTATTTTGATGAAATGGAGAGTTTGGCAATGGAATCCTTTCAAAAACACTTTAAGGTTGATTTTGTTGATTTGAGACCGATTTCTGGAACTTTAGCAAACTTAGCTGTTTATTCCGCTTTAGCTAAAAAGGGAGATAGGATTTTAACTTTAGGAATTTTAGGAGGTTCTCACATTTCCCATGAAAAAGAAGGAGCAGCTGGGATTTTAGGGTTAAAAATTTCTCATTTAGATTTTAACAAGAAAGAATTAAATATTGATTTAGAAAAAAGTAAAAAGAAAATTTTAAAATTAAAACCAAAATTTATTATTATTGGTGGATCGGTAATTCTATTTCCTCAACCAGTGAAGGAACTAAAGGAAATTTGTCAAAAAATAGGAGCAAAGATTATTTTTGATGCCGCCCATGTTTTTGGCTTAATTTCTTCAGGTTTTTTTCAAAATCCTCTTGCTGAAGGTGCAGATATTATTACTTCCTCTACTCATAAAACCTTTCCTGGTCCTCAAGGAGGATTGATTTTAGGAAATGTTAATAAAGACCTTAAAAAGAAAATTAGACATAAAGTTTTTCCTGGAGTTCTCTCCAACCATCACCTTCATAGAATACCGCCTCTTTATTTAGCTTTACTGGAAATGAAAAAATTTGGAAAAAATTATAGTCGGCAAATTATAAAGAATGCCCAAGCATTAGCTAAAGAACTTTATGGTTCTGGTTTTGATGTTTTAGGAGCCGAAAAAGGATTCACTAAAAGCCATCAAGTTCTTGTTAATGTTGAAAAAAATGGAGGTGGAGATAAAGTAGCTAAGGTTCTTGAAGAAGCAAATATTATTTTAAATAAGAATATTATTGCTTTGTCTAAGATGAATATTAAAAATCCTAATGGAATTCGGATAGGAGTCCAGGAGATGACTAGATTTGGGATGAAAGAAAAAGAGATGAAGAAAATAGCAGATTTTATCAAGCAGATTATTTTAGGCAAAAAAAATCCAGAGAAAGTTAAAAAACGAGTTATAGTATTTAGAAAAGATTTTTCAAAAATGAAATTTTGTTTTTTAAGCTAATTTTTTAATAATAATATTGGGGTTGACGCCCCCTTTTATTTTTGATACTGTAAAATTACAGCACATAAATAATTGAAGAAGTAAAACAATGGGAGTAATAAAAGATAGGAAGAAAAGTGAACGTTATAGGAATAGAAGAAGACGGAACGCGTAAGACGCATGAAATTACAAAAGAGGAAGTAAAAGAAAAATGCGTGGAAAAATATGGTAATAGATTCTGGGTAGATAGGGATAGGAGCGAGAAAAATGTTTGAAAGAGAAAAAGAAGAGGGAAGGATAGAAGAGATGAATAAAAGGATAAAAAAAATAGCAAGAGCGAACTTCAAAGAAATAAACCTGATAATAGAACGAGGGCGGAAAAGTCGGGAAAAAGAAAGTCATTTGTTTATGAAAAAGAAAAGAGAACAGGAAAGTAGAGGGAGCGACAACAAGAATGTAGATTATCAGCTTTCTTCAGAAATTGGAGCAATGTTTCAAAGGATGGAAGAGAAATAAAAAGGAGGTGATAGTATAAAGCCATCAACGAAACAACAAAATAGGGGGTGAGATTAGAAAAAAATGAAAGAAGTATATGGAGATTGGAAAAAGAAAAAAATAAACGAAGTAGTGATAGACGAGGAAAATCTTTATTACAGTATTGAAGAGAGTTTCGGTCCCAAGATTGGATGGAAAAATCTTGATTTTGCCGGATTTATTAAGTGTATAACCGGTGGGGAACCGAGTAATGTTGGGGTGTATATCAGTATAGAAGAGGGTTGGCGACCTTCTCGTTATCCTCGTTTCTACACTGAACTATTAGACTTAGAGCAAAGATTTTATGATACCGACATTAATTTTCAGGTAGTACCAGTGCCCGGGAAAAGAGCGAGAGGAAAAAGCGTAGCAGATCAGTGGATAATTAGAGACGCTACAAGAATACTTAGTAATCCTATAACACTAAGAGAAATCAATACTTTTAC
Source organism: Minisyncoccales bacterium (assembly GCA_049642725.1). GTDB lineage: Bacteria > Patescibacteriota > Minisyncoccia > Minisyncoccales > JAGMDC01 > JAGLYZ01. The sequence goes on along the minus strand of JBARPC010000003.1, from coordinate 3,287 downwards.
CGTTGTTTCTAGTGATTGGATTTTCCATCCGCTCATTCTTGCAGATGCAGCAGCAGTGGGACTGAAGGCTAAAGCGATTGTCTGTAGAGACAATTTCTCTGAGCAGAAAACAAGCCTTCCAGAAATTCCAGGACTTGAAGAGATTGAGATTAAGTATCTTGATGAAATTCTCCGAGAAAATCCCAAGTTGTTGCAAAAAACATAGGTCTCTTTGAGGCCTTCTTTTTTTATTTTCTAAAATGTGGTAAAATAAAAAAATGATATTAGGAGTGAAAGAATTACTGAAATTAGTAAAGGAGAAAAAATTAGTAGAGAATCTTTCAGAAAGAGAATTAAAAAATCCAGAGGGCGCTGGTTTTGATTTTCGGCTGGGGGAAATTTATGAAATTTCTGGAAAAGGATTTTTAGGCATAGACGAAAGAGAAACACCAAAAACATGGCTATTGGCGAAATATGAGCCAAAACAGAAACAAAGTTTTGTTTTTAAACCCGGGAAGTATTATTTAATGAAAACAGTTGAGAAAGTAAATTTACCCGAAAATATTTTATGTTTACTGCGGCAAAGGTCAACTTTACACAGGTCGGGAATAATGATTTTTACTGCCAATGTTTCACCAGGTTATCAGGGAGAATTAACTTTTGGAATTGTAAATTTAGGTCAATGTCGGATAGAAGTTGAACTTGGAGCCAGAGTAGTTTACGCTATGTTTCATGAAATTAAAGGAAAAACGAGTTTATACCGGGGCCAATGGCAGGGCGGCCGCGTCTCAACCAGTAAAAAAGAAAAACAAATTTAAAACGACTTCCAAAATTTATGAAAAATATTGCTAAATTAATTGACCATACTAATATAAATCAGGGAGCTATTGCTAAGGATATCAAAAAAACTTGCGATGAGGCGAGAAAATATGCTTTTCGGGGTGTTTGCATTAACCCAGAATGGGTAAGGATAGCTAAAAAAGAATTAAAAGACACAGATATAAAAGTAGTGGTTTTAATTGACCCGCCAATGGGTTTAAGCTCTCATCAACAGCGAATAGAAATGTGCCAAAAAGCAAAAAAAGACGGCGCAGATGAATTGGATATAGTAATGAATATCGTTGACTTGAAATATGAGAAATATGCTCAAGTTTTAAAAGATTTAAAAGAAGTTTGTAAAATTTTGCCTACAAAGGTAATTATTGGTTCTGGTTATCTAACTGATGAAGAAATTGTAAAAGCATCACAGCTTGTAAAAAAAGCAGGCGCTGTCTGTGTAAAAACAGCTACTTTTAAAGATCCCTTAGAAAACAGAGAATTAGAAGAAAAAGCGAGACATCTTAAAACTATGCGAAAGGCGGCTCCCGGACTTTTAATCAAAGCAGCTGGCAAAATTAAAACTCTAAAAGATTTAAAAATAATGGTCAAAGCCGGCGCTGATATTATTGGGACAAGCTCGGGAAAGGAAATTATAAAAGAATCTCTTAAGTAATTTTCAACCTCTGGATATTATGGATTATCAACCAACCATCGGCCTCGAAATTCATGCCGAACTAAAAACTAATAGTAAGATGTTTTGTTCTTGCGTTAATGACCCGGACGAAAAGCAGGCAAATACTAATATATGTCCAATTTGTACGGCTCATCCGGGCGTATTGCCGGTTATAAACAAAGAAGCAGTGAAAAAAGTAATTAAAACAGGATTAGCTTTAAACTGTCAAATTTCTAAATATTCAAAATTTGACAGAAAAAATTATTTTTATCCTGACTTGCCGAAAGCATATCAAATTAGTCAATATTACTTACCTTTATGTCAAGATGGTGCTTTAAAAATTAATAATAAAATAAGAATAAAGGAGATACATTTAGAAGAGGATACAGCCAGGCTAATTCATCCTTCTGACGCAGATCATTCTTTAGTTGATTTCAATCGGGCAGGAATTCCTTTAATGGAATTGGTCACAGAACCAGACATTCATTCAACAAGAGAAGCGAGAAAGTTTGCTGAAGAGCTACGATTAATTTTAAGATACCTTGATGTGTCTGACGCAGATATGGAAAAGGGAGGAATGAGAGTTGAGGCCAATATTTCTTTAAGTAAAAGCAATAAATTAGGTACAAAAGTAGAAATTAAGAATTTAAATTCATTTAAGGCAGTGGAAAAGGGGATTGAATATGAAATTAAAAGACAGGAAAAAGTTTTAAAAACCGGCAAGAAAATTATTCAAGAAACGCGAGGCTGGCATGATACCAAACAAATAACAATAAGCCAGAGAGAAAAAGAAGAAGCCCATGATTATAGATATTTTCCAGAGCCAGACCTGCCAATGCTTTGTTTTTAAATTACTCGGAAAATAAAAAATCCTCGTCATTTTATGAACATAGATATTAATAAAATAAAAAATGAAATAGGGGAACTGCCTCAAGCCAAAAGAGATAGGTTTAAGGCAGAGTATAATTTATCAGATAAAGAGATAGAAGTTTTTGTCCAAAATAAAAATCTTGGAGAATATTTTGAAAAAGTAATGTCAGAATTAAGAAATTGGGTTAAGGAAATAGATATAAAAAGAAAAGTTGAAAGAGAAGAGTTTTTAAAATTAGTTAAAATTTGCGCTAATTATCTTATCACTGACTTACAAGGATTATTAAAAGGTGGTGGGGGACTGATCACGGCGGAAAACTTTGCTGAATTTATCACTTTAATTTATAAAAAAGAAATTTCCTCAAAAATCGCCAAAATAGTTTTAAGCGAAATGTTTAAAACCGGTGCTGACCCGTCGCATATTATTGAAGACAAGGGATTAAGCCAGGTAACCGATGAATTAGAAATTGAGAAAGTTATAAAAGACATAATTTTAAAAAACCCTAAACCAGTTGAAGATTATAAAAAAGGAAAAGAAAACGCTCTTCAGTTTTTAATAGGCCAGGTAATGGCAGCTACCAGAGGCAAAGCCAAACCAGAAATAGTGGACAAGATATTGAGAAAAAATTTGACATAATCCTAAACTTATAGTAACTTTTAATTAGGAATAAAAAGATATGAAAGAAGAAAAGAAAGATAGCGACATTTGTTTAAAAACGGGAGAAAGGTTTGTTGAGACGCTGGAAGCAGCCAAAGAGTGTGAGAAATGCAAAGATTATAATATCTGTCCCGCATTGAACCTTTAAAAATAATAGATGGGGCTTAATAAATTAGCCTCTTTTTTTTATTTTAATAATTCTCCTTTCAATCCCCAAGGGATAGCATTAGTGACTTTCACTTTCACGAATTTTCCAATTAAGTTAGAGAGGTCCGACCTCCTTAAGGA
>JBARPC010000002.1:0-3262 GCA_049642725.1 Minisyncoccales bacterium | reverse complement strand
AAAGACGCCGACTGCTGTCGGCGAACCAAACCCAGAAAAAATTTTAGACAATGGCTTTCCGAACGCAGTGAGGAAAACATTCAAGGTTCTGCTGAATGTAATGAAGCAGGTTCTTACATTTTATTTGGGCGGGCGATTTATTTTTTTTAATTAAAAAAGGAATAAATTTTTTTGGGTTTGGCTAAAATTCATTAAGGCAAATTTTTCTTTTTAGGAACCACTCGATCTCTCCAATTTGCCTTATATGTAAATCTTCTGTCCGTCGTAATTAGACAAGTCTTGATAAAATCAAGCCTAAAATTGCTTAGCAATTTTGCGTATAACACAGACAATTATATGATTATTATTTTTTATCTTTAGATTTATCGTAAAAGTAAATCAATGTACAAGAAACTAAATAATAAAATATTACAAAATTTATTACGCAAAGAGATTGTGATATTAAACACAAAGGAAATAAAAATCCAAAACGGAGTAAAGAAGTGCTGGGAGTAGCAAAAACACCCCCTGTCAATAGTACTGGAATAGCCACAAGAACAAAATAAGGGATTATACAAAAACTAAAAGGGAGTATTTTAAGGTATGAAAGCGATATCCCAAGATAGAATAAAAAAGCGATAATAACCTTTCTCCAATCTGGCTTCAAGAATTTTTTGATTGTTTCTTTGCTCATAATTTATTCTGAAAACCTAAAAGTAAATGAGTGTTCGCTAACAATATTAATCATAAATATCAATATATTTCTCTTTTTTCATTATCTCAATTCCGCCAATTAGCAAAAAGGTATTAATTTTTAATCTTCCATAAACAATATCTGACGTATCCCAAGTAAATGAGGTATGTTTTGTCACAAAGGGCGGCAAACTTGCTAAAGGAATTTCAAATGTCTGTTTATAACCACCCGGTTTCCAGGGGTCTATAATATTTGTTTTAATACTTACATCTATAAATCTTGTTTTCGGCACTTTACTAGTTACTGAAATATCTATTTGAACTTCTTCGCCTGAATGAACTGTTTTTGGCGCCGAAACCTCAAAATCGAACTCATAGACGAAAAGTGTTCTCGTTAAACTTTTTTCAATCCCCTCATCAGATTTGACAGTTACTTCCAAGCCACTTAAACCTGGATTAGTCGGCATAAACTCAATAGGCACTTGTTTTATCTCTTTTTTATTTATATCTCCTATACTTTTAGTAATTCCTACATTTGTTGATACTCTAACATTGCGCAATGGTACTTCCCCAGTATTTTTTACGTAAACTGTTAAACTACAGGATTCATCGGATAAAACCTCTATATTATATGTATGCTGCTCCGTTCCCGGTTTTTCATTCTCTTTTAGAATATCTATCCACATATTTGCACAAGTTCCGCCTTTATATTTATAAAGACAAATATCATTTTCCATTACACAATCTTTATCTTTTATATTCTCCAATCGAGCTGTCAATTCATAACAGCTTCCACCGGATTTATAGCTATACCAAAATTCTGGATGTTTAGAATCAAATAGAAAATCTTTATTTCCTCCCCATATATAATCTGGCACAAGAGATTTATAAAAATTACTTTCTTCACTGGATACTTTCTCTAAACTTTCAGCTACAGGATATTGATTATGGTCCCGATAATATCCCTCTAAATGGGAAGCGAGATGCTCTAACCTATATTTTCGTATTTCATCCCTTTCTTTCTTTTCGGCTTCAGAAATTTCTTCTTCTGTGACCGGATACCCCATTTGCTTCAAATATTCTGTCACTGTTACCACTTTTTCTTTAGGGGATTCTATTCTCATGTCCTTATCAAAATCAGAATAGGTAATCTCAGAAATATTTTTGGTAAATAGCATACCTTTTTCCTTATTTTCTTCTTCTGACTTTGCGGGGTCAAAGAAAAAATAAGCATGTTCCGTTATAATTTTTTCTTTATGAACGAAAAAGTCATCTTCTCCAACCCAAATTTCACCTCCCGTTGACCAAGTACTTACTCGATATCTATAAGAGGGCCCCGGGTATTCGGATTCACTAATCCCTATAATCGTAGCAGGAACAGTCATCAATTCGGGCTCAGGAATAGGAATTAGAATCTCCTTATCGCCTTTTACAAATCTAATTTTGTCTCCCTTTTGTTCTGCTTCAAAAACAGCAACAAGAGATTTTTTCTCTATTTTTATTTTATAGTGGTGGCACCTTATTCCATTTATTTCCTCTGTGCCTAAATCTTCTTCTATCGCCTCTATTTTTTTAGTAAAATTCCATCCTTCTGGATAAATTTTTAGATTAAAATCTATTGTTTCTCCCGGGCTATCAGATATTAAAGATGGCATGGACTGCCCATCTTTTCCATGAAACCATTGATATGGAGATTCCATGCCGGTTTCTTCTTTATAAAATAAATCAAGAAAGGCAAATTTTAAGTAGATGTTATTGTCAATAATAATTACTTCGTCTTTTTCGTCTGTCAATTCTATTAATTCTGTGTTTTCTTCTTTGAGATATTCTTGTATAGAAAAGCTTGATACGATTCTTTTTTTGTTGGGAAAAATAAAATAGTATTCCGCGTCTCCACCTTGTAATAAATAAAGTTCGACTTGGCTTCTTTCTCGCATTTCACCTTTCTGCACTTTTGAATATTCCTTTACTTTTTTTACTGCATGCACGCTTTTTATTTTTTCTAAATTCTCTTTAATCTTAACCAAAACAACGTCTTTGTCTGTTTTGTCTATTTCTTCCGATGTTTTCACTTTTTCTTCCGGTGTGCCGAAATACTGCCAAGTTAAAATTCCCCCGCCGACAATAAAAGCGACTAAAACAATAATGAGAATGCCTATTGGTGTAGAAATTCCTCTATTTAAAAATTTAGAAAAATTTTGATTGCTCATATTTTTACTTTTTCTTTCATCTAACCACAATAAATTCTTATTCTGGAAAGTCAAAAGAGAAAGTGTTTGATTGAATATTACTAATTATAACATTTTTTTCTCAACAATTAAAGAAATTATGAATCCTGTCTACTTATTCGCCGAAAGTAAATCAAGGAAAGACGATTCCGAAAAGAAAAATTGCGATTAGCAATTTTTTAGCCAAACCCAAAAAAATTTATTCCTTTTTTAATTAAAAAAATAATCGCCCGCTCAAATAAAATGTAAGAACCTGCTTCATTACATTCAGCAGAACCTTGAATGTTTTCCTCACTGCGTTCGGAAAGCCATTGTCTAAAATTTTTTCTGGGTTTGGTTCGCCGACAGCAGTCGGCGTCTTT
>JBARPC010000001.1:0-2637 GCA_049642725.1 Minisyncoccales bacterium | reverse complement strand
CTTTTTAGAAAAAGAAATCAATGTGTCATTAACAGTTTTTTGTCCGGGCAAATTAGGATGGTGCTGTAATTCTAAATAAAAGCTGTCCTTTTCAAAAATTTCCTTGTATTTTAAAGCAGTTTTTTCTGCTTCTTCAATTTTTTTATTTAGGATAAGGGTAGGAATTTTTCCATACAAACAAGCGCTCATGCCGATTAATCCCTGGCTGTGTTTTGATAAAAGTTCTTCGTCAATTCTTGCTTTATAATAAAAGCCCTCTAAGTGGGCTTTGGTTACCAATTGAACCAGGTTTTTATAACCTTGTTCATTTTTAGCCAAGAGAACCAAATGATATCTTTTATCATCAATATTTGGCCTTTTTTGCTCCATTTTTTCAAAAGCCAAATATACTTCGCATCCAATAATGGGTTTTATTCCTTTTGACTTGGCTTTTTTATAAAATTCTACAGCGCCATACAAAACACCGTGGTCCGTTAGGGCTACTGAATCCATTCCTAAATTTTTTACATAATCCAAAAGCTCGTCTATTTTAGACAAGCCATCAAGCAGGGAATAGTGGCTATGAACATGGAGATGAGTGAACTCTGACATTAACTCATTATATCACTTTCCTATTTTGAGGCAAATTAAATTTGCCCTCTTTTTTTATTTTTGCTTTGTGTTATTATAAATATATGTTTTATTTAAGTATTTTAATTGCCGGGTTTGGCGGTGGAGTAGTAAGAGGGCTGGTTGGTTATATTAAACATCAGTATTCATACAAAAATGTTGGTTTTGATATTCCATATTTTTTCACTATGATGTTTATTTCAGGAATGATTGGAGTATTGACTGCAGTAAGTATAAAAGAATTGGGTGTTGATTTTTTAGGAATAGATACTTTTTCTCCTGCTTTAGCATTTATTATTGGTTATGCCGGCGGTGATTTCATTGAGAATATTTACAAAATAATCACTAAGAAACAAACTCTTGCCAAATAAAAGGATATTTGTTAGCATCAAGATTGATTATTATGGCAGTTCCAAAACAAAGACACACTAAATCAAGAAGAAATAAGCGCAGAATGCATATTTTTGCTAAAGCGCTGACTTTAGTTAAATGTCCGAAATGCGGAAAGTCGATTTTAGCTCATACTGTTTGCTTTTTTTGCGGATATTATAAAAATATGGAAGTAATAGATGTGATGAAGAAATTAACCAAAAAAGAGAAGAAAAAGAAGGAAAAGGAAATTGCGGCAAAAGAAGAGCAAGGAAAAAAAGCAAAACCTTTAAGTATGGAAGAACTATCAAAGAAATAATTTTATGGCTTCTCGTCATTTATCACGTTCAATAGCAATGCAGAGTTTGTATGAGTGGGATTTTTCCGGTAAAAATCCAGACGAATTAAATGAAATAGCAGAAAGGAATATAAAAGAATTTGGTCCCGGATTAGAAAATGTTGATTTGGTTTGGGAATTAGTCAATGGAATAAAAGATAATTTGACTAAGCTTGATAAAATTATTGAAAAAGCGGCTCCGGAATGGCCGATTGATCAAATAAACATCATAGATAGGAATGTTTTACGGATCGGGCTTTATGAGCTTCTTTACGGCGATAAAGAGGCAGTGCCTCCAAAAGTAGCCATTAATGAAGCTATTGAATTGGCCAAGACATTCAGCGGTGAATCGTCAGGGAAATTTATAAATGGCGTATTAGGAACCGTGTTTAAAGAAATAGAGAAATAAGTCATTTTAACATTTTAACATATAAATATTTCAATATTTTGTTTGTATGTTAACATGTTAGAATGTTAATATGTTTCTGTGAAGGATTTTTCGTCTTTAGAAAAAAAATTAGGTGTTAATTTTAAAAACAAGGATTTACTAATTCAGGCATTTATTCATCGTTCCTATTTGAACGAGAAGCCAAAATTTTATCTTTATCACAATGAACGATTGGAATTTTTAGGCGATGCGGTATTAGAATTAGTGGTTACTGAATATCTTTTTGAAAATTATCCGAAAAAACAAGAAGGCATAATGACGAATTGGCGCGCAGCTTTAGTAAATTCTAAAATGCTTTCAAAAATTGCTAAAAGGATTGGTTTTAATGATTTTCTTTTGCTTTCCCAGGGTGAAGAAAAAGAAACAGGCAAAGCTCGTCAGTTTATATTAGCAAATACCCTTGAGGCATTTATCGGAGCTTTGTATTTAGACCAGGGATATCAGCCATGTAATAGCTTTATCCACAAGCATTTGATAAAAGAATTGCCTGAAATTATTAAAAAAGGTCTTTTCAGGGATGCTAAATCTTCTTTTCAAGAACAAGCCCAGGAAAAAGTAGGCATTACACCGTCTTATAAGGTTTTAAAAGAATGGGGGCCGGATCATAATAAAAACTTTGTTATTGGCGTTTTTCTTGAACAAGAATTGGTTGCTGAAGGTAATGGTTCTTCAAAACAAGAAGCAGAAGAAAAGGCGGCGGAAAACGCCTTAAATATAAAAAAATGGTAATATGTTAGTTATTCGTTTTTTAAGAACAGGAAAAAAGAATCAGGCATTTTTCAGAATTGTGGTGACTGATAAAAAGAATCCTCCAAAAGCAGGCCGGTTTTTGGAAATTTTAGGATTCTATAATCCTTTGACTAAAGAAAAAAAG